>NZ_AMZB01000126.1 GCF_000313755.1 Pseudomonas nitroreducens TX1 | reverse complement strand
AGACATAGAATCTCCTACGAAGAGCACCAAACAAAACGCCCGGCACTGGCCGGGCGTTGTCATTCAGGCGGTCGGGCCTCCGGTAATGCGATCGAAGCCCCGGCGAATCTCTTCTTCCGGCAGGTTGTCACCGATGAAGACGATCACGCTTTCGCGCTGCTCGTCCCCTTTCCACGGCGTATCCCAGTCGAATCCATAGAGCCGCAACACGCCCTGGAACACCAGGCGGCGCTCCTCGCCGGCGATGTTCAGCACGCCCTTGTAGCGCAGCAGTGAGTTGCCGTGCCATTGCAGCAGGTCGTCCATGAATTCGCTGAGGCGTTCGATATCCAGCGGGTTGTCGCTGCGCAACACCAGGGTGGTGATGCGGTCGGTGGTGCCCGCCGCCGGGCGTACCGGGCGCAGCAGCGGGCGCAGGCCAAGGTCAGCGTTGAGGTTGAAGCCGCGCACGTCGAGCAGGCGCTCCAACTCGATGGCGCCGTGCTTCACGGCATGGATCTCGGCGCGGCGGTTGATGCGCTGCAGGCGCTCGACCAGCGCGTCGTACTGTTCCTGCGAAACCAGGTCGGCCTTGCTGATCAGGATGCGGTCGCCGAAACCGACCTGGGCCTGGGCAATGGCCTCCTGCAGGTGGCGGTCGGCGTTGGCGGCGTCCACCAAGGTGATGATGCCGTCGAGCAGGTAGCGCTCGCGCAAGGTCTCGTCGACGAAGAAAGTCTGCGCCACCGGGGCCGGGTCGGCCAGGCCGGTGCACTCGATCACCACGCGGTCGAAATCCAGCTCGCCGTTGTCGCGGCGCTCCAGCAGGACGTAGAGCGCCCGCTCAAGGTCGCTATTGATGGTGCAGCAGACGCAGCCGTTGGACAGCGTCGTCACCTGAACCGCGTCGTCGCCGAGCAATTGAGCATCGATCGGCGTCTCGCTGAATTCGTTCTCGATCACGGCGATCTTCTGGCCGTGCTCGGCCTTGAGGATGTGCTTGAGCAGGGTGGTCTTGCCAGCCCCGAGGAAGCCGGTGAGGACTGTCACCGGAACCTGCGGCGCGCTTGCGGAATCAGTCATGGATACATCCAGGCAATCAGAAAGGAAAACGGGCCGCGATCGCTCGCGGCCCGTCCGTTATACACCCATCCGCGCGGTCAGCAGCAGCGGATCGGCCTCCCCTTGCTGCCACCGTAGCGCGCCTCCTGGCGCTCGCGGAAGAACTCCTCGTAGGTCATCGGAGTCTTGTCCGGGTGCTTGTTCTGCATGTGCTGAACGTAGGTGTCGTAATCGGGCATGCCGACCAGCATGCGCGCCGCCTGCCCGAGGTACTTACCCATGCGGCTGAGGTCGTTGAACATATTGCTCCTCCGTCAGGCGTCCGGTATCGGCTGGAACGGCGCTTCCTTGTCGGTGCGCTCCTTCTTGGTCCAGGCGCTGGCGCCGACCTTGATCGCGTACACCAGCACGCTGAACACTACCAGCAGGAACAGCACGGTGAGACCGGCGTTGATGTAGGCGTTCATCATCACGTGCTGCATCTGGCCGATGTCCTTTGCCGGGGCGATGATCTGGCCGGCGTCCAGGCCGGCGGAGTACTTCTTGCCCAGGGCGATGAAGCCCACGGCCGGGTTGCTGTCGAACAGCTTGATCAGACCCGCGGTGGTGGTGCAAATCAGCAGCCAGGCGGCCGGCAGGGCGGTCACCCAGACGTACTGCTGGCGCTTCATCTTGATCAGCACGACGGTGGCGAGCATCAGCGCAATGCCGGCAAGCATCTGGTTGGAGATGCCGAACAGCGGCCACAGCGTGTTGATGCCACCCAGCGGATCGACCACCCCCTGGTACAGCAGCCAACCCCACAGCGCGACGCAACCGCCGGTGCCGATGATGTTGGCGGTCCAGGATTCGGTCTTCTTCAGCGCCGGGACGAAGTTGCCCAGCAGGTCCTGCAGCATGAAGCGTCCGGCACGGGTACCGGCATCCACCGCCGTGAGGATGAACAGCGCCTCGAAGAGGATCGCGAAGTGGTACCAGAAGGCCATGGTGTTCTCACCCGGCAACACCTGGTGAAGGATGTGCGCGATGCCTACGGCAAGAGTCGGCGCACCACCGGCACGGGCCAGGATGGTGGTCTCGCCGATGTCCTTGGCGGTCTGGGTCAGCACGTCCGGGGTAATGGCGAAACCCCAGCTGCTGACAGTGGCGGCGACCGCATTGACGTCGGCGCCGACAACGGCCGGCGGGCTGTTCATGGCGAAATAGATGCCCGGCTCGATGACCGAAGCGGCGACCATCGCCATGATGGCCACGAAGGACTCCATCAGCATGCCGCCGTAGCCGATGTAACGGGCGTCGGGCTCACGGTTGAGCAGCTTGGGCGTGGTGCCCGAGGAGATCAGTGCGTGGAAGCCGGACACGGCGCCACAGGCGATGGTGATGAACAGGAACGGGAACAGGCCGCCCTTCCACACCGGGCCGGTGCCGTCGGTGAACTGGGTCAGGGCCGGCATCTTCAGCTCCGGCGAGACGATCACGATGCCGATGGCCAGCGCGACGATGGTGCCGATCTTGAGGAAGGTCGACAGGTAGTCGCGCGGGGCCAGCAGCAGCCACACCGGCAGCACCGAGGCGATGGCACCGTAGGCGATCAGCATCCAGACGATCTGCACACCATGGAAGGTGAACACCGGGGCCCACTCGGGGCTGGCGGCGATCTGCCCGCCGAGCCAGATGGAGCCCAGCAGCAGCAGGATGCCCACCACGGAAATCTCGCCGATGCGGCCTGGGCGGATGTAGCGCATGTACACGCCCATGAACAGCGCGATCGGGATGGTCGCCAGCACGGTGAACATGCCCCACGGGCTTTCGGCCAGGGCCTTCACCACGATGAGCGCGAGCACCGCGAGGATGATGATCATGATCAGGAACGCACCGAACAGAGCGATGGTCCCCGCCACCTGCCCCATTTCCTCGCGGACCAGTTCACCCAGGGAACGCCCGTTGCGGCGGCTGGAGATGAACAGCACCATGAAATCCTGCACGGCACCGGCCAGCACCACGCCGGCAATCAGCCAGAGCGTGCCGGGCAGGTAGCCCATCTGCGCAGCCAGCACGGGGCCTACCAGCGGGCCGGCGCCGGCGATGGCAGCGAAATGGTGGCCGAAGAGGATGTGCTTGTTGGTCGGGACGTAGTCCAGGCCGTCGTTGTTGAGGACCGCGGGGGTCGCTCGGTTGGGGTCCAGTTGCATCACCTTGGTGGCGATGAACAGGCTGTAGTAGCGGTAGGCGACCAGGTAGATGGCAACCGCCGCGACGACGATCCACAGTGCGTTGATGGCTTCGCCGCGACGTAGTGCCACGACTCCCAAGGCAAATGCACCGACTATCGCCACCGCCAGCCAGGCGAGGTGACGTAGCAGGCTGTTGTTATTGTTCATAGCGAGGCTTCCGACAGTTTGAAGGCGAGAATTCGCAGAAAAATTCTAGTCTTTTCCAGCGACCCATTCATACGACCTTAGTCTAGGGCGATTACGCGCTTATTGCCGGAGGTCAAAGCGTTCCACCGCAGGGTCAGGAAACGAAAAGGCCCGCCTGAGGCGGGCCTTTTGCGGCGCAACGGTGGTCAGGCCGGCTGCTTGGCGTACTGCGCCAGGACCTGGTCACGGCTCATCACGGCCAGGGTGTTGTTCAGCACCTGCTCGCCGGTGGCGTTCTGCGACGTGAAAATCTCACCGAAGTGCTGCTGGGTGACCTGGGCGAAGTGCGCGCGGTCCTGGGTCGGAATGCCGAGCAGGACGGCGTAGGCATCCAGCGCCTCGCCATGTCCCTGGGCCATGTTCTCGGCGATATTGTCGAGCATGCCGTTCATGGCGAAGATCGAACGGCCGCCATAGGAAATGCGTTGGCTGGCGTCGCAACCGTTGGTGCCGGAGGTCAGGCCGAAGGTGGCGTTGCCCGAGGTGCCGTTGGTGGTGGTGGCAAGCAGGTGCGGGAACAGGCCGCGCTGGCCGTCGAAGACCATGTTGCCCCAGCCGCAACCCTTGCCGCTCTGGCCGGCTTCATCCGCGTGCGCTGCCAGGCTGGCAACGCTGATAACCCCGAAAATCAGACCCTTGATGAGCTTCTTGTCCATGTTCTGCACTCCGCAGTATTGGTGGTTTAACGCATATGGAGCTTTGGCGAGGGTCCGCAGGCTGTCAAACCCCCGCGGGTTGCGTCTGACGGACGAAACGTCAGCAATCGGTGTACGACGCGTCAGCAGTGCCTTGCGTCTATAGTGAGGCGAAGCAGAAACGGGCGGAGAGCCACGACATGACTGACGACCACGACGAGCGCCGGCGCTTCCAACGCATCGCCTTCGACGCCGGCACCGAGATCAGCCAGGGCGACCTGCGCTGGAAGGTGACGCTGCTGGACCTGTCACTGCAGGGGCTGCTGGTGCAACGGCCGGAACACTGGAGCATCGTTGCAGAGGAACCGGTGCAGGTGCGCATCTACCTGGGCTTCGACGTCAACGTCTACATGGAGGCGGACCTCGCCTGGGAGCGTGAAGGCCTGCTGGGCTTCAACTGCCGGCACATCGACCTGGACTCCATCAGCCACCTGCGGCGCCTGGTGGAGCTGAACCTGGGGGATGAATCGCTGCTGGAGCGGGAGCTGACGCTGCTCAGCGAACATTGAGATCGCGTGCCACCCTGAACCCGATCGCGGACGAAGTCCGCGATCGCTTATCCGCATCGCCAATGCAGCTTTACTCGAACAACGCATCCAGCGCCTGCTCCAGGCGTGTCACGGCGATCACCTGAAGACCCGGCGGCGCTTCCTTCGGCGCGTTGCCCTTGGGCACGATGGCACGCTTGAAGCCATGCTTGGCCGCTTCCTTCAGACGTTCCTGGCCACTGGGCACCGGCCGCACCTCGCCGGACAGCCCGACCTCGCCGAACACCAGCAACTGGTGATCCAGCGGCCGATTGCGCAGGCTGGACATTACCGCCGCCATCAGCGCCAGGTCCGACGCCGTTTCCAGCACTTTCACGCCGCCAACCACGTTGAGGAACACGTCCTGGTCATAGGTCGGGATGCCGCCGTGGCGGTGCAGCACCGCCAGCAGCATGGCCAGTCGGTTCTGGTCCAGGCCCAGGGTGACGCGGCGCGGGTTGGCCAGGTGGCTGGTGTCCACCAGCGCCTGCACTTCCACCAGCATCGGCCGTGAACCTTCCCAGGTGGCCATGACCACGCTGCCCGGTACCGATTCCTGGGCGCGAGTGAGGAAAATTGCCGACGGGTTGGACACTTCCTTCAAGCCACGGTCGGTCATGGCGAACACGCCCAGCTCGTTGACCGCGCCGAAACGGTTCTTCACCGCCCGCAGCAAACGCAGGCGGCCATCGGACTCGCCCTCGAAATACAGCACGGTATCGACCATGTGCTCCAACACGCGCGGCCCCGCCAGGGAACCCTCTTTGGTGACATGGCCGACCAGGAAGATCGCCGTACCGCTCTGCTTGGCGAAACGCACCAGCAGTGCCGCGCTTTCGCGCACCTGGGCGACGCCGCCCGGCGCGGATTGCAGTTGTTCGGTGAAGATGGTCTGGATCGAGTCGATCACCATCACCTTGGGCTGCTCCTGGCGCGCCGTGGCGATGATGGTCTCGATGCAGGTCTCGGTCATGACCTTAAGCTTGTCTTCGGGCAGGCCCAGGCGGCGGGCGCGCATGGCGACCTGCTGCTGGGATTCCTCACCGGTGACATAGAGCGCCGGCCGGCGCGTGGCAATGTTGCAGAGGGTCTGCAGGAGAATGGTGGACTTGCCGATGCCGGGATCGCCGCCGATCAGCACCACCGAGCCGTCGACCAGGCCGCCGCCCAGGGCGCGGTCCAGCTCCGCCGAGGCGGTGGAGAAACGCGGCATTTCCTCGACGCTGACTTCGGCGAGGGTCTTGATATTGGCCTGCTGGCCGGCCCAGCCACCACGGCCGGAAGCACTGCTGCCCGAACCCCCCGTGGGGGTGGTGTCGATGACGGTTTCGACCAGGGTGTTCCAGGCACCGCAATCCGGACACTGACCGGCCCATTTCGGGTAGGTGGCGCCGCACTCGGTGCAGCCGTACATGCGCTTGGCCTTGGCCATGAGGGACTTCCGTCGAATACAAAGTCCGCATCATAGCCAATCGAGCCAGACGCTTCAGCTCGCGAGGCGGCGGTACTGGCTTTCCATATCGTGCTTGAGGCTCTCGCGACGCATCAGCAGCGAGGCCAGGGTGCAATCGGGGCGTTCGATGCCCTCCTCCACGCGGCCGATGCGCTGGTCCAGCAGCTCGTACTGCAGCTTCAGGCGAACCAGTCGTTCCTGCGCGCGCAAGGCTTCGACGTTGCGATTGGGGAGCTTGGTGACGGACTTGCCAGAGGACGAAATGGCTTTACGCATGGCGGTGGCACCGGTTGGAAAGAGATGACGGGAGCCTACGCCTCGCTCCGCCCCACACCCTTGACTCTGGTCAAGCTCAACCGGATCGCTTCAGCAGGTCGGAAATCTCGTCTTTCAGCGCCACGCGTTGCAGTTTGAGGGAGTTGAGCGCGAGGTCGTCCATTGCCTGGCGGCCGTCCTCGATGTCGTAGATCTTCTTGTCCAGCTCCTCGTAGCTGGCAGCCATGCGGGTGAAGTTCGCGTCCTTCCCGTGCAACCGGGCCATCAGGGCCTTCTGGTCGGGGAATTCGCGGGAAAGGGGATGATGCTCGAGTGGCATGGCGGACCTCCTTCTGTGGATGGATTGCCCGATAAGCCTAGACCACGCCGCGACACCGCCCACCGCCGCCGGTCATTCCAGTGGAATTGCCCCGCTGCGGGGTGTTCAGACGGCGACAGGCCGCTAAACTGCGCCTGTCCCCTCTTTCTTGCGTAACAAGGAGTCAGTGCATGAGTCTGCTTAGCGAATTCAAGGCCTTCGCGGTCAAGGGCAACGTGGTCGACATGGCCGTCGGTATCATCATCGGTGCCGCGTTCGGCAAGATCGTCTCGTCCTTCGTCGGCGACGTGATCATGCCGCCCATCGGCCTGCTGATCGGCGGCGTGGACTTCTCGGACCTCGCCATCACGCTCAAGGCCGCTGAAGGCCAGACACCGGCAGTGGTGCTGGCCTACGGCAAATTCATTCAGACCTGCCTGGACTTCATCATCGTCGCCTTCGCCATCTTCATGGGCGTGAAGGCCATCAACCGCCTCAAGCGCGAAGAAGCCGTCGCTCCCACCGCGCCGCCGGTACCGACTCCCGAAGAAACCCTGCTGACCGAGATCCGCGACCTGCTCAAGCAGCAGAACAACCGCGCGCCTTGAGCAGATCGCTGATCCGGCTGGACGTCAGCCCGGCGGCGTCAGCAGCACGCGGCCGATGCGCCGCTCGCTGACGTCCGTCACCTCCAGGCGCCAGCCGCCCAGTTCCAGCGTGTCACCCTTGGCCGGCAAGCGGCCAAGGTGCTTGAGCGCCAGCCCGCCGAGGGTCTGGTACTCCGCCGTCGGGCGGGCATGGAAGCCGACCCGCTCGGCCAGCGCCGACAGCGTCACGGCACCGTCCACCCGGTAGGCGCCCGCCTCTGCCTCGATGTCCGTACCGGACACCTCGCTGGCGTCTGGCAGCTCACCGGCGATGGCCTCCAGCACGTCGGTCATGCTCAGCATGCCCTCGAAGCCACCGAACTCGTTGACCACGAAGGCCAGGTGCGTCGAGGCCTCGCGCATCTGCTCCAGTGCGCCCAGCACCGAGCTGCTGTCCGGCAGGCTCAGCGGCTCGCGCAGCAGTGGCAGGATGTCCAGCTCGCGACCCTGCAACAGGGCGGAGAACAGCTCCTTCTTGTGCACATAGCCCAGCGGCTCGTCGATGTTGCCTTCGCGGATCACCAGCAGGCGCGAATACGGCGATTCCAGCAGCGCGCGGCGGATATTCTCCGGGCTGTCGGCCACGTCCACCCGGTGCACGCGCTGGCGGTCGATCATCACGGCCTTCACCGGACGCTCGGCCAGGCCCAGCACGCCGCTGATCATCACCCGTTCGCGGCGGTCGAACGGCGCGTCAGTGCCATCGTCCGGACCCACCAGGTCGGCGATCTCCTCACCCACCTCGTCGGCATCGACCTTGCCGCCCATCAGGCGCAGCACGGCGTGCGCAGTGCGCTGGCGCAGACCGCGCTGACCGCGCTGGCTCTTCTGGCGCTTCCAGCGCACCAGCTGGTTGGCCATCTCGATCAGCAGGCTGAAGCCGATGGCCGCGTACAGGTAGCCTTTCGGGATGTGGAAGCCCAGGCCTTCGGCGGTCAGGCTGAAACCGATCATGAGCAGGAAGCCCAGGCACAGCATGATCACCGTGGGGTGCTCGTTGACGAAGCGGGTCAGCGGCTTGCTGGCCACCATCATCAGGCCGATGGAGAAGATCACCGCGATCATCATCACTTCCAGCTGTTCGACGATGCCCACGGCGGTGATCACCGCGTCGAGGGAGAACACGGCGTCCAGCACCACGATCTGCGCGACCACCGGCCAGAAGGCCGCATAGACACGCTTGCCGTTGGAGGTGTGCACGCGGCCTTCCAGGCGCTCATGCAGTTCCAGCGTGGCCTTGAACAACAGGAACAGACCACCGAACAGCATGATCAGGTCGCGGCCGGAGAAGGACTTGCCCAGCACTTCGATCAACGGCTCGGTGAGCGTGACCAGCCAGGAGATGCTCGCCAGCAGACCCAGGCGCATCAGCAGCGCCAGCGACAGGCCGATCAGCCGTGCGCGGTCGCGCAGGTGCGGCGGCAGCTTGTCCGCAAGGATCGCGATGAAGACCAGGTTATCGATGCCGAGCACCAGCTCGAGCAGGATCAGGGTCAGCAGGCCGAGCCAGGCCGTGGGGTCCATCAACCATTCCATGTCGACTCACCTCGCTGGGTGCGCGCCATGGCAGGCTGGGAAGGTTTATCCGCGAACGCGGATGCCGGGGGAGGTTCGCCGACCGCCGGCTCTACAAGGGTAGATAGCGGGGTCGGCGTCGTACTTTGACTGTCCATAAGGTCCGAAAAAAGGGAAACGGACGCTCATCCTAAGGGCAAAGCCGGACCGACCTGAGGAGACAATCTTTTCAAAATCTATCGAGCTTGCCTTACCAATAGTTTTCCACGGCAATCTGGCCGGGCTTGCGCGTCAGCGCCAGGCTCATGCCACGGGCCTTCAGCACGGCACGGGTGTCCTCGATCATCTGCGGGTTGCCACAGAGCATCACCCGCGAGTGCTCCGGGGTGAGTTCCAGACCAGCGGCGCGTTCCAGCTCGCCGTTCTCGATCAGCGTGGTGATGCGCGCGTTCAGGCAGCCGGGCACCTGTTCGCGGGTGACCACCGGGATGAACTGCAGCTTGTGGATATGCTCGGCCAGGTGCTCCATCGCGCCGAAGTTGGCGATCAGGTCACGGTAGGCCAGTTCCTTCTCCTCGCGGGCGCTGTAGACCAGCTTGATGGTTTCGAAGCGCTCCCATACCTCGAAGTCCTGCAGGATCGACAGGAATGGCGCAAGGCCAGTGCCAGTGGCCAGCAGCCAGAGGTCGCGGCCATCGGGGAAACGATCGAGGGTGAGGAAGCCGAAGGCCTGGCGGTCCACCAGCAACTGGTCGCCGACGCGCAGGCGGCTGAGCTCACTGGTGAATTCGCCGCCGGGAACGACGATGGAGAAGAACTCGAGGAAGTCGTCGTGGGGCGCCGAAACCATCGAGTAGGCACGCCAGACGATGCTGCCGCTGGGCTTGTACACGCCCAGGCGGGCGAATTGCCCGGCACGGAAGCGGTAGCCGCTGTCGCGGGTGGTGCGCAGGGTGAACAGGCTCGGGGTGAGCGTCTGCACCTCCACCAGGGTCTGGCGGGTGAACTTCTCTTCGCTGGCGGTCATCGTCCGCTCCTTTCTCAAGAACGGCCCATTTTCCCGTATTGGCGCGCGAAGAAACACCCGCAAGGCTTGTGGCTATCCGGCGAGATCGCCACAAGCCTGTCCCAGATCAGTGCTGACGGATCAGTGCTTGCGGTTCACCACCTGGGCGGCGCGCAGCACGTCGGGACCGATCTCGCCCTCGAACTGCTTCCACAGCGGCTGCATGGCGGTGCGCCAGGCCTCGCGTTCGGCCGGGGTCAGGGCAACGATACGTGCCTTGCCGTTGGCCACCACATGGTCACGTTCCTTCTGGTTCAGCGCCTCGGCGTCCTTGTTCACCTCGACGGTGACCTCTTCGATGATGCTCTCCAGCTGGGTGCGCACCGGGTATGGCATGCTGTTCCAGAACTTCTGGTTGCTGATCACCATGTAGCTGAGCACACCGTGGTTGGTCTCGGTGATGAACGGCTGCGCTGTGTCGAGTTTCTGGCTGCCGATGTTCGACCAGGTGTTCTCGGTGCCCTGCACCTTGCCGTCCTGCAGCGCCTTGAGGGTTTCGGCGAAAGGCATCTTCACCGCCGTGGCTTCCAGCAGGCCGAACTGCGCGTTGAGCACCGACGAAGGCTGGATACGGAAGGTCAGTCCCTTGGCATCGGCAGGCGCACGCAGCTCGCGGTTGGCGGAGAGCTGCTTCATGCCGTTGTTCCAGTAGCCCAGGCCGTAGATACCCGAGCGCGCCATGGAGTGCAGCAGTTCACGGCTCTTGTCACGCTTCTGGAAGCGCTTCACCGCCTCCAGGTCATCGAACAGGAACGGCAGGTCGAAGACCTCCAGCTGCTTGGTATAGCCCTCGAACTTCGACAGCGACGGCGCCAGCATCTGTACCTTGCCGTCCTGCAGCGCCTGCAGTTCGTCGGCATCACCGAACAGCGTGGAGTTGGGGAACACCTCGACCTTCACCTGGCCGGCCAGGCGCTCTTCCACCAGCTTCTTGAACAGCAGCGCGCCACGGCCCTTGGGCGTGTCGTCGGCGACGACGTGGGAGAACTTGATCACGATCGGCGCATCGGCGAAGGCCGGTTGAGCCACGAGGAAAAGGGCGGACAGGGCCACCCCGAGCAACGACTTGTACATCGACATCCTTATGCAATGGCAATAGCCCGGCGCGCGAACAGGCGTCGCGTGTCGAGGATTCGTGAAGACTTGGAGGGGTGGCCGTCGGTCGGCGGAGCACTGCTCCGGGATCGGGCCCTACCGGGTCGCATGGACCGCCCGGTTATTATTGGGAGCCGCCGCGCATCGTCGGAAAGACGACGAAAGACGGATAGGTCATAATTTTTCGGTATAACGTCGCCCTGCACAAGCCGATGATGGCCGACTGCTTCGCAGTTTGATGACAATCTCATTGCAATCAGCCTCGTCTCATTGCGACTTCCAGCGCCACCTGTTCTCAGCCCATCTTCGTTCGAGAGTCCCATGCCCGTCCTCGCCAGCCCCTTCGCCCAGCTCGATCTGGTCCGCCATCCTGAACAGCGCGAAGATCCGCTGCAGGCCTTCGATGCGGCCGACGAGTACCTGCTCGCTCATCTGCACGAGCAAGGTGTCGGCGCAGACAGCCGCGTGCTGGTGCTCAACGACAGCTTCGGCGCCCTCGCCGCCAGTCTCGCGCACCATGTGCGCCTGACCAGCAGCGGCGATTCGCACCTGGGTTTCATCGCCCTTGAGCGCAACCTCGAACGCAACGGCCTGGCCGAAGCGCCGCTCACCTTCGTCCCCGCCAGTGAAACCCCGCAAGGCCCGTTCGACCACGTACTGGTGCGCGTGCCCAAGGCCCTGGCGCTGCTGGAAGAGCAGTTGATCCGCCTGCACGGCCAACTCGCGCCCGGCGCAAAAGTGGTCGCGGCCGGCATGATCAAGCATCTGCCGCGTGCCGCCGGCGATCTGCTGGAAAAGTACATCGGCCCGATGCAGGCCTCGCTGGCGGTGAAGAAGGCCCGCCTGCTGGTCGCCACTGCCGAGCAACGTCCGGCGCCGGCGTCGCCCTACCCTACCCGCTACCGCCTGGACAAACCGGCGCTGACGCTGGTCAACCACGCCAACGTGTTCTGCCGCGAAGGCCTGGACATCGGCACCCGCGCCTTCCTCCCGCACCTGCCGCACTACCACCATGCCGTGCGCGCCGCCGACCTGGGCTGCGGCAACGGCGTACTGGGCATCGCCTTCGCCCAGCAGAATCCGCAGGCGGAACTCACGCTGGTGGACGAGTCCTACATGGCCGTGCAATCCGCGCGGGAAAACTGGCAGGCCGCGTTCGGCGATCGCCCTGTGAATATCCATCCGGACGACGGCCTCGCCAGCCAGCCGGCGGACTCGCTGGACCTGGTGCTGTGCAACCCGCCTTTCCACCAGCAGCAGGTGGTCGGCGACTTCCTCGCCTGGCGCATGTTCCAGCAGGCCCGCGCGGCGCTGGTCACCGGCGGCGAGCTGTGGATCGTCGGCAACCGCCACCTGGGCTACCACGCCAAGCTCAAGCGCTTGTTCCGGGGCGTCGAGCAGGTGGCGGCAAATCCGAAATTCGTGGTGCTGAAAGCGACCAAATAAGCTGTCGAGGTTGCTCCGGCCGGCGCGCCGGAGCAGCATGGATCGCCGCCCCCCCGGATGCGCGCCATGACCGCACAAGAAGCCGCCCTGCCTGAACTGATCCGCACCGCCGACGGCGTCGACCTTGCCCTGCGTCGCGTAGGCCCGGCAGATGGCGTGCCGGTGGTGCTGACCCACGGCACCTTCTCCAATCACCGCAGCTGCCTGGGACTGGCCAATTACCTGGCCAGCCAGGGCTTCGCCTGCTGGCTGTTCGACTGGCGCGGGCACGGAGACAGCGAGCGCAACGACTTCCTGCATAGCTTCGACGACGTGGCCGAGCAGGATGTGCCAGCGATTCTCGACGCGGTGAGCCAGCGCACCGGACAGACGGCGCTGCACTGGGTCGGCCATTCCGGTGGCGGGCTGATCGTTTCCATGTGGGCGGCGCGCAACCCGGAGTTGGCGAAACGTCGGTTGCGCTCGACAGTATTGATCGGCTCCCAGGCCACGGCAGCCGGGAACAGCCCGCGACACTGGCTCGCGCTCCAGACGTTCGACTGGATGTTGCGCTGGAGGCGCATTGCCCCCAGCCGCGCGAAAAGCGTCGGCCCCGAGGCGGAGAGCGCGCGGCTGATGCGCCAGTGGTGCCAGTGGAATTTCCGTCGACGTTTCGATTCGCTGGACGGCTTCGACTACCTGCAAGGACTGGCCAGCGTTGAATTGCCCGTGCTCGGGGTGGCGGGCAGCGGGGACACCTTCATCGCGCCGCTCACGGGTTGCGAGGCGCTGGTGAAGGCGTTTGGCGGGACGCAGGCGAAGCTCGAACTGTTCGGACTGGCGACGGGGGCGCGGGAGGATTACAGCCACAATCGCCTGCTGCTGTCGCGCAATGCCAGCCTGGAAGTCTGGCCGCGCATCGGGCAGTGGCTGGCGCAACAATGAGCATCGCTGGGCGGTTCGCGAGCAAGCTCGCTCCTACCGCTTGGCGCCGGCATTCCCTTGTAGGAGCGCGCCAAGCGCACGATGGCGGACAAGGTCCGCTCTTGCCCTGAAATATCGTGTCGCCGCAGACCCTCTCCCCAGCCCTCTCCCTGAAGGGAGAGGGGGCCGTTCGGCGTTGCAGGAATGCGCCGAGTCAGCCGACTGGCTCCAAATGGTCGTGCCGCGCCGAATCAGTCCCGTTCCCTGAAGGGAGAGAGGGCCTTTCGGCATCATGGGAAGTCGCCGAGTCAGCCGACAGGCTCCGAATCGTCATGCCGCGCAGAATCGGCCCCTCCCGGCAGGGAGAGGGAGCCGTTCGGCGTTGCAGGAATGCGCCGAGTCAGCCGACCGGCTCCAAATGGTCGTGCCACGCCGGACCAGTCCCCTCTCCCTTCGGAGCGGGGCGCGTAGCCAGGGTTAGGGAGAGGGGCATCCTCGGCATGGAATACCGGAATTCACGATTGCACTTACAAGCGCAAGGCTTCCGGCGTGTCGACGTCCCGCAGCACGCCAGCGTCGTTTACATCCAGCATGATGCAACGGTCCCGATTCGCCTGCACCACGGCGCGAGCGCCTTCGTCGCCGGTGAGCTGTGTCAGCGCCGGCCAGAATTGGCGGCCAAACAACACAGGGTGCCCGCGCTGGCCGTCGAAAGTCGGAAAAAGAATGCTCGATGCGCTGGCCACATCGCTCAGCGCACGCAGGGTCTCAGGGGCGATCCACGGCATGTCGCCCAGCAGGATGGCAACCGCCTGAGCCTGGGAATCGATCAGCGACGCCGCGCCGGCCGCCAGGCTGTGTCCCATGCCGAGCACCGCCTCCGGGCTGTGGATAACCCGGCAGCCGGAGGGCAGGCCGAAATCCTCCGCCCGCTCGCCGTCACGCAGTACCACCCGCACTTCATCGAATACCGCCAGCGCACGCTCCATGCTGTGGGCCAGCAGGCTGCGGCCGTCGGGCAGGCTCGCGCTGCGTTTGTCGGCGCCGAAGCGCGAACCCTGGCCGGCGGCCAGGACCAGCGCGACGACCGTCACAGTGCCTCGCGGGCAATCCCGCTGCGGGTGCGCAGGATATCGGCCAGCACGGCCAGGGCGATTTCCGCCGGGGTCTTGCTGCCCAGGTTGAGGCCGATAGGGGCGTGGATGCGCGCCAGCTCGGCCTCGTTCAGACCGCCGATGCGGTGCAGGCGCTCCCGGCGCTTCTCGGACGTGGTGCGCGAGCCCATCACGCCGATGTAGAAAGCCTCGGTGCGCACGGCTTCGAGCATCGCCAGGTCATCGATCTTCGGGTCGTGGGTCAGGGCGACCACGGCGGTATCCGCGTGACAGCCGCCGTTGGCGATGAACACCGAGGGCAGTTCGCGACGGATTTCGATGCCATCGAGCACGACGCCATCCAGCGCCTCTTCGCGGGGGTCGCAGAGGATCACCTCGAAGCCCAGGCCCTTGCCGAACTCCGCGCAGAAATGCGCGACGCTGGAGTAGCCCGCCAGCAGCAAGCGCTGTGCAGCCCCCACGCGCAGCAGCACGCGGGCTTCGTCACGCTCGACGCGCGGGCCGTGCTCATGGTCATCGCTCAGGCGGCGAGAACCGTCGACCAGGCTCACTTCGCGCAGTAGACGGCGCTGGCCGAGCAGCGCCGACTCCAGCTCGCGCAGGTGGGCCTGGACGTCGCAATCGGGGGCGAGGTTTTCCACCAGTACGTCGAGGATACCGCCGCAGGGCAGGCGGATGTTCGTGCGGGTATCGGTGCCGTCGCCGTAGCGCACCACGACCACCGGCTCGTTGAACTCACCCTCGGCCACGCGTTCGAGGAAATCATCCTCGACGCAGCCGCCGGACAGCGAGCCCACCCACTGGCCGCTGGCGTTGACCGCCAGCAGCGAGCCCGGCGCGCGGGGCGCCGAGCCGTAGGTGAAGAGCACGGTGCATAGCCAGACACGCTGGCCGGCAGCGGACCACTTGAGTGCCTGGCGGACGACTTGCAGATCAAGATGCTGCACGGCTTACTCCGACTTCAGTTGAGCCACCTGTTGTACGCCCATGTCGCCCGGCAAGCCACCCCAGGCCTGACGCAGGTAGTTGATCAGGTCGGCGAGCTGCTCGTCGCTGAGCTTGTCGGCGAAGCCCGGCATCGGCTGCATGCGCTCGAAACCGGTGAACTGCTGCTCGCGGATGCCTTCGACGATGACCTTGGCCAGGTTGCGCGAATCGGCCAGGCGCAGGGTGGTGTTGCCCTGCATCGCCACCGCGATGTGCGGCTTGCCCTCGCCGTCGTTGCCATGACAGCCGGCGCAGACGTTGAGGTATTGCTGGCGGCCGCGCTTGGCGCTGTCGCTGAGCTGGTCCTGGGCGACTGCCTGGACCACCTTGGCCTGCGGCGGCTGATCGCCCAGCAGGTAGGTGGACATGGCGGTCAGGTCCTCGTCCCCGAGGTGCTGGGTGCTCAGGTGCATCACCGGGAACATCTCGTTGAACATGCTGCCCTGGGGGCTCATGCCGTGCTTGAGAAAGCCGGTGAGATCGGCGCTGGTCCAGCCGCGCTCGGCCAGGTCCTGGGCCAGCAGGCTCGGGGCGCTGTAACCGTTGAGCAGGCCGCCGGTAAGGCGCTTGTCCTGCTGCAGGGCGCCGATCTGGTTGCGCGGGGTGTGGCACTCGCCGCAGTGGCCGAGCACTTCCACCAGGTATTGGCCGCGCTTGTAGGCGTCGCTCTTGCCCTCGGTGTTTTCCAGCTGGACGCTCTTGCCGTAGAGCATGTTCCAGCCCGACAGCCCCAGGCGCACATTGAACGGGAAGCCCAGGCGGGTTTCGGGCGCGGCGCGGTGCACCGGCGTCTGGCTCATCAGGTAGGCGTAGAGGGCATCGCTGTCCTCGCGCTTGATGAGGTGGTACGAGGTGTAGGGCATGGCCGGGTAGAGGTTGGCGCCGTCCTTGCGCTTGCCCTCGGTGAGGGCGGCGAAGAAGTCGTCGGCGCTGTAGTTGCCGATGCCAAAGTCCTTGTCCGGGGTGATGTTGCTGCCGTAGATGGTGCCGAATGGCGAGTGGATCGGCAGCCCGCCGGCGAACGGCGCGCCGCCCTCGGCGGTGTGGCAGGCCATGCAGTCGGCGGCGCGGGAGACGTACTCGCCGCGCTTGACCAGCTCCTGGTCGGCCGCCTGGGCGCTAACCGCCAGGCCGAGGCCGGCAGCCAGCGCGAGGCCGGAAAGAATACGCTGCATGCTTAGCCCTCCTTGACCAGGCCGAGATCGGTCAGCACTTCGCGGGTGGCGTCGTAGTAACGCACGTACCCAGTGCAGCGACAGATGTGGTGGCCGAGGCTCGCTTCGATGGTCGACTCCAGTTCGCTCTTCTTCAGCGGCTGGCGCTGGGCCTTTTCCACCAGCACCGTGGCGGCGTTGACGAAGCCCGGTGCGCAGTAGCTGCACTGGAAGGCGAAACGGTCGACGAACTTCTGCTGGATCGGATTCAGTTCCTTCACCGAACCGTCTGCCTCGCGTTTGGCGTGGCCCTCGATGGTGCGCACCTTCTTGCCTTCGAAGTAGTGCGCGCCGGTGATGCAGGTGCGCACTTCCTCGCTGGTGCCGTCGGGGTTGTCGACGATCACCACGCAGGCGTGGCAGATGCCCTGGCCGCAGCCCAGGCGCGAGCCGGTGAGGTTCTGGTATTCGTGCAGGTAGTCGATCATCGGCAGGTCCTCGGGAACCTCGACCGGACCGACGGTTTGACCATTGAGGGTCAGGTTGAGCGGACGGTTAGCCATTGAGGGCCTCCTTGATGCGAGCGGGGGTTATGGGCAGGTCGCGGACACGCTTGCCGATGGCATGGGCCACGGCGTTGCCGATGGCGCCGACCACCGGGATCATGACCACTTCGGCGATGCCCTTGGACGGGTCGCTGGGCGAGAGCGGCGGAAGGATTTCCGAGCTCTGCTGCCAGACGGCCACGTCCTTCGCCTTCGGGAGACGGTAGCGGTTGAAGTTCCAGTCGCCCTCGCCCGGCCCACCCTCGTACAGCGGCATGTCTTCCAGCAGCGCATGGCCGATGCCCATGGCGGTGCCGCCTTCGATCTGGCCTTTCACCAATTCCGGCACCAGTACGCGACCGCACTCGATCCAGCTGTGGTGGTTGAGCACGGTGACTTCGCCGTTGCCCTTGTTCACCTTCAGCTCGACGATGGTCGCCACCGGGCTGTAGTAGGTCACGGCGGCATTGTTCAGTTGCACCGGCGGGTAGGCCACGTTCTGGCGATCCAGCAGGTGGAAGCCGGCGCTGTTCATCTGCGCCTTCTTCACGCCTGGCGCGCCGTCGCCGTATTTCACGGCCAGGGCGTCCAGGGGCAGGCGGTCACGCACGCCGTCGATGACGAAATCGCACTCCGCCCAGCTCCAGCGGTTGAAGCCGTGGACGGTGGCCCCGGTAACCAGGCCCTTTTCGTGAGCGACCTGGGCCAGCTCGGCGAACGACAGCGGCTCCAGGCCGTTGGCGGTGAGCTTGCCATCGACCCAATGGGCGTCTTCGCGGCGCACCACCAGCGGGTTGGCGGCGCCGTTGAACGGGCCACGGCGCCAGATTTCCAGGGCCGCCGGCCACAGGCCGTGGTTGAACAGCACGCGCGCCGCTTCGCGGGTGGCGTGGCTGAAGTAGTAGGCCGAGTTGGTCGCCGACGACGCCGAAGCGTACTTGCCGACCCAGCGCGGGTTGCGCAGCTTCTCGTCCTGGGTGGGCTGGCTCATGGTGTAGGGGTCTTCGCCGCTGAGCAGCTGAAGCTCCGGCCACTCGGTCTCGGCGGTCTTCATCTCGTCCGCCGGCTTGCCAAGGAAATCGGCCGCCACCAGCGCCTGGGACGTGGACATGCCAGTGCCGATCTCGATGCCGATGTGGCGCATGTGCACCTTGCCCTGGGCATCGAACTCGATGCTCGCCATGGGCGCTTCGGAACCGGTGCCGAAATCCTTCTGGCAGATGGCGAAACCGACGCCGTACCAGTGGTCCGGGTCCTTGGCGTCCATCGACTGCTTGCGCGCGTCGCGGGTCTTCCACCACTCATGGGCGGCGGCCTTGTCGAGGATCTCGTGCAGGCGCAGGGCGCCGGCGGGAATCGCACCCTGGGTGTTCTTCATGCCCGACTTCAGCGCGTTGACACGGCGCAGCTCGATGGCGTCGACGCCCAGGCGACCGGCGATCTCGTCCACCATCATCTCGGTGGCGGCCATGCTCTGCAGGGTGCCGTAGCCACGCATGGAGCCGGCCTCGACGGCGCGGGAATGGTAGGCGGTCACCTGCAGGTCGTTCTGCGGCATGTAGTAGATCGACTGCGCGGCGGTGGCGCCCACCGCGGCCACGGACGGGCTGTAGTTGATGCGGCCGCCGCCGTCCACGCTCATTTCGGTGCGGAAGATCTTGAAGGTCATGTCCTTCTTGTCCACCGCGAGCTGGTAGCGGATGTCGAACGGGTGGCGCTTGATGCCGCTCTGGAACTGTTCGTAGCGGTCATTGGCCAAGCGCACCGGTACACCGTTGCCGTACAGCGCAGCCAGGGCCGCGTAGAAGACGAAGATGTTGTGGTCCTTGGAACCGTAACCTACGGTGTAGCCGGGGTGCATGTTCAGCCTGGCCAGGCCGAAGCGCGACGGGGCGATCATGTGCGCCGTCTCGTAGGCCGCCTCGAACGGGCACTGGGTGGCGACCACGAAGTGCAGGGTCTTGCTCGCCGGGTCGTACCAGCCGTTGCCGTTGTCGGGCTCCATGGCGGCCGGCTCGATGGACGGGGTCTTGTAGCGTTCGTCGAAGACCAGCCAGTTTTCCGGCGGGTTTTCGATCTGCTCCTTGATCTTCTGCGCGTAGAACAGGCCTTGCTCGGTGAGGTCGCCGTGCTGGTTGGGCTGCTGGTTCCACACTGGTTTGCGCTCACGGATCATCGGGAACAGGATCGAGTCCTTGAGGCTGGAGAACTCGTCCGGATCGGCCGAAGTCGCGCCGCCGACGCGCACGTAGCGGAAGCTGCCGTAGGGATCGCCCTGGTACAGCGGCGCCTGCGCGCCGTAGCGGATCGCCTTGTCGTTGAACTTCATCTTGAGCTTGGCCTGACGGAAGCGCTCGAAGTCGTTCCAGATCAGGATGGCCACCGGGTGGCCGATGAACATCGGCACCTTGCCACGCGGCAGCAGCGGGTCCGGGGCGTGGGCTTCGGGGAAGACGATGCCGTCCTTGTCCAGGTCCTCGGCGGTGACGATGCGGTCGGGCTGCAGGTCGGCGCCCAACCAGGCGAGGTCGATACCGTCGAAGATGCGGTCGGCCTTGATGGTCTTGAGCAGCATGGCGTGGCCCTGCTGCTGCGGCCAGCCGGGCATGTCCTTGGAACGGATGTCGCGGGCGAACACCTTGTTGCCGCAGACCTTGGACAGCGCGTCGTTACGGAAGCGCGCCTTGCCGTCGTGGCCCATCCACTGCTGGGGGGAGACGGTGACGGAGTTCTCCATCAGGGCAGCGAAGGCCCGGCTGCCGAGCGGCGCCATGGTCACGCTGACACCGGCAATCAGCCCGCCTTGCAGGAAGGCGCGCCGGGAAATATCACGGTTGGACATGGTTCATCCTTGGGACGGTGAAGGCCGCCCATATGGTGTTTTTTCTGTGCTGGGGAGAGTTCGGGGGCCGCACAATCGCGGGCGTCTCGGGGATGGCGCCGGAGAAAGGATCCTGCAGTAAAACCTGACTCTTCTGTCAACTTTAACGCACCTCAATAGTGCGAAGCAAAGTCAATCGGGCAGCTTGTCGCGGCGATGAAAATTTTAGTCGACGGGTCGAGACTATTCGCCAATAGCGCAATCCGCCGACGACCAGCAGAAAAGTGTTACGCCGTGCTACGCTGCGCAGCCCTTGCTTAGCCCCCTAACGAACCCTCCGGACAAAGCCCTGAACATGAGCGCCGAAGCCACGTCCCTGCTGCGCCACCGCCCCTTCCTCGCCTTCTGGCTGGCGCGCGTCTGCACCGCCAGCGCGTTCCAGATGATCACCGTGGCCATCGGCTGGCACATCTACGAGCTGACCCACAACGTGCTCGATCTCGGCCTGGTGGGACTGGTGGAGTTCACCCCGCGCGTGCTGTTCATGCTGCACACCGGTCACGTCGCCGACCGCTACGACCGCCGGCGCATCGCCTCGCTCTGCCAGATCGGCCAGGGCCTCATCGCGGTGGCGCTGGTGGTGGGCGCCAGCACCGACAACGTGACGCGAGAGATGATCTTCGTGATGGCTTTCCTGCTCGGTACCGCACGGGCCTTCGAGATGCCGACCACCCAGGCGCTGCTGCCGAACATCGTGCCCACCGCGCTGTTCCCCCGCGCCGTGGCGGCATCCGCCTCGGCCATGCAGGCGGCGACCATCGCGGCGCCAGCCTTCGGCGGTTTCCTCTATGCGTTTGGTGCCTTCTGGGTCTACACGCCCACGGCAGTGCTGTACTTCATCGCCTGCACCCTGGTGCTCACCCTGCCCTCGCGCCAGGCGCCAGCCGCGCAAGGCAAGGCCACGCTGGAATCGCTGCTGGCGGGCATTCGCTTCATCCGTAGCCGCCCGGACATCTTCGGCGCCATCTCCCTGGACCTGTTCGCCGTGCTGCTGGGCGGCGCCACCGCGCTGCTGCCGGTGTTCGCCAAGGACATCCTGCTCACCGGCCCGTGGGGCCTGGGCCTGCTGCGCTCGGCCCCGGCGGTGGGCGCGTTGCTGATGTCGTTCTGGCTGGCGCGCTTCCCCATCGAGCGCAACGTCGGGCGGATCATGTTCACTGCCGTGGGCGTGTTCGGCGTCACCACCATCGCCTTCGGCCTGTCGACCTCCTTCTGGTTCTCCCTGGCGGTGCTGGTGGTGCTGGGTGCGGCGGACATGATCAGCATGGTCATCCGCGGCGCCTTCGTGCAGCTGGAGACCCCGGATGAAATGCGCGGCCGGGTCAGCGCAGTGAATGGCCTGTTCATCGGCGCCTCGAACCAGTTGGGCGAGTTCGAATCCGGCCTTACCGCCCACTGGCTCGGCACTGTGCCGGCGGTGGTGCTGGGTGGGGTCGGCACGCTGATCGTCACTGGCGCGTGGATGAAGCTGTTCCCAAGTCTGGCCAAGCGCGACACGTTGCACTGATCGCTCCCGAGCGCCGCCTCTGTAGGAGCGAGATTGCTCGCGAACATTGGTGCGAGGCATTGTCCTCACCCTAGCCCTCTCCCAAGGGGAGAGGGGACCGATCGGCGCAGGATGGAACGACAGCATCAGCCGGCACGGACGCCCCCTCTCCCTTCAGGGAGAGGGTTGGGGAGAGGGAAATACAGCGATGTCCCGATGTTAGGGCGACTGCCCCCTCCCTAGCCCTCCCCCTGAAGGGAGAGGGGACCGTTCGGTGCAGGGCTGCAAGACGGCGTTAGCCGGCAATTCCTGTTCGCGAGCAAGCTCGCTCCTACAAAAAACAATCCCGAATCTGGACAAAAAAATCCCCCGCACGAAACCGTGCGAGGGAGGTGGGAACGGGCGCCGGGGGACGGCGCCCGGATGGGATCGATTGCGCGGGCTAGTGCGGCGTGCCCAGCCCCGCCGCGCTCATGAACAGGCGCATCAGCCAGGCCGCCACGCCAAGGGCGGCGACGCTCAGTACCCAGATCAGCACCAGCCAGCCCAGCCGCTTGCGCAGCGGTGCTTTCTCCTGCTCTTCATGAGTCATCGCGCGCACCTCTAGTGGTAGCCATCGCCATGCTTCACCTTGCCGCGGAACACGTAGTAGCTCCAGGCGGTGTAGCCGAGGATGAAGGGGATGATGAACAGCGCGCCGACCAGCATGAAACCCTGGCTCTGCGGCGGTGCGGCAGCGTCCCAGATGGACAGCGACGGCGGCACGATGTTCGGCCACAGGCTGATGCCCAAACCGCTATAGCCCAGGAAGATCAGCACCAGGGTGAGCACGAAAGGCTTCACGTGGTCGTTGTTCGCCACCGAACGCAGCAGGCTGTAGAAGGTCAGCAGCACCAGCAGCGGCACCGGCAGGAACCAGAACAGGTTGGGCAGGCTGAACCAGCGCTGGGCAATCTCGCCATGGGCCAGCGGGGTCCACAGGCTGACGACACCGATCACGGCCAGCAGTACCAGCGCCAGAGGGCGCGCCAGGTCGTGCATGCGCTCCTGCAGCTTGCCTTCGGTCTTCATGATCAGCCAGGTGCAGCCCAGCAGGGTGTAGGCCACCACCAGGCCCAGGCCGCAGAACAGCGGGAACGGCGCCAGCCAGTCCAGCGCGCCGCCAGCGAACGCACGGTTCTGCACCGGGATGCCTTCGATGAAGGCGCCCAGCGCCACGCCCTGGAAGAAGGTCGCGACCAAGGAGCCGGCGATGAACGACTTGTCCCACAGGTGACGCTTGTTGGCCCGCGCCTTGAAGCGGAACTCGAAGGCCACGCCGCGGAAGATCAGCCCGACGAGCATCAGAATCAGCGGCAGGTAAAGCGCCGAGAGCACGGCCGAATACGCCACCGGGAAGGCGCCGAACAGTGCCGCACCGCCCAGCACCAGCCAGGTCTCGTTACCGTCCCAGACCGGAGCGACGGTGTTCATCATTACGTCGCGGTCGCTCTCGTCCTTGAAGAACGGGTAGAGCATGCCGATGCCCAGATCGAACCCGTCCATGACCACGTACATCATGATCCCGAAGATGATGATGATCGCCCAGATCAGCGGAAGATCGATGCCCATGATTCAGTTCCTCCCTTCCAGGCTGTCGCTGTCGCCATCTTCCAGGCCCTCTTCGGCCGCCGACAGCGGCCGGGCCGGGGTGCGTTTCTGGCCTGCACCGCCGTGGCTGGTTTCGCGGCCTTCGTGAGTGACCGGGCCTTTGCGCACCAGGCGCATCATGTAGCCGATGCCCACGCCGAACAGCGTGAAATACACCAGCACGAACATCACCAGGGTCAGGCTCATCTGCGTGACGCTGTGATTGGACACCGCATCGGAGGTGCGCATCAGCCCGTACACCACCCAGGGTTGGCGACCGATCTCGGTGGTGAACCAGCCGGCGAGGATCGCG
This sequence comes from Pseudomonas nitroreducens TX1, assembly GCF_000313755.1. Classification (GTDB taxonomy): domain Bacteria; phylum Pseudomonadota; class Gammaproteobacteria; order Pseudomonadales; family Pseudomonadaceae; genus Pseudomonas; species Pseudomonas nitroreducens_A. The sequence continues at coordinate 92,146 of NZ_AMZB01000126.1, read as the reverse complement.
ATCAGGCCGGACGGCCCCATCCACAGCACCAGGTGCAGGAACGCGCGGTTCGCGTAGAGCCGCTTGCGCCAGCGCAGCCAGACGCTCCACACGCCGATCAGGATCATCAGCAGCCCCAGGCCGACCATGACGCGGAACGACCAGAAGATGATGGTGGAGTTGGGCCGGTCAGCCTTCGGGAAGTCTTTCAGTGCCGGGATCGGCTCGGTCAGGCTGTGGTTCAGGATCAGGCTGCCCAGTACCGGGATCTCGATCTTGAAGCGGGTTTCCTCGCGCTCCATGTCAGGCCAGCCGACCAGGATCAGCGGCGTCGGGCCGCCTTCACTGTTGTCCCAGTGGCCTTCGATGGCGGCGATCTTCGCCGGCTGGTGCTGGAGCGTGTTCAAACCATGGGCGTCGCCCACCATGGCCTGGATGGGCGCGACGATCAGCGCCATCCACATGGCCATCGAGAGCATCTTGCGGATCGCCGGGTTGTCGCGGCCGCGCAACAGGTGCCAGGCCGCCGAGGCGCCGACGAAGAAGGCGGTGGCAACGAACGAGGCGATCGCCATGTGCAGCAGGCGATAGGGGAAGGACGGGTTGAAGATGATTGCCAGCCAGTCCACCGGCACCACGATGCCGTTGATGATCTCGTGGCCCTGCGGGGTCTGCATCCAGCTGTTGGAGGCGAGAATCCAGAAGGTCGAGATCAGCGTGCCGATCGCCACCATGACGGTGGCGAAGAAATGCAGGCCCGGGCCGACGCGGTGCCAGCCGAAGAGCATGACGCCGAGGAAGCCGGCTTCGAGGAAGAATGCCGTGAGCACTTCGTAGGTCAGCAGCGGGCCGGTAACGCTCCCGGCGAACGCCGAGAATGCGCTCCAGTTGGTGCCGAACTGGTAGGCCATGACGAGGCCGGAGACCACGCCCATGCCGAAGTTGACGGCGAATATCTTCGACCAGAAGTGATAGAGATCGCGGTAGACCTCATCGCCGGTCTTCAGCCACAAGCCTTCGAGCACCGCCAGGTAGCTGGCGAGGCCGATGGTGATGGCCGGGAAGATGATGTGGAAGGACACGGTAAAGGCGAACTGGATCCGAGCCAGGTCGAGCGCCTCCAATCCGAACATGACGATTCCTCTTTCAGGCTGACGCCGGCCTCACGTAAAGGGCCGGGCACCGTACCTTGCGCATGCGCAGGGCGTTCTTGCGTGACGTGTTTTCGAGCCCGCCGGTCTGCTGCCGGTTCGACTTCATTTCGCTACAGACAGAATGGCCTGCATTGCGCATTGACGCCGCTCAATGAAGCAAAGAGATATTACGCCGCAGCCCCGCGCAATCCGGCGTGGTGGGTTGCCGCGCGACGGGGTGTCGCGCGACAGCTTGTCCCAGGACGCACACTGGCCGCCATATGAACAAAATCGAATATGAAAATGAAAAATTAATATTTTATTGGAATAACAAGACCGGGTAGCTTTCACTGCAACCGCTGCCGAATGAGCCGCGGAAAAGAATCCACCGCCCGTACGAAGGCCCCATCCCGGCCGGCCCGGACGCCAGCGGTCATCTGCCCCACAAGGACATCCGCAATGAAAAAGCTGCTGCTTCTGACCGCCCTCGCCGCTGCCTTCACCACTTCCGCTTTCGCCAACGAAAAGCTGGTCGTCGCTGCCACCCCGATTCCCCACGCCGAGATCCTCGAGCTGATCAAGCCGACCCTGGCCAAGGAAGGCGTGGACCTTCAGATCAAGGTCTTCACCGACTACGTGCAGCCCAACGTGCAGGTCGCCGAGAAGCGCCTGGACGCCAACTACTTCCAGACCAAGCCGTACCTGGACAACTTCAATGCCGGCAAGGGCACCCACCTGGTCACCGTGACCGGCGTGCACGTCGAGCCCTTCGGCGGCTACTCGAAGAAGTACAAGTCCATCGACCAGCTGCCTGACGGCGCCACCGTTGCCATCCCCAACGAAGGCAGCAACAGCGGCCGCGCGCTGCTCCTGCTGCAGAAGGCCGGCGTGATCAAGCTCAAGGACCCGAGCAACGCCCTGGCCACCCCCAAAGACATCGCCGAGAACCCCAAGCACCTGAAGTTCAAGGAGCTGGAATCGGCCCTGCTGCCACGCGTGCTGGACCAGGTCGACCTGGACCTGATCAACACCAACTATGCGCTGGAAGCCAAGCTCAACCCCGTGAAGGACGCGCTGGTCCTCGAAGACCGCAACTCGCCCTACGTGAACTACCTGGTGGCGCGCCCGGACAACAAGGACAGCGATGCGCTGAAGAAGCTCTCCGCCGCCCTGACCAGCCCGGAAGTCAAAGCCTTCATCGAGAAGAAGTACAACGGCGCCGTGGTGCCCGCCTTCTGATCCGTCGCCCGGCCGACTGTCGGGCGCAACGACTCCCACGCTGGGCGCGCCTTGGGCGCACCCGCTTCGACGCCGGTGGGCAGGTTCCACCGGCGTTTTTCTTTCCCAAGGACCTGCCATGAGCGACCACGCCAAAGGCCCCTCCACCCGCTCCGTGCATGCCGGCCACGATGCCGACCGGCGCATGATCACCCGCGCCAAGAGCCAGCCGATCTACCAGAGCTCGGTGTTCGTCTACGACTCCCTGGAACAGGTCGATGACTTCCTTGCCGGCAACCCCGACAACTACATGTACACGCGCATCGGCAACCCCAACCACAGCGCCGTGGAGGAGCTGCTGCGCGAACTGGAGGGCGGCGAGGACGCACTGTTCTCCGCCTCCGGCATGGCGGCCATTTCCGCTGCGCTGCTGGGTGTACTGGGCGCCGGCGACCACCTGATCGCCAGCCGCGAGCTGTACGGCACCACCCAAAGCCTGATCGAGAGGGAGCTGACCCGCTTCGGCATCGCCTCCACCCTGCTCGACCTCAACGACCTGGCGGCGGTGGAAGCCGCGATCACCCCGAGCACCAAGCTGATCTACACCGAGACCGCCTCCAACCCGCTGGTGCGCGTGAGCGACGTGCCGGCGCTGGCCGCCCTCACCCATCGCCACGGTCTCAAGCTGCTGGTGGACAACACCTTCCTCTCGCCGGTGCTCTACCAGCCGCTGCGCGACGGCGCCGACCTGGTGGTCCACAGCACCACCAAGTACCTCAACGGCCATAGCGACGCCATGGGCGGCGCGCTGGTGGGCGACGCCCAGTGGATTGCCGCCGCGCGACGCTTCCAGATCAATGCCGGCGGCAGCGCCAGCCCCTTCGAGAGCTGGCTGAATTTCCGCGGCGCGAAGACCCTGGCCCTGCGCATGAAGGCCCACTCGCAGAACGCCCAGGCGCTGGCCGAAGCCCTCGAAGCACATCCGCAGGTGGCCCGCGTGTTCTACCCCGGCCTGCCTTCGCATCCGGACTTCGAGTTGGCGCAGCGGCTGTTCCGCAAGGGCCATTCGGGCATGTTGAGCTTCACCTTGAAGGGTGGTCTTGATCAGGTCGACACGCTGATCGGCGAGCTGCAATTGGCCGCTTTCGCTCCATCGCTGGCCGGCGTCGCCAGCAGCATCACCCACCCCGGCAAGACCTCGCACCGCGCGCTATCCGCCGAGGCCCTGACCGCGCTGGACATCCACGACGGCACCATTCGCGTCTCGGTGGGCATCGAGGACAGCCAAGATATCGTCCAGGATTTCCTGCAGGCGCTGGACGCGCTGTAGAAGCAGAAGGAGAAACACCATGAACGCACCCCACGGGCCGCTGCCGCTGCTGACCTTCCCCGACGCCGACAAGAGCCCGCTGAGCATCCGCGCCAAGGCGCTGGTGTTCTTCGATCCGCGCTCCCACGAAGTGCGCGACGAAGTGGAACGCCTGGCGCCGCTGCCGCAACCGGTGCTGATCCACGGCGAGACGGGCACCGGCAAGGAACTGCTGGCCCGTCACATCCACCGCGCCAGCGAACGCCCGGGCCTGTTCGTCGCGGTGAGCTGCAGCGCCCTGAGCCGCAACTACGCCGAGGCCGAGCTGTTCGGCTATGCCCCGGGCGCGCACAACGGCCCGGTAGGCAGCCGCGCCGGCTGGTTCGGCTCGGCCAACGGCGGGACATTGTATCTGGACGAGATCGCCGACCTGCCGCTGTCGCTGCAACAGAAGCTGCTGCGCGTGCTGCAGGAGCGCGAGGTACTGCGCGTCGGCGCCCGAGAGCCGGTGCCGGTGGACGTGCGCCTGGTCGCCGCCACCAGCATCGACCTGGGGCAGGCAGTGAAAGCAGGGAAATTCCTCGAAGGGCTGCAGCAGTACCTGCACGACGGCAACCTTACGCTACCACCGCTGCGCGAGCGCATCGGCGATATCCAGCCACTGGCCGAGTACTTCCTCGGCGTGCATGCGCAGCGCCTGGAACTGCCGGTGCCGCAGATCGCCAATGATACCCAGCGCGCGCTGGAGGGCTATCCGTGGCCGGGCAATATTCGCGAATTGGAAAACGTCATCCACTTCGCCCTGCTGGTCAGCCCGGACGAGGAGATTCGCCCGGAGCACCTTAACTTTTCAGGTGGAGTGGCGGGGTCAGGCGGCGTAACGGGAGTCAGCGAGGAAACGCTGGAGCGCCTGGCACGCCAGCCCGGCGTCGAGGCGCAGCTGCGTGCGCTGCTGCAACGCCTGGAGCACGAGCGCGGCTGAGTCGCCGCGCTGTAGTCGCCAGCGCGCCCCGAAGGGCGCGCACGGGCGACAGCATGCTGCTGGGGCTTACTTGGTAGCGGTGTTCGAGTGAGCAACCACCGGAGTGCACGACGGGTTGGTCAGCTTGGCCGGATCGGTCAGCAGGCCCGGCATCATGCGCGAGGTGCAGTTGAACACACGGCCTTTGGTGGTGGTGGCGACGTAGGAGAGTTCCTGGCCACCCAGGGCATCCGGCTGGCCGGCTTTGACGTCGCTGACTACCAGCTCGTCGGAGGAGGCCAGACCGATCATCTGAGCGGTAGCGGCCTGCAGCGGAACGATGGCCTGGTTGGTGGTCATGGTCTGGCAACCGGCCAGCGAAGCGAAGAGTGCAGTGGCAATGGCGATGCGTTTGAAGTCCATCTCGAGATGCTCCCTGTTGGTGGTTTTTTGTCCTGCCGGGGGAGACTAACGGAATCGGCGAGTCAATCGCCATAGTCATTTCACATGTTTTTCACGAAATATTGCACATCCGTTCAAGTTTTAAGACTCGAGGACGCTCTAGTTCGGGAACTGTGCTATGCAGCAACCTGTTTCGCGCGGGTGACAGCCGTTTATCGCGTCGAAGTCAGACGTGGCGCTGAACCGTTTCACCTTTGGCGACGAATGGTCGCAGTGAAAGGCTTCGTCGACCTGAAGGTTTGCGAGAGGGAATCCTGAGCAACAAGTCAAAAACAGGACTATTTACCGCAAAACAACATGAAAGCAGTCTCATCGACCGCCTCAATACCTTCCATCAAGACCATTCACTTCTTTTTGTCACAATCTTCAGGGAAAATGGCTAACAGGCGGTCGGGACCCATTTTCCCCGGCGCCATTGGAGACTACCGTGACCAGCTTTGCCGCTCTTGCCAACTTCTTCGCCGCCACCGCTTTCCTGACCGCGCCCGTGAAGGCCGACCCGGAACGCCGTGAGATCCGTGAGGCGAAAAAGAACCGTCGCAAGTAAAGCAGTACCCGCTCCGCTCGGCCCTCACACAGGGCCGGCGGCGGGACCATCGGTCCCGCGGATTGGCCTTTTCGGGCTCAATCGTGTTTTCATTGAATGCTTGTTCAAGGAAAATTTCGAGGGACCCCGCCCGTTTTGTCCGTTGCACAATCCTCCCCGTCCGTATCACCCTCCCCCGCCATGCGCATGAACCCGCCGGTCTTCTACGGTGCGGCCGCGCTGATCCTGCTCTTCGCCCTGATCGTCATCGCCCAGCCGCAACAGGCCGGTGAATGGCTGCTCGCCGCACAGTCCTGGGCCGCCGACACTGTCGGCTGGTACTACCTGATGGCGATGACGCTGTACCTGATCTTCGTGGTGGTCACCGCGCTTTCCGGCTACGGAAAGATCAAGCTCGGTGCCGACCACGACGAGCCGGAATTCAGCTACCTGTCCTGGGCCGGCATGCTGTTCGCCGCGGGCATCAGCATCACCCTGTTCTTTTTCTGCGTGTCCGAGCCACTGACCCACTTCGCCCAGCCACCGCAAGGTGAAGCCGGGACTCCGGAAGCGGCGCGCCAGGCCATGCAGCTGCTGTTCCTACACTGGGGCCTGCACGGCTGGGGCGTGTTCGCCCTGGTGGCGATGGCGCTGGCCTATTTCGCCTACCGCCATAACCTGCCGCTGGCGCTGCGCTCGGCGCTCTACCCGCTGATCGGCAAGCGCATCAACGGCCCCATTGGCTACACGGTGGACTGCTTCGGCATCATCGCCACGGTGTTCGGCCTGGGCGCGGACATGGGCTTCGGCGTGCTGCAGCTCAACGCCGGGCTGGACTTCCTCTTCGGCGTCGCCCATAGCCATCCGGTGCAGATGACCCTGATCGCGCTGATGATGGGCGCGGCCATCCTGGTCGCCGTGTCCGGCGTCGACAAGGGCATCCGCCTGCTGTCGGACATCAACATGCTGCTGGCCTGCGCGCTGCTGCTCTTCGTGCTGTTCGCCGGCCCCACCCAGCACCTGCTCAACACCCTGGTGCAGAACATCGGCGACTACCTCGGCGCCCTGCCCACCAAGAGTTTCGACCTCTATGCCTACGGCCAGGAAGGCAGTGACTGGCTGGGCGGCTGGACGGTGTTCTACTGGGCCTGGTGGATCGCCTGGGCGCCCTTCGTCGGCCTGTTCATCGCGCGCATCTCGCGCGGGCGAACGATCCGGGAATTCGTCTTCGGCGTGCTGTTCATCCCGCTCGGCTTCACCCTCGCCTGGATGTCGATCTTCGGCAACAGCGCCCTGGACCAGGTGCTCAATCACGGCTTCAGCGAGCTGGGCCGCGTGGCCATCGCCGACCCGTCGATGGCGCTCTACCAGATGCTGCAGAACTACCCGGCCAGCCGCGTGGTGATCGCGGTGACGGTGCTGGTGAGCTTCGTCTTCTTCGTCACTTCGGCGGACTCCGGCACCGTGGTGCTCTCCACCCTCTCCGCCCAAGGCGGCAGCGCCGACGACGATGGCCCTAAGTGGCTGCGGGTGTTCTGGGGCGTGGCCACCGCACTGGTCACCGGCGGCCTGCTGTTCGCCGGCAGCATCGATGCGCTGAAGTCAGCCGTGGTGCTGACCTCGCTGCCCTTCTCGCTCATCCTGCTGCTGATGATGTGGGGCCTGCACAAGGCCTTCTACCTGGAGTCCCAGCGCCAGCGCGCGCGCACCCATTCACTGGCGCCGCCCTCGGCCAAGCCCGGCGGCTGGAAGCGGCGCATCTCCCAGGCGGTGCACTTCCCCACCCGCGACGAGGTGTACCGCTACATGGTCGACGTGGTCACCCCGGCGATCACCGAGGTCTGCGAGGTGTTTCGCGAGAAGGGCCTGCAGGTGGATTCCGACCTGGACCTGAGCAACCTGGAGATCGGCCTGGAGATCGGCCACGGCGCGCAGCATCCGTTCCTCTACCAGGTCTCGATGCGCGGCTACTTCACCCCCTCCTTCGCCCGTGCCGGCATGGGCGGCCTGCACCTGAAGAACCGCCGCTACTTCCGCGCCGAGGTGCACCTCTCCGAAGGCAGCCAGGACTATGACCTGATGGGCTACAGCAAGGAGCAGATCATCAACGACATGCTCGACCAGTACGAGCGCCACCTGCAGTTCCTGCATCTGGTGCGCTGAGCCCGTACCCCCACGAAAAAGGCGCCCGCAGGCGCCTTTTTCGCATCACGGCCAGGGATCAGGCGCGGGTGCCGGTCAGCACCTTGCGGTAGAACAGCACGCAGATTGCCACGAACACCACCAGCCCCAGCCACTGCGCGGTGTCCTCGAAAGATTCGCCGACCAGTGCCAAAGGCGTAGCGGAACCGGTGGCGCCGATGATGGCGGCGAGCAGGATGCCCATCAGGCTCTCGCCGACAATCAGGCCGGAAGCCAGCAGCACGCCCCGGCGCCTGGGCTCGTCGGAGAACTTCTCCACATCCTTGCCAGCCGCCGCCGCGCGCTTGGCCAGGGCGGTTTCCAGCAGCCAGCCGATCACCGCGCCAACCACCAGGGTCATGCCGATTGTCGGCGGCAGGTAGATGCCCAGGCCGACTGCCAGTACCGGCAGGCTGGCCTTGCCGGTGCGGCGCAGCAGCACGTCCACGAGGATCAGCGCGATCCCCAGCGCCACGCCGATCAGGATCATGTTCCAGTTCAGCGCGTTGTGGAAAATCCCACTGGCAATCGCCGTCATCAGCGTCGCCTGCGGTGCGGCCAGCGCGGCGTTCGGGTCCATGCCCTCGCGCGGCAGCGCACCGGTGAAGCCATAGGCGTTGAACAGCAACTCCAGCACCGGCGGGATCACCAGGGCGCCCACCAGGCAGCCGACGATCAGCGCCAGCTGCTGGCGCCACGGGGTCGCGCCGACCAGGTAGCCGGTCTTCAGGTCCTGCAGGTTGTCGTTGGAAATCGCCGCGATGGCGATCACCACCGAGGTGGTGAACAACGCCAGGGCGATGGCCAGCTTGCCGCCCTGCTGGTCGAGGAAGCCGGCCTCCAGCGAGCCGACGCCCAGGATCAGCAGCGACACCAGGATCACCGCGATGATGCCGATACCGGAGATCGGGCTGCTCGACGAACCGACCAGGCCGGCCATGTAGCCGCAGGCGGCGGCGATCAGGAAGCCGAAGAAGAAAGCAAAGATCACGCAGACCGCCACCAGGCCCCAGAAGCCGAAGCCATGGAGGTCCGGCGCGGCCTCACCGAGGAAATAGGAGAACACCACGAACAGCGCCAGCAAGAGAACGCCGGCAATGGTGACGATCCACTTCGCCGACAGGTCCTGCTCGGTGCGCAGGTCGCTGCTTTCACCACGGCCGCTGACGGCGCTGAGCGATGACCAGACGCCCTGCACCATGGGTTTGAACAGAGTGGCCAAGGTCCACAGTGCGGCGATACCGATGGTGCCGGCGCCGAGGAAGCGCACCTGGCTGCTCCAAAGCTTGTTTGCCAGCTCCGGCAGGCTCTGCCCGGCGGCCAGCACGCTGTTGACCGAGAGCAGCGGCACCGCCACGCCCCAGGCGATGACCACGCCGATCAGGATGGCGATGCCGGCGGTGATGCCCATCAGGTAACCGGCACCCACCAGCGCCAGGGAGAAGCCGGTGGACAGGCGGAACGCCGCTTGCCCGGCGGTGAGCCAGAAGCTGAAGCCTTCGGCGAGCACCTTGAAACCGCTGCTGAGCAGGCTGAAGGCGGCGGCGACCACACCACCGGCGAGGATGTCGCGCAGGCCCGGGCCACCGGCTTTCGCGGGCTTGCCGGCCTTCTCTTCCTCTTCGTCCTGGCTGCCGACGCGCAGGATTTCCGCCGCCGCCACGCCTTCGGGGTACGGCAAGTTGCTCTGCACCACCATCACCCGGCGCAGCGGAATGGTGTACAGCACGCCGAGGATGCCGCCGATGGAGCAGATCGCCGCGGTCTGCCAGAACGGGAAGCCGCTCCAGTAGCCGATCATCAAGAGGCCGGGCAGGATGAAGATGATCGAGGACAGGGTGCCGGCGGCCGAAGCCTGGGTCTGCACCATGTTGTTCTCGAGGATGTTGGAGCCGGAGAAGTAGCGCAGCACGGCCATGGAGATGACCGCCGCGGGGATCGACGATGCGAAGGTCAGGCCGACCTTGAGGCCGAGGTACACGTTGGAAGCGGTGAACACCACGGTGATCAGCGCGCCGAGAATCAGGCCGCGAACCGTCAGCTCGGCGAGGTTGGACTCGTCGGGAATCCTTTCTTGCATGTAGGCAGTCTCTTCATAAAGCGGAACTGCCAAAGCGTAGGACAGTGAGCCATCCGCCGCGACCTAGAATGGCGACGAATGCGGTCTGCGGTGCGGCTTTGTTGCCGCAAGTCACGGGGATGACGGGATATTCCAGGCTGTTGCCGCCTTGTAGGAGCGAGCTTGCTCGCGAACGGATTCCCCGACGGGTTGGGCGTTATGCGCTTCGCGAGCAAGCTCGCGCCTACACAAAAATTCCGTAGGGCGCATAACGCCTATGGCGTTATCCGCCCCGGCGGCGGATAACCCGTTCCGGGTTATGCGTCCTACAGGTGCCGCCCATCAAGTCAGAACGGCTTGTCGCCCAGGATCGTCGCCCGGTGCATCACCCGCCGCTGCGGGCGGTAGTCGTCCACCGCATAGTGCTGGGTCACGCGGTTGTCCCAGAAGGCCACGTCGTTCTCCCTCCAACGCCAGCGCACGGTGAATTCCGGGCGGCTGAAGTGGGCGAACAGCAGGTCGAGGATGGCGCGGCTTTCCGCCGGCTCCAGCTCGTTGATACGAGTGGTGAAGCCATCGCTGACGAACAGCGCCTTGCGCCCGGTGACCGGGTGGGTACGGATCACCGGATGGCTGCGCGGCGGATTCTTCTTGCGAGCTTCCTCCAATCGCGCGAGGTCGGCATCGGTGGCGCCGAAGCGTTCCTGGGGGAAGGACTTGCTGATGTCGTGGGTCGCGGTGAGTCCGTCGAGCAACCGCTGCAGCGGTTTCGACAGCGCCTCGAAAGCCGCGATGCCGCTGGCCCACAGGGTGTCGCCACCGTAGGGCGGCAGCTGTTTGGCAGCCAGCACGGCGCCCAGCGCCGGGGTTTCCAGGAAGGTCACATCGGTGTGCCAGATGGCGTTGTCGCGCACGTCGGTGACGGCGGTGTCGAGGACGATGACCTCGCGCTGTTCGGGCGAGCTGGGGTAGATCGGATGGATATGCAGGTCGCCGAAGCGCGTGGCGAAGTTTGCCTGCTGGGTCGGCGTCAGCGGCTGGTCGCGGAAGAACAGCACGTGATGGTCGAGCAGGGCCTGCTCGATCTGGCGCTGCGCCGCGTCGTCCAGCGGGTCGGCCAGACGCACGCCGGAAACGATGGCGCCGAGGGCCGGGCTGATGGGTTCGATGCTCAGGGTGGTCATGTTCGTGTTCTCTCGTGAGGTTCACGGGGAAAGGCGCCCTCTCCCCAACCTTCTGACTAGGCGTCCCCCCCTGAAGGGAGAGGGGGCTTGTTCGGTGTATTCGCAAAGGACGGTCAACCCCTTCAGCCGCGCAGACTCATCCATGAGGCGGAGGTATCGAAGCCCCTCAGGACAGTCCCCTCTCCCGCTTGCGGGAGAGGATTAGGGAGAGGGGCTTTTACCCCGCCCGGCAGAGCGTCACTCCCAGGAAGCAAATCGCTTCTGCAGCCAGCGCAGCCCAAGCTCGAAGCCCAGCGCGATGGCGGCGATCAGCAGGATCCCCAGCACCACGACATCGGTGGCGAGAAACTGCGCGGCGGACTGCACCATGAAGCCCAGGCCACGGTTGGCGGCGATCAGCTCGGCGGCGACCAGAGTCGACCAGCCCACGCCCAGGGCAATGCGCAGGCCGGTGAGGACCTCCGGCAGGGCGCTGGGCAGGATCACGTGGCGCACCACTTGCAGCCGGTTGGCGCCCAGGCAGCGCACGGCCTGGATGCGCGACTTGTCCACACGGCGCACGCCGGCGGCGGTGGCGATCAGCAGCGGGGCGAACAGCGCGAGGTAGATCAGCAGCACCTTGGACAGCTCGCCGATGCCGAACCAGATGACGATCAGCGGCAGGTAGGCCAGCGGCGGCACCGGGCGGTAGAACTCCACCAGCGGATCGAAGGCTGCGCCCACCAGCGGGTTGAGGCCCATCAGGATGCCCAGCGGAATCGCCGTCAGCACCGCCGCGCCCAGCGCCAGCAGCACACGCAGCAGGCTGGTGCCGATGTGCTGCCAGAGCGATGCATCGACGTAGCCCTCGGCAAGCAGGCGCTGGAAGGCTTCCACCAGTTGCTCCGGTGCCGGCAGGAACAGGGTGTCGACCCAGCCCAGGTGCGTGGCCAGCCACCAGAGCAGGAAGATTCCGCCGACGCTGCCGGCGGCGGCCCAGCGTCGGTAGTCGCGCGGCACACTGCGGGATTGCGGCGCGGCGGCCGGAAGTTTGGCGGCGAGGGTATCAGTGGGCATGCTCGGCCTCCGGTTCCTCAAGGAACTCATCCAGCAGCAGTTGGCGCAGACGCGCGAATTCCGGGTCGGACTTGATCGAACGCACCGGCTCGCCGGCGGCGTAGCGGCGCGCGAAGTCCAGTGGCAGGCGCTTGACGATGCGCGCCGGCGGGCCGTCCATCACCACCAGGTCGGTGGCCAGGAACAGCGCTTCATCGACGCTGTGGGTGATCAGGAACAGGCCCTTGCCGGTCTTGCGCCACAGGTCGAGGGTCAGCACCTGCATGCGCTCGCGGGTCAGCGCGTCGAGGGCGCCGAAGGGCTCGTCGAGCAGCAGGAAGTCCGGCTCCACCGCCAGTGCGCGGGCCAGGCCCAGGCGTTGCCGCTGGCCGCCGGACAGTTGCGAGATGCGGTAGTCCGCGTGCTCGCCCAGGCCTACCAGCTTGAGGACTTCATGGGCGCGGGCGCTGCGCTCGGCAGCGCCGACGCCACGGATGCGCAGGCCCAGGGCGACGTTGTCCAGCGCGCTCAGCCAGGGCATCAGCGCGTCGTCCTGGAACACCACGCCGCGCTCGCCGCCGGGGCCGCTGAGGGTGCGGCCGTCGATCTGCACGCGGCCGCTGTCCGGCGCCTGGAAGCCCGCCAGCACGTTGAGCAGGCTGGACTTGCCGCAGCCGGACGGGCCGAGCACCACCAGGGATTCGCCCTTGGCCAGGCTGAGAGTGAGGTCCTGCAGCACGACGCGCTCGCGTCCGCGCTGCTGGAAGGTGAGGCTGACCGCCTCGGCCGTCAAACGGCTCATGTTCTGCCCTCCGTAGGGTGAGAAGAAATGCGTGGTGCCCTCCGTAGGAGCGAGCTTGCTCGCGAACCGACTAGAGATTCAGATCCAGCCGGTGTTCGCGAGCAAGCTCGCTCCTACGAAAAGCAACCCCTTAGCGCTGCCCCACCTGCACGCTCTCCGCCTGGCGCACGTAGTCGGCGCTGACGTAGGGCGAGTAGTCCTTGAGCACCGACGGCACGCGTTTCTGCTCCTTGAGGAAGGCGGCGGTGCCGGCGATGTCCTTGGCGGTGCCGCCGCCCAGCAGGGCAGACGACAGTTGGGCCTGGGCTTCGGGGAAGGCGGAGCCGGCCAGCAGTTCAGGCACGTCCTGCGGATCGGCGCCGGTCAGCTTGGCGATCTTCTTCACCTGCTCGGAATCGGCGGTCCACTGGGCCTTGTGGGCGTTGTAGTCGGCGAAGGAATCCAGGCTCACCTTGGCGAACTTGGCGATGATTTCCGGGTGCTTCTCGGCAAAGTCCTTGCGGGCTACCCAGACCTCGAAGGTCGGTGCGCCCCACTGGCCCACTTCGGCGGCGTCGGTCAGCACCTTGCCGGACTTCTTGATCTCACCCAGGGCGGGGGACCAGACGAAGGCGCCATCGATGTCGCCACGGCGCCAGGCGGCGGCGATCTCGGTGGGGTTGAGGTTGACGATCTTTACCTTCGCCGGGTCGATCTGCCAGTGCTTGAGTGCGCCCAGCAGGCTGTAGTGCGAGGTGGAGACGAAGGGCGTGGCAATGGTCTTGCCGACGAGGTCTTCGGGCTTTTCGATCTTGCTGCCGTTACGCACCACCAGGGCCTCGGCGGCGTTGATCTGCGCGGAGACGATGAAGGCGACGATCGGCAGGCCGCGCGAAGTGGCGGCGGCCAGCGGGCTGGAACCGAGGTTGCCCAGCTGCACGTCGCCCGAGGCAATGGCGGCGACCACTTCCGGGCCGCTGTTGAAGCGGCGCCAGTCGAGTTTCTCGCCGATGACTTTCTCGTAGGTGCCATCGGCTTGCGGGACCTTGGTCGGGTCGATGCCGGTCTGGTAGCCCAGGACGATGTCGGCGAACGCGGCGCCCTGGAAGGACAGGGCAGCCGCAACAGCGACGCCGGCGAGGGCACGGCGTACGAAACGAGGCTTGTTCATGGTGGTTCCTCTGAAGATGACGGCGGTGCCGGCCTCACAGAGGGGACGGACCACGGGACGGGATTCGATGGGTTGAAACAGGTGTCCGGCGGTCCGGTAGAGCTAGATTACCGATATAAAAAACTTCGAATAAATACTTTTTAGTTCTTAACTTATGAGCGCCAGCGCTTGTCTCGATTCGGCTACAGGCCGCGTGGTTCGGCGCCTCAGGTGGCACCGGCAAGCAACCGGGCGCGGGTGCCTTCCTGGCGCAAGCCAACCTGCACCGCGTGTTGCGCCACGGCAGCGGTTTCCGCCACCAGGGTCGCCAGCGCCGCGCTGCGGCTGAAGCTCAGGGCGCTGCCCGCCGCCTGGGCCGATTCGAAGGCCACCGCCGACTGTTCCGACAGCCGCAGCCCCAGCCCCAACAGCCGCTGCAACTCCCCCGCCGCCGCCCGCGCCGGCAGGTTCTCGAAGGCCTGCACGGCCAGGCCCAGGGCGATGTTCGCCTGCAGCAGCCCGGCGAGGCTGCCGCGCAGCTGCGCACGGGGCGTCCACGGCAGGCCGGGCGGCTGCAGGATATCTTCCGGATGCAGGCGCACCTCATGGCAGCGCAGCAGCCCCCCGCCGTTGGGCTCGAAGCGATCCAGCCCGTCACGGTCCGCCGGCAGCGCGGCGATCAGCAGGCCTTCGCTGGGCGCATGGCGCGCCGAGATCAGCAGCCAGTCCACCGCCTCCGCCCCGAAGCAGTCGTGGCGCCCGCCCTGCAGCAGGAAACCGCCGCGCCGATGCTCGCGCGCCAGCAGGCGGCTTTCCTGATGATCCACCGCTTCGCCCCACAGCCATTCGCGCTCCACGCTGAGCGGCAGCAGGCGCTCGCGCTGCTCGGAGCTGCCCAGCAGCAACACGCTGGCCAGTTGCAGGTGATGCAGGGCGAACAACCGCGCCAGGGTGCCGTCGCGCTCGGAGAGATCGCGCAGGGTCTGCAACACCTCGCCCCAGCCGGCACCGCGCCCGCCATATTCGCGCGGCACCGACAGGTCCAGCAGACTGGAGGCGCGCAGGGCATCGCTCCAGCGCTGGGTGGGTGAGAGTTGGGACAGAGAGGAAAGCGGTACCACCAGGCTCATGCACACCTCGGCTCGAAGGGTGGATCAGTGGCCTGGGCGTATGGCGCGCGGGTGTACTGAAGGGAAAGAAGAACGGCCCCCGAATGGAGGCCGTTTCATACCCTAGCGAATCGCGCGAAGGGCGCGAAATAACCTTTCGGGCTTAGCTCATGCCGCGGATCAGACGGCTTCCTTGCGCCGCCACTGCGGCAGGCCGATCAGCACCACGGCGCTGATGATCACCGCCATCGCCAGGGACTCCGCCAGGCCGATGTGCTCGCCGGCGAACACCACGCCGAGCATCACCGCCACTGCCGGGTTGACGTAGGCGTAGCTGGTCGCCGCCGCCGGGCGCACATTGGCCAGTAGGTACATGTAGGCACTGAAGGCGATGATCGAACCGAACACCACCAGGTAAGCCAGCGCGCCCCAACCGGCGGCGGTGGGCATCTGTTCCATGCGCTCGCCGCTGAGGAAGCTGCCCAGCAGCAGCACGCCGCCGCCCACCAGCATCTCCACTGCGCTGGCCATGGCGCCGGCGGGCAGATCCAGGCGCCGGCTCCACACCGAGCCGAAGGCCCAGGTGGCCGCGGCGAAGAGAATCAGCGCCGCGCCCGCCGGGCTGCCCTGCAGGTTCGAGCCGAGGTTGAGCAGCACGATACCGAACAGGCCCAGGGCGATGCCGGCCCACTCCAGCGCATTGGTGCGGTTGCCGAAGAAGCGCCCGAACACCAGGGTGAACAGCGGCACGGTCGCCACCGCCAGCGCCGCCACGCCCGAGGCCACGCCCCAGTGTTCGGCCACCGTGACCCCGCCGTTGCCGCAGCTGAGCAGGAGGATGCCGATGGCGCCCGCCGACAGGCATTGCCGGAACGTCGGCAGCGGCGCCCCGCGCCAGAGCATCCAGCCGAACAGGATGGCCCCGGCGATGATGAAGCGGCAGCCGGCCATCAGCATCGGCGGCCAGGACTCGACGCCGATGCGGATCACCAGATAGGTCGAACCCCAGATGAAGTAGAGGGCGAAGAAGGCGGCGATCAGGGTCAGTGAAATGCGGGCTCTGGGCATGGGCAGGGTAGTCATGGGAGGGGCTCGACAAGGCAGTCAGAGCGCTTCATTTTATGTAGGTCAATCGCCCGGGATAAGGCACAGACAACGCCAATACGGGCATAACACTTTTCATTCGACGGATTTTCAGCCGCCTTTCCGTTGAATCAGAAAACCGGAGATGGACCATGGACAAATACGACCGCGCCCTGCTCGCCGCCCTGCTCGAAGACGGCCGCCTGTCCTTCGCCGAACTGGCCCGGCGCATCAACCTGTCGCCGCCGGCGGTGGCCGACCGGGTGGCGCGCCTGGAGGCGGACGGGGTGATCACCGGTTACCACGCCAGCGTAGACCTGTCGAAGATGGGCCGCTCGATCCAGTGCCTGATCGAGATGCGCCTGAACGACCACCGCAGCAAGAGCATGCTCGACCCGCTGCTGGAGATTCCGCAGATCATCGACTGCTTTCGCATCACCGGCGAGGCCTGCGTGATGCTCAAGGTGGCGGTCAGTTGCACCCAGGAGTTGGAAGAGCTGATCGACCGCCTCGCCCAGTTCGGTACCAGCAGGACCTCGCTGGTGCTCTCGACGCCGTTCTCGCAGCGAATCCATCCGGGGATGTTGCAGGGCGGTTGAGTTGCCTTTCTAGAAGGAAATTGCGCTCCGACCGGTAAATCCCGCGCTTGCCGGTTTGCTGTAGGAGCGAGCTTGCTCGCGAACACCGGTCGGCTCCGACGCTGGGGCGGTTCGCGAGCAAGCTCGCTCCTACCGGTAACGCCCGCCCGACGCGGGGATAAAAAAAGGCGGCGCCGCTCGCGCGGTGCCGCCTGAAGTCACGGAGTTGCTTACATCGGGGAGGAAAACATCCGTCCCGCTGTATTGGATTACCGTTCTACGATCGCGGTCACACCTTGGCCGCCTGCCGCACAGATCGAGATCAATCCGCGCCCCTTGCCGGCACCGTCCAGCAGCTTGGCCAGGTTGGCGACGATGCGCCCGCCAGTGGCGGCGAACGGATGGCCGGCAGCCAGCGAGCTGCCTTTCACATTGAGCTTGCTACGGTCGATGGAGCCCAGGGGTGCGTCGAGGCCGAGGCGGGTCTTGCAGTAGTCCGCGTCCTCCCAGGCCTTGAGGGTGCAGAGCACCTGGGCGGCGAAGGCTTCGTGGATCTCGTAGAAGTCGAAGTCCTGCAGGGTCAGGCCGTTGCGTGCCAGCAGACGCGGCACCGCGTAGACCGGCGCCATCAGCAGGCCCTCGTGGCCGCCAACGAAATCCACCGCCGCCGCTTCGCCATCCTTGAAATACGCCAGGATCGGCAGGCCGCGCTCCTTCGCCCATTCTTCGCTGGCCAGCAGCACCACCGAGGCGCCATCGGTCAGCGGCGTGGAGTTGGCCGCCGTCAGGGTGCCGCGCGGCCCCTTCTCGAACACCGGCTTGAGGGTGCCGATCTTCTCCAGGTTGATATCCGGGCGCAGGTTCTGGTCGCGCACCAGGCCGCGGAACGGCGTCATCAGGTCGTTCTGCCAGCCTTCGTCGTAGGCGGCGGCCAGCTTGTGGTGACTCTCGAAGGCCAGCTTGTCCTGGTCGTCGCGCGGGATGGCCCAGGTCTGCGCCATCAGCTCGCAGTGCTCGCCCATCGACAGCCCGGTACGCGGCTCGCCGTTCTTCGGGATGTGCGGCATCAGGTGGCGCGGGCGGATCTTCAGCAGGCTCCTGATCTTCTCGCCGTTGGACTTGCCCCGGTTGGCTTCCAGCAGAATCTTGCGCAGCCCCTCGTTGACGCCGATGGGCGCGTCGGAGGTGGTATCCACGCCGCCGGCGATGCCGCAGTCGATCTGCCCGAGGGCGATCTTGTTGGCCACCAGGATCGCTGCCTCCAGACCGGTGCCGCACGCCTGCTGGATGTCGTAGGCCTGGGTTTCCGGCGCCAGGCGCGTGCCCAGCACGCACTCGCGGGTCAGGTTGAAGTCGCGCGAATGCTTGAGCACGGCGCCGGCAACCACCTCGCCCAGGCGCTCGCCGTGCAGCTTGTAGCGCTCGATCAGGCCGTCCAGCGCACAGGTCAGCATCTCCTGGTTGCTCGCCGTGGCATACACGGTGTTGGAGCGGGCGAAGGGAATTCGGTTGCCGCCGACGATGGCGACCCGGCGCAGTTGGGTCATGCAGAGCTCCTACAAGGGTGAGCGTTGAAGTGCGGTCAAGGCTAACCTTAGCCGCTTGTGTCGCATTGGCCGCCCCGCCGTTGCGCAGGTCAGCGCGGTCAATTGCGCCGAACCCGCCGCTGCGTAGAGTGGTCAGCACTTTAGAGAACCCGTGCAGGAGCCCGTTCCATGACCGATCGCTACATCGCCTTCGCCAACTCCAACGTCGGCCGCCGCCTGGTCGGAGCCCTCGGCCTGCCCGCGCCGGTCCGCCTGGAGCGCTGGAGCGCCGGGCGCACGCGGCCGGTCGACGGAGCGCTGCTGCTCGGTGGCGAGGGCAACCTGAACGAGGCAGTGCTGCCGTTCGCCGAGCGCCTGACCGATGCGGTGTTCTCCTTCAGCGAAGGCCAGTACGGCCTGCCGCGTTGGACCGCCGAGCATGGCCCCAAGCTCAAGGCCATCGTCTTCGACGCCAGCGGCCTGACCCGCTTCGAGCAGACCCTCGAGCTGCGCACCTTCTTCCAGGGTGCCCTCAAGGGCCTGGATAAATGCCCGCATGTGGTGATCCTCGGCCGCGCGCCGGAATCGCTCAAGGACCCCATTGCCGCCAGCGTTCAGCGCAGCCTGGAAGGCTTCAGTCGTTCCCTGGGCAAGGAAATCCGTCGCGGCGGTAACGTGCAACTGGTCTACGTCGGCAAGGGCGCCGAGGACCAGCTCGAAGGCGCGCTGCGCTTCTTCCTCTCGCCCAAGAGCGCCTATGTGTCCGGACAGGTCGTGCGCCTCGCCGCCTACGACAAGCAGGTTCAGGACTGGAGTCGTCCGCTGGTGGGCAAGCGCGCGCTGGTGACTGGCGCCGCCCGCGGCATCGGCGCGGCCATCGCCGAGACCCTCGCCCGTGACGGGGCCGACGTGGTGCTGCTGGACGTGCCGCCAGCCAAGGAAGCCCTGGATGCGCTGGCCGCGCGCCTGGGTGGACGTGGCGTGGCGCTGGACATCTGCGCCGCCGATGCCGGTACGCAACTGGTCGAGGCGCTACCCGATGGCGTCG
This sequence comes from Pseudomonas nitroreducens TX1, assembly GCF_000313755.1. Taxonomy (GTDB): domain Bacteria; phylum Pseudomonadota; class Gammaproteobacteria; order Pseudomonadales; family Pseudomonadaceae; genus Pseudomonas; species Pseudomonas nitroreducens_A. The sequence continues at coordinate 72,824 of NZ_AMZB01000126.1, read as the reverse complement.
ACATCGTGGTGCACAACGCCGGCATCACCCGCGACAAGACGGTCGCCAAGATGAGCGAAGCGTTCTGGACCTCGGTCATCGACGTCAACCTGCAGGCCCCGCAGGTGCTGACCCAGGCGCTACTGGACGCCGGCAAGCTGCACGACGACGGCCGCGTGGTGCTGCTCGCCTCCATCAGTGGTATCGCCGGCAACATGGGCCAGACCAACTATGCGGTGAGCAAGGCAGGCCTGATCGGCCTGGCGCAGGCCTGGGCGCCGGCGCTGGGCAAGAAGGGCATCAGCATCAATGCGGTGGCGCCGGGCTTCATCGAGACCCAGATGACCGCTGCCATCCCGCTGACCATCCGCGAAGCCGGCCGGCGCATGAATTCCATGGGCCAGGGCGGTTTGCCGCAGGACGTCGCCGAGACCGTGGCCTGGTTCGCCCAGCCAGGTTCGGGCGCGGTGAGCGGGCAGGTGCTACGGGTCTGCGGGCAGAGCCTGCTGGGCGCCTGACCGCATTCCCCTGTAGGAGCGGGCCATGCCCGCGATCGCGCCCATGGGGCGCCCCTACAGCATCGTAGGGCGTGACTGGACTCCCCTGTAGCGTTGGCGCAGAAACGGGGAAAAAGATCAGCTTCGCGCCGCGATCAGCTCGCGGAACTCCTCCGCGCTCACCCGGTGATCGCCATTGCGGTCGGCGCGCACGATCAGCGCAGGCTCCTGGGTCAGGAATTCCGCTTGGCTGACCTTGCCGTCGCCATCCTGGTCCGGCCAGGCGATGGCGTTGGGCGAGACCTGCACACTGGGATTGGGCGGGGTCACTTCTTCGCGGGTGAGCAGGCCATCCTGGTTCCGGTCCAGCCGGTGGAACATGCGCACGCGCATGGCAGACAGGTCATCGGCCTCGATGAAGCCGCTGCCATCGCGGTCCAGTCGGGAAAACGCCGTCTCGCCCATTTCGCCCGCCACGGCTTGCTGAGCGCTCAGCAGCAGGACGGTGGACAGCAGCAGGGTCTGGCGGATTCGGCTTTGCATCGGGCGTACCTTGGCGGGAATTGACCGACAAAGCCTATCCAGAGTCGGACTCGAAACGGTTCGATCACTCCGCCGGCGGTTGCGGCCGGCCGCGGCGGCGGAACTCCACCGGAGTCTCGCCGACCCAGCGCTTGAAGGCACGGTAGAAGGTACTCGGCTCGGAAAAGCCGGTGCGCTCGACGATGACCTCGATTCGCTCGTCGGTCTTGAGCAGCAGCTCCTTGGCCAGGCGGCAACGGTAGTCGGTGACCAGGTCGTTGAAGCGCACCCCGGCCATGGCCAGGCGCTCGCGCAACCGGCGGGCCGGCATGTCGAGACGGGCCGCGACCTGCTCCAGCGTCGCACCGCCATCCACCAGCAACACGCCGATCAGCTCGCGCACCTTGCGCACCAGGTCCAGGCGCTCCACCTCCGCCAGTTGCCGGCGCGCCAGGGACTCGTGCATGCGCAGCAGTTCCGGCGCGGCGTGGCGCGAGGGTTTCTCCAGCACTCGGGCATCGAACACCAGCGCATAGCGCTCGGCGCCCAGCACCGCAGGGCAGCCATAAACTTCCCGGTAACGCGCGGCGGGCGCGCCTTCCTCGTGCATCAGCTGCACTTCATGGGGCTTGAAGTCGCCCTCGGTGAGCGCGTGGAACAGGCGCACCACCGCGCCGGCGAGCATCTCGGGGAAATGACGATTGGTCCCGGCAGTATGGCCGAGCAACAGCACGGCCTTCTCGCCCTCCACCTCCAGGCGGGCGTTGAGGGTGTCGGAGAGCAGGCGCACGTAGCGCAGGGCGTGGCGCAAGCCTTCGCCAAAGGTGGCACTGGAAAGGAACAGGTACTCCAGCAGCAGGCCATGGAACGCCGGCAGGTGGCCAGCCAGGTACAGGCCGACGTGCTCTTCGCCACATTCTTCGGCGGCCGCTTTCCAGAACAGGTTCTGCGCACTGTGGGGGAATCGTCCGGCAGGCAGGCTGCCGGCAGGCAGGCCGACGCGAGCCAGCACACGGTCGGGGTCGGTGCCGCTGGCGCGCAGGGCGTCGATCACCGGGCGCATCAGCGCCACATCGTCGGTCAGATCACGCATGGTGTTTTTTCTAGTTATCCATGGGGCGGGCCCATCTTAGGCAGCTTTCCCATCCCCCCTCAAGAGAATCAGGAAGCAGGTTGAGGGAAATATCCGGGCAATCGAACGGTCACATTGACTTGCCTGCCGCGCGCCGCGTTGCCACGGCCAATGCCCGCGCCTGAGCGGCGGCTAAGCTGATTGAATACCGCAAGGAGATTCCCGATGCCCCGCGATTGGCTTGACCTGTCCGCACCACCCGCCCTCACCGGCCTGTTCGCCCGCGCCGCCGTGCGCCGCGGCGTGCGTGGCCGCAGCCTGCCGACGCGCGGGCTACGCTGCCCGGTCACGGTGGACCCGAAGCACCTGGAGCGCTACCGCAAGGTCTGCGGCTTTACCGACAACCACCTGTTGCCGCCGACGTATCCGCACATCCTCGCCTTCGGCCTGCAGATGGGCCTGCTCACCGACCCGAGCTTCCCCTTCCCGCTACTGGGCCTGGTGCACCTGGAAAACCGTATCAGCGTGTTGCGCCCGCTGGGCGGCCTGGGGCCGTTCAACGTCAGTGTGCGAGTGCAGGACCTGCAACCCCACGAAAAGGGCGTGACCTTCAGCATCATCACCCAGCTCCACGACCAGCTCGGGCTGCTCTGGGAAGGCGACAGCCGCATCCTGTTCCGCGGCATGCGCCTCGACGGCACACCGCCTGCGCGCGAAGAAATGGCCGAGCTCCCGCTGGAACAGATCGACGCCTGGAACTGCCCGGCGGACATCGGCCGGCGCTACGCCCGCGTGGCCGGCGACTACAACCCGATCCACCTGTCGGCCGCCAGCGCCAAGCTGTTCGGCTTCCCCCGCGCCATTGCCCACGGCCTGTGGAACAAGGCGCGCAGCCTGGCCGCCCTGGGCGAGCGCCTGCCGATGTCCGGCTATCGGGTCGACGTGCGCTTCCAGAAGCCGGTGCTGCTGCCGTCCCAGGTCAACCTGCTGGCCAGCGAGCCGGCGCCCTCCGGGCAGTTCAGCCTGCGCGGCAAGGACGGCCTGCCGCACATGGCCGGCAGTTGGAGCCCGCTGGACGTTTGACGCGCCAGGCTTGAAGCTATGGGGCTCACGTTGGAGCCCCATCTGCATGAACCTCGAAGCCATCACCGCGCGCCTGCACGCCATCCGCGACCACAACGACTGGAGCCGCTTCCACAGCCCGAAGAACCTGGCCATGGCGGCCAGCGTGGAAATGGCCGAGCTGGTGGAAATCTTCCAGTGGCTGCGCGAGGACGAATCGCGCCAGCTGCCCCCGGAGAAACTCGCCCACGCCGGGCAGGAAGTCGGTGACATCGTCCTTTACCTGCTGCTGATGTGCGCGGAACTGGGCATCGACATGGACCAGGCGGTGCTCGCCAAGCTGGCCGACAGCGAAAGGCGCTTCATCGAAGGGGGCGCCAAGTGAGCGATTCCCCGAAGACCGGCGACCGCCATTTCGACGAACTGGCCACGCGCTTCGCCGAGAAGATCTACGGCGGCGCCAAGGGTGCCATCCGCCTCGCCGTGCTCCAGGCCGACCTTGCCGAAGCCCTGCCCGACCGCCCGCTGCGCGTGCTGGATATCGGCGCGGGCCTGGGGCACATGTCACTGTGGCTGGCCGGGCGCGGCCACGACGTCACCCTCGCCGAACCCGCTGCGCCGATGCTCGAAGGCGCACGCCAGCGCTTCGAGGAAGCCGGCCTTGCAGCCACCTTCATCGAGGCGCCCTGGCAGGACCTGCTCGGCCAGCTCAACGAACCCTATGACCTGGTGATCTGCCACGCCGTACTGGAATGGCTGGCCGAGCCACTGGCGATCCTGCCGGTACTGCACCAACTGACCCGTGCCGATGGCTGGCTGTCCCTGGCCTTCTACAACCGCGACGCACTGATCTATCGCAACCTGCTCAAGGGCCATTTCCGCAAACTGCGCAAGAACCGCTTCTCCGGCGAGGGACAGAGCCTGACTCCGCAGGAACCGCTCGACCCGCGCGTACTCGAAGCAGCGATGGCCGGCCACTGGAACATCGCCGCGCGCAGTGGCGTTCGGGTGTTCCACGACTACATGCCGGTGGAGTTCCAGCACAAGGCCGAACCGCTGGACCTGGTGGAGATGGAACTGCAATACCGTCGCCACCCCGCCTTCGCCGGTCTCGGCCGCTACCTGCACTGGCTGTGCCGGCCGCAGGATCAGGTGCATAGTCTTGTCAGCGCACGCCAATTGAAGTGAGCGTGCGGGAGTCCGTCATGCCGCGTTACCTGCTGATTCTGCCGCTGTTCGCCACCCTGGCCGCGTGCCAGAGCCCGAATCCCTACAGCAATACCTCGCTGCCGATCCCACCCGCCCCCGCGCAGGCTGCCAACCCGGGACTCGATCCTGGCAGCTATCCCGCGCCGCCGCTGGACTACGGCCAGTACCGTTCGTGGAACTGGGCCAACGGTGCCAGCTTCGGCGGCCCCTTGCAGGACGCCGTCAGCGAAGCCCTCGACCAGCGCGGCCTGCGCCCCGCGCGCTCGAATGCACCGGCAGACCTGACGGTCAGTGCACAGCTCTCCAGCGAACAGCGCACACGACAAACCACCGATTACTACAACGGCGGCTACTACGGTGGCTACAGCCGCTGGAACGATCCCTGGTATGGCGGCTACGGCGCGTCCTACCCGGTCACCCGCACCTACGTCGTCACCGTCAGCGTGGTGCACATCACCCTGTTCGACGCGCGCAATAACCAGCAGGTCTGGAGCGGTAGCGCCGAGTATGAGGCCGGCAGCAACCAGAGCGACCAGGCCCGCGCGTTGCGCGAAGCCGCACGCAAGGCCATGGACGGTTACCCGCCGGGCTGACTGCCCGCTGGCGGGAAATCCTGCCAGGCATTTATCCGCTGCGACGCTGCGCAGCCCGTCTGCCGCTTGCCTTTGCGCGGACTCTGCGCTTGGATGAAAGCTCTGTCAGGAGTAATCCAACCATGATCCGCCGCTTACTGTTACTGGGCCTGATGCTTGGCCTCGCCGCCTGCGAAACCACCAGCGTCAGTCGCGACTACGACACCACCCGCGACTTCTCCCGCTACCTGACCTGGAGCTGGGCGCAGCCGGCCTTCGAGTACCGCCCGGACGACCCGCGCATCAAGAGCGACCTCACCGAACAGCGCATCAGCGACGCCATCGCCGGCGAATTCGACCAGCGCGGGCTGCGCCAGGCACAGGGCGGCAACCCCGGCGACGTGAAGCTGCGCGCCTACCTGATCGTCGATCAGCGCCAGGACCAGGTCACCACTTACAGCGGCGGCTACTGGGGCGGTTACTGGGGTGGCTACTGGGGCCCGCCGCCCATGGCCGAGAGCCGCACCGTGACCTACAAGGTCGCCACCATCCAGGTCGACATGTTCGATGGCAAGGACGGCAAGCTGGTCTGGCGTGGCAGTGGCGAGCAGATCATGCGCAGCAGCCCGCCGACGCCCGCCGAGCGCGAAGCGGCGATCCGCGAGACGGTGCAGAAGATCATCGCCCAATACCCGCCGCACTGACCGCCGCAAAGACATCGGAGAACGCGTGAACCAGCCTGCCCTGCAACACCGCCCCGCCCTCGCCGACGACCTCGGCGAGCTGGTCGGCTTTCCCCAGGATGCCGACGAACTCTTCTATTGCTACCCCAAGGCGAGCTGGCCACTGACCACCGGCCAACTCGCCGCCGCCATCGCCGAAAGGCGCGGCAGCACGGTAGCGCTGCTCGATGGCCGCCTCGCCGGTTTCGCCAACTTCTACCAGTGGCAGCCCAACGAGTTCTGCGCGCTGGGCAACATGATGGTCGCGCCCTGGGCGCGTCGGCATGGCGTGGCGCAGTACCTGATCGAGGTCATGGAGAATCTCGCCCGCGACCAGTACAAGGCGCAGGTCATGAAAGTGTCCTGCTTCAACGCCAACGCCGCCGGCCTGCTGCTTTACGCACGCCTGGGCTACGAGCCGCAGGGCATAGTCGAGCGCGCCGATCCGCAGGGCCGGCGCATTGCCCTGGTCCAACTGGAGAAAACCCTTGTCCTCGCCTGAGCCCCAGCGGGTGCTGATCGTCGTCAGCAGCGGCCCGAGCACCCCGGCGCGCTGCGCCGCGCCCTTCTACACCGCCACACTGCTGGCGTGCATGGACGCCAAGGTCACCCTGTTCCTCAGCGGCGAAGGCACGCGCCTGGCCTTCCAGGACATCGCCGACCACCTCTACGCCGCCGAGGGTGGCGAGCCCATCAGCCACTTCATCCAGCAGGCCAAGGAAGCCGGCGCACGCCTGCTGATGTGCCGCGCACCGGGCGTGGCCATCGACGAAAGCCGGCTGATCGAGGAAGTCGACGAGATCGCCAGCGGCGGCGAGCTGGCCCGCATGATCCTCGAATACGACCGGGTGCTGACGCTGTGAAGCTGCACGGCCTGGAGTTCCCCGACGACCTGCTCTATGCCCCCGACTACAACCTCTGGCTGCGCGAGGAGCAAGGCGGCGCTGTCACCCTCGGGCTCACCGCCTACGGCTGCGCGGTCTACGGACAGATCTTCGCCTTCACTCCCAAGCGCGACGGCTGGCACATCGACTGCGACCGCAGCTTCGGCGTGGTGGAGTTCGCCAAGGCCGCGTCGTCTGCACGCAGCCCGCTGGACGGCACGGTTCTCGCCAGCAACGAAGCCGTGGTGCGTCGACCGGGCCTGATCAATCAGGACTGCTACGGCGAAGGCTGGATGGTGCGTCTGAAGCCCGATGACTGGACCGCTGCCCGTGGCCACTTCCTGCAGGGCGACGCCGCACTGGAGGCCTTCGCCCAACGCATGCATCTGGACAATTTCGATCCCGACGACGATGGGGTCCAGGCCCTGCGTCCATGAGCCGGGCAGGCCTGAGCCTCGCGCTGCTGCTCGGCCTGCTGACCAGCCCGGCGCTGCGCGCCGACCAACCGACGCAGGACGGCTTCGTCTATCTCGATCAGGTTTTGAAGTCCGCACGCTACGACGTGCGCTACGCCGGCGCCGACAACTTCGTCGGCCAGCCCATCGATGGCTATCAGAAAGCCCGGATCATCCTCACCCGCGACGCCGCCGTCGCATTGGCAGCGGTGGAAAAGGACGTCGCCCTGAGCGGCCTGGCGCTGAAACTCTTCGACGGCTATCGCCCGCAGCGCGCCGTGGATGACTTCCGCCGCTGGGCTGCCGACTCGCAGGATATCCGCCAGAAGGCCCGCTACTACCCGCAACTGGACAAGCCCGCGCTGTTCCGCGACGGCTACATCGCCAAGCACTCCGGGCACTCGCGCGGCAGCACCGTCGACCTCACGCTGGTGGATGCGAAAAGCGGGAAAGAGTTGGACATGGGCAGCCCGTTCGATTTCTTCGGGCCCATCTCCCATCACGGCACCGCGCTGGTCAGCGTACAGCAGACGCGCAACCGCGAAACCCTGCGCCAAGCCATGCTCCGGCACGGCTTCGAACCCTACGCTGCCGAGTGGTGGCACTACACCCTGAAAGCCGAGCCCTATCCCAAGACCTACTTCGACTTCCCGGTGCAGTGAAAGCGTCGCGGCCGTCCCTGGCCGCAGGATGGATCAGTCGTCGTTCTTCGTCGAATTGTCGCCGGCGTTGTCCAGGCCCTTGGTGTTGTGGGTGCCTCGAGTCGTGCCGGAAATCGCCGTCGCCTTGGACAGACCACGGGTGTCCTTGGAGTTCGCCACGGCAGAAGTCGTCTGGCCGTGGCCCTTGCTGTCGTTCTTCTCGCTGCCGTAATGGTTGCCACTCAGGCCATGATCGCGAGTGGCCTTGCCGGCGTGCTCGCCGCCGTCGTTGGCGCCGTTGCTGTTGCTGCCGTGATTGCCACCGGCGCCACCCTTGCCACCACCATGGCCACCACCGTTGCCGCCGGCATTGCCACCACCATGACCGCCGCCGTTACCGCCGCCATTGCCACCACCGCCACCGCCGCCGTTACCTTTGGCATACACCGAACCGATCGGCGAAAGATCAGCAGGCAGCAAGGCTGTCGTGCCGAGTGCGAATGCACAGGCTACTGCAACAACCAGGGACTTTTTCATCTTGTTATCGCCTCCATGGGCGGGGGTTGAGATTATCACTATGACTCGCTACAGCCCCCGTGGTTCGCGGCCTGCCGACGAAATGCCAGCACGCCGGTGCCAAAATGCCTGCTGCCGAAACGCCTGCAGCGGCTAAGCTGAGCGAAACGGCAGTTTTCCCTCGGAGGCTATACGGATATGTCCAGACCCAACCTGCTGCTCGCGGCCGCTCTCGGCCTGACCTTGGTAAGCGCCAGCCCCCTTTTGCTGGCCGATCCGGGCAAGAACAAGGGGCATGGTAACAGCGGCCAACACGGCAATCAGGGCAATCAGGGCAACAACTGGCAGGGCGGCGGCCCGAGCATCGATATCGGCGGCGTGCAGGTCATCCTCAATGACAACCGCAACTACTGGAACCCAGGCGCATCGCTGCCGCCGGGCATCCAGAAGAACCTCGCACGCGGCAAGCCACTGCCTCCCGGTATCGCCAAGAAGCTCGACGGCCGCCTGGTCGGCCGCCTGCCCCACTACGACGGCTACGAATGGCAACAGGCCGGCACCGACCTGCTGCTGGTGACCATCGCCACCGGCGTCATCTACGAAGTGCTGCATAACGTGCTGGATTGACCCTTCCTGACCTGTAGGAGCGGGTCGCTCCTACAGGTTTTACCTGGAACTCCGCCCTTGCGATCCCCCTCCAACCTTCGCCCCCATCGCCTTGCCGCTGGAGTTTCCGCATGACCCCGCAAACCCCCGAATTCGACGGCCAGCGCTGGAGCAACGCCGACGAAGACCGCGTCGAAGTCGTGACCGCCGATCCCCACTGGCCGCAGCGCTTTGCCGAAGAAGCCGAGGCCATCGCCCGGGCAGCCGACCTTCCCGGCCTGGGCATCGAACACATCGGCAGCACCGCCGTACCGGGGCTGGACGCCAAGCCGATCATCGACATCCTCCTGCTGCCGCCGCCGGGCAGCGACCCGCACCGCCTGATCGAACCGCTGCAGGGCCTGGGCTACCAGTACTGGGCCGAGAATCCCGACACTTCGCGGATGTTCTTCGTCAAAGGCATGCCGCCGCTGGGCAGAGGGCGCACCCACCACGTCCACGTCATGGACCTGAACGAAGCCTCGCGCCGTCTGCTGTTCCGCGACTGGCTGCGCGGCCACCCCGAAGACGCCCGGCTCTATGCGCGGGTGAAGCACGAAATGGCCCGGCGCTTCCCCACCGACCGCGACGCCTACACCGAGGGCAAGGACGAGGTGGTTGCGCAGATACTGGGACGTGCGCTCAACCCACCTGAACACCACCGCGACAGTTCGGGCGATGCGCCCCAGGGTGGTGAAATCCAGGGCCCGGACAGTCCGCGTTAATCCGCCGTTAATCCACCCGGCAGAAGCTCGGGGCTCACTCTCAGGAGGAAGTCCCATGCTCAAACTCTCCGTGGTCACCTTCGCCTGCGTCACCCTGGTCGGCTGTGCCGATGCCCCGCACTACAACCACTTCGGCGCCATCGAATCGCCTGTGCGCGAATCCTTCGGCGAAGACAACCTCGAACGTCAGCCCACCCGTGTGCGCCTGCAAAGCGACGACTACTCCGCGCAGCAACAGCGGATGATGTGGGGCCAGTGACGCCGCCCCTCGGCAGGCCGCGCCAGCGGCTGCCGATTGCGCTATAACGGGCGCTCCCCAAGCCACAGGAATGGACGCCATGGCCTTCGACTGGCCCAGCGACCCGATTACCCGGCAAACCCCGCTGGATGCCCACTACCGCAACACCCAGAACGTCCGCCGCTTCATGACCCAGCATTGCGGTGACGGCTTCCACTTCGACCGCGCCTTCATGGCCTGGGTACGCAGCGGCGCACCAGCGGACATGGGGGCGCTGGTGGATGAGTGGAAGCGCCGCGCCATGGACCATAGAAAGGCGCAGTGAATGCAACGACCGACATTCACTGCCGAACAGGTATGCAGTCGTACCGGCAAAGGGAAACAGGACAGGAACGTCCGCCAGTGGCTCATCAGCGTGCCCATTACCGAAAGGGTTGATTTCCTCAAGAAACTCTGGCCGCTGAACTACCGCTACGCTCTCGAGCTGTTCCAGGCCGCACAGCTTCCTGCCAATGAGAACAGGCAACTGGTCCGACATTGGCTCCGTACCGGTCACCACAATGCAGCCCAAGTTCTTATTCAGCGCGCCACGGCGGTCCTGGGGGAAAAGACGTTCTGGCGCATCGCTTCTGAGGAGACGCTGACTCCTGCCATGCGAGAATTTCTGAACTACTCCGGCGGCAGCCAATTGGACCCAATGTGCGCGGTCTCAACGGTTCCCAGCGTTGACTCCAGCTCCCAGCCATAGTGTGAAGCTGCCATCGGGAATCGGCATCGCCTGTCGCACCACGCTATAGCGCATCGGCAGCACACCGCCGGTGCTGACCTTCAAGTGATCCGCCAGCGCCAGCACCTCCTCGAAGGAAGCCTCCGGCAGGTACTTGTTGAAGGAATAGCTGTGGCGGCCGATCAGCACCTGCAGCGCATAGACGTCCTGCCCGACCGGATCGTAGGCCAGCAGGCCTTGCAACTCGATGCCCACCGGCAGCCGGAACAGCGCCCTCACCAGCAGCAACGACACACCGGGCAGCACCTCCGCTGCCGTCGCCAGCGGCACCAGAAAGGCATCCTCGCGAACGCCTTCCTGCCAGCGCCACAGGTCGCTCAGTTCCAGATGCTCTTCGGTGAAGTGATCCAGCCTGACCATGGCTTGTCTCGACCTTTCGGGAATGCCTGCCCCAATTCACGAATGGGGTGTTTGATGGTTCTGCACCCACGGGACGGCCTGCCTCAGAAGCGGATCAAAATCGCCGAAGCCCCATCCCATGCAACCTCGTATCCCTCAGCTTCAAGCTCCTGGGTTAACGGCAGGGCCAGCTCTGAACGCTCTTTTTCCGTCAGCCCTTCTGCCAGCGAGAGATCGTGAAGAGAAACACTGGCCACGCTATGTCCCAATGACACGGCTCGATTTATCGCGCTGATAGCTCGATTCCTGATGATCGTTGGAAGCCCTTCACGAGCAAGCGCCATCAGCTCCCGAGCCCTCGCAGCGGAAACCAACGAGTCGCCGGGAGTTGTAGTGAGGAAGCTCGCTTCCAGCCGGGCAACCAGTTCTGCGTTTAAAGATCGCCCAGAAGCGAGCGCAGCCTGATCGACCTGCGAGCGCAGCTCAATCGGCATCCGAAGTTTGAATTGGGGGTCATCTCTGCTCATCGCCGGATGATGGACCACGGTGGTCTTGACAACAATGGAACCACCGTGATCCCATCAAAATCAAACGGATCACGGTGGTCCACAAAGACCTCCGGAGAGCCTCATGGAACCGGATCACAACCACTCCAACGCACCTCCGAACATTCGCCAGGACCTGGAAACCATCGAGCACTGGTCGGAACGAAACGGTATCGATTTTCAGCTCGCCCTGGCGTGGGCAGTGAATGGTCAACTACCCACTGTGCGCATTGGTGATCGACGCATGATCAACAGCACTCTCCTGAGGCGCTGGCTACTGACACAGAAATGGACCAGTTGAAGTTCGGCAATTTCACACACTGAAAACCAGCGACTTGCTCTTAGGAGAGTCGACATGACCCGATATGGATCGGAAAACCCCGTATCCCTGCTCGGCCAATACGCCTTGGTATCCACCACCTGCGACGCCGACCCGACTCCGGAACTGCACTGCATCCAGATCGTCGGTGTTGTGCCTCCGCTGGATCAGATCATCAGCCGCCCGTACTTCCTGGTCATGGACCAGATGCTTCGCCGGCCTTATCCACAGGAGATGTTCTGGCACAACATCCAGTCGCTGAAGGTGCTCGCTCCGGAAGAAGTGGGAGCCAGCAAGGACCTGATTCCCCAGGACGGGATCATGATCTGCTGAAGGAGAGTTGGCGGAAGGCAGTGAGAGTCGAACTCACCCAGGAACGGCTGCCGTCCCCCACCGGGTTTGAAGCCCGGCCACGCCACCGGGCGTGATTGCCTTCCATATTGATTTACAAGGCTTTTTCTCCAGCTTCCGTGACCGACTCCGGTGGGGTGTCGAAGAAGTGTCGAAAATCTCTGCTGGGACCGAACGCTAGCACGTCCTGCATGTGCCCTGGAGCGAGGTGCGCATAGCGCATGGTCATCGCCAGGGTCGAATGGCCGAGTATCTTTTGCAGGGACAGGATGTTGCCACCGTTCGCCATGAAGTGGCTAGCGAAGGTATGTCGCAGGACATGTGCTTTCTGACCTGGCGGTAACTCTAGACCAGCCTTGGTGACAGCTTCATCAAACGCATTGCGACAGTTGGTGAACGGTCCGAAGCGTTTGAAGTGGTCGAGGATCCGGCTCTCCAGTTCGGGTGAAATCGGTATCGACCGTCTGCGCTTGGATTTGGTGTTGATGAAGTGCACGGCCGCCCCCTTCACCCTGGATGGCACCAGCCCCTGCGCCTCTCCCCATCGGCAACCCGTGGCAAGGCAAATGGCTGATATCAGCTCGACGTGGACGTGCGGCATCTGGCGCAACGTGTCGAACAACACCGCGATCTGGTCATGATCCAGATAGGCCAACTCATTCTCTTGCAGCTTCAGCGGCTTCAGAGTGGCCAGTGGGTTCGGGTAATCCACCTCACCAAACTGGATCAGGCAATTGAACATCGCGCGCAGGTACGACAGTTCATTGTTGAGAGTCTTTCGGCTGTAACCATCGGCAAGGCGCTTGGCTCGATACTCCGCAAACCGAATGGCCGTGAAGGCCCGCCCAATAGGGTTCTTGAGCCGTTCGATCATTCGCCGCATCAGCAGCTCGCGCCCGTCGTAATCACTTAGCGCATGACCATGCAGAACGCCCCAGCGATTGAGCAATTCCAACAACCGGCGTTGATCCTTCGGAGTGGGGTTCCAACCAGGGCTATCGATGCACTTCTGACGCACTGTAGCCTCGAAGGGCTGAGCCTCTCCTTTGGTGCTAAACCGCTTCCGAAAGCGCTTACCCTTGATCGGCTCGACATCGACGAACCAGCGGCCATCGGGGAGCTTGGTGATGCTCATCAGATGGCGTATCCCCGTCTCAAGTACCGATCATTGATCAACCCGCAGATGTGCTTTTCGAGGTCGCGAGTGCTGTAGCCCTTGGCCGTGTAGTGGTCCTCAATCACATGCCAAAAAGGGAGCGTTCTCCCGACCTCAAGTGCCTTTTTTGAGGGGATGCGCTCCCGCGCGATCAGGCTGGCGAACTGGCCCAGGAACATCTCGCAGTTCTTGCCGGAGAAGCCCTGTGCGGTCTTGTAGTAGCGGCGATACTCGGTGCGCTCAATCAGCGGATCGGCCTCTACCTGGACCTTGGTATCCAAGGTGATCAGCGACCAGAACGGGTCGTACCACTTCGGGTCTTTCAGCAGAAGGCGGAAGCTGTCGCAGGCGTACTCCCACAGGCCTTGCAGGTGCGGGCATAGGCCGGCATAGGTGCGGCAGCCGATCACCTCTCCAGAGGACAATTTGGAGCCTTCGGAGAACTGCTGGACTATCGAGTGATGGAAGCGGAACTCGATACGCCACACCGTTTCCTCTGGGTTGTAGGCGGGTTCCCCATCACCGAAGGGATCGCCATTCAGTGACGCCCATACGTTGCTCCAGTAATCGAGCTTGTCGGTGGCGCGCGCCTGGAGCGTCTTGTTGTAGATGCAGAGCTGCATGCCGTTGGCCGAGCCGAACATGAAGGTCTCACCACGCCCATACACCGAGGCGTTGCCATGGAACTCGATACGGTCGATGCCGCTGATCTGCCGCACGCGAGTGGAACGACAGCGCATGCGCTCTACGATGTCCGCAGACGGCGTCCAGCCCTGCACATCCAGCGCGAGATGCACGGCGCACTGGTTCGTTTCGCAGTGAGCGAGCACGGCACTAGCCAGGTCATCGAGCATGCCTTGCAGGATCGCAGGATCAGCACCATCCAGGGCGTGTGGGGACACCTCGATCTTGAGGTGCGGCCCGATGTTCTCCAGCTTCACGTTGTGATTCTTGATCAGCAGGATGAGGCCCGTGTCGGCGTTCTGCAGGCGATACTGGTAGCCAGAGTCGCGCCCTACCCTGCCCTTGACCCACTGATAGCCAGCGAACTCCACGATGTCTTCCGGCTCATCGAACAGCGCCATCACTTCGAGACGGATCATGCCGTTGTACAGCTGGCGGACCGTATCCACGCCACAGCGCAGCAGGCGCACGCCGGACAGATCAGTGAACTTGGCCAGCTTGTCGTCGAAGAACAGGCGCCCCTCGGGCGACTCGTAAATCTCGCCAGCGGACTTAACCGTGACACGGACTTGATGCTTTGGCTTGGTCATTGAAGTGCTCCAAATAGCTACGTAATGAAACAGTGATCAGTGGGTTATCCGACGTGTTACAGGGGCGTCGGCCGCGCCTTCGGCCTACCGCTCGTGCCTTGCGCTCCCGGCCGGCGTCGCGGCCCACGCCCGGCTCATGCTCCTCAGTAAGGAAACGCCACCGCAGGCGAGGAAGAACCCAGGGCCGCGAGCGCGCCCAGCAGGTAGGCCAGCGCCACCAGCACAAGGTCATAAGTCCAATCGGGTAGTTGCATCTGGCTGCCTCCTTTGCCTTTTCGCAGGCGTGAGTTGGCCCGGCACGGATAAACAGGCGCGCTCGCCAGTTCATCTGCGCTATTGAGGTTTTGCAGTGGGATATGGGTATTGAATCAAACAGCCGGCGGCGCGACCAATTGTTTGATTTGATGGCTAGAAGCCCGGTCTAGACGTATTGGAACGAATAGTGACGGAACGACATTCAAGGTCAGAAGCAGACGTTCCGAGCCATCAATTCCGTTGATGGCTGACGCCACCAACACACCAAGGGCGCTGCCCTTGTCATCCCGCTCTTGCCGCCGAGGGCTCGGGAGCGCGGGGCGGAGAAGCTGCCCCACACTCACCGGCCGAGGCTGATGAGGAGCACGCGTTCAAGGGTTCGCTCCGCCCGTGCTTCCGTTCGCCGGAACGGTGGGGCTGTTCCGACGAGCCGGGAGCGCGGCCCTTGAGCGCGAGTCGTCAGGGTGGGTGACACGACCCAGTACGTTGCCGGAACCGTGCCGGTCGCGGTACCGCATCACCCGAATCGTGCGGATGTTTTCCCAGAAGGCTTCATCCGCGAATGCTTTGTCTGCGCCGAGCTTCAGAGTGAGGAAGTGCGGACCGCCGCGAAGGCCCTCCGCAGGGAGAACGACACCGACAACGCGGACCCAACGCCAGATGGGTTCAGGTTCCTCGTCCCACACCATTTCCATCAGTACAGTCTGCCCCAGGTAGCGCACTGCGCTCTGAGCATCCAGGGTGATGGGAGAGTTAGTCATCGCCGTAACCCCCTGCTCTGAAGATGGTTTTGCCGCGATCCATATCGTCGCGGAAACGGGCGAGGTTGATCATGCGGAAACTCCCCATCTGGATGCTGGGGACTGTGCCGTCTTCCGCCCACTGGTCCGCTTCGTCGTATGTCACGCCACACATCTCCGCGAAGAGGGCGATGCCGCACAGGTCCAGATTCCATTTCTCCTTGCTCACAGTCGCTCTCCCATTCCGTCGTTCATGCCGTCCACTCCTGTTCCAGCAGCCAAGCGCGGAGCAATGCGCTGTTCACTACGCGCAGCTTGCCGAGCTTCACCGAAGGCAGGACGCCTCGATATACCCACGCTCGGGCAATGCCGTAGCTGATGCCGTTTCGGTCAGCCCACTTCTCGATGCGCTCCAAATCTTGCTGCGGCCCTACCAGGGCGCTGGGGCTCAGCTCTTCCAGTTCCATGCTCGTTCCGTCACTATTCGTTCCAATAAAGCGATTCGTCGTTACGCAATCCAAATCGGATCGACTCAAGGCGGATAGTGAATGGATTTATCCATTTTGGATAGATCACTTATAGATCATTTGATTATGATAAAGGCTCGCGTTATAGAGATTCTGAAAAGCTCTGGCATTCGTTTGCCTGAGCTTGAGGCGCGCACAGGAATCAGCCGCTACACGTGGAATAATCTGAAGAACCCAGCGCGTAATCGAGAAATCAAAGAAGAAGAAATCTTAGCGATTGCTGAGGTTTACCCCCAATATCGTTGGTGGTTAATTACCGGGGAAGTGATGCCGGAGGTAGGACAAACCAGCCCGGATTACGATCAAGCCCATTCAAAATTGCCCAATCAAAACGCGGGATAGCGATCACTAAAAAAATAGCACTGCGCTGGTACGCCCAACGGATGGGAGGCAAGAATTGAGGGCCGATAGAGACGACGCACCGGTATACCTCCGACAAAAGGGCTGGCTGTACGCTGCCAGGAAGTGGATGGTTCCCGCTTTCGCAAGCACCGCTGTTGTATTTGGCATCTTATATTTAACCAGCTCATTACTTCTCCCCAGTGCATTAAATGGCACAGCGAATCGACAGCCGCACCAAAGTCCACCTCTCGCCCAGATTAGCCAACCAGCTTCGAAAAATGGTCAAGACAAGTGGGACCGACTAGTTGAAGAGCGGTTTCGCCAAGACAATCCTCCAGCTGCAATATGGGCTACAACCAAATCCGCCCCCCCCTCCGTTCCGAAGCAAACCGACTACCACGACCAAAACTACGTTCCGCGGGGAGTAGATAATGTAGTTCCACTGCATCCTTATCCACTCCCCCAAGAGCCTACAAATCCATCCGAGCCACAGCGCACCAGAATCACAATCGTCGGCGAGAATCGAAGTTTGAAGGATAGAATCTGCTGGCCTTATAAAGAAGGAAGCGTAGAGCGTCGAAATTGTAAGTCCTGGGTAGGCTTGAACCATCGAGATCGAAATTAACTTTCAGACATTATTTTCGAATAGCAAACTGAAAATGGAGAATTTCAAATGACTGAAGAAAATATGGATGAACAACAAGCATACGAAAAGAGGCTTCGTCGAAGACTGAAAATTCTTCAAGAACAATTTAAAGCTGGAAAAGTGCATATCGCTGAAGGGCTAGCTGTAGAGGATAGCCTACTAGCTGTTCGAACAGGTCCTGATGGGGAGATTGATCTCAACACAGTCGATGGACTTGTAAGATCAATGGCTCTCGCCGTAACTGCCATGCACGATCGAGAAGAGCTAAAAAAAGAGGCATCGCTACGCGAAATACAAGAGATGTATTTCAGATTCATCGAGGAAAACTTTGGGCATTTCTTCAAAATAATGATCCAGAAGAACCTGTCCCCTCACGATGTTGGTAAGGCAGTATCGAACACCGAAGCAGCCACCCAAGAAATCACCGGAAATCTAGATCAATTCCTTAATGTGATAGATCAGTTCTGGGAAGGCGTCGGCGAAATTGCGCACATACATGCAGAAGATATGCATGGCAATATCAAAGGAGTTTTTGGAGGCGATTTATTTCCCTCCCACAAAGAGAACATTGCTTCAAAATGTGGAATTTATACAGACACAATCATCCTCCCCGACCCTTTTTTAAGATCAAACCACATATTCCAACACTACAGCCAAGCAGATAAGGCTTACTACCTAGTAAAACACGCAATGAATCTGCTGCAGTATAAAGACCTCGTTTGCGCTGACACAGAAACACCTATAGTTATAGTATTACCTGACCTCTCCATGCTACAAGAGGAGGAACACAAGTTCTTCCAAACACTAGGAAAGGAAGACTCACTAATACATTCGGGAAGATTATTTGGCCGAAACTTCGAGTCATTCGAAGAGTTGCTGGATTTCTGTAACAGCCTAGACACCATAGAAAGAGCAGTAGCTGAGATAGCTGACAAGACTAGAGTCTTATTCGATACCGACTGGGATGATGACGTCGCATCGCAAATAGAGCGAGCAATGAAAAGCGACCATATGAAGCCACTCGGCCAAATAACACCTGGTTTTGCCCTAGCAACACAATCAGTAGGAAGAATGTCCGTCAGCAATGAAATTCTAATTAAGGCTCGCCGCTTAAATGGGACTCCTATAATTGATGCACCAACGTCCTGGCAGTATTTAGTTTGGAAAATGGAGTATGACGCAAACAGAGCAGAGTCCGCACTAAAATCGCAAGACCTTCATATCATCAAAGGGTTATCTGAACTTGCTCGCAGCGATATGGAATGGATAGGAAACATCCCGCCTGACGCTTTAATTGAAATTCGTCGTCAGGGAGCAATGGACGAGATTCGAGAAATACTGGGAAGCGGGATAACTGAAATCATCGAGTCCAATCCTAAGAATTTCCATAGAAGCAAGGACAGAATATTCGACAACATCGAACTAGCTTTCAAAGAGCACCAGAAGAAAATAAATGAGCTAAGAGGAAAGAACTGGAAATTTGCTGGAAAGGATATAGGCTCATGGCTTGTAGTCGGCTCTCTTGAGGTCGCAGCAGCTGTGACTGGTCTTCCTGTATGGGGTATGGCAACTATTGCTGCCGATCAGCTCCTAGACGTTCCAAAGCTCAAGGACATCCCAAAATCAATTCGCGAATTAGCGGACGAAAACAACAGGGTAAAAAAATCCCCTGTCGGAATGCTATTTAATATACGAAAAAAAATCCATTAACCTCTTTAAGAATTCTAGGACAATAGCATATAAGACAGAACTTCAACGCTCACTGTTATTCATAGCAAAACATCAGACCCGGACATGATTAACCATGCAATTTAGGAAGGACAACCACTACATTCCACAGCTTTATCTTAAACAGTGGGCAACCAATGGAAAAATTCCAACTTATCGACTGCTGGTCCCAAACGAAAATTACCCAAAATGGAAAACACACTCTTTAAAGAGTATCTGTTTCCATCAGCATCTCTACACTTATATCGCAACGCAAGGTGAGACAGACGAACTAGAGCGCTGGCTTGATCGCGATTTCGAGTCGCCTGCTGCTGACGCGATAGACCGAGTAGTGCGAGAGCTGCCGCTGACACCGGAGCACTGGAAAAACCTGGTGCGCTTTGCCGTAGCTCAAGATGTGCGCACTCCTGCACGTATGAAAGAGTTCATAAAACGACAGGAAGATACCTTGCCCGACCTACTCAACGACACCGTAGAAAAGTCAGTAAGTCGTCTCGAGAGAGCAGTGAGAGAGAATCGGCCATTGCCACAGACAAAGCAAGTGGCAATAAATGACTTTCCAGCACGAGTTATGGTAGAGCGACAACCAGACGGTAGCGGGAGGGTTCGGGCAGAAACGTTCATTGGCCGCCAGATGTGGCTCTGGAACATAAAACACATTTTATCGAGTACATTGAAGAAGTTGCCAAAGCATAAATGGACTATTCTTCATGCGCCTCGGGGCTACACTTGGCCTACCTCTGACAACCCCCTAATCCGGCTTAATTATTATGGAGAGGGAAGCTACGACTTTCGCGGGGGATGGGGTGTTGAGGATGGTGAGATTTTATTACCACTCAGCCCCAAACATCTACTCTACACCAGGATGGGGCGGCGCCCACCATATAGGGGATTTGAGCTAGACGCTGTATCCGCCCAACAGATCCGGAGAATGATCATTGACCATGCAGATCGCTACATATTTTCGGTGAACGAAGGCGATATAGCGGAGGTGAGACCTAGAACTGTATGTGCAAACACTTTCAAGCGCGAACAAGAAGTTTGGCGTAATTGGCATCGAGATCAATCTGCCGTAGAGCCAGATCTAATACGTACGACCTCGAACGGCGAGGCGGACAGATAATTGAATATGAACTCCGAGCACGGCGAATACGCATGAGAGACGACAACTCCATACTCTATTTCCTCCGCTCCTAAACATATAGCAGCGCACAGAAACAACGTTCTGAGTGCATGTCCGTTGATGGCTATCAATAGACGGTGGAGCTGTTGTCTCAAATCGGCCGTGGCTGGCATTCCGCTATAGGTTGTCGGCAGCTTGAATATACCTACGCATCAACAGAAGTCGCTCACAGGTGCTATAGGTTGCCTAGACACCGATGATGACCGGCGAAAGTTCCCCGCTCTGAGAATCGCTAGCCAATAGAACTCAAAAGTTTTTCCGAAGCCTACCTTCGGCGATCTCCTCCAAGACCTGGATATAACGTTCTGGCGTTACTTTAGGAATTTCAAGTACAGCCATGTAAAGAGGAGGTAAATCTTTTCCTGGAATATCGTGCCTTTGGGAGACCTGGGTTATTAGAGCATTGTACAACTTGATAAGCGTGGGGCAGGCAGCGTATTTAGGAAACTCTCGAACAGCCTCTTCTAAAGAGCCGTACAAGGGGATGCTATATCTATTTCCGGTGTTTTCTTCCACACTTCCGAAAAATCGTCCTTCTGCATCCTTGAGAAAGTGCTTGAGCAAATGAATGTCCAGTACGGGCACCCCATTCCGAGGGTAGCCCGCGTGAAATTGCCCATTTACGATCACAAGGGGTAGCACCGTAAGACCTTCGCGCCCAGCGAGTGACGGGTAGTACTCCATGCAAAACTCTTGCAGGCGCTCGCGAACTCTATCTGCTTTTCTACTGGCCTGGGCGACTTTATTTTCTATACCATTTTTATCAAATATATCGTTGTGGTAATCCAATGCAGTGATGGGCGCGCGGCGACTCCTAAGCTCAGCGATAACAATCAAGTTACCGAAAGCGAATGTTAAGTCGATTTGCTCAAAGCTCTTGGGTTCGTGCTTGAACTTTATACCCCCTGTCCAGCTGAGGTACTCTGCTAGGATAGGGTTATTTGATCGGCACTCCTTTAAGACATTTTCGATATCACGCTCAAACAAATCCCCACGGCGCTTGGAGTCTCTGTCAATACGATTAAGCCAAGTATCGAAATTACGACTTATGCTAGCGGTCAGCAGAGCACTTATTGGGAAACATACATGTTCATCGAGCACCAGTAGGGGCTGAGTCCAAAGATCGTGCTGATGGCTGCTAGCCCCATAGGAGAGCATCTTGATAATTTTCATCACGTCGTCAGAAATCATATTCGCACAGCGCGCTAGGTGCTCGACCAGTTCGTCCAATCGGAACCTCGGAGCAAAGGCGAGTAACTCGCTCCACTCCACCGGCTTAGGATTGGGTCCGGTAGCCTCTTTCACTTGGGCAGCAAGAACTACCAGATGAAACCAGACTTTCAATACATTGCGCATCTCTTGGTCTTTGGCGTCGGTGGATGCCGAGTCCAAGATGGGGTGCAAGTGTTGATCGATCATGTAATGCGGCGCGGCGCGATGGTAGAAAGCCGACCACTGTACCTGCTCCGACAGCTCCCCCCACGGAACGCTAGACAAGCTGCTACCTGGGCCCTGATAGTGCAGGTAATGATTAGGGGCCAGTAGTGTTTCAAAGACCAAACGCACGTTTCTCATATCTCGAATGATCTGCATTGCGTTTGTACTATTGTGGTGGTCCCGGCGATATTCGGAAACAGCCTTGAGCAGATGCGGATCCGGTGTGGTCGAGGCTAAAACCATGCCCTGTGGGTGCGGGAAAAACTGAGCTTCACCATAGAGCAACGCCTGCCAGATGCGCGAGAAGTTGTGATAGAGCTGCGCCATTGAGCTTTCATTCAGAAGGAACGAAAGCTTGTCCATTTGATGAGGACGATCTTCAGGAAAGAGCCGGTCGAGGTCACCCTGGGGCTGAAGCAATTCCCAAAAAGGCCCGCACAAGCTGTCCAGTCGATACATATTCAAAGCATTGGGATCGATCTCAACTCCGCCATAAGTCAGGGTGGACTTAAGAGCCAGGAACTGCTCCATCGACGCATCGGGCTGCCCGGCTATGATTTCCATCTGCTCAGAGGCCATCTGGTGGAATGCGTGATTAGCGGCCCCCAGATGCGCCTGGATCAGTTCGTTCGCACTCAACGGGTTGTCACGACAGAAAGTGAATTGCTGACGTGTTTTTTCTACGCGCTGAAAGTGGTCATTGAGCCAGGCAACACCATTGAGGAATCCGCGCTCATCGCTTCCCTGGCCCCTAGTCCATTCATATGCCTGAATCCAGCTCGATAACTTGAACTCCTTCAACATAGCAGGATGAGGGAGTTGCTTATCTCGAGCTTTTTTCAGCAGTGTGCTTGGGGATTGGTTCATGGCGAGAGCTCGCTGCCTGGATTGTTTGAATTGGCCTATAACCCGACTGAGGGGACGCTTGAATTAGAAGACAGCAGACACCTGTCGAAAATGTGTCGAAATCAATGGCACGAAAAGCTACGGAGTGAGACGCCCGAACGGCGAAAACAGAGGCATTGGAACGTATAGCAACGCACCAAAGCACCGATTTAGAGGGTTTGAAGCCCGGCCACGCCACCGGGCGTGATTGCCTTCCCTGGACAGAAGCCAGCTGCGCGAGCGCAGCGGCGAAAGCGGGAGCCAGGATGTTGCCACTATTGCCGTGACGGATGCCAGCGCGGTGATGCCGCAGCAGCCGATGAAACAGCCAGTCCCCACCATCCACCGAGCACGGGAGTCCCCATGGGCAACCTGTTGTTGAGCCGCAATATCCTTGAAGCCATCCATCTCTTCGCCGACCCGGAGTGCTCCGACGAAGAACTCATCCGCCAACTTCGCAGCCAAAAGCTGGTGATCAGAATCGGCGGAGTCTGGGAGAAACAAGTGAGACTTGTCATCGCCGCGCCGCCTTGTATTCGAGTTTTGCGCGAGGAACTGCTGCCGGCCGATGCGCATCAGTAACGCCGCGCTAAGAGCCCGTCATCCTTTAGGATCGAGTGCACTCCCAAGGTATCCACCTTCGACGAGGGCTTCTTTTCCCTGTCGAATACAAAGGTCCAGACAAGAACAGAACTAGCTTTCCATCCGCGAAAACCCGCTCACCGAGTACATCGCGATGCTCCGGAGTCGTAATTTCAAGAGTTCTACTCCCCCTGTCCGGAAGGTCCACCTAACCCCTAAGCGGTCTGCCGCCTCAGGCTGCTACCGACCCAAAGCTGACTGTCCAGTCGAATGACGCTCCACCAGTACCGATGCGTCAGGGTGGCGCCATGTCTATGCTCAAAGCCGTCTTAAGCTAATAGCAATCGTTATCCAGGAAGGAAACGAGTCATGAAGAGCCTTACAAATCTGATACCCAGACTTGGTGTGCTGTTTGCTCTATGCACCGCTGCGATTTCTTGTGTGGGGCTCCCTGGAAGTGGAGGTGTTGAGTGGAAAGAGGAAGTCCTTTTTCCCGATGGCCGGCGCATGGTCGTCGAAAGAAGCCAGGTAAGAGGCGGGAGACATGCGGTTGGGCAGGAACTTCCTGTAAAAAGTCAAAAGATACAGTTCGTGATGCCGGATAAAAATGAAGATATTACATGGAAGAGCGACTACTCAGAGGCCGCAGGGCAAGTGGCCCTAAGGCCGATAGGGGTTTATATTGTAGAGAAAATTCCTTACATAGTGGCAACAGGGACAAGCTGTGGTTCATATAATGAATGGAAGAGACCAAATCCCCTCGTACGTGACTTTCAAATACGGCAAGAACGGATGGATGAATACTTCCATATCAGACCTTCCTGCCAACATAGAAAGCCCAAATCTAATATTGGCTACATATGAGAGTCGCGATTCCAATATAAAGATAAAATGTGGAGGACATATCATGGCCACACTCACATCGAAAGCTCGCGAACCTTGGAACAAGGGCAAACTGGTCGGTCAAAAAGCACCGCTGCGACTTCGGGACATTTGGGCTATCAGAGTGCGACTTAAGATCGCAAACAAGGATCGTGATCTGGCACTGTTCAACCTTGCCATCGACAGCAAGCTTCGAGCCTGCGATTTAACGAAGCTGCGCATCAGGGACATAGCCATGGTGACCACGTTTCGACGCGCGCGATCGTGATGCAACAGAAGACCCAGCGCACGGTGCAGCTCGAAATCACCGCTCAGACGAGAGCATCAGTCGAAGCTTGGATCCGTGCAGCTCGCCGTCGCAACGACGATTTGCCGTGGCCAGAGATCGCCGGAAGGATGAAGCCCGGGCTCACCCGGGCTTGGTTCGAAAAGTTAAGAGGCCTCAAAAAAGACTTTCAGAAAAGTTTGGCTGAGTTAGCATGATAAGAATGCAGAACATATCAAGACCAACCTCGTCTGATTGTTTAACGTCTGAGCCAGGTGGCGTGTTGGGGTCTTTAACGACATTTCCGCCTTTGTCCATGATGCCGCTGTAATATGGAGGCAGGGGCGACCATCTTATGGTTTTGTGATATTCGTTAAGTTTCGCCCCCTCCAACTGCCACTTCGAGCCATCTAGCCCATTTTCCCCTGCATATTCAGGAAGACGCCAAAATTGAGAGGATGCTTCAAATCTTTTCAGGTTGGAAACTTGTCCAGGATTGAGTTTATAATTTTTCTCCACTCCAGATGAGTTTTCACGAACGTTTAGGTAAGACTCATAATTACCGTTATTTAGTATTAAGGTGAAGGTTGAAAATTTTTTGCTTTCGCCTTCAATTCGACGCAGCATGTAAACTCTTGCACCTTCTGGCTGGTTCTTAAGTATATTCAGGATGTGGGTATTCTCTCCATGTTTCTCCTCAGTGTCTGCAGAAGCAGTTTGAAGTGATAAGGCAAGCAGTACCATGAATGGAATGGTGAATTTAACTATTTTCATTGCTTTTCCTATGGAAGGCTACGGCCATTTCGAGTCCCATGAAATCCCTTGTTAGCGGACTGTGGCTGGTAAATGTAGATCTTACCGTCGTGAGTTACTACAGAAATAGGGGTTCTGCGATTTTCTGAAAGTTCCCTATCTGCATCTGAAGGTGGAGTATTATTTGGGTGGTTGTGTGCATGTTGGTATGGAGGATATTCGGGGCCCATTGGTTTTTGAACTCTGACACTGTCTGGGCTAAAGTCGGTTGTAGGTTCTGTATAAGCCCAAAATGTATAGCAGTCTTCCTTGAGCTTGTAAATGTATGCGGTCCACTCAAATCCTGTAGCAATGCCTCGGGCACGAAGATCAATGTGCATTTCTTGTTCGGCAATACTGTAAGTTTCATATGGAGTGTTAGGTTCAAGACCGTAGATGTCTATTTTCCTTAATGGATTTCCTTCGACATATCCATAAGTGTTTAGACCACCCCTAAGCCCGACAGGATCACCTTCCGCGTACCGTCCAATTTCTGGATCATAGTCCCTGAAGTAGTTGTAATGCAGCCCACTCTCCCCATCAAAATACTGTCCCGGGAACCGCAGATTCAGCACCGTCTGCAACCCGCTCCCGTGCGGATCCTGATTCGGCGCGCCATTGCCAAAGGCATCCGACTGCCACTGCCAGACGATCTGCTGCGTCGCTGAGGTTGCCAAGCGCGGCGTGTTCAGGTGGTCGCTGTGCAGGTAGATCACCCGTGGTGAGTTGTTGCCCTGGGTCTCCACGCTGGCCAGCGGCATGCTGTCGAGCCAGAGGTACGCCTGGCGGCGCTGCTGAATGCCGGCACTGTTGTAGTCGGTCTCCGCCAGCAATTGGTCGTCCGGTCCGTACAGGTAGGTGGTGAAGCCTTGGCCGGTGAGCTTGGCGATACGCTGGCCGAGGCTGTTGTAGCGATACTCTGCCACCTGCTGGCCGTTGATCTTCACGTTGGCCAGGCGGTTCTGCGCGTCGTAGCCGAGCAGTCGGCTGGCGCGGTCTTGGGTAAGGTTGCCAGCGGCGTCAGCAGTGACTGTTTGCCCGTCGATGGCAGTCAGGCGATTACTGGCGCTGGCGTACTGATAAGTGGTGGTCGCCGTGGTGCCGTTCTCGGTGACTTGCCGCTGCGTGCGGTTGTCCACCGCGTCATAGCTGTAGCTGCCCTGCTTGCCGGTGGCGTTCTCACTGGTCAGGCGGTCCAGTGCGTCGTAGCCGTAGTTCAGCGTGCCCCAGAGGTTGTTCGCCAGTTCGGTGATGTTGCCGTTGGCGTCGCGTTGGTAGTCGTTGCGCCACGGGCCGACATCCTGGCGGGTGAGTTGATAGTCCTGGTCGTAGGTGCGGCTCAGTTGGATACCATTGGCCCAGGTCAGTTGCTGCAGCGGGCCGAAGGGTAGGTAGCTGATGCCGCTGGCAAGGTTGCTAGCGCTGCCGCCTTCGAGAGCCAGGGTCACACTGCCGACCTGGCCGCCGGAATTGCGCGGATAACCCACCTGCACAGCGCCCGGATACCCGATGCCCACCAGTTGGTCTGCAGAGTCGTACTGGAAGGTCACGGTGTCTGCCAGCGTCTGGCCGTTGATGCTCAGGCTGCGTGCCTGCTCGATCAAATTGCCGCGAGCGTCATAGCGATAGGCGAGGGTGCCGCTGCCGTCCTGGATCGCGGTCAAGCGGCCGATACCAGCGTTGCCACCCGCTGTGGCGTCGTAGCTGTAGGTGGCGTCCAGTGCCGGTGTGGCCGGATAGTGACGGGCTGTCAGTCGGTTCAGCGCGTCGTAGCTGAAGGTCACGACTACACCACGAGCATCTGTCTGTTTGGCGATGTTGCCGGCGGCATCGTACTCGAAGGTGCTGGTGCCGCTGTCCGGGCTGATCAGCTTGATCAGGTTACCCAGGCCGTCATATTCGTAGCGCGTGGTGACGCCGCGCGGATCCTGCACCTTGGTCAGGTTGTCCTGTGCGTCGTAGCCCAGTTGGGTGACGCCATTCAGGGCGTCGGTCTGGCTGACCATTCGATCCAGAGCATCGAAGCTGCTGGAGCTGCTGAACTGGCGCGGGTTGGTATGACCAGTAGGGTTGTCGTTCAGGTCGTACTGGTAATGATCGGTTTGCGCGCTGGCACCGACCGAACGCAGCAGGCGGCCCAGTTCGTCGTAGACCCAGCTTTGTTGCTGCTTCAGCGTGCCGGTGGCGTCTTTCAGGCGCTGCGCAGTGCGCTTGCCGGCCACGTCGACGTCATACTCCACACGCTCGCCAAGGTTGTTGGTGATCGCGGTCAGTCGACGTGCCGGGTCGTAGGTGTATTGCAGCCAGCTACCGTCAGCTCGGGTGATCTTGGTCAGCTGCCCGACCGCGTCGTGCTCGAAGCTGGTGGTGCTGCCAGCGGTGGTGATGCTCGCGAGCTTGGGATCGACGCCGCTGTAGGTCAGGGTGCTGACTACTCCGTTGGCATCGGTGATGGTGCCGGGGTTGCCACGATCATCGTAATTACCCAGCAGGGTTTCCTGCCCAAGGGCGTTGGTGACCTTGGTGACGTTGCCCTTGGCGTCGTAGGTGTAGTGGGTGACGTCCTGCACGTCAGTACGTGGGCCGTCGGCTGTTTCGATCAGTCCCTGAGCGGTATAGGTGTAGTTCCAGCTACGCTCTGCCGCTGTCGCGGACATAGCGATGCCGCAGGCAAGGGCGAGCGCGCCCAGCCTGTACATGAGATGTACCTGCATGATGACTTCCTTGGTATTTAGCGGGGGGTGACGATCTGGCTGGTCTGCCGGCCTTGGGCGTCGTACTGGTAGGTGGTGATGCGATCGGGTTCGGTGACTTTGGTTTTCAGGAACAGCGTTGGGTGCCACTCGGTGGTGACGATGCGAGCCTGAGGGGTGCCGGAGGCTTCGGTGCGACTGGTTTCTAGGCCGCGGTCGTTATAGTCGTATGTAGTGAGGTTTCCCTTGGCGTCGGTTCTCGTCTTTAGCAGGCCTCGGGCATCGTACGTAAATGTGGAATTGCTATTGGGGCAGTTGGGCGTGGGCTCGCCGTCGATAGAGGAGATGAGCCTCACTCCCCTGATGGTCTGAAAGCTGTACTTCGTGACCCTGCCAAATTCATTGGTCACCGCCACAGAGCCATCGTTGTCATACTTTATCGTCACCCGGTCAGCGCCGTTTGTATGCTCGCTGGAAGTCGGGCGCCCCTGGTCATCGTAGCCCCAGGTCGAAAACCTCACGCCACGCTCATCTGTGACACCACTCAGCAATGCATTGTTGTTGGTGTACTCGTAGTGATATATGCGCTGGCTGCTTTTTCCCGACGCGCTTCGGGTAACAGATAGCAAGCGCTTTTCAGAATCATATGTGTAGGTGAACGTTACGCCAGAAGCGGTGAGCGTCAGAGGCTGATGTGCCGCATCCTCCGTGAACGAAAGGGTGTTCCCGAGGTTGTCGGTAACTGTGACTTTCGTTCCCGAATAAGCCAATTGCTGGATGGCCCCTTGAGGTGTAGACCATTTGGTCAGCCGGCCGGTGCTGTTGAAGGTAAAACGTTCATTGCTGGTTGAGAGAAACTCCCAGCCTGTTCCGCTCTTCGTCAATACACCAAGATCCTTTGAAGCAGAAGTAACTATGCTGCCACTGACGGAAAAGAACAGTTCGCGCCCGTCTGCCATCGTAAGACGTACATCATTCTGGGAAAAGCTAAGGTAGGTGGAGTGATTATGCCTCCATAGCCCATCCAAGCTGTTGTATGTGCGCGCAAACTGAAGAGATCCATGGGGGAATGTGTAGTCCACTTCTCTTTGGGATTTGTTACCGATGGAGAAGTTAACCGGGTTCCCTGCATAGGATTCGGGCTCCAATTGACCCGGTGTAGAGCAGGAATTGGAAGGCGGACCTTTCTGCTCCATACCTGTTCTGGGTATGGCCACAACTGCGTCGATGTCCGCGCCGGCATAGGGTGCTCCGCTTTGTACTGGTGGCAGATCGATAAGCTTCACATACTTGTAGTAAGTCTCGGTGTTGGCATTGGTGGGCTGGTCGATATCGAGGCTGTTGGCGGAAATGGTCGACCCCACGAGAATCCAATCAGCACCGTTCTGGCTGATGTAAACGTCGACGGGTTCTCCCTGCTCGCCGATCTCAACGACCCTAATGTCTGGAAAAGCCTCCCCAGATGCTGCAATACCAGGTTCAGCCAGCTTCAGGATAAGCGTCCCGCCATTGCCGAGTGACACGTATTCAGGTGCGCCGCCAACCTTGTAATCAGGAGCTCCCAGTGCGTTGGCGGGGTTTGCGTATTCACCAGTGGTATTTGGACCTGGAGAAAAGCTGACGATGGATGTTGCATATATCCAACCAGGAGTCTGAGCTGCCGGTACGGAGAGGGAGTAGAGCACGGCAAGTGCTACTACTGTATAGGATAAATTGCGCATAGAATGTCCTTGTTCTTGTTGGATATGAGAGGTCTTCGCTTCAAGTGCAGCCGTAACGATTTAGATGTAACTCCAATAATGTTTACCCGCTTAGCGAATAAAGTGATGCCTTAGACAGAGGCGAGTACGCCCTGCCTGTATATGTATTTACCTGTATGATGACTTTCTTGGCGTTAGCGAGGCGTGACGGTTTGGCCGGTCTGGCGGCCCTGGGCGTCATACTGGTAGTCGGTGATGCGGTCCGGTTCGGTGACCTTGGTTTTCAGGAACAGCGTTGGGTGCCACTCGGTGGTGACGGTGCGAGCCTGCGGAGTGCCGGAGGCTTCGGTGCGGCTGGTTTCAAGACCGCGGTCGTTTTAGTCGTAGGTGGTAACGTTGCCTTTGGCGTCGGTACGGGTCTTCAGCAGGCCTTGGGCGTTGTAGGTGAAGCTCGAATTACTGTATGGGCAATTTGGCGAGGCTTCGCCTTCAATAGAAGTGACGCGCTTAACTCCTTGTATCGCCTGGAAGCGGAGCTTGGTTGTCTTTCCGTATTCATTCTTAACGGTGGTGCTGCCATCTGCGTTGTAGGTGACTTCACCCCGCTCGGTACCGCCAGCATGCTCGCTGGAGATCGCCCGTCCTTGGCTGTCATACCCCCAAGTGGCAATACGTACGTTGTTGCCATCGCTGATGCCAGTTAGCAGCGTAAGCTTATTAGCTGCTTCATAATGATATTGTCGTACGTCTGTCTGGGACAAAACAGTGCGATTTACTTTGCTGAGCCGTTTGAATCCGTTGTACTCATAGGTGATGGAGGTGTTACCCGATATCACAGTGAGAGGTTGGTGGTGATAATCCTCAGTAAAAGTTAGCCTTTCCCCCAGCGTGCTCTCGGCTGTGATCTGATCGGCCGAGTAGGTCAGGCTGTAGCCATAGCTACCTCCGTCAGACCAGCTTATTAGTTTGCCAGTAGCGTCAAAGCTGTATTTTTCATTTGTCGATTTCGTGTAAATCCAAAGTTCGCCGATTTTAGTCAGCTCGCCAAGCTCGGTCGGAAGTTTTGTGAGTGAACTCCCTTCAATGGTGAAAAGTGATTCGCGGCCGTCCGATTGCACCACTACAACCGATGTAGCGTTGATTCGTAGGTGGCTGGAGTAGTTGTGTGTCCAGTAGCCATCTTTGCTGTTGTAGGTTCTGTAGAAGTTCAGTCTCGATTTGCCGGTGGCTTTGAGATCGAATTCAGTTTGATGTTTGTTTCCGTTGGCGGCATTGATCGGATTGAGCACACTTGGGCTGGGGCCTGCGCTGCCACTACAGTTTGTTGCTTCTGCGTTGCCCTTATCCTCGCCCATGGCACAGCCGCCTACGGTGGTGTCGTAAGAACGCCCATCTGGGCAGGAGTTGCCAGTACGCCCCAGCGCATAAAGTACAGACGACGTAGAGGGGTGTGGTGCGTTAACGCTAGCTAATTTTACTCTGCAATCTGCTGCAGTAGGTTTCGTGAATTTGACCTCATATCCTATTACTCTCCATGCTATTTCCTTGGAGTTATACCTATACGCATCTGCAATGGCAGCACAATTAGAGTCAGCGTCAGGGTATGGGACACTGACTAATTGGATGTTTCCGCTATTGGCGATGAGTATTGTTGAAGTATAGGATTGCCAGTAGTAGTCCGCGCTCTGCGCAGTTGGAATTAACGTCGCAGTGAATAGAGCTGCTGTAGAGAATCCGGTTTTCAATATGGTGTTAAATTTAAGTGTATTCATGGATGAGGATCTCCATGGTCGGTTCAGTTTTGTTTTCCTTCACCTGGAAAAGGAGCAAAAAAAATCCCAGCTAATTAGCTGGGATTATGTGTGCGCACCTTTGGAAGGTTATGTACTTTTTAACCCTTGTTTCCTACGAAATAAAGAGCTTTGGTCCTATGCACTGAAATGTCGGGGTGACGCACGGTAATGAACATCAATGCAGGGGAAATGCTTCTGATGCGGGCGATGGTCGTGTGGAGCAAAAAAGGAACAGGCTTATTGTTCACACGCTGCAGTGGGCACCGGGTCACTCGATGAACCCCACACAGCGCGACAATGTCACCATGGCCAAACACTATCTCAATGCCCTTTATTGGCCAGGTAAAGACGGCAAATTGTCGGTCCGTGCTCTAACCTCGCTAGCAGTCTCCCAGGGAGCACCACGGCATGAAGCCCACTCTACCCATCCTCGAAATTTCTCCTCACCAGTGTATTGGTCCGATCTGTCTCGGCGACACGCGAGCCATGGCGCGGGATGCGCTGGCCGCGGTTGGTTTCCCGCTGGAGTCGTACAACGGGCCGACGGATTACTTCTGTCAGGCCGCGATCCAGACCGAGTGCGACGAACAGGGGTTCATCTGGTTCATCGGCCTGTCCCAGAGTGAGCGTTACCTTGCCCGCTACCGGGGCGTGGATGTGTTTGCGCTGCCGGCCGGCGAGTTGTTTTCACTGATCGCCTCGGCGGACGGCTCCGGCGCACACGAGTTCAACGACAGCGAATACCTGTTTCCGGGGCAGATCATCACGCTGTGGGGCGCGGACGAGCAGTACGACCGGCAAGGCAACGAGACGCGTCCGGTCTGGGCTCAAGTGGGTATCGGCAACGCCCGTTATGTCGAGGCAGTCTCGGCTCTTTGATCCACAGGCGAACTTTGTGGCGCCGGGGCTCTATGCTTGTCCCGCACGCTGACAAGGGAATTCCATGCTGAACGCAAAACTCACCAGGGCGCTACTCTGGCTGGTCATTGTCATTCTCGCCATCGCCGTGCTGGCGTTGGGGCTGCGGGTCGCCGCGCTGCGCAACATTCCACCGCTGGAGCCCTGGCATACCTGGGTGCCCGAGGACCTGCACAGCGACGCCATCGACCGCACCGACTGGGCCGGCTACCTGGCCGCCGAGGACCGGTTGATGCAAGCCATGCGCAAGGAAATGGCGGCCAGCCTGCAACCCTTCGAGCGCGTCGCCTACAACCGCTACTTCGACCAGAGCCAGGTCTACCCCGGCCACTTCTCCACCGACTGGAATCGCTCCTACGAGATGCGCCCGGCCGGTGACGTGCGCGGCGCGGCGGTGCTGCTGCACGGGCTGACCGATTCGCCCTACAGCCTGCGCCACCTGGGCGAGCACCTGCGGCAGCGGGGCTTCGTGGTGATCGCGATCCGCATGCCGGGCCACGGCACTGTGCCGGCCGGGCTCACCGATGCGGACTGGGAAGACTGGATGGCCGCCACCCGGCTGGCTGTACGCGAGGCCACCGCGCAACTGCCCAAGGGTGCACCGCTGCTGATGGTGGGCTTTTCCAACGGCGGCGCGCTGGCGATGAAGTACAGCCTGGATGCACTGGGCGATACGAGCCTGACGATGCCGAAACAGCTGGTGCTGATCTCGCCGATGATCGGCGTCACCCGCTATGCGCAATTCGCCGGCCTGGCGGGTCTTCCGGCGCTGCTGCCGGCCTTCGCCAAGGCAGCCTGGCTGAGCGTGCTGCCGGAGTTCAACCCGTTCAAGTACAACTCCTTCCCCATCGCGGCGGCGCGCCAGACGGTGGAGCTGACGGACGCCGTGCAGGCCAGCCTGGAGAGCGCAAGCCGCAGCGGCAGCCTCGCTCGCCTGCCGCCTGTCCTCACCTTCCAGTCCCTTGCCGACAGCACCGTCAGCACCCCGGCGGTGATCAGCAACCTCTACGACCGACTACCGGCCAACGGCAGCGAACTGGTGCTGTTCGACCTCAATCGCTCGCTGAATTACGGCCCGCTGCTGCGCCCGGAAATGGCCACGCTCGGCGATCGTCTGCTGCCGGAGCGCGAGCGCAACTACGACCTGACGGTGATCTCCAACAGTCCGCAGAGCAGCCAGACCGCCGCGCTGCATACGCCGGCCCACAGCCAGCAGCAGGAGAGCCAGCCGCTGGCAGCCAGCTATCCGCCGGACCTGTTCTCCCTTTCCCACGTGGCGCTGCCCTTTCCGCCCACCGACGCGCTCTATGGGCAGTACCCGAACAGCCTGGAAGACTACGGCATCCGCCTGGGCACACTGACGCCCCGCGGCGAGCGCGGCGTACTGATCGTCGGGCTGGACCTCTTCCAGCGGGTGACCTCCAACCCGTTCTACGACTACCTCGTGCAACGGGTCGATCAGGTATTACCAGAGCGTTAGCGCTTGCCCAGATCCAGCACGACGGCGATCAGGGTGATGGCGATGAACAGCAGAATCAGCCAGGAACTCATTGGACCCACTCCCCGGTAGTGAACAGGGCTATCGAGGGACGTGGGGGCGGGGAGTTCAGAAAATTTCTTGAGTGGTGCGACGGGTCGGGCGACAGCGAAGCTCCGGCCAAGTGATGTGCTGTCGCCAGCGATGCCATTCAGCACCGCCGTTTTCTTTCATTGCTTGCGAGTTGCCTCGGCTCGACGAGCGGCAAACTCCGCTTCGATGTCCTCGGCCGGCCGCCCTTCCCCGGAATTCACAGAAGCCCTGGCAGCCTCCACTTTCGCCCGCCGGTAATCATCGTAATCCGTCTCGCTGGTGGTAATGGCCAACGCGGAATCCTCCCTGATCCGCCGCTCATTGCCGAAGCGGCGGGTGAAGCCGATGCGGTCGAAGTACTCCAACAACTGGATGCAGCGCTTGCGGCCTATGCCGATGCGGTCGCGGAAGGCGGCGGCGCGGATGATGCCGGCTTCGTCACGCAGGTGCAGGGCGTGGCCGGCGAGTTGGCGCAGCGTCCGTTCAGGGTAGAACAGGTCTTTCACTACCTGGTGCAGTTGGCCCAGGCGGGCGAGTTTGCGCAACAGCAGGCGCACGTCGCCCTCCTCGGCCTTCAATTCACGGGCGAGGTCACGCACCCAGGGCGGGTCGAAGGCGCCGGCCGCCAGCAATGGCCACAGGCGCTCGCGCAATTGCTTGTCGGCTTCGCCCAGCTGTACGCGATGATCGGGCAGGTGCAGCCAGGGGCCGCTGCTATCGACTAGTCCAGTCGCCAGCAGGCTTTCCAGCAAGGCGATGAAGACCGGCCGTTCGAGCGGCGAAAAGGCGTAGCGGCGCAGGCGGTCGCGGTCGGGACCGAGTTCGTCGGGGGCTTCGGTGTGGAAGCGTTGCAGGGCATCGAGCAGGTGCCGTTGCAGTGCGGACCAGCGTTCAGCGGCGAACAGCCGTGCGCCGAGCCGGGTGTGGATTTCGACCAGCTCGCCAGGCAACTGCCAGCCTTCGCGCGGGCGGTTGAACTGGCGCGCCAGCAGCGCGGGTTCGAGGCCGTTGCTGGCGTGGGCCAGCAGGGTCGCCAAGGCGCTTTCGAGGCTATCGCCCTGCAGGGCGCGGAGCTGCTCCAGACGCTCCGGGCTACGCCGGTTGCGCGCCGGGGCGAATGGGTCGAGTACGCGGCCGCCGCCGAGGGTGCGTTGCGCGGACTGGTCACGCAGCACCAGGTGATCGCCATGCACGGCGTGGCTGGGCGCATTCAGCACCAGCTGCGCGAAGGCACGCTCGCCGGGTTGCAGACGCTCGCCTTCGAGCAGCGCGACGCGGCCGGTGACGTCCTGCGCGCCGAGGTGCACATGCACCGGCGTCCAGTGGGCGAAGGCGCGGGTTTCGCTGGGCAGCAGGTTCAGATCGATATCGATGCGCGTGGTGGGCGCATGCAGTTCGCCAGCAATCAGCCAGTCGCCCCGGTGAATCTGGTCGAGGTTCAGCCGCTCGCCAGCGATGTTCACCGCCACGCGCTGCCCAGCGAGAGCCTGCTGCGCTTCGCGGTTCTGCGCGTGCAGGCCGCGCACGCGAACGCGGCGGCCGGCATGCCCCAGCAGCAGCTCATCGCCAACGCTCACGGTGCCGGCAAATGCCGTTCCGGTGACGACGACGCCTGCGCCGCTGACGCTGAAAGCGCGGTCCACCGCCAGGCGGAAGCCACCGGTTGCGGCGCGCTGATGGGTCTTACCGGCGGCATCGGCGAGGGCTTTACGCAGCGCATCGATTCCCTCGCCGCTGACGTTGGAAACCGGAAAAGTCGGCGCGCCGGTCAGTGGGCCGTTCGCCAGCAGCTCACGCACTTCAACGGCGACCTGTTCCACCCGTTCGCTGGCAACGCGGTCGGCCTTGGTCAGCACGACCATGGCGCGGCGGATGCCGAGCAACTCGACGATGGCGAGATGCTCGCGGGTCTGCGGCATAACGCCGTCGTCGGCGGCCACCACCAGCAGCAGCAGGTCGATGCCGCTGGCGCCGGCGAGCATGTTGTGGACGAAACGCTCGTGGCCCGGCACATCGATGAAGCCGGTGAGCGCGCCGTCTCCCAAATCGGCGTAGACGTAGCCCAGGTCGATAGTGATGCCGCGCTCGCGTTCGGCCGGGCGACGGTCGCCCTCGATACCGGTAAGGGCGCGTAGCAGCGAGGTCTTGCCGTGGTCGATGTGGCCGGCGGTTCCGACTATCACGCGTCGTCCTCGGCCAGCAGCGGCAGTTGCGCGACAAAGCCGGGCTCGTCGTCGAGCTGGCGCAGGTCGAGCCACAGCGCGTCGTCATCAATGCGGCCGAGCACCGGGATCGGCAGGCAGCGCAGGCGTTCTTCCAGGTCCAGCAGCGCGCGGCCACGCTGGCGCTTGGGCTGGTTCGGGCGCAGGCACAGCGCGGCACTGGGCAGGCGCGCGACCGGCTGGGCGCCGCTGCCGATCATTCCCAAGGCATCCACGGCGCTGGCGCTCCAGCTCCCGCCCAGCAGCGTTGCCAGGGCCGGAGCCAGGCGCTGGGCCTGGACACGGATGTCGGCCTGTGGGCGGCTGAGCAGGCGCAGGCTGGTGAGACGATCGGCGAGGCGATCGGGATCGCGGTAAAGGTTGAGCACGGCCTCCAGTGCGGCAAGGGTCAGCTTGTCCACTCGCAGGGCTCGCTTGAGCGGGTTCTTCTTGATCCGCCCGATCAGTTCCTTGCTGCCGAGAATCAGGCCGGCCTGTGGGCCGCCGAGCAGCTTGTCGCCGCTGAAGGTGACGATGTCGGCGCCGTCGCGCAGGGCTTCCTGCACGGTAGGTTCCTTGGGCAGGCCCCAGCGGGTCAGGTCGACCAGGGTGCCGCTGCCCAGGTCCTCCAGCAGCGGCAGGCCGTGGGCGTGGGC
The DNA here is from genome assembly GCF_000313755.1 of Pseudomonas nitroreducens TX1. Lineage (GTDB taxonomy): Bacteria > Pseudomonadota > Gammaproteobacteria > Pseudomonadales > Pseudomonadaceae > Pseudomonas > Pseudomonas nitroreducens_A. Next base: position 36,519 of record NZ_AMZB01000126.1, on the reverse strand, counting down.
GATCTGCGCCAGCTGTGGGGTGGCGACGCTGGCGGTGAAGCCCTGCACGCTGTAGTTGCTGGTGTGCACGCGCATCAGCAGGCCGGAACGCGGGCCGATCACGGCTTCGTAGTCCTTGGCGTGGGTGCGGTTGGTGGTGCCGACCTCGACCAGCTTCACGCCGGCGCGGGACATGATGTCGGGGATGCGAAAAGCGCCGCCGATCTCGATCAGCTCGCCACGGGAAATGATGCCTTCCTTGCGCGCGCCCAGGCTGTTGAGCGCCAGCAGCACGGCGGCGGCGTTGTTGTTGACCACGGTGACGGCCTCGGCGCCAGTGAGCTCGCGGATCAGCCCGGTGATGAGGTCGTCGCGGTCGCCACGCTTGCCGGTGGCGAGGTCGAATTCGAGATTGAGCGGGTAGCGCGCGGCCAGCGTGATCGCTTCGATGGCTTCCTCCGGCAGCAAGGCGCGGCCGAGATTGGTGTGCAACACGGTGCCGGTGAGGTTGAACACCCGGCGCACGCGGCTGGCGTGATGCGCGGCGAGACGCTCGCCGGCGCGGCCGGCGAGCACGGACTCTTCCAGCTCGACGGCAGCCAGTTGGCCGTGGCGTGCGGGATCGCGAAGCTCGTCGAGCAGGTCGCGCAGGGTCTTGAGCAGGGCCTCGCGGCCATAGCGTTGCTGCAGCGGCTGGCAGGCCGGGCTGCGCAACAGGCGGTCGATGGAGGGCAAACGTACCGAGGTCATGGACGGGCCTTGTGCGGGGGACGATGGCTGGAATCAGTGTAGGGCGAATAACCGCTCGCGGTTATCCGCCGGCTGCCTCGACGCAAAGGCGGCGGCGGAATAACGCGTTCCGCGTTATACGCCCTACGTGGTTAGGCCTTTGTAGGATGGGTGGAGCGCAGCGATACCCATCAAGCCCAGTGTCGCGACAGCATGGGTATCGCTGCGCTCCACCACATCCTACGAAGAGCCGCCTGGTGCGAGCAGGAGGTTCGGTGCAGTGCGCAGGTAGCCGTCCTCGGCGAGGCGGATATCCAGCGCGAGGCTGGCCAGGTCGTCCGCCTGGGCCTCGGCGTGCTTGTCGTGCTGCAGGTAGAACTGCTTGAGGTAGGACTGGCAGCCGGGGCAGGTCTCGGCCTTGAGCGGTGCCTGGTCGCTGGCCACGCCATCGCGCTGCAGCGAGTAGTAGGCCAGGCCCTTGCTCTCGGCGCAGTGGCTGCACTTCACGCGTACGTAATGCCATTCGCAGGAGCACAGCGAGCAGGACAGGTAGCGCAGGCCGGCGAACTTGCCTTCCTGACGGATCATCCCCGCCACCGGCGGTGCGCCACAGGCCGGGCAGAGGGTTTGGCTGTCGGTTTCCGCCAGGCTGTCGTCGGGCAGCTGCAGCAGCCACTGGCTGAAGGCGACCTGCAACACGGCACCGAGGAAGGGCACCAATGCTGGCGGCAACAGGTCGAACTGGCCGTTGAGCAGGCCCAGGGCCCAGGCCTTGCGCTGGCCGGAGTCGGCGTTGCGTAGGGTCTTCAATGCCTCGACCACGGCAGGGTTGGCGGTGAGTTCGTATGCGTCGAGGAAGGCGTCCAGCAACGGCAGCCACGCCCCTTCGCGCACCAGCACCTCGTACGCCAGCGGCGGCATGCGGTGTTCGCGGCTGCGGGCCAGTGCGGCGACATCCGGCGAGGGCAGGAACAGCTTGCGGTCCAGCAGCGCTTGCTGTGATTCGCAGACGCCGGCGATCAGTTCGAGGTAGCCCTGCAGGGGATTAGCCGGTGCCAGCTCGCGCAGGCGTGCGGCGCGGCGGGAGAACAGATCATGAGGCGGCAGGTTGAACAGCGGCGGGATGTTGGCGGCAGCTTCGATCTGCCCGGGTTCGAGAATTCGGCCTGACACGCAGGACTCCTTGTTGGGTTCGGAGCGAGGCTGTGAAAGCCCCTCTCCCTGACCCTCTCCCTGAAGGGAGAGGGGATGATTCGTGCCGGCTGGCGATTCAATGCCAGCCGGCGGTGACGGCGTGGGTCAGTGGCCCTTGCCCTTGTCCACGTCCTTGAGCCATGCGGAGTGGTGCTTGCGCGCCCAGCCACGGCTGACCCAGCCATAGAGCATGGCGCCCATCGAGCCCTTCACCCAGATACCGGCATAGATGTGCACCAGGATGCTGCAGATGAGCACGAAGGCGGCGAATGCATGCAGCAGCGAGGCGATCCGGATGAGGTCGATACCGAAGAAATGGCTGAAGTAGGCGCGCCACATCACGAAACCGGTCACCAGCAGCACCAGCATGCACAGCAGCAGAGTCCAGAACAGCAGCTTCTGCCCGGCGTTGTAGCGGCCGACTTCCGGGAGGTTTTCCTCGCGGTTGGTCACCACGTCGCGCCATTGCTTGAGCCACTGCACGTCGCGCTTTTCCACCCGGTTATGGTGGGCGAAGCGGATCACCAGGCCAAGGAAGAACAGGAACATCGCCACCCCGAGGAAGGGATGCAGGATGCGCGTCCACGGGCCGCCGCCGAACAGGTTGGTCAGCCAGAACATGGCCGGATGGAACAGCGCCAGCCCCGAGAGGCCGGCAAGGATGAACAGAATGGCCACCATCCAGTGGTTGCTCCGTTCGTTGGCGTTGTATCGCTGGATATCTTTTTTCATGTCGTCGGGCTCCTGGGAGAGCTTGGAAGCGCCCTCTCCCCAACCCTGGCTGCGCGCCCCGCTCCGAAGGGAGAGGGGGCAGTTCGGGCAGAAAGGTCAGCGTGGAGTACGCGGATCATAGTCATGTACCGAGGGGTCGACCTTGTGCACCGGCGCCTGCGGGTCGGGCCCGTCTTCCTCGTTCTCTTCGACCCGGTTGGGGCCGACGCGGGTGTAGTGGAAGAACCCGGCCAGCACCACACCCGCCATGGCCAGCAGGCCCAGCGGCTTGGTGAGGCCTTTCCACAGGCTGACCATCGGGCTGATGGCCGGCTTGTCCGGCAGGCCGGCGTACAGCGAGGGCTGGTCGTTGTGGTGCAGTACGTACATGACGTGCGTACCGCCCACCCCTTCAGGGTCGTAAAGACCAGCATTCTCGAAGCCGCGGGACTTCAGGTCCTCGATGCGCTCGGCGGCGTGCTCCTTCATGTCCTCCTTGGTGCCGAAGACGATGGCGCCGGTCGGGCAGGTCTTCACGCAGGCCGGCTCCATGCCCACCGCCACGCGGTCGGAACACAGGGTGCACTTGTACGCCTTGTGGTCCTTCTGCGAGATGCGCGGGATGTTGAAGGGGCAGCCGGTGATGCAGTAGCCGCAGCCGATGCAGTGGTCCTGATTGAAGTCGACGATGCCGTTGGCGTACTTCACGATCGCCCCGGGGCTCGGGCAGGCCTTGAGGCAGCCGGGCTCCTCGCAGTGCATGCAGCCGTCCTTGCGGATCAGCCACTCCAGGTTGCCGGCCGGGTTCTCATGCTCGGTGAAGCGCATGACCGTCCAGGACTGGTCCGTGAGGTCGATCGGGTTATCGTAGGTGCCGTGGTTGTGGCCCACCTCGTCGCGCAGCTCGTTCCATTCCGAGCAGGCGACCTGGCAGGCCTTGCAGCCGATGCACTTGGACACGTCGATCAGCTTGGCCACTTCCTGCTCGTGCCGCACCGAGGGGGACGGCAAGGTCGTGGCGGAGCGGGCGTAGATGTCTTGACTACTCATGCTTCACCTCACGCCTTTTCCACGTTGACGAGGAAGGACTTGAACTCCGGCGTCTGCGTATTCCCGTCGCCCACGAAGGGGGTCAGGGTGTTGGTCAGGTAGCCGTTGCGGGCGACCCCGGAGAATCCCCAGTGCAAGGGGATGCCCACGTGGTGCACGGTCTGGCCGTTGACCTGCAGCGGGCGAATGCGCTTGGTCACCACCGCCACCGCCTTGATGAAGCCGCGGTTGGAGGAGACCTTCACGCGGTCGCCGGCCTTGATGCCGATTTCCTTGGCCAGCGCCTCGCCGATCTCGACGAACTGTTCCGGCTGGACGATGGCATTCAGGCGGCAATGCTTGGTCCAGAAGTGGAAGTGCTCGGTGAGCCGGTAGGTGGTCGCGGCATAGGGGAACTCCTTCGCCGTGCCGAACAGCTCCATGTCGTTCTTGAACACCCGCGCCGCCGGGCTGCTGATCGCCTGCGGATTCTTGTGCAGCGGGTTGACGCCGATCGGCGTCTCGAACGGCTCGTAGTGCTCGGGGAACGGGCCTTCGGCCATCTTGTCGACGGCAAAGAAACGCGCCACGCCCTCGGGGTTCATGATGAAGGGGTTCATCCCGGCTTCCGGCGGTACGTCGACCTTGTAGTCGGGCACGTCGGTGCCGCCCCAGGCCTTGCCGTTCCACCACACCAGGCGCTTCTTCACCGGGTCCCACGGCTTGCCGCTGACGTCCGCCGAGGCGCGGTTGTAGAGGATGCGCCGGTTGGCCGGCCACGCCCAGGCCCAACCCAGGGTCTGGCCCATGGCGTAGGGGTCGCTGTTGTCGCGGCGGGCCATCTGGTTGCCCGTCTGCGTCCAGGAGCCAGCGAAGATCCAGCAGCCGCTGGCGGTGCTGCCGTCGTCGCGCAGCAGCGCGAAGCCGGGCAACTGCTCGCCGGCTTTCGCCAGGACCATGCCATTGTTCGGGTCGACCAGGTCCGCCAGCGCCTTGCCGTTGTACTCCTTGGCGATTTCCTCGGGGGTCGGCTCATCGGGCGTCAGGTACGGCCAGTCGAGCCCGAGGATCGGGTCGGGGAACTTGCCGCCGTCCTTGCGATAGGCCTCGCGCAGGCGGTGCAACAGGCCGCTCATGATGGCGATGTCGGTGCGTGCCTCGCCCGGTGGCTCGGCACCCTTCCAGTGCCATTGCAGCCAGCGGCCGGAGTTGACGATGGAGCCGTCTTCCTCGGCGAAGCAACTGGTGGGCAGGCGGAACACCGTGGTCTGGATGGCCTGGGTGTCGACGTCGTTGTGCTCGCCGGCATTGCGCCAGAACTCGGAGGTTTCGGTCGCCAGCGGGTCCATCACCACCATCCACTTCAGCTTGGCCAGCGCGGCGCTGACCTTGGCCTTGTTGGGGAAGGAGGCGATGGGGTTGAAGCCCTGGCAGAAGTAACCGTTGACCTTGCCCTGGTACATCATGTCGAAGTAGCGCAGCACGTCGTAGCCGGCGCCGGGCATATCCAGCTTGGGCAGCCAGTCGTAGCACCAGTTGTTCTCCTTGGTGGCCGACTTGCCGAACCACGCCTTCATCAGGCTGACGTGGAACTTCGGGTAGTTCTGCCAGTAGGACAACTGCCCCGGGCGCAGCGGTTTGCTGGTGCGCTTGGTGATGTAGGCGTTGTAGTCCTGTTCGCCATCGCCAGCCAAGGTCAGGTAACCGGGCAGCGAGTTGGACAGCAATCCCAGGTCGGTCAGGCCCTGGATGTTGGAGTGGCCGCGCAGGGCGTTCATGCCGCCGCCGGGCATGCCGATATTGCCCAGCAGCAGCTGGACCATCGCACCGGTGCGGATCATCTGCGCGCCTACCGAGTGCTGCGTCCAGCCCAGGGCGTACATGATGGTCATGACCTTGGTCGGCGCCGCGGTGGTGGAAATTTCCTCCCACACCTTGAGCATCATGTCCTTGGGCGTGCCGCAGATGTTGCTCACCACGTCCGGCGTATAGCGGCTGTAGTGCTGCTTCATCAGGTTGAACACGCAGCGTGGGTGCGTCAGGGTCGGGTCGACCTTGGCGAAACCGTCCTCGCCCAGTTCGTACTGCCAGGAGGATTTGTCCGGGTAGGTGCGTTTCTCGGCGTCGTAGCCGTTGAACAGCCCATCGTCGAAGCCGAAGCCTTCCTTCACGATGAAGGAGACGTCGGTGTAGTTGTGCACGTATTCCTTCTGGTACTTGTCGTTTTCCAGCAGGTAGTTGATCAGGCCGCCGAGGAAGGCGATGTCCGTGCCGGTGCGGATGGGCGCGTAGTAGTCGGCCACCGAAGCGGAACGGGTGAACCTCGGGTCGACCACCAGCAGGCGCGCCTTGTTGTGCGCCTTGGCCTCGGTCACCCACTTGAAGCCGCACGGGTGCGCTTCAGCGGCGTTTCCGCCCATGATCAGGATCAGATCGGCATTCTTGATGTCGGTCCAGTGGTTGGTCATGGCTCCACGGCCAAACGTCGGGGCAAGACTTGCCACCGTCGGGCCGTGTCAGACACGCGCTTGGTTGTCGAACGCCAGCAGTCCCAGGGAACGCATCACCTTGTGGGTGATGTAGCCCGCTTCGTTGGAAGACGCCGATGCGGCCAGGAAGCCGGTGGTCAGCCAGCGGTTCACGGTCTGGCCCTGGCCGTTCTTCTCGATGAAGTTGGCGTCGCGGTCTTCCTTCACCAGCTTGGCGATGCGGTCCAGCGCCTCGTCCCAGCCGACGCGCTTCCACTCAGAAGAGCCGGCTTCGCGAACTTCCGGATACTTCAAGCGGTTGGGGCTGTGTACGAAGTCGAGCAGACCAGCGCCTTTGGGGCAGAGGGTGCCACGGTTGACCGGGTGATCGGAGTCACCCTCGATGTGGATGATGTTCTGCGCGACGTTCTTCGCCGCATCACCCTGGCTGTACATGAGGATGCCGCAGCCCACCGAGCAGTAGGGGCAGGTGTTGCGGGTCTCGACGGTGCGCGCAAGCTTGAAGTGGCGGATCTGGTCGGCGAAGGCATCCGGGGGCGCAACCCCGAGTGCCGCCAGGCTCGATCCTCCAAGGCCCACGGCGCAGACCTTGAAAAATTGCCGACGGTTCATATCCATCGTGCGTCTCCTGATCAGGCAGCGTACGTCCGGTACATGGCCGGACCCTTGCCGCTTAAAAGATAGCCAAGCGGGCGCAATGCGCCAGCTTTGAGCGGGGCAGACCTTGCACGCGGAGGCTTTGCGGCGCATTGACGCGCGTCAGTGCGTCACTCAGAACGTGCTGCCGAGTACCCCCAAATGGGCAACGGGCGGGTAGGCGCAGGAGATACTCTGGCCGTCCCTGCGGCAGGCGGATTGCGCGCGGTCCGGCTGGAGGGATTCGTGCAGCCCGAGCAGGGCCACGCCGATGAGGGCAGCGAGCAGGTAATGGCGCGCATGTCTTTTTCTTATCGCTTTCATGACGACCTCCGTCACTTCAGCCAGCGTTCGGGCCACGAGGCCCTGCCATGGGAGTCAGTCTGGAACCTGTGGCGCAGCTGTCAACCCGATGCGCTTGACCGAAATGCCCGAACGGCCCGGCAGCCGGGCCGTTAACCGAGGCGCGCGTTACCTATTAGGGTGGCATGACCCGATTGCCAAGAGCGTTGCCATGTCGTCTGCCGCCTCGCCCTACCCTCACCTGCTCGCTCCGCTCGACCTGGGCCACCTCCAACTGCGCAACCGCGTGGTGATGGGCTCGATGCACACCGGGCTGGAAGACCGCCTGTGGGATTTCGGCAAGCTCGCTGCTTATTACCGCGAACGGGCGCGCGGCGGCGTCGGGCTGATCATCACCGGCGGCTTTGCGCCCAACCGCGAAGGCTGGCTGCTGCCGCTGGGCAGCAGCCTGACCAGCGGCCTGCAGGTGCCGGCACACCGGCGCCTGACCCAGGCGGTGCACCGCGAGGGCGGGCGCATACTGCTGCAAATTCTCCACGCCGGGCGCTACGGCTATCATCCGCTGGTGGTCTCGGCCTCGCCGGTGAAATCGCCGATCAGCTGGTTCACCCCGCGCGAGTTGTCCGAACGCGGCATCCTGCGCACCCTTGCCGCCTTCGTGCGCTGCGCGAGGCTCGCCCACGCCGCCGGTTACGACGGCGTGGAGATCATGGGCAGCGAAGGCTACCTGCTGAACCAGTTCCTCTGCCCGCGCACCAACCAGCGCGAAGACCGCTGGGGGGGCGATCTGGGCAACCGCATGCGCCTGCCGCTGGAGATCGTCCGCCGCATCCGCCGCGCGCTGGGCGAGCGCTTCCTCATCAGCTACCGCCTGTCGCTGCTCGACCTGGTGGAAGGCGGCAACAGCTGGGACGAGGTGCGCACCGTTGCGCGAGCCCTCGAAGGCGCCGGCATCGACCTGCTCAACACCGGCGTCGGCTGGCACGAATCACGGGTGCCGACCATCGTCACCTCGGTACCGCGCGCGGCCTTCGTCGACGTCACCGCACGCCTACGCGGCGAACTGCGCGTGCCGGTGATAGCCAGTAACCGCATCAACGCGCCGGAAGTCGCCGAGCAGTTGCTCGCCGAAGGCCACGCCGATCTCGTTTCCATGGCCCGGCCGCTGCTGGCCGACCCACAGTTCGTGGAAAAGGCCGCCGCCGGCCGCGCGGAATCGATCAACACCTGCATCGCCTGCAACCAGGCCTGCCTGGACCACGCTTTCGCCAACCGCCGCGCCAGTTGCCTGGTCAATCCCCGTGCGGGATTCGAGACCGAACTGCGCTACCGCAAGGCACGCGTGCACAAGCGCATCGCGGTGATCGGCGCCGGGCCGGCCGGGCTGTCCGCCGCCTGTGTCGCCGCCGAGCGCGGCCACCGGGTGACGCTGTTCGAAGCCGCCGACGAGATCGGCGGGCAGTTCAACCTGGCCAAGCGGGTGCCTGGCAAGGAGGAGTTCCACGAAACGCTGCGCTACTTCGCTGCGCGCCTGGGCGAGTTGGGCGTCGAGGTGCAACTGGGCCGGCGGATCAGGCGCGGCGAACTATCCGGCGAGTACGACGAGGTGATAGTCGCCACCGGCATCCAGCCGCGCACGCCGTCGATTCCCGGAATCGGCCACGCCAAGGTGCTCAGCTACCTCGAAGTACTGCGCGGCGCGCAGGTAGGCGAGAAGGTCGCGCTGGTCGGCGCCGGCGGGATCGGCTTCGACGTCGCCACCTTTCTGCTGACCGAGCGCGAAGGTCCGCAACCGTTGGGGGAATGGCTCGGGCAGTGGGGCATAGACCTGGACAACGCCACGGGTGGCGGATTGATCCCGCCGGTCGCCGCGGCACCCCGCCGGCAACTCTGGCTGCTGCAACGCAAGGCAGGCCAACCCGGCGCCGGGCTGGGCAAGACGAGCGGCTGGGTGCACCGCGCGCACCTCAAGCATCACGGCGTGCGGATGATCGGCGGCGTGGAATACCTGCGCATCGACGACGACGGCCTGCACGTGCGCATCGACGGCCAGGAACAATGCCTGGCGGTGGATAACGTGGTGATCTGCGCCGGCCAGGAACCGCTGCTGGAACTGCAGCCGACCCTGGCGGCGCAGAACCTGCGCTACCACGTCATCGGCGGCGCCAGCGTGGCACGCGAACTGGATGCCAAACAGGCGATCCGCGAAGGCGCGGAACTCGCCGCCCGGTTGTGAGGCTTTTTGTAGGAGCGAGCTTGCTCGCGAACCGCCAGACACCGAAGCCGCAGGCTGACTCGTTCGCGAGCAAGCTCGCTCCTATAGGGTCGATTCCTCTGTAAACCTGTAGGAACGGCGCAATATCACGACTCCAGCAACACCTTGATCGCCTGCAGATCGCGCTCCACCCATTGCGCATCGCGCTCGAAGGTGGCGTCGTCCATCTGTGGCTGGCGCAGCAGGGTGAGTTGCAGTTCGCAGCCGTCGCCGTTGGCGATCAGCCGCAGCGGAATGTGGATGGCGGGCGCCTGCTCGGGCAGGACGTCGTGGTCGAGCACGCCGAAGGTATTGCGCGGGGAGAAGCGCACCCGCATCGGCCCCTGGGGTGTCTGCGCGAGCCAGAGCTGGCCTTCCAGCGGCTCGATGGCGCTGCACAGGCCGGAGGCCCAGTAAGGGAAGTTCTTCGGGTCGGCGAGGAAGTCGTAGGCGATGTCCCGAGGCCGCTCGATACGGACGCTCAGGGTACGGGACGCGCGGGTGGCCATGGTCGGGGTCTCCATCGGGGCGGGAGCGATGCGCCGGTCTGGTGCATACTACGCGGCTGTCTATTCTCGATCGACCGCGGGCCAGCACATCGCGGCTCGGCCTTCAGACCTTTTTCGGAGTTTCCCATGCCTACGCCGCCCTGGTGGTTGTTCGTTCTGCCGCTGATCGCCGGCGCCTGCCTGCCACTTCAGGCCGGCATCAACGGCCAGTTGGCCAAGCAGGTGTCCAGCGTGCTGGCCGCCGCGCTGATTTCCTTCTTCGTCGGCATGCTCGGCCTGCTCGCGCTGACCCTGGCCAACCGCGAATTCCCCAGCCTCGCGGCAATGCGCGGGATGCCCTGGTGGCAGTGGTGTGGCGGCTTCCTGGGGATGTTCTTCATCTTCATCGCCGCCTTCGCCGCACCGCGCGTCGGCGCGCTGATGTTCATGGTGCTGGTGCTTGCCGGCCAGCTGGGCATGGCGCTGGCGCTGGACCACTTCGGCTGGGCCGGTTTCAAGGAAGCCCCGGTGAGCGCCCTGAAGATCGCCGGCATGGCCGCCATCGCCGTCGGTATCTGGATGATCCGCAAGGGCTGATGTCCGTCCGTCTACGCTGAGCATGGAAGGCACTCTCGCGGGAGCACTTGATGACCGAGATCCAGGTAATTCTGGTCGACGAACACGACACTCCGACTGGCACCATGGAGAAGCTCGAAGCCCATCGGCGCGGGCTACGCCACCGCGCCATCTCGGTCTACGTCTTCAACCGCGCCGGCGAGCTGCTGCTGCAGCGCCGCGCGGCAGGCAAATACCATTGCGGCGGCCTGTGGAGCAACACCTGCTGCGGCCATCCCTATCCTGATGAATCGGCGAAGCACGCCGCCGAGCGCAGGCTGCGCGAAGAGATGGGCATGGAGGTCGAGCTGCGCAAACTTTTCGAGTTCAGCTACCGCCTGGAGCTGGCCAACGGCATGGTCGAGAACGAATACGGCCACCTGTTCGGCGCCGTCGACGAGCAGCCGCCGCGCCCCGATCCCGCAGAAGCCGACGCCTTCCGCTACGTCGCCCTGCCCGAACTGGAAGCCGAGATGGCTGCCCACCCGGCGCATTTCACGCCCTGGTTCCTCATCTGCTACCCGACCTTCAAGGAGTACCTGCGCGAGAACGGCGCAATCGCCGTTCTGTAGAGCGCCGTACTGTTCGTCGCCGCCCTGTTCGTCGAAAGCCCGAGCAAATCTGCGCGCCGGCCACTATGATGCGCGCCTCGCTCCACCCTGCCGAATGCCGCCATGAGAAAACCGCCGCTGATTGCCAACGCCGAACTGGACCGCCTGGAAACCTGGGCCAAGTACACCTCGGGCCTGTGCAAGGACTGCAACGCCACCTGCTGCACCATGCCGGCGGAAGTGAACGTCAACGACCTGATCCGCATCGGCGTCGTCGATGAGTTCGAGCGCGACGAGCCGGCGAAGAACATCGCCAAGCGCCTGCTGAAGGAAGGCGTCGTCGAGCGCTTCAACCAGAAGAGCGGCATCTTCACCCTGACCCGCACCAGCAATGGCGACTGCTACTTCCTCGACCGCAAGACGCGCCTGTGCAGCGTCTACGCCAAGCGCCCGGACACCTGCCGCAACCACCCCCAGGTCGGCCCGCGTCCCGGCTATTGCGCGTACCGCAAGAAAATGGGTTGATCGCACATCGGCCAGGTACTCAGTTGCTCGCTTACTGGTAGTACATCGTGACATAGGCGGTCGCGCTCACCTGCCCCGGTGAGACGCTACTCTCCGTCTGGTAATACCGCGCATTGAGTGAAATGGGCATCGCCTGGTTCTCGCTGACGGAAGTGCCCAGACTCGTTTGAGTGGCCAGCGGCAGCGGTGTACTGCCATCAGACTTCAGCACTTGCACTGCCACACCGGTAGCCATACCCGTCCCAGAACTGTTCTGGATCAGTCCCATTGCGCCTCCGCCGGACGGGCTCGTACCATCAAGCTGATAGGCAACCGCCACTCCACCAGGGCACGTGACATCGACGGTGAACGGTTTAGTCCCCAGCGTACTGCCAACGCCCTGGAACTGCCGGACCAGAACATCTTTCAACGGTACTGCGACGGTCGGCGTGTTTACCGTGCAGGAGAGCGTTTCCACAATGACCGTTGGGGTGGAGAAGCTGGCCTGGTTAGTCAGCAAACTGCCGTAGATCGTCTGCGCTGTCGGATTAGGCAATGTCATGGTACGACTCCCCGACACCAGCGGCCCCGTTACTACCAATTGGATGCGGTACAGCCCTGCCGGAGTGTACCCAGCATTTTTTACATCGGAGTTCACCGCACGTGGCCATACCAGCAGTACAGAACCCGCAGTAAGATTCACGCTATCAATGTTCGCCGGCTGGGAGGCGTAGCTGTTGGAGTATGCGGCCTTGATACCAATGCCCGGGACACCGGTTTCGTAGACAGCCTACATGCCGCTGACGGGAGCGACCGCGCTCGCATAGCCGTAACTGATTGTATCCGCCGCATTGCAATGAATGTGCGTGCTGCCGCCATTGACCCATCCAGAATCGAACAGAATCGTGCCCACCGGCATGTCACGCCTGGCGGTCAGGGTGCTAGGCAGTGTCACCGTGGCGTTATTCAACGAGTAACCACTGTCGAAGGAACACTGCGCCCAGACCGACCGCGCGAACAGCGCAAGCACAAGTCCCAGCACAACCCGAAACAGCACACCTTGATTACTTGCCGAGTCTATGTAGCGAGACATGGGAGCCCTGGATGCATATGGAAATATTGGGGGCGGCACTTTACGAGATGTACCTGCACGACTCATCTCCCAACCCTGTCCTTAGGGAGTTTCCCTGCACAACATCAGCAACTTCCTACACATTTAATTCCATTCGTCCTTTCATATCCTCATGAACCTCCTACTCGAAGCCTGGCGGCATTCGCCGACCCACCGCCGCGTCTGGGCGCTGGCCGCGCCGATGATCCTCTCCAACGTTTCCGTGCCGCTGGTCACCCTAGTGGACAGCGCGGTGATCGGCCACCTGCCGCACGCGCACCAGCTTGGCGCCGTGGCGGTCGGTGGCGGGCTCTACACCCTGCTGGTGGGTGTGCTGGGTTTCCTGCGCATGGGCACCACCGGGTTCGCCGCCCAGGCTGCCGGGCGTGAAGAGGGTGGAGCGCTGCGGCGCATTCTCGGCCAGGGCCTGCTGCTGGCTCTCGGCCTCGCCTTGCTGCTCGGCCTGCTGGCGGTGCCGCTGACCGGCCCCGCGCTGGAGCTGATGCGCCCGTCCCCCGAGCTGGATGTGCTGGCCCGCGAGTTCTTCCACACCCGCCTGTTCGGCCTGCCCGCAGCGCTGGCCACCTATGCGCTGGTCGGCTGGTTCCTCGGCACGCAGAACGCCCGCGCGCCGCTGGCGATCCTGCTGACCACCAACCTCATCAACATCGTGCTCAGCCTGTGGTTCGTGATGGGCCTGGGCTGGGGGGTCGCCGGCGCGGCAAAGGCCGCGGTAACCGCCGAATGGGGCGGCGCGCTGCTGGGTCTGGCGCTGACCCGTGGCTCGCTCAGGCGTTACCCCGGCCAGCCGGACTGGTCGCGCCTGCGCGCCTGGGCCAGCTGGCGGCCGCTGCTGATGGTCAACCGCGACATCTTCATCCGCAGCCTGGCGCTCCAGGGCGTGTTCTTCCTGCTAACGGTGCAGGGCACACGTCTGGGCGACGCCACGGTGGCGGCCAACGCGCTGCTGCTCAACGGCCTGATGGTCACGGCCTATGCCCTCGACGGCCTGGCCCACGCCGTCGAGGCGCTGTGCGGCCACGCCATCGGCGGTCGCGACCGCACCGCGCTGCGCCGCTCGCTGGTGGTCGCGTGTGGCTGGTCGCTGATCGCCAGCCTGCTGTTCGTCGTCTTCTTCTCCGTCTTCGGCCACCTGTTCATCGCCCTGCAGAGCGACATCCCGGAAGTGCGCGCCACCGCCGACCACTACCTGCCCTACCTCGCCTGCCTGCCGCTCGTCGGCATGTGGAGTTACCTGCTCGATGGTCTGTTCATTGGCGCCACGCGGGCTCGCGAGATGCGCAACGCCATGCTGCTCGCCTGTGCCGCCAGCCTGCCGCTCGGCCTTGCGCTGCAGGGCTGGGGAAATCACGGTTTGTGGCTAACCTTCCTATGCTTCATGTTGCTGCGCGGACTGATCCTCGCAGCCTATGCCTGGCGACTGACGCGTCAGGACGCCTGGCAGGCGCCCGCCAGCCCCTGAATCTTTCGAGGAGAATCCATGCCGGCTTGTCCCATTCCCACTGACGAGTCCCTGCGTCAGCAGACTCTGGATGCGATGAACCTGCTCGACACCCCGGCCGAGCATTACCTGGATACGCTGGTGCAGCTCACCCAGGACCTGGCTCAGGTCGACACCGTACTGATCAGCCTGATCGACCAGGACCGTCAGTGGTTCAAGGCCAAGGTCGGGCTGGACGCCAGCGAGACCAAGCGTGACGTCTCCTTCTGCGGCTACGCCATTCTCAGCGAAGGCACCCTGCTGGTGCCCGACGCCAAGCGCGACCCGCGTTTTGCCGACAATCCGCTGGTGCTCGGCCCGCCCTATATCCGCTTCTACGCCGGCCGCCCGCTGCGCGCCGGCAATGGCCAGGCCATCGGCACACTGTGCATGGTCGACCCTCGGCCGCGCACCCTCAGCGCCGCACAGCAGGCGAACTTCCGCGATCTCGCCACGCTCGCCGAGGGTTACCTGCAACTGCGCAGCCTGATCCAGAGCAACCGCGACCTGCGCGTGGAAGTGGACCGCGAACAGCGCAAGGCCCTGCTCGACCCGCTGACCCAGTTGTGGAACCGTGGCGCGCTGGACACTTTCCAGGACCGCGAATGCCGCCTGGCGCGGGAGCATCAGGCCGAGCTCGGAGTGATCTACGCCGACCTCGACCATTTCAAATCCATCAATGACAGGCACGGCCATGCGGCCGGCGACCAGGTGCTGCGCGAATGCGCCCGGCGCCTGCGCGCCGCCTTGCGCCCGGACGACCTGCTGGTGCGCCAGGGCGGCGAGGAATTCGTCGCCCTGTTGCGGGTGAAGGACAGTAAGGAGCTGCAACGGATCGCCGAGCGCGTGCGCCAGCTGATCGCCAATGAACCCGTGGCATTGGCCGACGGCCCGCTGCCGGTCAGCCTGAGTATCGGTTGCACGCTGCTGGCAGGGGACGAACAGGTCGACCAGGCACTGGAACGCGCCGATGCCGCGCTCTACAGTGCCAAGCAGGCCGGGCGTGACCGGGTGAGTTTCAGCTCGCCGCCAGCTTCAGCCTGATCCGCAAAGGCCCCAGCAGAGGACCCAACCATGGCCCAAGCCATCGCCGCGTACCTGCACTACCTGTCGATCTTCATCCTGTTCGCCCTGCTGGTGCTGGAGCACCAACTGTTCCGCCTGCCGCTGGACTTGTCGCGGGCGCGCAGCCTGGTGATTGTCGACCTGGCCTACGGCGCCTGCGCCGGCGTCGTGCTGCTGACCGGCGCGGCGCGGGTGGTCTGGTTCGCCAAAGGCGCGGATTACTACCTGCACAACAGCCTGTTCCACGCCAAGATCGGCCTGTTCGTGCTGGTGGCATTGCTGTCGATCCTGCCGACCATGACCTTCCTCAACTGGCGCAACGAGCTCAAGGCAGGGCGCGTCCCGGTGCCCAGCGAACGCCAGGCGAAGCTGGTGATCATGACCCTCCGCGTGGAGCTGCTGGCGCTGATGATCCTGCCGCTGCTGGCGAGCTTGATGGCGCGCGGCTTTGGGATGATCGGCTGAACGACTGCGTAACGCCCGTCCGGCTGACCGCATTCCTACATCCAGAGCAGGGTAATCCGATTCAGCTGCTTGACCGATCGACGGATGCTCCCGCGCAGTTTCGGCTGCCGCAGGACACTCCATGCCTTCCCGCCCCCTCCGCCGCATTGCCCGGCGCCTGCTTCCCGCGCTGGCGGCCCTTGCCCTGGGCGGTTGCGCCAGCAACGAGTTCACCCTGGAAGCCGACCTTCCCGGTGATTTCAGCCTGGTGGGTGACGCGCGCTACTCCCCTCCCGAAGGCCACCACTGCGACGCTTCCGCAGGCGACGACCTCAACCGGCGCATCTTCGCCACGCCTGGACACAGCGAACGACCCTACCGGGTCAGCTACGCGGTGCCCCTGAGCCTGCGCAGCGAAGGTTGCACACGTGTGCTGAGCCATATCCGTCTGGAGATGGACGGCGAATCGGCCACCCATCCCCAGGACGCCGTGGCGCCCGACATCAGCTTCGCCCACCTGTCCATCCGCGACCGCCTCCCCGCCGGCGTCCGCGGGATGCCGAAAAAGGGAACGCGCATCTTCGATGGCCGCTGCCGCTGGCTGCTGCCGGACGCAACGAGCGGCGAGCGCCAGTTGCAATGTCACGCCTCGGACATCAATGGCAGCTGGTTCGTCGGCAAGCCCGGAGGCGAGCTGCAGCGCGACGAGCTGCCCGGCCGCACCGTGCGCCTGGCCATCGGTGTCGCGCCGGATGTCCCTGCCAGCGCCGGGCGGGACAACGATCAGACCCTGAGCGCCGTGGAGTCGAGCAACTGAGCCAGCCGGCTGCGCAGCGCTCCGCCATCGAGATCGCCGGCTTTCAGAAGGAACTGCCTGTCCAGCACGTCCAACAATTCATCGATGCTGTCGATGGCGCGCTGCTCGACCGAACCGTCTGTGTTGCGTCGCGTGAAGTGCCCGTTCAACAGCGACAGCCGCGCCCCCGCCTGGCTGAATGCCACGCGCAGGGAGTTGCGGAACACGCTCTGCGGGTAGGTCGAGGTGTACCAGTTGCGCATGGTGTAGTCGGCCCACTCTTGCGGCTCCAGGGTGAAGCGATACAGCGTCTGCCAGGACGACGTTGAGCGCGTCGCCATCTCCAGCTCGCCGTCGAGAGAACCGGCAATGCGCCAGCCGCCGGCCAATTCCTGGTTCACCCGCAAAGGCAGCGCGTGCGGCGAGGCCGGACCGCCGAAGCCGATATCAACCAGATGCGGCCCTTCGGCCAGATCGACCCGCAGCAGCAGATGGGTCTGCGGCGTCAGCGGCGCATCCGCCGGCAATCCCCAGCGTACCCGCGCCACCAGCAGCGTCACGCGGTAATCCAGGCTGGCGAGCAGGCGGGCGAACAGGCTGTTCAGCTCGAAGCAGTAGCCGCCGCGCTGACGCTCGACGACCTTGGCGAACACCGCGTCCGGCTCGATCCGGATGGGCTTGTCCAGCAGCACGTCGAGGTTCTCGAAAGGCAGGTGATGCAGCGCCGCGACGATCAGCAGGTCGAGGTTCGCCAGCGTCGGCGCGGGGCGCTCCGCAGGCATGCCGAGGCGCGCCAGGGTCGCATCGAGCTGGGCAGCACTGAAGGGCGTGAGCGGGGTCATGCGAATCTCCTTTCGCGATGTATCAAGGATAGTGGTCAAGAGTGGTGCTCAAGGGGCGGCTCGGGGATCACCAGCGGACCACAGCCGTCGTCGTTGACGATGACCGCCAGCAATCGCGCGGGCTCACTGGCACTGGGATTCTCAGCGAACAGGTGCAGTTCGCGGCTGGGCTCGAACCAGGTCTGGCCCGCGCCGTAGGTCTGCGCCGGAAGGCCCTGCATCCGCGAGCGCACCTGGCCGCTGAGCACGATGGCGGTCACCGCGCCGGGATGGCGGTGCGCCGGGGTGTAGCCGTTGGGCGGGAAATCCACCTGCAGCGTGGTCACGACCTTGCCGGGCATATCGGCCAGCGGCTCGCAGGACAGGGTCGTCACCTGCGTGGCCGGGCGCGTGCTAGCTGTGTGCCCGGCATGGCTCTGGGCAAGACTCAGCACCGGCCGCGCCCCAGGCTGCCATAGCAGTGCGCCAGCGGCCACGGCAGCAGCCAGCGCCACGCCGGTACGCGCTTCTCGCGTCAGCGCGAAGTTCATGCCGGTACTCCCACCAGGCGAAACCCCGGTTGCCAGCCCAGGCGATGGCGCGCCCTGGCCGAGCTGACTTCGATGTCCTGTTCGGCGATGTTGTAGGCACCGGGCGCGCCCCACTCCAGCGCCAGCAGCGCGGCGCGGGCGGCATCGTCGACATGCACGGCCAGCCGCGGATCAGCCGCATCTGCGCCCGTACCGGGCCCATAGAGCCGACCGTAGCGCAACACGATGCCCTCCACCGGCCGGGCACCGAGCACCGCCTCTTCCAGCGCCGCCACGCCGCCGACACTGACGGCGCGCGGACCTTCGGCGCCAAGGTCCAGCGGTTGCTCCTCGTGCAGCGGCAACTCCCCCGGCGCATAGGCCCAGGCGATGCTCTGCGCCACCATGCGCTCCACGCCGGCCGCACGAGCTGCCGCAACCAGGTTGGCCGTGCCCTCACGACGCAGACGCGCATTGCGCGGCTGGGCGGCAGGCATCAGGACCGGGTCGAGACCGGCTGGCAGATCGGTGAGCTGGTGAATCACCCAGCGCGGCTGGAACTCCAGCATGGCGGCCTGCAGGGCCGGCGCGTCATAGACGTCCAGTACCTTCGCGCGCGCCCCGGCGGCCTCCAGTACGGCGGCCCGCTGTGCGGAGCGACTGATCGCCAGCACCTGGTAACCGCGCTCCAGCAGCATCGGCAGCAGGCGCTGACCGATGGCGCCACTGGCGCCGGCGAAGAAGACTTTCATGCACATGGAGACCTCGAATCGGACAGTGCGGAACTTGTCGCCACTCTAGCCACGCGATGCCCCACCCCACAGAGCCAAGATCATGCAGAACGACTGGGACATGATGGTCGAAGCTTGATCCATGTCCACGCAATGTCACGTCCATCGTCTATAACAAACGGCTCAATACCCCGATCAAGAGGAGTCGTCATGAGCCAAGTCTTCGATGTTGCCGTGGTCGTCGGCAGCCTGCGCAAGGAATCCCTGAACCGCAAGATCGCCAAGGCATTTGCCAACCTGGCGCCGGCCAACCTTAAACTGGAAATCGTGGAGATCGGCGACCTGCCGCTGTACAACGAAGAGCTCGACGTCGGTGCGCCACCCGCCAGCTACACTGCCTTTCGCGAGCGCATCGCCCGCGCTGACGCGGTGCTTTTCGTCACCCCCGAATACAACCGCTCGGTGCCCGGCGTGCTGAAGAACGCCATCGACGTCGGCTCGCGCCCCTATGGCAAGAGCGCGTGGAATGCCAAGCCCTGCGCCGTGGTCAGCGCATCGCCGGGCGCCATCGGCGGCTTCGGTGCCAACCATCACCTGCGCCAGTCGCTGGTATTCCTCAACATGCCGGTATTGCAACAGCCCGAAGCCTACCTGGGTGGCGCCGGCGGCTTCTTCGACGAAGCCGGCAAGCTGTCGGAGAAAACCCAGCCCTTCCTGCAAAGCATCATCGACGCCTTCGCCGGCTGGATCGAACAGAACCAGCCCCGCTGATTTCCCGTAGCGCCGGCCCGCCGGCGCGTTCCCTTCCCCCGTCATTCTGAGTAACCGTTGGCAGGTCGCTGCGGCGCCTGGCATTCGCCATCTTTCCGGCTGGCTCCACATCCTCCCAAAAGCCAAGGTTCAGGCCTGACTCCCGCGCCCGGACCTCCGATGCTGCTGCGCCCTATTTCATCCTGTGTGCTTGCTCTGACCCTGCTCGCCGGTTGCTCTTCGCCACCGGTAAAGAAGGATGTCGACGGCGAAGGCTTCAGCTCCGGGCAGATGTTGCAGAACGACGCCAACCGCGCCGCCAACCTGGCGATGCGCGACAACCTCGATAGCCTGTCACTGCTGCTCGACAAGCTCTACAAGCGCAATCCCGGCCAATGGAAGAAAACAGGCGCGACTTCGCGTGAACAGGCTCACCAACGGGTCATGGACGCCATCCGCAATCAACAGCCGCTGCCGGGGCTGGACGGCAGGCAGTCGGTGGACGTGCTTCCCCTGGCCTTCGCCCCCGACTTCCAGGGGGACCGGGCCGGCACGCTGATCTACGGGATGGGCAGCATGCTCTTCGAGCTTTACGGCGGAACCGACACGCAGCATCTGCTCAGTGGATTGAACGCGCAGATGACCGCCAACGCGGCCTGGAACATCGAGGTGGCCGCCTGGCTGCTGGCCAGTCGCACCGACAGCCACGGCCAGCCGCTACTGCTCTCCAATGAGATCAGCAGCAGCGGACGCAACCTGTCGTTCGAGCGGGAGTTCGGCCGCATGATCGGCCGCCTGGAGCTGCTGGCGCAGATGAACCATGAAAGCCTGCGGCGCAGCGGAATCAACTACGTACAGGGCCTTCTCGCCGCGCCGCTGCTGGGCCTGATGCAGTTCATCCCGCTCGATGCAGCCAGCGCAGCGACCAGCGCCCAGTAAACCGTTAATCCTCCAGCAATCGCGCCAGGCGCTGGCGCAGGTAACGGTTCTCCGCGCGCAGCTCATCCACCTCGTCCAGCAGGCGCAGCGCGAGGGCGATGCCCGGCCAGTCCAGCTCGAACTCGCGGCGCAGGCGCACCGCACGGCGCACCACGCTGACCGCCTGGTAATCGAAGACCCATAGGCCTGCGCGTTGCTCGCGAGGTTCCACGATCCCCACCTCGACGATCTCGACGAGCACGTCGCGGGGGAGGTTCACCGACTGGCAGAGCTCGTCGAGGTCCACCACCATCACTGTCGTCGTCATGCGCGTTTACCCCAATCGGCACGGGGGTCGAAGGCCGCCTTGGCAGCCAGTTCTTCCCAGAGTTTGCGGGTCGCTTCGTCCGCCGTCTTCGGCATCACCACCTTGAGCACCGCGTAGAGGTCGCCGGCAGCGGCCTCGCCCTTGTTCGGCAGGCCCTTGCCCTTGATGCGCAGGCGCTGGCCGGCCTGGCTGTTGGCCGGGATGCCGAGGTTGATCCGCCCGCTCAGCGTGGGCACTTCCACCTTGGCGCCGAGCGCCGCTTCCCAGGGCGCCACCGGCACGGTGACGATCAGGTCGCGGCCCTCGACGTCGAAGACCGGGTGCGGCACCAGGCGGATCGCCAGGTACAGGTCGCCCGCCGGCCCGCCGTTGATGCCCGGTGCGCCCTGCCCCTTGAGGCGGATGCGTTCGCCGTCGGCGGTGCCCACGGGAATCTTCACGTTCAGCGTCTTGTTCTGTGGCGGCAGCTTGCGGCCGTATTCGTCGTAGCTGGGCAGGCTGAAGCTGATGGGCCGGCTGTCGCCGGAGAGGGTTTCCTCGAGGAACAACGGGACCTCCATCTCCACGTCCTGGCCACGATGGGCCTGCGGCTGGCGCGCACCGCCGAAGCCTGCGTGAGCGCCGCCGGCACGGCTGCCGAAGATCTGCTCGAAGAAGTCGCTGAAGTCCTGTTCGTGCCCCGGCGACGGGCCGTCGAAACCACCACGCGGCTGCCAGCCGGGCGGCGCCTCGAACTGCGGCCCCTGTGAGCCATAGCGGCGCAGTTCGTCATATTCAGCGCGCTTCTCCGGGCTTTTCAGCACTTCGTAGGCTTCGGAAACGTCCTTGAATTTTGCCTCGGCGTCCGGCTCCTTGCTGACGTCCGGATGGTACTTGCGCGCGAGCTTGCGGTAGGCGGTCTTGATCGCCTTCTCGTCGGCATCGGGCTCGACCCCGAGCGCGGCGTAATAGTCCTTGAATTCCATCGGTAGCGGTCACTCCTCACATGCGTTGGACCTGTCGGCGCCTGGGACACGGGGATTCGCGCGGGCAGCCGGAACTGCTGCGCGCGCTGCGAGGCGAACAGGTGGAAAAAAGCGGGTTCTGCAACAACAGATGGAGTCGCGAGCCCTGCTTTTCAACACTGCCTGCAAGCCTAGACGCTGATCCTGCATCGCGGCCGCCGGGACGACTTGATGCCGGTCATGGCATAGTCGTCTTCCGGGACTTTTCCCGCCCTGGATAGGCCATGACCACACCCGTCGATTCGTTCCGCCAACCGCTGGACCCAAGCCAGGAGTTGCCGATCTACCGGCAGCTCTACGAGCGCATCCGCGATGCCATCACCCGTGGCGCGCTGCGCCCGGGCGAGCGCGTGCCGCCGGTGCGCGGGCTGGCGGGCGAACTGGGCGTGGCGCGCGGCACCGTGGAGCTGGCCTACCAACTGCTGACCAGCGAAGGCTATTTGCTGGCGCGCGGACCGGCGGGCACCGTCGTCTCTCCGCAGCTGGCGGGGCGCACGGCCAGCGCGCCGGCCGTGGCGGCCGCGCCGGATACCGTCGAGCGCACCCTGCCCGGCCTGATAGCCCATGGCCCGAGCCTGCGGCCGTTCCAGCTTGGCGTACCGGCGCTGGACGCATTTCCTCGCGCACTCTGGGCACGCCTGTGCGCGCGGCGGCTGCGCCAGCAGAGCGCGTCCATGCTGGCTTATCCGGAACCCTGCGGTTATGGGCCGCTGCGCGAAGCGGTCGCCGCTTACCTGGGCATCTCGCGCGGCATCGTCTGCGACCCCGCGCAAGTGTTCATCTGCGCGGGTTACCAGGGCGCGCTGGACCTCATCAGCCGCACCCTGCTCGAACCCGGCCAGCGCTTCTGGCACGAGGACCCTGGCTACCCGCGCGGCCGCGAACTGCTGCGCCGTGCCGGCGGCGTGCCGGTACCCGTCGCGGTGGACGCCGATGGCCTGTGCGTGGAGGACGGTATCGCCCGTGCGCCGGATGCCCGCTTCGCACTGGTCACCCCGTCGCAGCAGAGCCCCACCGGCGTTGCCTTGAGCCTGCCGCGCCGCCTGGCCCTGCTGGACTGGGCGGCGGGCAGCGGCGCGTGGATAGTCGAGGACGACTACGACAGCGAATACCGCTACGCCGGCTTCCCGCTGCCGGCACTGAAAAGCCTGGACCGCGCCGGCCGCGTGCTCTACACCGGCACCTTCAGCAAGGTGCTCTTTCCTGCCTTGCGCCTGGGCTATCTCGTGGTGCCGGCGGAGTTGGTGGAAGACTTCGTGCGCGCCCAGCAGGTGTTCTCCTCCGGGTGCGCGGAGCTGCTGCAGGCGACCCTCTGCGATTTCATGCAGGACGGCCACTTCGCCCGCCACCTCAAGCGCACCCGCACGCTCTATGCCCAGCGCCGCCAGTGGTTGCGCAGCGCGCTGGAAGAACGCCTCGGCGAGCGCCTGCGCTTCGCCGACACGCCCGGCGGACTGCACCTGATCGGCGCGCTGGACCAGGACGACCTCGCCGTCGCCCGCCGCGCCCACGCCGAGGGCCTCGGCCTGCAAGCGCTGAACGCCTGGTGTGTGGAGGCCCGACGCGAGCCGGCACTGATCATGAGTTTCACCAATGTCAGCGACGAGCAACTCGCCGGGCGCCTGGCAGAACGGCTGGCACCGCTGCTGGGCTGAAGTCTGCGCACGTTCGGTGCGCAGTCCCGTTCGCGAGCAAGCTCGCTCCTACTGCCCGGGCCGACATGCTCCCCGTAGCAGCGAGCTTGCTCGCGCACCCAGGGCCGTGTTCGACGCGGCTCGCACCCAGGGTCAGCCGATGCCGGGGCGTGCAGCGGTCAATACCTCCGATGACAAAAATTGACTGACAGGTGACGTTGACCGAGGTCAATTTTCCTACAGACGAAGCCGCTAGATTCCCACAACATCTTGTTGTCACGAATCAATCGAGACACAGCATGTAGTGGAATAAAGCCAATGCCTCCGACACGAACCGCCGCTCTTCCCACCAGCCTGCGCAAGCGTAACGGCAGCTTCGCCGCCTTTGACCCGAGCAAGATCGAACGTGCCATCGCCGCTGCCGGCGAAGCCTGCGGCGAGTTCACCGCGCCGCATGCGCAGGAGCTGACCCGTCGCGTACTGGCCCGCCTGCCGGCACAGAACGACCTGGACGTGGAGCGCGTGCAGGACGTGGTCGAGCGCGCGCTGATGGAAGCCGGCCATTACCCCACCGCCCGCGCCTACATCGTCTACCGCGAACGCCACGGGCGCTTGCGCCGCGAGCGCAAGACGCTGGTGGACGTCGCCGCGTCGATGAACGAATACCTCTCGCGCGAAGACTGGCGGGTGCGCGCCAACGCCAACCAGGGCTATTCCCTGGGCGGGCTGATCCTCAATGTGTCCGGCAAGGTCACCGCCAACTACTGGCTGGACGAGGTCTACAGCGAAGGCATCGCCGTCGCCCACCGCGAGGCCGACCTGCATATCCACGACCTCGACATGCTCGCCGGCTACTGCGCCGGCTGGTCGCTGCGCACGCTACTCAGCGAGGGCCTTAACGGCGTGCCGGGCCGCGTCGAAGCCGGGCCGCCGAAGCACCTGTCCAGCGCGCTGGGGCAGATGGTCAACTTCCTCGGCACCCTTCAGAACGAGTGGGCCGGCGCCCAGGCCTTCAGCTCCTTCGACACCTACCTGGCGCCCTACGTACGCAAGGACAACCTGAGCTATCAACAGGTGCGCCAGGCGCTGCAGGAGTTCATCTACAACCTCAACGTACCGTCGCGCTGGGGCACCCAGACGCCCTTCACCAACCTGACCTTCGACTGGGTCTGTCCGGAAGACCTGCGCGAGCAGGTTCCCTACGTCGGCGGCGTGGAAATGCCCTTCGCCTACGGCGAGCTGCAGGTCGAGATGGACCTGATCAACCGCGCCTACATCGAGGTGATGCAGGCCGGCGATGCCCACGGCCGGGTGTTCACCTTCCCGATCCCGACCTACAACATCACCCACGACTTCCCCTGGGACAGCGACAACGCCACGCGCCTCTTCGAGATGACCGCGCGCTACGGCCTGCCGTACTTCCAGAACTTCCTCAACTCGGACATGCAGCCCAACCAGGTGCGCTCCATGTGCTGCCGCCTGCAACTGGACGTGCGCGAGCTGCTCAAGCGCGGCAACGGCCTGTTCGGCTCGGCGGAGCAGACGGGTTCGCTGGGCGTGGTGACGATCAACTGCGCACGCCTGGGCTACCGTCATCGCGGCGACGCTGCCGCCCTCTACGCCCGACTCGACTACCTGCTGGAGCTGGCCTTCGACAGCCTGGAGGTCAAGCGCAAGGTCATCCAGCAGCACATGGACGCCGGGCTGTACCCCTACACCAAGCGCTACCTGGGCACCCTGCGCAACCACTTCTCCACCATCGGCGTGAACGGCCTGCACGAGATGCTGCGCAACTTCACCGATGACCGCGAAGGCCTGCACACCGAGGTCGGCCGGCAGATGGCGCTGGAGCTGCTGGACCATGTACGGGCGCGGCTGGTGCGCTTCCAGGAAGACAGCGGGCACCTCTACAACCTGGAAGCCACGCCAGCCGAAGGCACCACCTACCGCTTCGCCCGCGAGGACCAGAAACGCCACCCGGGCATCCTCCAGGCCGGCACGCCGGAAGCGCCCTACTACACCAACTCGTCGCAGCTGCCGGTGGGCCTCACCGACGATCCGTTCGAGGCGCTGGAACTGCAGGACGGCCTGCAGTGCAAATACACCGGCGGCACCGTGCTGCACCTGTACATGGCCGAGCGCATCTCCAGCGCCGAGGCCTGCAAGACCCTGGTACGCACCGCCCTGGGGCGCTTCCGCCTGCCCTACCTGACGGTGACGCCGACCTTCTCCATCTGCCCGGTGCACGGCTACCTCGCCGGCGAGCATGAGTTCTGCCCGCGGTGCGACGAAGCTGCGTTGCAGAAAGCCGCGACCACGAGCTGCTGCGGCAGCTGAGGCTCATTCACTTCATTCCCGCCAATTCATCCCCGCAAAAAAGGAGCACCACCGATGACCGCGAACCAACTGCCCGAAAGCCAGCGCCAGCGCTGCGAGGTGTGGACCCGCGTAATGGGCTATCACCGCCCGGTGACGGCGTTCAACGCCGGCAAGCAATCCGAGCACCGCGAGCGCCGCCACTTCCGCGAGACGCGATGAGCAGCGCGCTCAGGGTCGGGGGCCTGGTGCCCCTGACCACCCTCGACTATCCCGGCCTGCTCGCCTGCGTGCTGTTCTGCCAGGGCTGCGCCTGGCGCTGCCGCTACTGCCACAATCCGGAACTGATTCCGCCGCGCGGCGACGCCGAGATCCACTGGGACGCCATCCTCGACTTCCTCCGACGCCGCCAGGGCCTGCTACAGGCGGTGGTGTTCAGCGGCGGCGAGGCGACGCTGCAGAACGCGCTGCCGGAGGCCATGGCCAGCGTGCGCGAGATGGGTTTTCGCGCCGGGCTGCACAGTGCCGGCATCCGCCCGGAGGCCTTCGCCCGCGCGCTGCCCCATGCCGACTGGATCGGCTTCGACGTGAAGGGGCTGGCCGAGGACATGGATGCCATTACCGGCGTGAAACGCAGCGGGCTGGCCAACTGGCGCAGCCTGGAACTGTTACTGGACAGCGGCGTGGAGTACGAGTGCCGGACCACGGTGCACTGGCAGTTGTTCGACCTGGAACGCCTGCGCCGACTGGCGACGCGGTTGCGCGACAGGGGTGTGGATAACTTCGTCGTGCAACTGGCCCGCAGCGGTCGGCAACTCGATCCCGAGCTGATCGCCACGCCGGCGCCCCATGGCGCACCTGATCTCTGGCGGGAGCTTTATGTGCTGTTTCCATCCTTCGCACTGCGTGATGCCTGAACACCAGGAGCGTAGGGCGCATAACCCGGAACGGGTTATCCGCCGATTGCCTCACGGCGGATAACGCTGGCGCGTTATCCGCCCTACGATCTGACCATCACCGGGTATCCCTGAAGGAGCGAGCATGAAAAAGCCCCGCCGAAGCGGGGCTTTCGTCACACGGACAGCCGATCCATCAGGACGACAGGTAGGCCGAACGGGTCAGTCCCAGGCGCAGCGCGTCGAGATACTGGGTACGCTCGCGCACGGTGAGCTTGGCCCCGGCGACCTTGTCGCGGTAGTGGGTCATCAGCTCCTCGGGCGACAGGTGCACATAGCGCAGCATGTCCTCGATGGTGTCATGGGTCTCGATGCCGGCGTGGTAGTAGCTGCCGTCGGCGTTCTGGTAGACGTTCACCGAGTCGGTGTCGCCGAACAGGTTGTGCATGTCGCCGAGGATCTCCTGGTAGGCGCCGACCAGGAAGGTGCCGATCAGGTAGTCCTCGCCTTCCTTCACGTCGTGCACCGGCATGCTGGTCTCGATGCTCTGCTCGTCGACGTACTGGGTGATCTTGCCGTCGGAATCGCAGGTCAGGTCCTGCAGCACCGCGCGGCGGGTCGGTTCCTCGCCCAGGCGGTGGATCGGCAGGATCGGCAGCACCTGGCCGATGGCCCAGGTGTCGGGCAGGCTCTGGAACACCGAGAAGTTGCAGATGTACTTGTCGGCCAGCTTGTCGTTGAGCTCGTCGAGCACCTGGCGGTGCGAGCGCTGGTGCGCCTTGAGCTGGTTGTGCAGGCGGCGGCAGATGGCGAAGTAGCACTGCTCGGCCAGGGCCTTCTGCGCCAGGCTGATCTTGCCCTCGGCGTACTGCGCGGCGGCGTCGCTCATGTAGTGGGTGGCGCGCCAGTAGGTCTCGGTGACCATCTCGGCGTCGGTCGGGCCGAGCAGGTCGGCCAGCCACTGGACGATTTCCGGCTGTTCGGCCAGGTCGGTGATCTTCGGCACTTCGTCGTTGTGGCGCTCGACGTCGGTGACCTGGGTGATCAGCACCGCGTGGTGCGCGGTCAGCGCGCGGCCGCTCTCGGAGAAGATGTGCGGATGCGGCAGGCCCTGCGCGTCGCAGAACTCTTTCAGCATGCCCACCACCACACCGGCGTAGTCGTCGATGTCGTAGTTGATCGAGCTGGCGTTGCGCGAGTGGGTGCCGTCGTAGTCCACGCCCAGGCCACCGCCGACGTCCACGTGGTCCACCGGCAGGCCGAGGGCGCGCAGTTCGCCGTAGTAGCGGATGGCTTCCTTGAAGCCGTGCTGGTAGTCGGCCAGGTTGGCGATCTGCGACCCCATGTGGAAGTGCAGCAGGCGCACGCCCTGGTCCAGGCCGGCGGCGCGGAAGCGCTCGACCACCGACAGCAGCTGCGCGGCGGACAGGCCGAACTTGGCCTTCTCGCCACCGGTATCGGCCCACTTGGAGGAGGCCAGCGAGGACAGGCGCACGCGCAGGCCGACCTGGGGCAGCACGCCGATCACGGCGGCCTCCTCGATCACCAGCTGCACCTCGGATTCCTTCTCGATCACGATGAACACGTTGTGGCCGAGCTTCTGCCCCATCAGCGCCAGCTTGATGAACTCGCGGTCCTTGTAGCCGTTGCAGACGATGGTGCCGCCCTTGGGCGCCAGCGCCAGCACGGCCATCAGCTCGGGCTTGGAGCCGGCTTCCAGGCCGATGGAAACGTTCTGG
This sequence comes from Pseudomonas nitroreducens TX1, assembly GCF_000313755.1. Classification (GTDB taxonomy): domain Bacteria; phylum Pseudomonadota; class Gammaproteobacteria; order Pseudomonadales; family Pseudomonadaceae; genus Pseudomonas; species Pseudomonas nitroreducens_A. Next base: position 8,453 of record NZ_AMZB01000126.1, on the reverse strand, counting down.
GTGGCGATGATGCTTTCCACCACCGCTTCCTGCTGGTTGACCTTGATCGGGTACAGCGCGGTGTAGCGGCTGGTGTATTCCAGGCGCGCGATGTTGGCGTCGAAGGCGCCGGTGAGTTTGCGCACGCGGTCCTGGAGGATGTCCGGGAAGCGCACCAGCAGCGGCAGAGACAGGCCCGCCTCGCGCAGCTGCTCGACCACCACGTGCAGATCGATCGGCTGGGCATCGGCGCCCTGCGGGCGAACTTCCACGTTACCGGCGTCGTTGATGGCGTAGTAGCCAGCGCCCCAGTGGCGAATTCCGTAGATGCTGCGGCTGTCAGCCACGGTCCAGTTGCTGCCGTCGTCTTTGCGGGTCCGTCTAGCGGCCATGCGGGGTGGTCTCCTCAGATTGCGCGAATGTGTGCAGGCGCCCGCCCGGCGTGCGGGTGAGTCGTCAAGCCTGGTGGTTAAACCTAGCCGGGCCTCGTGACGTTGCCGTGTTGACCGCCGGCTTTGGCGGTAAGTTTAGGAAAATCCGACGACACGCCCAGGGCGCGCCGATAAATCTCCCATCTAGGGAAAGGGCTTGCCGGCCATGTGCGGAGGCACATCGCCTGGAACCCGTTCTCGACAGGGGAGAGTCGCTTGCCCCTTCAGACAAGCAGCAGGGCGGCTCAGCCGCCGGATTTCTTCGCCTTGAGGCCGCGCTTCTGCAGCTCCTCGAGCAGCAGGTCGACATGGTCGCCCTGGATCTCGATGATGCCGTCCTTCAAAGCGCCACCTGTACCGCAGCGCTTCTTCAGCGCGGTAGCCAGGTCCTTCAGCGCATCGGCCGCCAGCGGCACGCCGGTCACCGTGGTCACGGTCTTTCCACCGCGGCCCTTGGTTTCCCGACGCACGCGAGCGATGCCATCGCCGGCCGGAATCTCGGCCTGCTTGCAGATGCACGCGCCAATGGGCTGATTGCAGTCCGGGCAGTGCCGGCCGGTATCAGTGGAGTAGACGAGCCCGCCGAGGGCGGACAGGGAGGAGGCTTTCTTGACCACCGGGCTTATCCCCAGGATTGGCCTCTTCGGGCCAGGTCAACGAATGGCCGGCTGGCGCCGACCGCGACGCCCCACTCAGGCAGGGGCTGCGCAAATCCCGGCGGAGGACCCTGCCGGAAAGGTCGCGCAATTTAGCAGCATTGGAGGCAAATGCTAAGAGCGAAAATGCGTCATTGATCGGCGGTTTGGCGACATGCCTGCGCGGCAGGGCGGTTGTAGGAGCGAGCTTGCTCGCGAACGGGCCCGCTGCGGAGTCGGTTCGCGAGCAAGCTCGCTCCTACAGAAGAGCTGCCCAGCCCGAGGCCGGGGTCAGAAGCTGACCAGGTACTTGCGCAGCGCCGCCAGCGAATCCGGACAGTACGGCGTGCCCGCCCTGGCCTCGGCCAGCACCTGATGCGGATCGATGAAGCGCGCTTCCATGACTTCTTCGGGTTGCAACTTCAGCGGCGCATCGGACACGGCGGAGAACACTGCGCACCACAGGCGGTTGTCCGGCTGGTCGAAGAAGAACGAACCGTGCTCGCGCAACTCGACGCCAAAAATGCCCAGCTCTTCTTCCAGCTCACGGGCGGCGGATTGGGCGTAGCTCTCGTCCGCCTGCACCATGCCACCGGCGGCCGGGTCCCAGTAGCCGGGGTAGATCGCCTTGCTCAGCGTGCGGCGGTGCACGCACAGCTCGCCGGCAGAGTTGAACAGCAGGACGAAGGTGCCCCGGCCGATCAGCCCGCGCTCGCGCAATTGCGCACGCGGCAGGCTGCCCTTGAGCTGGTCGTCGCGGTTCACCCAGGCGACCAGTTCGGCGTCCGAAGCCGCCCGGTGGGCGGCTTCCTTGTCGCTGATGCCGTCCATCAGCCCTGGGCCAGCAGTTGGCGCAGATCGATGATCGCGGCGTTGGCGCGGGAAATGTAGTTGGCCATCACCAGCGAGTGGTTGGCCAGTACGCCGAAACCACTGCCGTTGAGGACCATCGGGCTCCACAGCGGCGCCTCGGCGGCCTCCAGCTCACGGATGATCTGGCGCACGCTGACGGTGGCGTTCTTCTTCGCCAGCACGTCGGCGAAGTCCACCTCGATGGCGCGCAGGATGTGCGACAGCGCCCAGGCCTGGCCGCGGGCTTCGTAGAACACGTTGTCGATCTGCATCCAGGGGGTTTCCTGGATCACTTCCTCGACTTCCGGCGCCTGGCCCGGGGTGACCGGCTTGAGCGGGGTGATGTTGGTGTTCAGCTTGACCCGGCCGACGCTGGCCGAGAGGCGCTGGGACAGCGAGCCCAGGCGCGTGGAAACGTCGCCCAGCCAGTTGTTCAGGCTGTCGGCGCGAGCATAGAACTGCGCGCCGGCCGGGTCGGCGGAGAGACGGGCAAGGTAGCGGTCCAGCGACTTGATGCCCTCGGCATACTCCGATTCGGAGGACGGCAGCGCCCAGCTCTTGTTGTCGAAGTTGAAGCGCGGCTCGGCGCGTGCAAGGTCGGCGTCCTCGGTGGACTGCGACTGCGAGCGGGCGAAGTCCTTGCGCAGCGCGCGGGACAGGTCGCGCACCTGGACCAGGGCGCCGTATTCCCAGCTGGGCATGTTGTCCAGCCAGACGCCCGGCGGGAAGATGTCGTTGGACAGGTAGCCGCCCGGCTTGTTGAGCAGCGTGGCAACCACTTCCTTGAGGGTTTCCACGGTGGTGTAGCCCACCACCATCTGGCGGCCGGCGCGCTCGGCGGCGGCCTGGGCGTTCTGCTGCACGGGGAAGAGGTCCGGCTCCTGGCTCCAGTACCAGCCGATCGCCCCGCAGACCACCAGGTAGACGCCCAGCAGACCGCCCAGCACGCGGCCCAGCCAGGGGCCGCTGAAGTAGGCGCGGGCGTCGTCCACCGAGTCGTTCACGCGATCACGCACGGAGCCGCGTTTCTTCCAGTTCCACATGGCAAGTTCCTTGATGTCCCGAATTCGAAGATAGCTTGGACCCACAACCGGCCCCAGGGTGCCGGGATTTTAGGCCCCGCTGCGCAAGCATGCCGCACGCAGGCGGGTCAGCGCAGCCTACCCTGCGCATGGTGCTAGGTAATGCTGCGAATTACAAAGCTTCGGATGTTTGACCGAAGGCACTGTTATTGCCATCAAGGATTGGTAGCATAGGGCCATCACTGTGTATCACGGCGGAAACATCTTCGCCCCGCAGGCCGCCGGTACGGCTCCATGAAGAAGCGCGCGATGACCGAGCTCGATGATCCATCCCTCGACCGCCTCAAGCATCACTTCGCCCAGCGGGTAATCCACCAGGCCCGTCACCTGCTGGAAGTCTGGCAACGCCTGTCGCGCTCGGAATGGAACAGCGCGGGGATGGCTGAGCTTGCCGAGGCCTGCCTGCGCCTGCAGCGCTACGCCGAACGCTTCGAGCAGGCCGAGCACGCGGACCTGGCCAAGGCCATCGACCACTGCCTGCGCGCCGTGCAGGATAACCGCGGGCGCCTCTCCAGCGAGCTGATCACCGAACTCAACCGCCTGATGCAACGCCTTTCGCGCACCGGCCTGCGCCACGGCGACCAGTTCGAACAGACCCACCTGCCGCCACTGCGCAAGCCGGTTTATCTCGCCCTGCAGGATCTCGAACGCGCCGAACGCCTGGCCCAGCAGCTGGAATTCTTCGGCATGGCTGCGCAGCCGTGCGAACACGCCAACGCTTTTCGCGCCGCCATGGCCGACCGCCATCCGGCGGCCATCGTCATGGAAATCGACTTCGCCGGCGGCCAGGGCCTGGCGCTGGCCGACGAGGCCCAGGCCGGCCTCAAGCACAAGCTGCCGGTCCTGTTCTTCAGCCATGAGGAAACTGACACCCCGACCCGCCTGGCCGCTGCCCGCGCCGGTGGCCAGGACTTCTTCAGCGGCGCACTGGACGCCTCCGGCCTTCTGGAGAAGATCGAAACGCTGACCCGCGTGGCCCATTACGAGCCTTTCCGCGTGCTGATCGTCGACGACTCCCGCGCCCAGGCTGCGCACACCGAGATGGTCCTCAACAGCGCCGGCATCGTCACCCGCGCGCTCACCGCGCCGCTGTCGGTCATGGCCGAACTGGCCGAGTTCCAGCCGGACCTGATCATCCTCGACATGTACATGCCCGAGTGCCTGGGCACGGAGCTGGCCAAGGTGATCCGCCAGCACGAGCGCCATGTGAGCGTGCCGATCATCTACCTGTCCGCCGAGGACGACCTGGACAAGCAACTCGACGCGATGAGCGAAGGCGGCGACGACTTCCTCACCAAGCCGATCAAGCCGCGCCACCTGATCGCCACTGTGCGCAACCGCGCCGCCCGCGCCCGCAGCCTGAAGGCGCGGATGGTGCGCGACAGCCTTACCGGCCTGTACAACCACACCCACACCTTGCAACTGCTCGACGATGCCCGCTTCCGTGCGCGCCGCGAGGAGCGCCCGCTGACCTTCGCGATGCTCGATATCGACCACTTCAAGCGGGTCAACGACACCTACGGCCATCCCATGGGCGACCGGGTGATCAAGAGCCTGGCGCTGTTCCTCAAGCAGCGCCTGCGCAAGACCGACCACATCGGCCGTTACGGGGGCGAGGAGTTCGCCGTGGTACTGCCGGACACCGACGCCGCCTCGGCACACAAGGTGCTCGAGGAAATTCGTCAGCGCTTCGCCGAAATCCGCTATCCGGCGCAACCCCATGACCTTTCCTGCACCTTCAGCTGCGGCATCGCCGAGCTGGGCGATGACATGGACATCAAGACCCTCGCCAAGCAGGCGGACGAGGCGCTGTACACCGCCAAGCACGGCGGCCGCAACCGCGTCGAGGTCTACAGGTAACACCCGCCGCCGGTCTGGCGCGGCGCTCTGCCGCGCGATTTTCCGACCGAATGCTGGCACCGTGTCATCAGGCAGTAACGAAACTGCAATAGGTTCAGGGCTCGCCGTATTTTCGCTGTCGGTCGAGACCTGCCATGCGCCTCAAGCTGCTCACCAACCTCAATACCGTCCTGCTCCTGCTCGTGTGTCTCGCGCTGGGCGCCACCCTGTGGTGGTCGCAGCGCGCCCTGGAGCGTCCCTTCACCCTGATGGATCGCTACCTGGAACTCTCCCAGGGCTTCGAGCGACAGGTCGCGCAGAACATCCAGGCCTACCTCGCCAGCGGTGACGCGCTCAAGCAGAAGGCCGCCCAGCAAGGCCTGGACGAACTCGCCCGGGAGCTGCCGCAACTGCCGGACAGCCTCAGCCAGCTGCTCGGCCAGAGTCTCGACGAACTGCACCAGTTCAGCGGCAACCAGTTGCTCGCCGCCGGCAAGCTGGCTGGCGACCCGCAAGGCCTGCTGCTGCAGGCCGAGCGCGAGCTGCTGGCCGCGCTGGACCAGCTCGGCGCCTATGCCGACTCCAGCCAGAATCCCGCCGCCACCGCGTACCGCCCCCCGCTGCTGCAAGCCGGCCTGCACCTGACGCGCCTGGCCCATGCCCGCGCCAAGCTGGTGGAAAGTGGCAATCCGGCATTGGCCGAAGACATCCAGCGCGAGCTGGAAACCCTGCGCCAGCTGGCCGTACGCATCGATGCCCTGCCACTGCTCGGCGTACTCGAACAACAGGCCTCCGCCTCCGATGACTTCGCCGCGATGATGGGCCTGGAATCCCAGCCAACCGCCGAGGCCCAGAGCGAGGACCGCGGCGTCACCCTCAAGCGCGATCTCGCCAGCGTGCTGCGCCGCTATCCGGACGAACTCGATCGCACCCGCCAGTTGATCGCCCAGCGCCAGCAACTGGCCAGCGCCACTGCCCAGCGCGTGGGCGCCGTGCAGCAGGCACTGGCGACCCTGGAGCCACAGGTGCGCGAGGAGCGTTCGAAGATCCAGGCGCAGGTGCGCGTCATCCAGGGCGCGCTGATCGCCCTGATCCTGGCTACCGCGCTGCTTATCGACACCCTGCAGCGCCGCCTGGCGCGCGTGCTCGGCCAACTGGTCCCGGCGCTCTCGACCTGGGCCCGTGGCGATTTCGCCCAACCCATTGCCCTGGCCACCCGCACCCGCGATCTGCTGGAACTGCAGGAATCCCTGAATCGCCTGCGCGACTTCCTCGGAACCCTGGTCGGCACCATCCACCAGCGCGCCGAGGAAGTGGCCGGCAGCAGCCGCGCCCTGGCCGAGTTGAGCGGGGGCCTGCACGCCGGTGCGGAACGCCAGGCCAGCGATACCGGGGAAATCCGCGACGCGCTGGGCCATATGGAAGCGGCGATCCAGCAAGTGGCCGGCGATGCCAGCCAGGCGGCTTCGGCCAGCCACGCCGCCGGCATGGCCGTCGAGCAGGGCCAGCAGGTGATCGGCAACAGCTTGAGCGGCATGCGCGCGCTGGTGGACGAAGTGCAGAGCAACGCCCAGGCCATCGAGAACCTGGCGGAAGAGTCGGCCACCATCGCCAACGTACTGGGGGTGATCCGCTCCATCGCCGAGCAGACCAATCTGCTGGCGCTCAACGCCGCCATCGAGGCCGCACGAGCCGGCGAGCAAGGCCGCGGGTTTGCCGTGGTTGCCGAGGAGGTGCGCTCGCTGGCCCTGCGCACCGCCGGCGCCACCGAGGAAATCCAGCAGCTCACCGCGCGCCTGCAGCAAGCGGCGCGGCAGTCCGTGGAGGCGATGCGCAGCCAGGTCGAGCACGCCGAAGTCACCGCCAACCAGGCCGGCGCCGCCGAGGGTGCGCTGGACGAGGTGGTCGGTGCCATCCGCACCATCGCCAGCATGGCCCAGCGCATCGCCGAGAGCTCCGCTCAGCAGAGCGGCGCAGTCAGCGAGATCCGCTGCCACAGCGAGCGCATCCATGAACTGGGCAGCCAGAACCTGCGCCTGATCGGCCAGGGGCGTAGCCAGGGCGAGCAACTGCAGGAGCTGGGCGGCGCGTTGCACACCGCCGTGCGGGCGTTTCGGGTGTGACGGACCCAACCTGTAGGAGCGCTCCCTGCGCGAACAGGGCCATGCCCCGTCCTTGAAGATCAAGAGCCCCTCACCCTAACCCTCTCCCGCAAGCGGGAGAGAAGACCGTGCGGTGCAGGACGACACCTCAGCCTCAGCCGGCACGGACGACTCCTTGTCCCTCTGGGAGAGGGCTGGGGTGAGGGCATGCCCCGGCACAATGCCAATTCCGTGCAGGAGCAATTCTCGAGCAACAACGATGGCGTCCCCCTCGCCCCTACAGGGTGCTCGGATTGTAGGAGCGAGCTCGCTCGCGAACGCCGTTCAGGCGGCGCTCAGCGCTCGCCCAGCTTGTGCCGCGCCGCGTACAGGCAAATCATCTCCATCGCCAGGGTCGCGCCGGCCAGGGCGGTGATCTCGGCGCTGTCGTAGGGCGGCGCGACTTCCACCACGTCCATCCCCACCAGGTTGATGCCGCGCAGCGCGCGGAGGATCTCCAGCGCCTGGTGCGAACTCAGCCCGCCACAGACCGGCGTGCCGGTGCCCGGGGCGAAGGCCGGGTCGAGGCAGTCGATGTCGAAGGTCAGGTATACCGGGTGGTCGCCCACCCGCGCGCGAATACGCTCGGCGATGGCCTGCGGCGTATGGCGGTGCACCTCGCGGGCATCGAGTACCTGGAAACCCATCACGTCGTCGTTGGTGGTGCGCAGGCCGACCTGTACCGAGCGCGACGGGTCGACCAGCCCCTCGCGGGCGGCGTGATAGAACATGGTGCCGTGGTCGATGCGCTGGCAGTCCTCGTCCGGCCAGGTGTCGCTGTGGGCGTCGAAGTGGATCAGCGACAGTGGCCCGTGCTTCCTGGCATGGGCCTTGAGCAGTGGATAGCTGATGAAGTGGTCGCCGCCCAGCGTCAGCAGCGCGCAACCGGCATCGAGGATGTGCGCGGCGTGGGCTTCGATGACGTCCGGGGTTTCCTGCGGCACGCCGTGGTCGAAGGAGCAGTCGCCGTAGTCGATCACCGCCAGGTGATCGAAGGGGTCGAACTCCCAGGGGAAATGCCGCGCCCAGGCCATCTGCACCGAGGCGGCGCGGATCGCCCGCGGCCCGAAGCGGCTGCCGGGGCGGTTGGTGGTGGCGGTATCGAAGGGTACGCCGCTGACCACCAGGTCGACGCCGCGCAGGTCGCGGCTATAGCGGCGGCGCATGAAGCTGGTGATGCCGGCGTAGGTGGATTCGGCAGCGGTGCCGTAAAGGCTGTCGCGGGTGATGGCCTGGTCGTTGTCGTGGGCTTGATCCATGGTGTCCTCATCGGTGTCTTTTGGGTTTTGTCCTGATCGCTCCGGGTCTGCCGGGTCGCCCCTCTCCCCCGCCCTCTCCCTGAAGGGAGAGGGAGCTGTCTGTACCGGCTAGCAATTCGGTTTCAATCTGCACCGAAGGGTCCCCTCTCCCTTTAGGGAGAGGGAGCTGTCTGTACCGGCTGGCACTTCGGTTTCAACACTGCACCGAAGGGTCCCCTCTACCTTTAGGAAGAGG
>NZ_AMZB01000125.1 GCF_000313755.1 Pseudomonas nitroreducens TX1 | reverse complement strand
CGTAGGAGCGAGCTTGCTCGCGAACGACGCCGCTGCGGGATCCAATTTTCGCACTCGGCATCAGCTTGTCTATACAACCTGTGTCCCTTGGTAGCGAGCGGTGTTACCGAACGCAACGAAACGGTGCAGCGAAGCTTTCTTCTGGTGCAATTGTCTGAAGGATGGAAATGTACTTCAGCCATTCTCGAATGGGCTCGTTCAATTTTTATTTCTTTTAAATCAATGGCTTGATCTTTATGGACAGCTGCCTGAAACCGCTCCCAGGCAAGGTTGGCCCTCGCTTTGCTTATACTTGTACATACAAGCATAGACATGATGGTTTCGAGCCCTCGAGACTGTCGAACGAACCGCCAAGCCTTCACCGGCTTAACGATCCGAGCAAAGCGAAGGAGCCTCCCGTGACCAAATTCCGCGACGTCGAAATCCGTGCCCCGCGCGGCACCCAACTGAACGCCAAGAGCTGGCTGACCGAAGCGCCGCTGCGCATGCTGATGAACAACCTGGACCCGGAAGTCGCGGAGAACCCGAAGGAGCTGGTGGTGTACGGCGGCATCGGTCGCGCCGCGCGCAACTGGGAGTGCTACGACAAGATCGTCGAGACCCTGAAGCAACTGAATGATGACGAGACCCTGCTGGTGCAGTCCGGCAAGCCAGTCGGCGTGTTCAAGACCCACGCCAATGCCCCGCGCGTGCTGATCGCCAACTCCAACCTGGTGCCGCACTGGGCCAACTGGGAGCACTTCAACGAACTCGATGCCAAGGGCCTGGCCATGTACGGCCAGATGACCGCCGGCTCCTGGATCTACATCGGCAGCCAGGGCATCGTCCAGGGCACCTACGAAACCTTCGTCGAGGCCGGTCGCCAACACTATGACGGCAACCTCAAGGGGCGCTGGGTGCTCACCGCCGGCCTCGGCGGCATGGGCGGCGCCCAGCCGCTGGCCGCCACCCTGGCCGGCGCCTGCTCGCTGAACATCGAGTGCCAGCAGAGCCGCATCGACTTCCGCCTCGCCAGCCGCTACGTCGACGAGCAGGCCAAGGACCTCGACGACGCCCTGGCGCGCATCGCCCGGTACACCGCCGAAGGCAAGGCCATCTCCATCGCCCTGCTGGGCAACGCCGCGGAAATCCTCCCGGAACTGCTCAAGCGCGGCGTGCGCCCGGACATGGTCACCGACCAGACCTCCGCCCACGACCCGCTCAACGGCTACCTGCCGGCCGGCTGGACCTGGGAGCAGTACCGCGACCGCGCGCAGACCGAACCGGCCGCCGTGGTGAAGGCCGCCAAGCAGTCCATGGCCGTGCACGTCAACGCCATGCTGGAGTTCCAGAAGCAGGGCGTGCCGACCTTCGACTACGGCAACAACATCCGCCAGATGGCCAAGGAAGAGGGCGTCGAGAATGCCTTCGACTTCCCTGGCTTCGTTCCGGCCTACATACGCCCGCTGTTCTGCCGTGGCATCGGCCCGTTCCGCTGGGCCGCGCTGTCGGGCGATGCCGAGGACATCTACAAGACCGACGCCAAGGTCAAGGAGCTGATCCCGGACGACGCCCACCTGCACAACTGGCTGGACATGGCCAAGGAGCGCATCAGCTTCCAGGGCCTGCCGGCGCGCATCTGCTGGGTCGGCCTGGGCCAGCGCGCCAAGCTGGGCCTGGCGTTCAACGAGATGGTCCGTCGCGGCGAGCTGAAGGCGCCGATCGTGATCGGCCGCGACCACCTGGACTCCGGCTCGGTGTCCAGCCCGAACCGCGAGACCGAAGCCATGCGCGACGGCTCCGACGCCGTGTCCGACTGGCCGCTGCTCAACGCCCTGCTGAACACCGCCAGCGGCGCGACCTGGGTTTCGCTGCACCACGGCGGCGGCGTGGGCATGGGCTTCTCCCAGCACTCGGGCATGGTGATCGTCTGCGACGGCACCGACGAGGCCGCCGCGCGCATCGCCCGCGTGCTGACCAACGACCCAGGCACCGGCGTAATGCGCCATGCCGACGCCGGCTACCAGATCGCCATCGATTGCGCCAAGGAGCAGGGCCTGAACCTGCCGATGATCACCGGCAAATAATTCGGCGACAGCAAGCCAGGACCAGGGAGAGGGCCGCCGCACGGCGTGGTGCGGCGGCCCGGTCCGTAAACAAGCAGTGCATCGACAGACAAGAAATCCCTTCGGGAGAACAATAGCGATGTCCCAGGCCAGCGATAGCTCCAAACCCCTGATCGAAGTCCGTTCGATCAACTACATTCCCGAGGCCGAGCGCCACGGCAAGCTCTACAGCCAGTTCACCCTGTGGCTGGGCGCCAACCTGCAGATCACCGCCATCGTCACCGGCGCCCTCGCCGTGGTGCTGGGTGGCGACGTGTTCTGGTCGCTGGTCGGCCTGCTGATCGGCCAGTTGCTGGGCGGTGGTGTGATGGCGCTGCACGCCGCCCAAGGGCCGAAGCTCGGCCTGCCGCAGATGATCTCCAGCCGTGTGCAGTTCGGCGTCTACGGCGCGGCCATCCCGATCGTGCTCGTGTGCCTGATGTACCTGGGCTTCACCGCCACCGGCACGGTGCTGTCCGGCCAGGCGCTGGGCCAGCTGTTCGGCGTCAGCGACAGTGTCGGCATCCTGATGTTCGCCAGCGTCATCGTGCTGGTGACTGTGCTCGGCTATCGCGTCATCCACGTCATCGGCCGCATCGCCAGCGTCATCGGCGTGATCGCCTTCGTCTACCTGTTCAGCCGCCTGATGAGCCAGACCGACGTCAGCGCGCTGCTGCAGATCCGCCACTTCAGCTGGAGCAGCTTCCTGCTCGCGGTGTCCCTGGCCGCCTCCTGGCAGATCGCCTTCGGTCCCTACGTCGCGGACTACTCGCGCTACCTGCCGAGCAAGACGTCCTCGGTGAAGACTTTCCTCGCCGTAGGCGCAGGTTCGGTAATCGGCGCGCAGGTGGCGATGATCTTCGGCGTGTTCGCCGCAGCCGGGGCCAACGGGCAGTTCGCCGGCCATGAAGTGGCCTACATCGTCGGCCTGAGCGGCAGTGGCGCCGTCGCCGCGCTGCTGTACTTCAGCATCGCCTTCGGCAAGATCACCATCTCGACGCTGAACTCCTACGGCAGCTTCATGTGCATCGCCACCGTGATCAGCGGTTTCCGTGGCCACCTGGAAGTGAGCCGCATGCAGCGCCTGGTGTTCGTCCTGCTGATCGTCGGCGCCGCGACCCTGATCGCGCTGCTCGGCCAGCATTCGTTCCTTGGCGCATTCAAGTCCTTCATCCTCTTCCTGCTGGCCTTCTTCACCCCGTGGAGCGCGGTCAACCTGGTGGACTACTACTGCATCACCCGCGAGCACTACGACGTACCGGCGCTGGCCGACCCCGATGGCCGCTACGGCCGCTGGAACATCCCCGGCATCAGCGTCTATGTGATCGGCGTGCTCGTGCAGCTGCCCTTCATCTCCACCAAGTTCTACACCGGCCCGCTGGTGGACGCCCTGGGCGGCGTGGATATCTCCTGGATCATCGGCCTCGTGGTTCCGGCCGTTCTCTATTACCTGGTCGCCCGCCGCGTCACGCGGCCAGTACCGGACCGGCTGATCCTGCCGGCCCGCACCTGAACAGACCCGGCCCGGCCGCGCGGCCACATGCAGGCGCGGCCCTTGCACTGCCTCACCTCATTCACGTTTAGGAGCATCAGATGAACAACACCAAGAAGACGCTGCTGGGCCTGTTCCTTTCCGCCGGTCTGCTGGGCGGCACCATGGCCTCGGCCCAGGCCGCCGGCTGGTGCGAGAGCGGCAAGGCGGTGAAATTCGCCGGGCTGAACTGGGAGAGCGGCATGCTGCTCACCGACCTCATGCAGATCATCCTGAAGAACGGCTACGGCTGCGACACCGACAGCCTGCCAGGCAACTCCATCACCATGGAGCAGGCACTGGCGAACAACGACATCCAGATCTTCAGCGAGGAATGGATCGGCCGCAGCGACGCCTGGAACAAGGCCGCCGCCGCGAACAAGGTGGTCGGCGTGGGCGCGCCCATCGTCGGCGCCACCGAGGGCTGGTACGTGCCGCGCTTCGTGATCGAGGGCGACAAGGCGCGCAACATCGAAGCCAAGGCGCCGAACCTGAAGGCCGTGACCGACCTCGCCCAGTACGCCGAAGTCTTTCGCGATCCGGAAGAGCCGGGCAAGGGCCGCTTCTACAACTGCCCGGCCGGCTGGACCTGCGAGCTGGAAAACTCCGAGATGCTGAAGAAATACGGCCTGGAGGACAAGTACACCAACTTCCGCCCCGGCACCGGCCCGGCCCTGGATGCCGCCGTGCTGTCGAGCTACAAGCGCAAGGAGCCTATTCTCTTCTACTACTGGTCGCCGACGCCGCTGATGGGCCAGGCTGACCTGGTGAAGCTGGAGGAGCCGGGCGTGAACAAGGACGTGAAGATCCAGGTGGGTCTGTCCAAGGCCTTCCATGACCAGGCGCCGGAGCTGGTGGCCGTGCTGGAGAAGGTCAACCTGCCCATCGACCTGCTGAACCAGAACCTGGCGAAGATGGCCAAGGAGAAGCTCACCTCCGAGCAACTGGCCAAGGCCTTCCTCAAGGAGCACCCGGAAGTGTGGACCACCTGGGTCAGCGAGGACGCTGCGAAGAAGGTCCAGGCGGCGCTCTGACGCTGCCGAATCCGGGGAGGCACAGCTTCCCCGGTGATGCCCACTCCTGACGAGTACGTGCCATGTTCCCCGAACGCTTCACCTTCTCCATCGCCGACTGGGTCAACGGTTGGGTCGATGCCCTGGTCACCAATTACGGTGACGTGTTCCGCCACATCTCCGATACCCTGCTGTGGGCCATTGTCAACCTGGAAGGCGTGCTGCGGGCCACCCCCTGGTGGCTGATGCTGGCCATTGTCGCCGGCATCGCCTGGCATGCCACCCGGCGCATCCTGCCGACCGTCGTGATCGTCGGGCTGCTGTTCCTGGTGGGCGCCGTGGGCCTGTGGGACAAGCTGATGCAGACGCTTGCGCTGATGATGGTCGCCACCCTCATCTCGGTGCTGATCGGCATCCCGCTGGGCATCGTCGCTGCGCGTAGCGATCGCTTCCGCGCCGTGCTGCTGCCGCTCCTGGACATCATGCAGACCATGCCCAGCTTTGTGTACCTGATCCCGGTACTGATGCTGTTCGGCCTGGGCAAGGTACCGGCGATCTTCGCCACCGTGATCTACGCCGCACCGCCGCTGATCCGCCTGACCGACCTGGGCATCCGCCAGGTCGACCGCGAAGTGATGGAAGCCATCACCGCCTTCGGCGCCAACCGCCGCCAGCAACTGTTCGGCGTACAGCTGCCGCTGGCGCTGCCGAGCATCATGGCCGGCATCAACCAGACCACCATGATGGCCCTGTCGATGGTGGTCATCGCCTCGATGATCGGTGCCCGTGGCCTGGGCGAGGACGTGTTGGTGGGCATCCAGACGCTCAACGTCGGCAAGGGCCTGGAAGCGGGTCTGGCCATCGTCATCCTCGCCGTGGTCATCGACCGCATCACCCAGGCTTACGGCCGCTCGCGCCACCATGAGGCCAGCAAATGAGCAAGATCCAGGTCAAGAACGTCTACAAGATCTTCGGCGCCAAGGCCGATGCGGCCCTGGCGATGATCCGCCAGGGCAAGAGCAAGGCCGAGGTGCTCGCCGCCACCGATTGCGTGGTCGGGGTGAACGATCTCTCGCTGTCCATCGATGCCGGGGAAATCTTCGTCATCATGGGCCTGTCCGGTTCCGGCAAGTCGACCCTGGTGCGCCACTTCAACCGCCTGATCGACCCCACCAGCGGGCAGATCCTGGTGGACGGCGAGGATGTGCTCGCCTATGACGCCGCCGCGCTGGAGAACTTCCGCCGGCGCAAGATCAGCATGGTGTTCCAGAGCTTCGGCCTGCTGCCGCACAAGAGCGTGCTCGACAACGTCGCCTACGGCCTGAAGATTCGCGGCGAAAGCAAGGCGCTGTGCCAGGAGCGAGCGCTGCACTGGATCGCCACCGTGGGCCTGAAGGGCTACGAGAAGTCCTACCCGCACCAGCTCTCCGGCGGCATGCGCCAGCGCGTCGGCCTGGCCCGGGCCCTGGCGGCGGACACCGACATCATTCTCATGGACGAAGCCTTCAGCGCCCTCGACCCGCTGATCCGCGCGGACATGCAGGACCAGTTGCTGGAGCTGCAGAAGACCTTGCACAAGACCATCGTCTTCATCACCCACGACCTCGATGAAGCCGTGCGCATCGGCAACCGCATCGCCATCCTCAAGGACGGCCAGTTGATCCAGGTCGGCGCGCCGACCGACATCCTGCACAAGCCCGCCGACGAGTACGTCGACCGCTTCGTCCAGCGGCGCGTCGCGGCGATCTAACGCCATTCACCGGCGGGAAGGGGGCTTCCCCGCCTACAGGAGTTCCGCATGTCGTCCTCTTCCACCATTACCTTCGGCAACGGCCCGCTGCGCTGGCAGGACCTGGTCGCGGTGGCTCGCCACGGCGCGCGCCTGCAACTGGCGCCGGCGGCCTGGGCGCGCATCGACAACGCCCACGGCATCGTCGAACGCATCGTCAGCCGGGGTGAGCGGGCCTATGGCATCAGCACCGGGCTGGGCGCACTGTGCAACGTGGTGCTGCGGGGCGAACAACTGGCGCAGCTCTCGCGCAACACCCTGCTCAGCCATGCCTGTGGCGTCGGCGAGCCGCTGAAGGACGAACAGACCCGCGCGATCATCTGTGCGGCCATCACCAACTACAGCCATGGCAAGTCCGGCCTGCACCGCCGCGTGGTGGAAGCCCTGCTGGCGCTGCTCAACCACGGCATCACCCCGCGCGTGCCGTCGCAGGGCTCGGTCGGTTACCTGACCCACATGGCCCATGTCGGCGTGGCGCTGCTGGGCATCGGCGAGGTGAGTTATCGCGGCGAGATCGTTCCCGCCGCCGAGGCGCTGGCCGCCGAGGGCCTGGAGCCGGTGCAACTGGGCGCCAAGGACGGGCTCTGCCTGGTCAACGGCACGCCCTGCATGACTGGCCTGAGCTGCCTCGCCCTGGACGACGCCACGCGTCTGAGCCAGTGGGCCGATGTGATTGGCGCCATGAGTTTCGAAGCCCTGCGCGGGCAGATCGACGCCTTCGACGCCGAGATCATCGCGCTCAAGCCGCATCCGGGTATGCAGAAGGTCGGCGCCAACCTGCGCGCGCTGCTCGAAGGCAGCGAAGTGATCGCCGCCAGCAAGGGCATCCGTACCCAGGACGCCCTGAGCATCCGCTCCATGCCGCAGATCCATGGCGCCTGCCGCGACCAGCTGGAGCACGCGGCGAAGCAGATCGAGACCGAACTCAATTCCGCCACCGACAACCCGCTGGTACTGGGGACGCCGGACGACTACCGCGTGGTGTCGCAGGCCAACCCCCACGGCGAATCCGTGGCCATGGCCGCCGACCTGCTGGCGATTGCGGTGGCCGAGCTGGGCGGGGTTTCCGAGCGTCGCCTGGACCGCCTGATCAACCCGCTGGTCAGTGGCCTGCCGGCCTTCCTGGTCAGCCAGCCAGGGGTCAACTCGGGGATGATGATCGTGCAATACGTCGCCGCTTCCCTGGCCGGTGAGAACCGCCAGCTGGCGCAACCGGCGGTGGTCGACAACTACGTCACCTCCGGCCTGCAGGAAGACCACCTGAGCCTGGGCACCAGCGCCGCGCTCAAGCTCGGTCGCGCCATCGATAACAGCCGGCGCATCCTCGCCATCGAATACCTGCTGGCCGCCCAGGCCTTCGAATTCCTCAAGCCGCAACGCTTCGGCGCCGGCACCGACTGCGCCTGGAGCCTGCTGCGCGAACAGGTACCAGCCTACGACAGCGACCGCTGGCTGGCCCCGGACATCGACCGCGCCACGGCGCTGCTGGCCGACCCGGCGGCGCTGCAAGGCGTCGGCGCGAGCATCGGGAGACTGCAATGAAACACCTTTGGTACCACTGCCACGCGGCGACCATGAAGGGCGGTCGCTACGCCATCATCGAGGACGCTGCGATCATCACCGAAGGTGATCGCATCGCCTGGATCGGCCCGCGCGCCGAACTGCCCGGGCGACCCGCACAGAGCACCGACCTGGGCGGCGCCTGGGTCACGCCAGGCCTCATCGACTGCCATACCCACCTGGTGTTCGGTGGTGACCGCAGCGGCGAATTCGAGCAGCGCCTGAATGGCGTCAGCTATGCCGAGATCGCCGCCGCCGGTGGCGGTATCGCCAGCACCGTACGCGCCACCCGCGCGGCCAGCGAGGACGAACTGCTGGCCATCGCCATCAAGCGCGCCCGCCCGCTGCTGGCCGATGGCGTGACCGTGATCGAAGTGAAGTCCGGTTACGGGCTGGACCTGGACAGCGAACGTCGTATGCTGCGGGTGGCCCGCCGGCTGGAACAGGAGCTGCCGGTGACGGTGCGCACCACCTGTCTGTCCGCTCACGCCTTGCCGCCGGAATATGCTGGCCGGCCCGATGACTATATCGATCAGGTCTGCAACCACATTCTCCCGGCGTTGGCGGAGGAAGGGCTGGTGGACGCAGTGGATGCCTTCTGCGAGCACCTGGCGTTCTCTCCGGCGCAGGTCGAGCGAGTATTCCAGGCCGCCCAGCGCCTGGGCCTGCCGGTGAAGCTGCACGCCGAACAATTGTCCTCGTTGCATGGCTCCAGCCTCGCCGCGCGGTATGGCGCGCTGTCCGCCGATCACCTGGAATTCATGGATGAAAGCGACGCCATCGCCATGGCGGAGGCCGGCACCGTCGCCGTGCTGCTGCCGGGCGCCTTCTTCGTCCTGCGCGAAACCCAATTGCCGCCGATGGACGCCCTGCGCAAGCACGGCGTCAACATCGCCATCGCCAGCGACCTCAACCCTGGCACCTCGCCCGCGTTGTCGCTGCGCCTGATGCTGAACATGGCCTGCACCGCCTTCCGCCTGACGCCGGAAGAAGCGCTAGCCGGCGTCACGCTCAACGCCGCGCGCGCACTGGGCATGGCCGACAGCCACGGCAGCCTGGAAGCCGGCAAGGTCGCCGACTTCATCGCCTGGGACATCCAGCGTCCCGCCGAACTCGCCTACTGGCTCGGCGGCGACCTGCCCAAGCGCGTCATTCGTCACGGCGAAGAGCTGTGATGTTGCTCTTGTAGGAGCGAGCTTGCTCGCGAACAGCCCCGCTGCGGAGCCCGGTTCGCGAGCAAGCTCGCTCCTGCAGGACAGCCTTCGCCGTATACGGAGATAGCACCTCATGAATAACGTTCTCGAATTCAAACGCGGCCGCGTCCCGCTGCTGATCAGCATGCCGCACCCCGGCATTCGCCTGACCCCGGCCGTAGAGGCCGGGCTGGTCGACGAAGCCCGCGAGCTGGCCGACACCGACTGGCACATCCCTCGGCTCTACTCCTTCGCCGAGGAGCTGGGCGCCAGCACCCTGGCCGCCGGCTACTCGCGCTACGTCATCGACCTGAATCGCCCGGCCGACGACAAACCCCTCTACAGCACCGCCACCACCGGCCTGTACCCGGACACCCTGTTCGACGGCCGCCCGTTGTTCAAGGACGGCCAGACTCCGTCACCCGAGGAGCGTGCGCGTTACCTCGCCGAAGTCTGGACGCCTTACCACCAGACCCTCACCGACGAACTGGCGCGCCTCAAGGCCGAGTTCGGCTACGCGCTGCTGTGGGACGCGCACTCGATCGCCTCGGTGATCCCCCACCTGTTCGACGGCAAGCTGCCGGACTTCAACATCGGCACCCACAGCGGCGCGAGCTGCGATGCGGAGTTGGCCGAGCGGCTGGTCGCGGTGTGCGCCGACGCGCCTGCCTATCGCCACATCCTCAACGGACGCTTCAAGGGCGGCCATATCACCCGCCACTACGGCCAGCCGCAGGACAACGTCCACGCGGTGCAGCTGGAGCTCGCGCAGTGCAACTACATGGATGAGCACGCGCCCTTCGGCTACCGCGAAGACCTCGCCGCGCCGACCGCCCAGGTGCTGCGGCGTATGCTGGAAACCTTCATCGCCTGGGGCCGCGAGCGCTACGGCCGCTGAGTTTTACACAGCCTCCTGCCGCGCCGGGATTGTCGGCGCGGCGCCGCCGGACCACGCATCCCGGCGGCGCTTCCCCGGTACGGCAGGGGGCTGTCTTTTCATTCGCAGCGTTGCCGTGCCACGTCAGTTGCTGCTGTGCGGTAACAGCAGTCTCGTGGGTAATTGAGGCCTGCAGAGCTCTATCAGCCGAGGCTGACGCAAAACAGCGAAAGGGCTGATTGGGTGATCACGTCCCCCGTTGTTCAGATACGGCTTCCTATTGGACAAGGAAGCCCCCATGTTCGAGTCATTGCGCGATCTTTTCGACAGCTTCAGGGATGAGTTCCGCCGCAGCCGAGGCGAAACCACACCGCTTCCGCTGCCCCCACAACCACCGCCTGCTCCCAGGGCTCCGCAGCCCATGCCTTCCCGGCCCAAGCAGCCACCGGCGGGCCCCGTGGATAGTGCCCTGGCTCCGCTCAAGAACTGGGCACACCCCGTGGGGGACAAGTCCGATCCCCTCACGCAGTTGACCAACCTCGCCAGAGCGTGCGGCGGCTACTACCCCTTGGGCCGCAACGGCTTCTGGCATGGTGGTGTGCATTTCGACGCTGGCACGGCGAGCATCGTGGGCATTGACCAGCCGAACGTCCATTGTCTGGCCGACGGCGAGGTCGTCGCCTATCGCATCGATTCGCAATACCCGCTCAGTACCCTCTACACAAGGACGGGGGACACCGTCGAGGCCCCTTTCTCCACGAGCTTCGTCCTCGTTCGCCATCGCCTCCAGGCACCCGTCATCGAGGGCATTGAAGCGTCGCCGCCATCCTTGACTTTCTACAGCCTCTACCTGCATTTGCAGTGCTGGGACGAGTACGAAAAGAACGTCGCGCAGGCACGCCCGGTCTTCTGGAAAACCGGCACTTATCGCGTCAAAGCCGATGTGGCCGATCCCGGCCCGCTGGGCTTGCCGGTGTACAGGAAGCCACAGGCACAAAGCGAACTGCTGGCCGTCCTGCCAAGGGGCACTCGCATCACCGTTAATGGCCACCACGGCTTCGTCAAGCTGACCAGCGCCCAAGGCCTCGACCTGCCCAGGCTCGACGCGGCGAGCAGCACCCTGGGCTACGTCAGGCGGGAGGCCATCGAAGCCTGCGAGGGCGGCTATCGGGTGCGTGAAGACGCCATTGGTCAAACCCCAGGGCAACACCTCAACGTGCTGACGGAGGCCACCGCGAGAAGCGCGGTCATAGCGACCCTGCCTCGGGGTGCGGAGGTGGCGATCAGCGGAACGGGCGACTACCGCAAGCTGGAGATGATCCGGCCTGCTGAGACCAGCCCAGGAAGCCAAGCCACTCCGGTAGATACGTCAGGCACCGAATCCGACGACGCCCCGCTGGCGGACAGCCCACCCGGCCCACCGCTGGAAATGAGCCCCTGGGACGGAACCGACTTCATCGGCCCGAAGGGTTATGTGCGCTTCTCCGCGCTGGAGCCAATACCAGCGCCGCAGCAATTGGATCGCATCATCGTTCCCGATCCACCCATACCCATCAAGGCAGGCCAACTGATCGGCCACATGGGCAACGTTCAGAACGATGAGGAATCCCTCCCGGAGCGCTTGCTGCACCTGGAAACCTTCAGTGGCGACGACGTGGAAGTCTTTATCGAAAAGAGCCGCGACTGGGCGAAGGAACTCCCCGCCACCAGCAAAACCTGGCTGAAACTGGCCAAGGGCACCAAGGTCGTCATTCATCAGGACGGCTTCAAGAAGGATAACCCGCCCACTCTGCAAGCCAACGGCGTGGAAAGCGCCAATGACCTGCTGATTCCCCGCAGCCTGCTCGACAGTCTGCGCCCGGAGTACAGCATCCAGGTACCCGCGAAGAATGGCTCTCATGCTCTCAACTGGTATCGCCTAGACGGGCTGCTCAACAACGCCAATTACGCCTCGCTCGACGGCTGGGTCTGCGAAGAGGTCGACGTCACGCCCTGGGTTAGCCCTTGGTCATGGGAAGGTTTCGAGTGCATCTACGACGACTCATCCACACGCGAAAATCTTGCCTACTCCATGCGCGCCGAAAATGAACTCGAAGAACAGCAACTGGAACGCTACTGCCGCCTGATTGAACAGCAGGAAAAGAACCCACTGCAAAAGCGCCTGTACGACCTGATTCCCGACGGTGACTGCAAGGGGAAAATGACCGCCAGGGAGTTGCAGGCCGGCTTGCGCATACCCGCCGTCGCCCAGACGATTTCGCAACTGATCATTCACTACGAAAGCGAATGGTTTGACGACTCAGGAAAGTGGGATGCGTTGGACGAGATGCTCGGGCACAGCGGCTCGACACCCAACCCCAACTGGGTGGCCAGCAAGGAACGGATGCGGATGTTCAGTTGGTGGCGGGAAGTGGCAGAGAGTGCGGGGCTACCGAGGAACGGGGAGGTTTTTCACTTTCATCCGATTGGGCTGTTCAGTCAGCTTTCCCCGAATAAGAAGGATTTCCGTGGAAAGATAACTTTCGATGCAGAAGGTAGTGATGATTCTAGTTCAATTTATTTTAGTCGTGTAATTCATTGGCCGGGAAATACATTGTCAGGCGTAACCTTGGGGCGCGGATATGATATGGGGTCAAGAAGTCAAAGTGAAATATACGCTCACCTAGTGAACTCTGGCGTTTCTGCCTCTCAAGCATCAAGAATTTCTGCCGCTCATGGGTTGAAGGGGAGCGCGGCAGGTCAATTTGTTACGGCGAACAGGGATGTAATTGGAGCGATTTCAAAAGAGCAGCAAGTTGCCTTGTTTGAGCTTATATATCCTGTTTATGTGGCTCGGGCAATTGACAATTACAATAATTGGACTTCGGATCAAGCTGGGCGGCATGAGTGGTTGTCATTAGATTCTGTGATTCAGGATGTATTGGTTGATTTTGTTTATCAGGGTTTTACCAAGGGGCCAGGGCCAATGCGTGCGGGAATGCACAACAACAAATTAGAGCTGATTCACTATATCGAAAATACACCGGCTATCAGCCAATATGAGCCTGGCAGGCGAAGAGCTGACTACCTGAGGGGTAAATAGATGTGTGGAAATTAGCTGTGCTTGGACTCGCGGTTGTTATTTCACAGTCGGCCTTAGCATTGGAAAGTAAAGATGGAAATGGCGACTGTAATAATTTATCTATTAGTCAGCAGGTTTTCGAGTGTTCGAGGGATAGGGTTGAGGCTGCTGATGCTGAGTTAAATAGGGTTTACAAGGGGTTGATTAGAAAGATACATGTTGACTATTCAAGTAATATTCGTATGGGTGAGGAGTTAGAGGGGCGGCTGAGAGCTTCGCAGAGAGCTTGGCTAGTATCTAGAGATGCAAATTGCTTACTTGAGGTGTTTTTTGTGGAGAAGGAGAAGATTGCATTTGAGGTGACTAGGAACAATTGTGTATATCGAGAGTCCAGTCAAAGGATCGAGTATCTGAAGATTTTTAATGATGGGTTGTAGAGTGTCTGTGGGTGTGAGGTTTTTTCGCTATATTTGTTTTGTTGATTCTCTTTGTGCGAGATTGAGCGGGCGGCTGATCGAGAATGTGTGGGGCGGAGCAAATACTGAGTGCAACACGGTTATTGGATTGAAGAGGTTGTCGGTTGGGAAACCCAGAATGGGCGGGCTGATTGTGCGTAGGGAAGAAGAAGCACAACTGTTTGATAGGGGTTTGAAATGCGATTGCTGGTAATTGCGTTGGTGTTTTCTTTATTTTCAATCAGTGCGCGTGCTGATGAAAAGTGCAATATCGGATCAATTGTTAATAGAGATATATTATCATGTTTGGAAGATAATTATAAAAAATAGATAGCGAGCTCAATGATCAGTACAGGAAGATGCAGGGTGATAAATCGTTCGCTGAAAAGGATCTTTTAGCTGGCGTAGAGAAAGCATGGGTGAAGTTCAAGGAATTGAGTTGTAATTATATTTATGAGTCTTACTCTCCGGGGATGGAGGGTGAGATGGAAAGGATGAGCTGCCTAGTCGAGCTTACTTCGGCTCGGGTGGTTGAGTTGTTGTATGTTTATACGGGTGTTAGGAATGACGGACTTTACACTGCTCTGTCACTGATTGGTGGAGGGTCGGAGGAAGATAAAAATAACTTTATTGAGAAAATAAAAAACAGGTACAAGATTCAGAATGATGGGGCCTATTTTGAAAGAAATTGCCGCATGGTTGAAAGTCTTCATGGTGAGGATTATGAGCTTTGCATGGTGAGGATGAAGTTTCAGAATTACAGTGGGTGAGAGTTTTTGTTTTAATCTGGATGATTTTTAATATCTTTGTAGATTATGCAGGGCGGATGGGCAGAAGGAATGGAGGAGTAGGCGAGAAGAGACAGAGCTCTTTGGATGGGGGTTTAAGTGCGAATATTGGCAATAAATAACGCCGTCTGGATTGCGAGTCTTTGTTATGTGTCTCAGGCTGCCTTTGCATGTGGCGATGCGGCTGATTTAGAGGGTTGTGTCGGTGAGCACCACAAGAAATCTGATCTTGCGTTGAATCAACAGTATCAGCTTTCGATGAAATCTCTGCCTTTAGAGCTTAAAGGAAAACTAAAAACAGTGGAGATGTTGTGGCTTGATTATCGCAAGGATGTATGTGGAGGACTCAATGCACTTGATCGTCTAGGGTGTGAAAGCTCCTTGATGGATCAGAGAACGCAAGAATTGTACTTTATTGAAAGAAGGTTTTCGCAAGAAACTGGTCACGGGGTTTATGAGCTGATTTCCAAGAGGTACGGGGGAGGTGCAGATTCAGAAATCTTGAGTGAGGCTCTTAAGATGCAGGTGCAGAAAGAAACTTGGAGTGTTTATTCTAGTAGTCATTGTGATTTTGTAAGGGAAGTCATAGGGGAGTCTGTCGAAAGCTGCAAGATAAGATTGATTTTAGAGAGCTGGAATGGGTTTCGATGAATTGATGCGCTCCCGATGGTTATGGGTTTCTAAATTCTAGTGGGGCGATGGCGGGTGATTAGGATACGACTTGCGGTAGGGGGCTTATGTCCATAGGTGAGATTTTTGTGGGGAGGGAAAGGATTGCATTTAAGGTCACTAGAGATAATTGTTTTTACCGAGAATCTAATCGCAGGATGGAATATCGGAAGGTGGTTAATGATGGCTTGTGGATTGTTTGTAGGCTTGTCGAAAGGTGTCAGATTTATTTTTAGTAGCGCTAAGCAACCACCCATTTCGGCTGAGCTTTCTCGTCGCGGAGGCTGCCTCTTATTTGAAGCTGTGCTGCTCAAGCTGCCCCTCGGCGTGCCGCACCAGCATCTCCAGCAGCAATGCCTGGGTATGTGGTGGGGTTTCGTCGGCGCGGGTGAGGGCGTAGAGCGTTACCTTCATGGTGGGGGACAGGGTGCGCTGCACGGTCAGGCGCTCGGCGGCGCCCAGGGCGGTGAAGGGATCGACCAGCGCCAATCCTGTTCCTGCCTCTACCAACGTGCGCGCCAGGGCGTAGGTCTGCACCGCGATGCGCACGCGCGGCGGTGGTTCGACGTTGGCCAGGTGACTTTCCAGACGTGCTGAGAGCGGGTCGGAGGTGGACAGGCCGATCATCGGCTCGCCGGCCAGTTCGCCCAGCGTCAGCGCCTTGCCCAAGCGACTTTCCGGCCAGTGTCCGCGCGGCGCCAGGGCTACCAGCGGGCCGCTGGCGATGGGCTGTGAGCGCAGGCCGGGGTGGTCGGTCTGCTGCAGGGTCAGGGCGAGGTCCAGTTCGCGCATCAGCAGGTTCTGGATCAGTTCGCGGGAGTGCTGGGTGGCCAGTTCGCAGCTGCTCTGTGGGTAGCGGTCGGTCCATTCGCGGATCACCGGCGGCAGCAGCGACAGCGCCATGGCCGGCGTGGCGCCTACGCGCAGGCGGTTTTCCGGCTGGCCGCGCAGGCTCTGTGCGAGGCGCCGCACGCCCTGCAGGCTCTCCGTCACCTTCGCCACTTCGCGCTCCAGCTCCAGCGCCTCGGGCGTCGCCTGCAGCTTGCCGCGTACGCGCAGGAATAGTGGGAAACCCAACTGCTGCTCGGCGTGCTGCAGCACCTTGGTTACCGCCGGCTGCGAGACGTGCAGCAATTGCGCGGCGCCGCTGACCGAGCCGGTCTCGCGGATGGCCTGGAACACTTCGATATGGCGCAGGCGCATGGGCACTCCCCTTGTGCGAATAAAGTGCGCGTATAACGCTAGGTTATGGGTTTCCCATCTTTATTCATTGTCCGCCGCCTGTCATCCGGCTCTAAGGTCGAGACCTGGAATCGACTGGCGGTGGGATGGAAATGGCACAGCGGGTTTGCATCATCGGCGCGGGCGTGGTCGGACTGGCCACCGCCCATGCGCTGGTCCTCGAAGGCTTCGACGTCACCGTGCTGGAAGCGCGGGATGCGGCCGGGCTGGAAACCAGCTTCGCCAATGGCGGCCAGCTGTCGTACCGCTATGTCGCGCCGCTGGCCGATGCCGGCGTGCCGCAGCAGGCGTTGGGCTGGCTGCTGCGCGGGGACTCGCCGCTGCGCCTGCGCCCGCGCCTCGACCCGGCGCAGTGGCGCTGGCTGATGGAGTTCACTGCAGCCTGCCGGCGTTCGGTGAACCAGGCCAACGCCAAGCATCTGCTGCGCCTTGCGCTGTTCAGCCAGGCGACGCTGGCGCAGTGGCGCGAAGACGGTCTGGATGGCTTCGACTGGCGGCGCAACGGCAAGCTGGTGGCCTTTCGTGACGCAGGCAGCTTCCGCAGCGCGAGCCAGAACCTGTCCGATCCTTCCGCGCAATTCGTGCTCTCGGCGCAGCAGTGTCGTGAGCTGGACCCGGCGCTGGAGCGCGCGCCCTTCGTCGGTGGCATCCATACGCCGGACGAAGAGGTGGCCGACTGCTTCCTGTTCTGCCAGCGGCTGGCCGAAAGGCTCCAGACTTCCGGCCGTTGCCGCCTCGTCTACGGGCACCCGGCATCGAGGTTGGTCCTGCGCAATGGCGCCGTGGCCGGCGTAGAGGCGGGCGGCCAGACCTTCGAGGCCGATCACGTCGTCCTCGCCGCCGGCTACCACAGCGCCGCGCTGCTGCCGGGCGGGCCGCGCCTGCCGCTCTATCCGCTCAAGGGCTACAGCCTGACCGCGCCGATCCGCGCCGGTGACCACGCGCCGGACGTGAGCCTGACGGACTACGACCGCAAGGTGGTCTACGCACGCATCGGTGAGCGCCTGCGCATCGCCGCCATGGTCGACATCGTCGGCTTCGACCCGCGCCTGGAGCCCAAGCGGCTGGCGCTGATCCGCCAGCAGGCGGCGGACACATTGCCCGACGCCTGCGACTACAGCGCCGCCATCGAATGGGCCGGCATGCGTCCAGCCACGCCCACCGGTGTGCCGTTGGTGGGCGCCTGCGGGCCGCGGGGCCTGTGGTTGAACCTGGGGCACGGCGCGCTCGGTTTCACCCTGGCTTGTGGCAGCGCGCAACTGATCGCCGCGCAGATCGGTGGGCGTAAACCCGGCATCGACACCAACGGCCTGACGCCCGAGCGGCTGGCCGGCTGATCCATCGAATTGGGAGACTCACCATGCAACTCACCCGTATCGCCACCAACGATCGGCTCTCCGGCGCTATTGTCTGCGGCTCGCTGGTATTCCTCTCCGGGCAGGTGCCCGGCCAGGCCACCGACATCCAGGGCCAGACCCGCGAGGTGCTGGAGAAGATCGACGCACTGCTGGCCGAGGCCGGCACCGACAAGGCGAACCTGCTCAGCGCGACGATCTACCTGAAGGACATCGCCACCGACTTCGAGGCCATGAACGGCATCTGGTCCGCCTGGCTGCCTGAAGGCTGCGCGCCGACCCGCACCACACTGCAGGCGCTGCTGGCACGGCCGTCGGTGCTGGTGGAAATCACTGTGATCGCAGCGCGGCCCTGACTCTCAACCCGACCCACAACAACAAGAGGGGATCGAACCCATGAAACGACTCGCACTGGGAATGCTGGCGGCGTCCAGCCTGGTCTGCACGCTGGCGCAGGCGAACGAAGCGTTGGACGGCACGCTGAAGAAAGTCGCTGACCGCGGCACGATAACCCTGGGTTATCGCGATGCCTCGGTGCCGTTCTCCTACCTGGGCGACAACAGCGGGAAGCCCATGGGCTATTCGGTGGAGCTGGCCGGCAAGGTGGTCGAACGCATCCGCCAGAAGCTCGACAAGCCCGACCTTGCGGTGAAGTACAACCTGGTGACCTCGCAGACGCGCATCCCGCTGGTGCAGAACGGCACGGTCGACCTGGAATGCGGCTCCACCGGTGTCACCGCCGAGCGACTGAAGCAGGTCGCCTTCTCCTACGGCTTCATCTATGTGAAGGGTCAACTGCTGACCGCCAAGGACAGCGGCATCCAGGGTTTCCCTGACCTCAAGGGCAAGAACGTGGTGACCACCGCCGGCACCACCAACGAGCGCTACCTCAAGGCCTACAACGCCGAGCACAAGCTGGGCATGAACGTGGTCAGCGCCAAGGACCACGGCGAAGCCTTCCTCATGCTGCAGTCCGGCCGCGCCGTCGCCTTCTACATGGACGACGCGCTGCTCTACGGCGAGAAGGCCAAGGCTCGCGATCCGCACCGGTGGGTGGTGGTGGGCGAGCCGCAGTCGCGGGAAATCTACGCCTGCATGGTGCGCAAGGACGACCCGCAGTTCCTCGCCCTGGTCAACCAGACCCTGGCCGACCTGTATTCGTCCGGCGAGATCAAGGGCATCTACCAGCGCTGGTTCGAGCAGCCGATCCCGCCGAAGAACCTCAACCTGGAATTCCCCATGACCGCCGAGCTGCAGGCGATCATCGCCAAGCCCACCAGCGAACCGGTGCAGTAGCGCCGCTAGCGTTGTAGGCCGAGGTGGCGGATCAATGGCTGCGCCTCGGCCAGGCGCTCCCAGACATCGTCGAGCAATTCGGCAGGGTAGAAGGAGGGCAGGCGTGGCAGTTCCTGGCGCGGCACCCACGCAACCTCGCGGATATCGAATTCGTCGCCGCCCAGGCCGCGCAGGTTGTCCAGGCTGACCTGGCCCTCCCAGGTATC
The DNA here is from genome assembly GCF_000313755.1 of Pseudomonas nitroreducens TX1. Classification (GTDB taxonomy): domain Bacteria; phylum Pseudomonadota; class Gammaproteobacteria; order Pseudomonadales; family Pseudomonadaceae; genus Pseudomonas; species Pseudomonas nitroreducens_A. The sequence goes on along the minus strand of NZ_AMZB01000125.1, from coordinate 20,659 downwards.
CACCCGATAGAACAACTCCATGTGGAAGCGCCCAGCCAGCGGTTCGGCGAACTCGCGCACGTAAACCAGCGGGCCGACTTCCACCGTCAGGCCGGTTTCCTCCCGGCACTCGCGGCGCACCGTGTCGCGGGTGGAGTCGTCCTTGTCCGACTCGAAGCCGCCGCCGGGCGGAATCCAGTACAGGTCGCCGCCAACCTCGTGGCGCACCAGCAGGATTTCGTCGTTGCGCAGCAGCAGGCCGGCGGCGCGGATGCGGTGTTGCAGGGGCGGATTCATTGCCAGTCGAGCCTCGCCAATTTCCATTCGGAGCCGTCGCGCCACCATTCCAGCTTCACGGAGTAGTGCCCGGCGCTGTCGGGGATGAGGTTCTCGGCACCCGTAAGGGCAACCTGCGCGTCAGTATGGCCGCGATTGGCGTAGGTCGGGTCGACCCGGCTCTGGCTGCTGAGCAGGATCACCTTGACCTGCTGGTGGCGCAGGAACATCAGCGTCATGGTGCGCTTGGCCCAGTCGCGGTCGAACTCGCCGTTGGCGCGGAAATCGCCGGCCAGCTGATCGATCACCGCCCCGCTATTCTTGGCTTCGAGGTTGTCCTGCAATTGCTTGACGGCGGCGTCCAGCTGCGCGCGCGGATCGTCCCGGCCGCAGCCGCTCAGCGTGAGCACGAGCAGGAATAGAGAAAGAAACAACTTCCGTGGCATGGCTCACTAACTCCCTTATGGGTTTTTCGCTGGCCCGAGTATCATGCCCGACACCGTGGGGGCCGAAGACTTTCGATGGAAGTCGCGCCGCGGCAACGCGACTTTCTATAAGTAGGCGACAGGCCCTAGGATGGTTACTGGTCCGGAGCGACCGTATGCACTGATCCAGGAGCGAGCCATGCAAACTTTGTATCCGGAAATCAAGCCTTACGCGCGCCATGAACTGGCCGTCGAAGAGCCCCACGTCCTCTATCTGGACGAGAGCGGCATGCCCGACGGACTGCCGGTTCTGTTCATCCATGGCGGCCCTGGCTCCGGTTGCGATGCCATGTCGCGGCGCTTCTTCGACCCCAATATCTACCGCATCGTCACCTTCGACCAGCGCGGCTGTGGCCGCTCCACGCCTTACGCGAGCCTGGAGAACAACACCACCTGGCACCTGGTCGCGGATATCGAGCGCATCCGCGAGCACCTGGGTATCGACAAGTGGGTGTTGTTCGGCGGCTCCTGGGGTTCGACCCTGTCGCTGGCCTACGCCCAGGCGCATCCCGACCGTGTGCTGGCGCTGATTGTGCGCGGCATCTTCCTCTGCCGTCCGCAGGAAATCCGCTGGTTCTATCAGGAAGGGGCGAGCCGCCTGTTCCCCGATTACTGGGAAGACTACCTGGCGCCGATTCCCGCCGACGAACAGGACGACCTGCTGCACGCCTTCCACCGCCGCCTGACCGGCCCGGACCAGATCGCCCAGATGCACGCCGCCCGTGCCTGGTCCACCTGGGAAGGTCGCACTGCCACGCTGCGTCCGAATCCGGCGGTGGTCGAGCGCTTCGCCGACCCGCACCGCTCGCTGTCCATCGCCCGCATCGAGAACCACTACTTCGTCAACAACGGTTTCCTCGAGCCCGACCAGTTGTTGCGCGACATGCACAAGATCGCCCACCTGCCGGGCGTGATCGTCCACGGCCGCTATGACGTGGTATGCCCGCTGGACAATGCCTGGGCACTGCACAAGGCCTGGCCCAACAGCGAACTGCAGATCGTCCGCGACGCCGGCCACGTCGCCGGTGAGCCAGGCATCACCGATGCGCTGGTGCGTGCCACCAACGAGATCGGCCGGCGCCTGCTGAACCTCCCGCCGGAGGCTGAATGAAGAGTCTGATCCAGCGGGTGCGCGGCGCCCGTGTCGAGGTCGATGGGGAAATCGTCGGTGCCATCGACCACGGGCTGCTGGCGCTGGTGGGCGTCGAGCCCCAGGATGACGAGGCTTGCGTGAACCGTTTGTTGCACAAGCTGCTTAACTATCGAGTGTTTGGCGACGATGAAGGTAAGATGAACCTTTCATTGAGCGATGTCGGCGGCGGTCTGCTGCTGGTCTCGCAGTTCACCCTGGCCGCGGATACCCGAAAGGGGCTGCGACCGAGCTTTTCCAGCGCGGCGCCACCTGAAAAGGGCGCCGCGTTGTTCGATCTACTCGTGGAGCTGGCGCGAGAGCGTCATCCGCTGGTCGCCACTGGCCGTTTTGGCGCCAACATGCAGGTCCACCTGGTCAATGACGGCCCGGTGACCTTTCTACTGGAGGCTTGAACGCGCGGCAGCTTGTCATATCGCCGTGGGATGATGGTTAGGGCTTATGTACTTAGAACAATGCGCCTCCGGGAGCTCGAAGTACCCGTGGAAAAAAGCGGGGAATCATTCAGGCTCAACGGGGTCGGAATTCAATCGCCAGCAGATTGGCATCGCCTTTGCTGGCTTTAATCGTTTTGTGTTCACGGACGAGGGGGACTCGTGATTTTCCGTTCCGTTCAACAACCGCTTTCGCGCCAAATCCTTCGCGGACTGGTCGGCTCCGCCCTGTTGGCGTTGAGCGCTACCCACGCCTGGGCCTTCAATCTCGACGACGTTGGCGAAAAGGCCAAGGCGCTGGCTGCAGAGAAGTACAGCGCACCGACGAGCAATCTGCCATCGGAATTCAGCGAAATGAAGTTCGCCGATTACCAGCAGATTCGTTTCCGTAACGAGAAGGCCTATTGGGCCGACGAGAAGACCCCCTTCAAGATCAGCTTCTATCACCAGGGCATGCACTTCGACACACCGGTGAAGATCAACGAGGTCACGGCGACCGATGTGAAGGAGATCAAGTACGATCCCTCCCGTTTCGACTTCGGTACCCTGAAGTTCGACGCCAATGCCACCAAGGATCTGGGCTACGCCGGCTTCCGCCTGCTGTATCCGATCAATTCCCCGGACAAGCAGGACGAGATCGCCACCTTCCTGGGCGCGAGCTACTTCCGCATCATCGGCAAGGACCAGTGGTGGGGCCTGTCCGCCCGCGGCCTGGCGCTGGACACCGCGCTGCCGTCGGGTGAGGAATTCCCGCGCTTCCGCGAGTTCTGGATCGAGAAGCCCAAGGCCAAGGACAAGCACCTAGTGATCTTCGCGCTGCTGGATTCGCCCCGTGCGACCGGCGCGTATCGCTTCACCATCCGTCCGGGCAACGACACCGTGGTCGATGTGAAGGCCCGCGTGTTCCTGCGCGACAAGGTCAGCAAGCTGGGCCTGGCACCGCTGACCAGCATGTTCCTGTTCGGCTCCAACCAGCCTTCGGCGGAGCACAACTTCCGTCCGGAACTGCATGACTCCACCGGCCTGCAGATCCATGCTGGCAACGACGAGTGGATCTGGCGCCCGCTGAACAACCCCAAACACCTGTCCGTCAGCGCCTACAGCGTCGAAAACCCGAAAGGTTTCGGCCTGCTGCAGCGCGGCCGTGAGTTCTCGCGCTACGAAGATCTCGACGACCGTTACGACCTGCGTCCGTCCGCCTGGGTCGAGCCGCAGGGCGATTGGGGCAAGGGCACCATCGAACTGGTGGAAATCCCGACTCCCGACGAGACCAACGACAACATCGTGGCCTTCTGGAACCCGGAGAAGCGCCCGGAAGCCGGTGAGCCGCTGGACTTCGCCTACCGCATGCGCTGGACCAAGGACGAGCAGGCCCTGCACGATCCGAAGAGCGCCTGGGTCATGCAGACCCTGCGCTCGGTCGGTGACGTGAAGCAGAAGAACCTGATCCGCCAACCTGACGGCAGCGTCGCTCTGGTCGTCGATTTCGTTGGCCCGACCCTGAAGGCGCTGGCAGGTGATGCCCCGGTGACCACCCAGGTGAGCACCGACGACAACGCCGAAGTGAAGGAAAACAGCCTGCGCTACAACGCAGTGACTCAGGGCTGGCGTCTGACCCTGCGGATCAAGGTCAAGGATCCGAAGAAGCCGACGGAAATGCGTGCTGCCCTGGTGAACGGTGGCCAGACCATTTCCGAAACCTGGAGCTACCAGCTGCCTGCCGATGAATAATTCCACCGCTACCACCGCGCCGGTGGCCGACTACCTCGCGCACCTGCCCCTTTCGGCGCAGGAGCGTGAGCGGCTGGCCCAGGCCGGTTCCATCAGCGAGCTGCATGAGCAGCTCGCTGGCGATGTACAAGGCGAAGACGCTGCGCTGGCTTCGGTCGGTGCGCGTCTGCGCCACGGCTACGGCCAGGACCTGGACGATGCCCAGATGCTGGGCATGGACGACAACGGTCGCACCTACCTCAAGGCCGCGCCGCCGATCCAGCGCACCAAGGTGATTCCCGAGCCCTGGCGCACCAATCCGCTCATGCGCGGCTGGCGCCGGCTGACCGGCCGCAGCAACCCTGCCAAACCTGTCCGTGACCTGCCCAAGGCACGTTGGCAGCGGGTTGGCTCGCTGCGCCGGTTCATCCTGGTCCTGCTCATGCTCGGCCAGACCAGCGTCGCCACCTATTACATGAAAGGCATCCTGCCCTATCAGGGCTGGGCCTTCGTCGACCTCGAAGAGATCAACCGCCAGACTTGGCTGCAGACCCTGGAACAGGTGCTGCCCTACGCTATCCAGTTCGGCGTGCTGGCGCTCTTCGCCATCCTCTTCTGCTGGGTTTCGGCCGGCTTCTGGACTGCCCTGATGGGCTTCTGGGAGCTGCTCACCGGCCGCGACCGCTACCGTATTTCCGGCAGCAGCGCGGGCAGCGAGCCGATTGCCGCCGATGCGCGCACCGCCATCGTCATGCCGATCTGCAACGAGGACGTCCCGCGCGTCTTCGCCGGCCTGCGGGCGACCTACGAATCGGTAGCGGCCAGCGGTGAGCTGGATCGCTTCGATTTCTTCGTGCTCAGCGACACCAACCAGCCCGACATCGCCATGGCCGAAGAAAAGGCCTGGATCGAGCTGTGCAAGGAAGCCCTGGGCTTCGGCCGCATCTTCTACCGTCGCCGCCGGCGCCGGGTGAAGCGCAAGAGCGGCAACATCGACGACTTCTGCCGTCGCTGGGGCGGCCAGTACAAGTACATGGTCGTGATGGACGCCGACAGCGTGATGAGCGGTGACTGCCTGACCAAGCTGGTGCGCCTGATGGAGGCCAACCCCGAGGCCGGCATCATCCAGACCGCGCCCAAGGCGTCGGGCATGGACACCCTCTATGCGCGCATGCAGCAGTTCGCCACCCGCGTCTACGGCCCGCTGTTCACCGCCGGCCTGCACTTCTGGCAGTTGGGCGAATCCCACTACTGGGGCCACAACGCGATCATCCGGGTGAAACCCTTCATCGAGCACTGCGCGCTGGCGCCGCTGCCGGGCAAGGGTTCCTTCGCCGGTGCCATTCTCTCCCACGACTTCGTCGAAGCCGCGCTGATGCGCCGCGCAGGCTGGGGCGTGTGGATTGCCTACGACCTGGAAGGCAGCTACGAGGAGTTGCCGCCCAACCTGCTGGACGAGCTCAAGCGCGACCGCCGCTGGTGCCACGGCAACCTGATGAACTTCCGCCTGTTCCTGGTCAAGGGCATGCACCCGGTGCACCGTGCGGTGTTCCTCACCGGCGTGATGTCCTACCTGTCGGCGCCGCTGTGGTTCTTCTTCCTGGTGCTGTCCACCGCGCTGCTGGCGGTGCATCAGTTGATGGAGCCGCAATATTTCCTCGAGCCGCGCCAGCTGTTCCCGATCTGGCCGCAGTGGCACCCGGAAAAGGCCATCGCGCTGTTCTCCACCACCCTGACCCTGCTGTTCCTGCCCAAGCTGCTCAGCGTCATGCTGATCTGGGCCAAGGGCGCCAAGGGCTATGGTGGCGTGGTCAAGGTGACCTTGAGCATGCTGCTGGAAATGCTCTTCTCGGTACTCCTCGCCCCGGTGCGCATGCTCTTCCATACCCGCTTCGTGCTGGCTGCGTTCCTCGGCTGGGAAGCGCAGTGGAAGTCGCCGCAACGGGACGACGACGACACCCCGTGGAGCGAGGCGATCCGCCGACACGGCCTGCAGACCCTGCTGGGCCTGTGCTGGGCGCTGCTGGTGGCGTGGCTGAACCCGCGTTTCCTGTGGTGGCTGTCGCCCATCGTGGGCGCCCTGATGCTGTCGATCCCGGTCTCGGTGATCAGCAGCCGGGTCAAGCTGGGCCTGGCTTCGCGCGATGAAAGGCTGTTCCTCATCCCCGAGGAATACGACACTCCGCGCGAGCTGCGTGCCACCGACGAGTACACCTACCAGAACCGCTGGCAGGCGCTGAAGGACGGCTTTGTCCGTTCCGCCGTCGACCCGGTCCTGAACGCCCTGGCTTGTGCCATGGGCACTGCCCGTCACGGCCATTCCGCCCCCATCGAAGCGACCCGCGCCGCGCTGGTCGAGAAGGCGCTGGAAGCCGGTCCCGAGCAGCTCGACGGCAACCGCCGCCTGGCGCTGCTGAGCGACCCGGTGGCGCTGTCGCGCCTGCACCTGGCAGTGTGGCAGGGCGACAAGGAGCAGTGGATCGGCCCCTGGCGGCAATCGCTGAAAGCCGATGCCCATGCCCCGGCTGTGCCCTTGGCGCCGGTTGCGGAGCAGGGCGCCATGGCGCTTCCCGCGGCGCAATCCTGATCCTGCGCCGCCCTCATCCCATCGCGGGTGCGGGCGGCGTGGCGGTTCAGCCTGTTTTCCCCGCGCACCGCTGCTGGTACCCTGCGCCAGCTATCCAGAAAAGATTGAGATATCCGTCGCATGGGGTACGCTTCGCACCCCTTGAACGCCCGGCCTGCCGTGCGTACACGGTTCGATCGCTGGAAAAAACAACAAGTTCTTTCACTTGCTTGGGAGTATGGGGATGAAAAAGTACCTGGCATCGCTGGTGATGGGCGTCTGCGCCCTGGTCAGCGTGAGCGCGGCTCAGGCCGGCGCCATCGATGAAGCGGCCAAGCGCGGCACCCTGCGCGTGGGCATGGATCCGACCTACATGCCGTTCGAGATGACCAACAAGCGCGGTCAGATCGTCGGTTTCGAAGTGGACCTGCTCAAGGCCATGGCCAAATCCATGAACGTCAAGCTGGAGCTGGTCTCCACCGCCTATGACGGCATCATCCCGGCCCTGCTTACCGACAAGTTCGACATGATCGGCTCGGGCATGACCCTGACCCAGGAGCGCAACCTGCGCCTGAACTTCACCGATCCCTTCATCGTGGTCGGCCAGACCCTGCTGATCCGCAAGGAACTGCAAGGCGAGATCAAGTCCTACAAGGATCTGAACGACGCCAAATACCGCATCACCTCCAAGATCGGCACCACCGGCGAGTTCGTCGCCAAGAAGCAGCTGTCCAAGGCTCAGTACCACGGCTTCGACAACGAGCCCGAAGCGGTCATGGACGTGGTCAACGGCAAGGCCGACGCCTTCATCTACGACTCGCCCTACAACGTCGTTGGCGTGAGCAAGTTCGGCGCCGGCAAGCTGGTTCACCTGGATCAGCCGTTCACCTACGAGCCGCTGGCCTTTGGCCTGAAGAAAGGCGACTACGACTCGATCAACTTCATCAACAACTTCCTCGAGCAGATTCGTGAAGACGGCACCTACGATCGCATTCACGACAAGTGGTTCAAGAACACCGACTGGCTCAAGGACATGGAATAATCCGCGTCTGACTCAGCTCAACCCGACGCGCAGGCCCCGGCCTGCGCGTTCGCATTTTCACGGTAGAGATTCGTGGCTAGAACGAAACGCGCAACCTGGCCCTGGCACGGGCTGACCGGGCTGATCCTGCTGTTGATCGGCCTCGCCATCTGGTACTCCACTTCGCTGATCTCCTATGAGTGGCGCTGGAACCGCGTCCCGCAGTACTTCGCCTACCAGGCGGAAGATCCGCAGCGTGCCGATGGCATCTCGCGGGTCGAGAAGATCGAGGATCAGGGCGGCAACGCCCGCGTCACCCTGGTGGATGAAGACGGCAAGCGGCAGGTGCTGACCGTGGCCGCCGACAGCCTGCAGTTCTCGGAGAATGACGACGTCGCCGAGGGCGATGTGGTCGGCGCGACCCGTCACTGGGCCGCCGGTCCGCTGGCCTGGGGCCTGTGGACCACGCTGTGGATCTCCTTCGTTTCCGGCGCGTTCGGCCTGGTCATCGGCCTGTTCACCGGTCTCTGCCGCCTGTCGAAGAACCCGACCCTGCATGACCTTTCGACCCTCTACGTCGAGCTGGTACGCGGCACGCCGCTGCTGGTGCAGATCTTCATCTTCTACTTCTTCATCGGCACCGTGCTGAACCTGTCCCGCGAGTTCGCCGGGGTAGCGGCGCTGGCGCTGTTCACCGGCGCCTACGTGGCCGAGATCGTTCGTGCCGGCGTGCAGTCCATCGCCCGCGGTCAGGACGAAGCCGCGCGCTCCCTGGGCCTGAACGCCGCGCAGTCGATGCGTCACGTAATCCTGCCGCAGGCCTTCAAGCGCGTGCTGCCGCCGTTGGCCGGACAGTTCATCAGCCTGGTCAAGGACACTTCCCTGGTCTCGGTGATCGCCATCACCGAACTGACCAAGAGCGGCCGTGAGGCGATCACCACCTCGTTCTCCACCTTCGAGATCTGGTTCTGCGTCGCTGCCCTCTATCTCGTGATCAACCTGCCGCTGTCGCATCTGGCGGGGCGCCTGGAGCGGAGGCTCGGCCAAAGTGATTGAAGTGCGTAATCTGACCAAGGTCTTCGATACCCGCGGGCAGGTCGTGCGCGCGGTGGACGACGTCACCACCGGCGTGGCCAAGGGCGAAGTGGTAGTGGTGATCGGGCCGTCCGGCTCGGGCAAATCCACCTTCCTGCGCTGCCTTAACGGCCTGGAGGCGTTCGACTCCGGTTCGGTGAGCATCGATGGGGTCGACCTCGCCAACCCGAAGACCGACATCAACGCCTACCGCCGCGAGGTCGGCATGGTGTTCCAGCACTTCAACCTGTTCCCGCACATGACTGTGCTGGAGAACCTGTGCCTGGCGCAGAAAGTCGTGCGCAAACGCGGCAAGGTCGAGCGTGAGGCCAAGGCGAAGGCGCTGCTGGAGAAGGTCGGCATCGGCCAGAAGGCCAACGAGTACCCGTCACGCCTTTCCGGTGGCCAGCAGCAGCGTGTGGCGATTGCCCGTGCGCTGTGCATGGAGCCGAAGGTGATGCTGTTCGACGAACCCACCTCGGCCCTCGACCCGGAGATGGTCGGCGAGGTGCTGGACGTGATGAAGACCCTGGCCGTGGAAGGCATGACCATGGTCTGTGTGACCCACGAGATGGGCTTCGCCCGTGAAGTGGCCGACCGCGTGCTGTTCTTCGATCACGGCAAGCTGCTGGAAGACGCCGCCCCCGCGGAGTTCTTCGCCCAGCCCAAGGATGCACGTGCGCAGAGCTTCCTGCGGCAGGTGCTGTGAAGGTTTCGCCGCTGTGAAAAAGCCGCCCTCGGGCGGCTTTTTTGTGCGCGCCGACGAGCAACCGGCTCGGGTAGGAGCAACTGTCTTCTTCTGAAATTCTGTGCCTACGTTTTTCCCTCTCCCCAACCCTCTCGCTGAACGGAGAGGGAGCCGTCCGTGCCGGCTGATGGCGTGGTTTCATCCTGCTCCGAACGGTCCCCTCTCCCGCTTGCGGGAGAGGGCTGGGGAGAGGGAGGGGCTCTTGTGGGAGCGGACTCTGTCCGCGATAGCTCTGCATCGCGCCGGAAGCCCTCGCGGACAGGGTCCGTTCCTGCGCTCGGCAGATGCATCGGGGCAAATCGCAGGCAAAGAGAAACCGCCCCGGAGGGCGGTTTCTTCTACAGCGTCACTCGCGGTTGCGGGTCAGCAGCGCGGGGCGCTCGGTCTTGCGGCGCGGCTCCAGCTCTTCCAGCTGCTCCGGCGTCGGGAAGCGGTCGGTGCGGACCAGGTCGCGCTTGTTGATCACCACTGGCTGACGGGTCGGCTTGGCGGCGCCGTACTCGCTCGGCTCGCGCAGCGGGGCGTCGTTCATGCGCGAAGCCGGAGCCCTGCCGCCGCGCTTGCGCTGGCCGGCCTTGCCATGAGCGTTGCCGCCCTGGCCTTGGCCCTGGGGGCGACTACCACCGTTAGGCTTCTTGGCAGCACGGCCCTGGCCTTGACCCTGGCTACGGCCTTGACCGCTTCCGCCCTGGCCCCCCTGGCCGCGGGCGCGTTGCTGGCCCTGCCCCGGGTTCTGGCCTTGCCCTTGCCCCTGACCGCCACGACGGCGCTGGCCTCGTTGCTGGTCCTTGTCCGGGAACGGGCTGACGTAGTCGGCGCGATTGCCGAAGTTGTCGAAGTCATCGTCGAGGAACTCCTCCGGATCGCGGTTGCCATCGACCTTCGGTGCGCGAGCCGGTTTGGCCTGGCCCTGCTGTTCCTTCTGCTGGCGGTGCTGGCGCGGAGGACGGGGTTCGCGCGGCTCACGAGCCTGAGCGTTGGCGTTCGGCTGAGCGTCGCCGCCCTGGCCGTCGCCCTTCTTCTTGCCGCGACCGCCGCGACGGCGGCGCTTGCCGGCCGGCTTGTCGCCGTCGGCGGTTTCGCCTTCGGCATTGGGAGCGGCGCTGTGCTGCTCCTCTGCCTGCGGCTGTTGCGGCCTGTCCTTGTTGCGGTCCTTGCGCTCGCCACGCTTGGCCTTGTCCTTGCGCGGCTGGCGCTGGGGGGCTTCCTTCGGCTCGGGCTGCTGGACTTCCGGCAGCACGGCGTCGGGGTCGAAGCCCTGCATGTCGCCATCGGGGATGCGCTGCTTGGTCAGGCGCTCGATGGCCTTGAGCAGCTTCTCCTCGTCAGGCGCCACCAGCGAGATGGCTTCACCGGTTCGACCGGCGCGGCCGGTACGGCCGATGCGGTGGACGTAGTCTTCCTCGACATTGGGCAGTTCGTAGTTGACCACATGGGGCAACTGGTCGATGTCCAGGCCGCGGGCGGCGATGTCGGTGGCGACCAGGATGCGCACGTCGTTGGCCTTGAAGTCGGCCAGGGCCTTGGTGCGCGCGTTCTGGCTCTTGTTGCCATGGATCGCGGCAGCCGGCAGACCGTGCTTGGTCAGGTATTCGGCGAGGCGGTTGGCGCCGTGCTTGGTGCGGGTGAACACCAGTACCTGCTCCCAGGCGCCCATGGTCACCAGGTGCGCCAGCAGGGCGCGCTTCTGGACCGACGGAATGCGGAACACGCGTTGTTCGATGCGCTCCACGGTGGTGTTCGGCGGGGTGACCTCGATGCGCTCCGGGTTGTGCAGGAGCTTGTTGGTAAGGTCGATGATGTCTTTGGAGAAGGTCGCCGAGAACAGCAGGTTCTGGCGCTTGGCCGGAAGCTTGGCGAGGACCTTCTTCACGTCATGGATGAAGCCCATGTCGAGCATGCGGTCGGCTTCGTCGAGGACGAGGATTTCCACGTGGGACAGGTCGACGCTGCCCTGGCCGATCAGGTCGAGCAGGCGGCCGGGACAGGCGACCAGCACGTCGACGCCCTTGGACATGGCCTGGACCTGCGGATTCATGCCGACGCCGCCGAAGATGCAGGCGCTCTTCAGGGGCAGGTCACGGGCGTAGATCTTGAAGCTGTCGTGGACCTGGGCAGCCAGCTCGCGGGTCGGCGTCAGTACCAGGACGCGGGCCTGGCGCGGGCCGTGGCGGTGTTCGCGGTCCGGGTGGCCTTCGGGGAACAGGCGTTCGAGCACCGGGAGGGCGAAGCCGCCGGTCTTGCCGGTGCCGGTTTGGGCGGCGACCATGAGGTCGCGGCCTTGCAGTACGGCGGGGATGGCGCGTTCCTGGACGGGAGTGGGGCGCGCGTAGCCGGCGGCTTCAACGGCGCCAGCCAGGGCCTCGGAGAGACCGAGGGAAGAAAAGGACATGCGGGGTTCCTGTAGGCCGGCGACCTGCCGGCTCGAGGGCGCGTGATTTCAGGCTCGGGGCGAGCGCTCAGCCGGTGGCTGGAAGCACCCCGTCCACGATACTCCGGCGTTGCGCTGGCCGGGATCGCGGACGGTAAGCCCGGAGCAATGATCCTCAGCGGGGGAGCTTGAGGTTGTTCCAGAGCGCCAGGCTGGGTTCAGCCTGGTTCAGGGTGTAGAAATGCAGACCGGGTGCGCCGCCCTCGAGGAGGCGTTCGCACATGTCGGTGATGACCTGCTCACCAAAGGCCTGGATGCTGGCGATGTCGTCGCCGTAGGCTTCCAGCTGCTTGCGAACCCAACGAGGGATTTCCGCGCCACAGGCGTCGGAGAAGCGGGCCAGTTTGGTGTAGTTGGTGATCGGCATGATACCCGGTACGACCGGAATGCTGACACCGAGTTTCTCCGCACGCTCGACAAAATGGAAGTAGCTGTCAGCGTTGAAGAAGTATTGTGTGATGGCAGAGTCGGCGCCGGCTTTGACCTTGCGCACGAAATTCGCCAGATCATCCTCGAAATTGCGCGCTTGCGGGTGAACTTCCGGATAGGCGGCAACTTCGATGTGGAAGTGGTCGCCGGTTTCGGTGCGGATGAATTCCACCAGTTCGTTGGCGTAGCGCAGCTCGCCGCTGGCCATGCCCATGCCCGAGGGCAGGTCGCCGCGCAGGGCGACGATACGGCGGATGCCGGCATCCTTGTAGTGGGCCAGCAGGGCGCGCAGTTCGCCCTTGGTGTCGCCGACGCAGGAAAGGTGCGGTGCGGTCGGTACCTGCACTTCGCCGTCCAGCTGCAGCACGGTGGTCAGGGTGCGGTCGCGAGTGGAGCCGCCGGCACCGTAGGTGCAGGAGAAGAAGTCGGGCTTTTTCGCAGCCAGCTGGCGCGCGGTGGCCAGCAGTTTTTCATGGCCGGCTTCGGTCTTGGCGGGGAAGAACTCGAAGCTGAAACGGCGTTCTTTCTGACTCATGGTCGTTCCTTCGGCGCCCCGTCATCGCGTGGCTGCCGGTATGTGCCGTCGACTTCAGAAGTAACGGCGGTAGTTGTCTATCTTCGTGCGTAGCCGCTCGGCGCTGGGCTCGTGCGCATGGCCGAGGGCGTCCAGGATGCGCTGCGACTCCGCGTGGTAGTCGGCGATCTTGCTCCGCGCCCAGGTCGAGGGTGGCGGTAGCAGGTTGGTGGTCCGGTCGCACAGCTTGACGATCGCATACTGCGGCGCGCCGGTCGCCAGCCTTTCGAGGTAGATGTCGAACGGCAGCTTCTCGCCATTCACCACCTTGCTCAGGTGCTGGGCGCCTTCGGCGACAAACTCGCCAAAACGCATTTGCAGTTCGTCGAAGGGCACCGGTGTGTCTTCGAGCACGTCGTGCAGCAGGGCAATCTGGACAGTCTCCGCCAGGCGCTGGATGGGCGCTTCGCGGTCGGCCGCCATCACTTCGTTGGCGACCATCGCCAGATGGACCGCATAGGGCAGTGTCGAGGCGGTGAGGGTCTGCCCCGCATGAGCGCTGGCGGCGAAGAGCCATGCTTCGTTATAGCTGTCCTGCAGATCCATGGGGCACCAGATGGCAAAGAGGGCAGACGATTGCTCGTCTGCCCCCTGGTACATCAGTAGCGGTAGGTGTCCGGCTTGAACGGGCCTTCCACGGTCACGCCGATGTACTCGGCCTGTTTCGGGGTCAGCTGGGTGACGACGCCACCGAAGCCTTTGACCATTTCCAGGGCCACTTCTTCGTCGAGTTTCTTGGGCAGTACTTCGACGGTCAGGCGCTCGGCTTTCTTCTGCGCGGAGAGGTCGGCGTACTTCTGCTCGAACAGGAAGATCTGCGCCAGCACCTGGTTGGCGAAGGAGCCGTCCATGATGCGGCTCGGGTGGCCGGTGGCATTGCCCAGGTTCACCAGACGGCCTTCGGCCAGCAGGATCAGATAGTCGTCGTTGGCCGGATCGAAGTCGCCAGCGCCGGTGCGGTGGATCTTGTGCACCTGCGGCTTGACCTCTTCCCATGCCCAGTTCTTGCGCATGAAGGCGGTGTCGATCTCGTTGTCGAAGTGACCGATGTTGCACACCACGGCGCGTTTCTTCAGCGCTTTCAGCATGCCGGCGTCGCAGACGTTGACGTTGCCGGTGGTGGTGACGATCAGGTCGATCTTGCCCAGCAGTGCTGCGTCGACGCTGGCTTCGGTGCCGTCGTTCACGCCGTTCTTGTACGGGGAGACCAGCTCGAAACCGTCCATGCAGGCCTGCATGGCGCAGATCGGGTCGATCTCGGAAACCTTGACGATCATGCCTTCCTGGCGCAGGGACTGCGCGGAGCCCTTGCCCACGTCGCCGTAGCCGATCACCAGGGCCTGCTTGCCCGACAGCAGGTGGTCGGTGCCGCGCTTGATGGCGTCGTTCAGGCTGTGACGGCAGCCGTACTTGTTGTCGTTCTTGCTCTTGGTCACAGCGTCGTTGACGTTGATCGCCGGGACTTTCAGGGTGCCGGCCTTGAGCATGTCCAGCAGGCGGTGCACGCCGGTGGTGGTCTCTTCGGTGATGCCGTGGATGCGCTCGAGCATCTGCGGGTATTTCTTGTGCAGGATTTCGGTCAGGTCACCGCCGTCGTCCAGCACCATGTTGGCGTCCCACGGCTGGCCGTCCTTGAGGATGGTCTGCTCGATGCACCACTCGTATTCCTGCTCGGTCTCGCCTTTCCAGGCGAACACCGGGATGCCGGCGGCGGCGATGGCGGCGGCGGCCTGGTCCTGGGTGGAGAAGATGTTGCAGGAGGACCAGCGCACTTCGGCGCCCAGCGCGGTCAGCGTCTCGATGAGTACGCCGGTCTGGATGGTCATGTGGATGCAGCCGAGGATTTTCGCGCCCTTGAGCGGCTGGCTGGCGGCGTACTTGCGGCGCAGGCCCATCAGCGCCGGCATTTCGGACTCGGCGATGATCAGCTCGCGGCGGCCCCAGGCGGCCAGGGAAATGTCGGCGACTTTGAAGTCGGTGAAACCGGCAGGCGTCATGACAGCGCTCATGCGTAACTCTCCATTCGTTGTCTGCGAATGGGCGCCGTTGATGCGTTTGGCGATCGGCGGTTGCCGACCGTGACGCGCCCCATCCGAGCCTGACAAGCCGAAGCGAATCGACCTGCTGCAGCGCCCCTCGGACGGGTGGCGGGAACGACCGGGCTGTGCCGGCCGTTAGTGAAGCCTGCGGATTATAGCCATGGCGCATGACAAGCCAAAGACTTTTGGTCGCGTTCGCGCAGTGGATCGCGGCCGGGATCCCCGTCGCGCCCGCGCCAGGGGCCGTGAAAACCCTGGCGCGGGCGTCGTCGCGGGGATCGTTGGGCACTCGCAGGGCGCGGGTGCCGGTTGTCAGGAGGCTTAGATGACGCCTGAATCGCGGAGTTTGCCGATGGCGGCCTGGTCCAGGCCCAGCACGCCTTCGAGGATTTCCTGCGTGTGCTGGCCCAGGGTCGGCGGAGCGTTGCGGTACTCCACCGGCGTCTCGGACAGGCGGATCGGGCTGGCCACCTGCGGCACTGTGCCGGCCAGCGGGTGCGGCAGGTCCACGCGCAGGCCGCGGGCGATCACCTGCGGGTCGGCGAAGACCTGCGCCAGGTCGTTGATCGGGCCGCAGGGCACGCTGGCCTGTTCCAGCACCGCGATCCATTCGGCGGTGGTGCGCATCACGGTGGCCTGGCGGATCAGCGGGATCAGCACATCGCGGTGCGCCACGCGCGCCTGGTTGGTGGCGAAGCGCTCGTCGGTGGCCCATTCCGGGTGGCCCGCCAGTTCGGCGAACTTGCGGAACTGGCCGTCGTTGCCGACGGTAAGGATGAGGTCGCCATCGGCGGTGGGGAAGTCCTGGTACGGCACGATGTTCGGGTGCGCGTTGCCCAGGCGACGCGGGGGCTTGCCGGTGGTCAGGTAGTTCAGGGTCTGGTTGGCCAGGCAGGCGACCTGCACGTCCAGCAGCGCCATATCGATGTGCTGGCCGATGCCGCTGACGTCACGGTGGGCCAGGGCGGCCAGGATCGCGGTGGAGGAGTACAGGCCGGTGAGGATGTCGGTCAGCGCCACGCCGACTTTTACCGGGCCGGCGCCTTCCTCGGCGTCGGAGCGCCCGGTCAGGCTCATCAGGCCGCCCAGGCCCTGGATCATGAAGTCGTAGCCGGCGCGCTTGGCGTAGGGGCCGAACTGGCCGAAGCCGGTGATCGAGCAGTAGATCAGCTTCGGGTTGAGCGCTTTCAGCGACTCGTAATCCAGGCCGTAGGCTTTCAGACCGCCGACCTTGAAGTTCTCCAGCACGATGTCGGCCTTGGCGGCGAGCTCGCGCACCAGGCGCTGGCCCTCGGGCTGGGTGAAATCGATGGTCAGGGATTTCTTGTTGCGGTTCGCCGACAGGTAATACGCCGCTTCGCTGGTGTCGCGGCCCTCCGCGTCCTTGAGGAACGGCGGGCCCCAGGCGCGGGTGTCGTCGCCGCTGCCGGGACGCTCGATCTTGATCACTTCCGCGCCGAGGTCGGCGAGGATCTGCCCGGCCCAGGGGCCGGCGAGAACGCGGGAGAGGTCGAGGACACGGATGTGCGAAAGGGCGCCGGACATGCAATCACCTGCAACGTGAAGTGGGGCGGGGAGGGCGCAGTGCGGGGACGCCACGGTCCTCCCCGGGGCCTCTCGGGCGAGAGGTAAAACGGTCGCCAACCCGGCTCCTGATGAGCGTCGGGCTGGCGCTGGGCGCTTAGAAGAACGCCTGGATGCCGGTCTGTGCGCGGCCGAGGATCAGCGCGTGGACGTCGTGGGTACCTTCATAGGTGTTCACCACTTCCAGGTTGACCAAGTGGCGAGCAACGCCGAACTCGTCGGAGATGCCGTTGCCGCCGAGCATGTCGCGGGCCATGCGGGCGATGTCCAGGGCCTTGCCGCAGCTGTTGCGCTTCATGATCGAGGTGATTTCGACGGCGGCAGTGCCTTCGTCCTTCATCCGGCCCAGGCGCAGGCAGCCTTGCAGGGCGAGGGTGATGTCGGTCTGCATGTCGGCCAGTTTCTTCTGGATCAGCTGGTTGGCGGCCAGCGGGCGGCCGAACTGCTTGCGGTCCAGGGTGTACTGGCGAGCGGTGTGCCAGCAGGCTTCGGCGGCGCCCAGGGCACCCCAGGAGATGCCGTAGCGGGCGGAGTTCAGGCAGGTGAATGGACCGCGCAGGCCGCGCACGTCGGGGAAGGCGTTTTCCTCGGGGACGAACACGTTGTTCATCACGATCTCGCCGGTGATCGAGGCGCGCAGGCCGACCTTGCCGTGGATCGCCGGGGCGGACAGGCCTTCCCAGCCTTTCTCGAGGACGAAGCCGCGGATCTGGCCTTCGTCGTCCTTGGCCCAGACCACGAAGACGTCGGCGATCGGGCTGTTGGTGATCCACATCTTGGCGCCGGTCAGGCGGTAGCCGCCGTCGACTTTCTTGGCGCGGGTGATCATCGAGCCCGGGTCGGAGCCGTGGTCCGGCTCGGTCAGGCCGAAGCAGCCGATGTATTCGCCGCTGGCGAGTTTCGGCAGGTATTTCTGCTTGGTGGCTTCGTTGCCGAATTCGTTGATCGGCACCATCACCAGGGAGGACTGCACGCTCATCATCGAGCGGTAGCCGGAGTCGATGCGCTCGATTTCACGGGCGATCAGGCCGTAGCACACATAGTTCAGGCCGCTGCCGCCGTATTGTTCGGGAATGGTCGCGCCGAGCAGGCCGGTTTCGCCCATCTCGCGGAAGATCGCCGGGTCGGTCTGCTCATGGCGGAAGGCTTCCAGCACGCGCGGGGCCAGCTTGTCCTGGGCGAACTGCTGGGCGCTGTCACGCACCATGCGCTCTTCTTCGGTGAGTTGCTGATCCAGCAGCAGCGGATCTTCCCAGTTGAAGCTTGCTTTGGTCGCCATGGAGAAACCTCTAACGCAGACAGTGAATGACCCGCACAAGTCTAGGCGGGCTCGGTGTGGGCCATCCTAGTCAGCCGTCGGGAAGCGGGGCAACCGACTAATTCGCACGCTGTTGTGCTATTTTGTTACTCCGTAACTGCCAGGTGACTGCGATTATTTGCTCGAATAGCCTGTGTAAAGGGTTTTCCTGGCGAATTCTGCGCATCACGATATTCCGAAGAGGCATTCGATGCGACGCAAGATCCCGACCACCGCGGCGCTGGTGGCCTTCGAATCCGCTGCCCGTCACGAGAGCTTCACCAAGGCTGCCGACGAGCTGTCGCTGACCCAGAGCGCGATCTGCCGGCAGATCGCCACGCTGGAGGAGTTCCTTGGCGTCGAGCTGTTTCGTCGCTCGCGACGGGGGGTGAAACTGACCGAGGCGGGGCTCAACTACAGCCGCCGCGTCGCCCAGCGCCTGGACGCCGTGGAGCGCGACACCCTGGCGGTGATGGGCCAGCAGGGCGGCGGTACGCTGGAGCTGGCGGTAGTGCCGACCTTCGCGACCCAGTGGCTGCTGCCGCGATTGAAGGACTTCAAGCGCCTGCATCCGGAAGTCACGGTCAACCTGACCAACCGCACCCGGCCCTTCCTCTTCGCCGACACCGAGTTCGACGCCGCGCTGTATTTCGGCGACGGGGTGTGGTCCGGCACGGTGGCCAACTTCCTCATGCACGAGAACCCGGTGCCGGTATGCAGCCCCGAGCTGCTGGGTGACCGCCGGGAACTGTCGGCCGCGCAGATCGCCGAGCTGCCGCTGATGCAGCAGACCACCCGGCCCTACGCCTGGCGCCAGTGGTTCGGCTCGCTGGGCATGAGCGTGGCGCACGACATGAGCGGTACCCGCTACGAGCTGTTCTCCATGCTCGCCCAGGCGGCCATGCATGGCATGGGGGTGGCGCTGATCCCGCCGATGCTGATCCAGCAGGAGCTGGCCGACGGCCGGCTGATCGTGCCGATGCAACATGCCTATTTGAGCGAAAATGCCTATTACCTGATGATTCCCGAACGCAAGGTGGAGTCGGCGACCCTGGGTGCCTTCCGCGACTGGCTGGTGGATGAAGCCGCGCGATACCGCGCCGAAGCGGGCCTTGGCTGAGCCAGGGCAGGCTGGGCAGCGGCAGTCCGGGCCAGACTTGCATAGCCGGCGGGCTTTTCCCGTCATCGCGCTCACGAGGCGCAACCTCCCAAGAAGGAGCTTCCATGAATTTCCATACCCGCAAATGGGTCAAGCCTGAAGACCTCAACCCGAATGGCACCCTGTTCGGCGGCAGCCTTCTGAAGTGGATCGACGAAGAAGCGGCGATCTACGCCATCGTGCAGCTGGGCAACCAGCGTGTGGTCACCAAGTTCATCTCGGAGATCAACTTCGTCAGTTCCGCGCGCCAGGGCGACATCATCGAGCTGGGCATCACTGCCACCGAGTTCGGTCGCACCTCGATCACCCTGACCTGCGAAGTGCGCAACAAGATCACCCGCAAGAGCATCCTCACGGTCGACAAGATGGTCTTCGTCAACATCGGCCCGGACGGCCAGCCGGCGCCCCACGGTCGCACCGAAATCAAGTACATCAAGGACCAGTTCAAGGACGACGCCATCCCGCAGCCCTGATCGCGGATGCGCGAGGGTGATTGCCTGCGTGCCCGGAGCCACGCCGAACGGCGGTGAAAACCTT
Source organism: Pseudomonas nitroreducens TX1 (assembly GCF_000313755.1). Classification (GTDB taxonomy): domain Bacteria; phylum Pseudomonadota; class Gammaproteobacteria; order Pseudomonadales; family Pseudomonadaceae; genus Pseudomonas; species Pseudomonas nitroreducens_A. The sequence continues at coordinate 1,166 of NZ_AMZB01000125.1, read as the reverse complement.
TGCATTTGCGTCGATTGAATGTGAGCCTGTGCCCGCCCACGGCGGGCATGGGCCTACGCTGCTCCCCGCCGATCTTGCAGGCTGACTGCATCAGAACAATGACCGGGGAGAGACCATGCACACCACCTTCGCATCCACGCTGCGCCAATTGGCCATGGCCGCCTGTACCAGCCTGCTGCTGGCCGGCGCCGCGCACGCCGCACCGATCAAGGCCGACATCAAGCCCGAGGCCGGCAGCTTCAAGATGGGCATGCAGCCCTGGCTGGGCTACGGCCAGTGGTATGTCGCCGAACAGGCCGGCGCCTTCAAGGCCAACGGCCTGGAGCAGGTCGAACTGGTCAATTTCACCGAAGACAAGGACATGAACGCCGCCCTGGCCAGCGGCCAGATCGACGGCGGCAACCTCGCCACCCACACTGCCATGGCCATGGTCGCCGCCGGCCTGCCGGTGAAGATCGTCCTGCTGCTGGACCAGAGCACCAGTGCCGACGCGCTGATAGTCGACCCGTCGATCAAGACCCTGACCGACCTCAAGGGCAAGCAGGTAGCCTACGAGGAAGGCACCACCAGCGACATCCTCCTGCACAGCGCCCTGCGCAAGGCCGGCCTGACCATCGCCGACGTGCAGCCGGTGCCGATGCCCGCCGCCAACGCCGGCAGCGCCCTGATCGCAGGGCAAGTGCCGGCCGCCGTGACCTACGAGCCGTACCTGTCCGCCGCCAAGCAGCAGAACCCGAAGGTCAACCTGCTGTACAAGGGCTCGGATGACCCAGGCATCATCAGCGACGTGTTCGTGGTGCGCGACGAGGTGCTCAAGGAGCGTCCCGGCCAGGTGCTGGCGCTGATCAAGAGCTGGGAAGCCGGCCTGAAACACTTCAACGAGCAGAAGGCCGAAGGCCGCGCCGCCATTGCCAAGGGCGTGGGCGCCGACGAGGCCGAGCTGGCCAGCGCCTTTGATGGCGTGCACTTCTACTCGGTGAAGGAAAACCAGGCGGAGCTGAAGGGCGCCTTCCAGAAAGGCTCCTTCGAGCACATCCAGAAGGCCGCCAGCGAAGCCGGCATCCTGCAACAACCGGTCAGCCCGGCGCAGGCCATCGACGCGCGTTTCGTCGAGGCACTCTGATCCTCTGATGCCCTGATCTTCTGAAACATGGCGCGCGCCGGCC
>NZ_AMZB01000124.1 GCF_000313755.1 Pseudomonas nitroreducens TX1 | reverse complement strand
GCCGGCCCCGAGCCGGCGCGCGTCTTTCTCCGTTCGAAGAGCCCGACATGAAAGCCCGACAATCCAACCCACTGTTCACCATCGGCAAGCCGATCGCGCAGCGCCATTTCCTGCTCATCGGCGGTGCCGTGTTCGTCCTGCTGGCGCTGTTCTGGTGGTTGGCCGGGGCGAGCGGCGCGGTACCGAAGATCTTCCTGCCGGCGCCCGGCGACGTCTGGGCGCGCATGCTCAAGCTGGCTGCCGATGGCACCCTGTGGGCGGATCTGAAGGTCAGCGTGTACCGCATCGCCGTGGCCTTCCTGGTGTCCTCGGCGATGTCCATCGTGATCGGCGTGTTCGCCGGCTGCTACGGCTTCTGGAAAGCGGCCACCGAGCCGCTGGTGGACTTCGTGCGCTATATGCCGGTAGTCGCCTTCGTCCCACTGACCATCCTCTGGGCCGGCACCAGCGACTTCCAGAAATTCCTCATCATCTGGATCGGCACCTTCTTCCAGCAGGTGCTGATGGTGATGGACGCCATCAAGCGCGTGCCGGCGGACTTCGTCGGACTGGGTCGCACCCTCGGCATGCCGGATCGCCGCATCCTCCTGAAGATCGTCCTGCCCAGCGCGCTGCCGGGCATCTGGGACGCCCTGCGGATCAGTCTCGGCTGGGCCTGGACCTGGCTGGTGCTGGCCGAGCTGGTGGCAGCGACCTCGGGCCTGGGCTACCGCATCACCGTGTCTCAGCGCTTCTTCCAGACCGACACCATCATCGGTTACATCCTCCTGCTCGGCTTCCTCGGGCTGGTCACCGACCAGGCCATGCGCGCCGGCGAGAAGGTCCTGTTCCGCTACAACCGGAGGCGCAGCTGATGGCGACCCTGGAAATCACCGGCCTGAACAAGAGTTTCGCGGTCGGCAAGGAGCGCCGCGAGGTGCTGCGCAGCATCGACCTGACCCTGGCGGACAACGAGTTCGTCTCCATCGTCGGCACCTCGGGCTGCGGCAAGAGCACGCTGCTGTCGATCGCTGCCGGCCTGGAGGACTTCGACAGCGGCAGCGTGCAGGTCGACGGCGTACCGATCACCGGGCCGGGCCTGGACCGTGGAGTGGTGTTCCAGTCCTACACCCTGTTGCCGTGGCTTACGGCGCGGCAGAACGTCGAGTTCGCCCTCAAGGCCGCCGGCCTGTCCCGCGCGCAATGCCGCGAGATTGCCGACGAGCACCTGGAGCTGGTGAAGCTGACGAAGTTCGCCGAGGCCTATCCGAACGAGCTGTCCGGCGGCATGAAGCAGCGGGTGGCGATTGCCCGGGCGCTGTCCTACCGGCCGAAGATCCTGCTGATGGACGAGCCCTTCGGCGCGCTGGATGCCATGACCCGCCACCAGATGCAGGAATTGCTCACGCGCATCTGGGAAACCCACCGGTTGACGGTGATGTTCGTCACCCATGACGTAGAGGAGGCCGTGTATCTGTCCGACCGCATCGTGGTGATGGGCCTGGGGCCGGGGCGGATCAAGACCACCTTCGACGTGAATCTCGGCCGCCCGCGGCACGAGGACATGGCCGCCAGCGCCGAGTTCATCGAGCTGCAGCGCCAGGTGCTGCGCTCGATCCGCGAGGAAGAACAGGGCGTCGCCGCCCTGTAGGGCCTGCTACCAGCGGCCGGAGGCACCGCCGCCGCCGCTAGATCCACCACCACCCCGGAAACCGCCGCCTCCGCCGCCTCCACGCCCACCGCCGCCACGGCCTATCGAGCTGATGATCATCAGCAGCAGCTGCAGCACACCTGAGGTCAGCCACATCGGGGGCAGGAAGAAGACGTACAGCACCAGCGGGATCGAGAAGGAGCCGATCATCTGCTGTTGCAGGGCATCGGGGTTGGCTTCGCTGAACAGCAGTACTGCCGAGGCCACGCTCCCGACCAGGGCGCTGCACAGCAGGTAGCGGCCCATGCTGCGCTGGCGCAGCCATTGCACCGGGAAGAGCAGGCACAGCAGCGGCACACCCACCAGCAGGGCGAGCAGGCCGAGCAGGCGCGCGGGCGGGATTTCCTCGGCGGCGCTGGCGTTGCGGTTGGAGTAGGCGTCGCTATAGCCCGTCACCGGGCCTGTCTGCGGCAACTGGTCCGCTGCACTTTCTTCCTGGTCGGCAGGCGCTGCCGCGGGTGGCTCGATCAGCGCGACCAGGCTGTCCACGCCGGCCTGGATGCCGCCGGCGAAATCACCCGCCTTGAAGCGCGGCACTATCTGCTCGCGGATGATGCGGCCGGCCTGTACGTCGGTGATGGTGCCTTCCAGCCCGTAGCCGACCTCGATGCGCAGCGTGCGGTCGTCCTTGGCGACCACCAGCAGCACGCCATCGTCCACGCCCTTGCGCCCCAGCTTCCATTGTTCGAAGGCACGGACCGCGTAGTCCTCGATGCTGTCCTCGCCGGTGCTGGGGATCAGCAGCACGGCAATCTGTGCGCCCTTGCGCTGCTCAAGGCCCGCAAGCTGGCTTTCCAGTTGTGCGCGCCGGCCTGCGTCGAGGGTCTGGGTAAGGTCGGTGACGCGGGCACTGAGCGGCGGGATGGCGACCGGCGCGGCCTGCAGCAGGGCCGCCCAGCACAGCAGCAGGGCGGCGAGCAGCCAGCGCGGCAGGGTCATTGCGCGGGCTGCGCCGGCGCGTTGCCGAAGTCCACTTTAGGCGCGGTGGAAATGGCGGCTTCGTTCTCGACGCTGAAGTTGGCCTTGGGTTTGTAGCCGAAGATCTTCGCGGTGATTACCTGCGGGAACTGGCGAATCATCACGTTGTACTCCTGCACGGCCTTCACGTAGCGGCCACGGGCGACGGTGATGCGGTTCTCGGTGCCTTCGAGCTGGGTCAGCAGGTCCTTGAACAGGCCATCGGCCTTGAGCTGCGGGTAGTTCTCCGAGACCACCAGCAGGCGCGAAAGCGCTGAACTGAGCTGGCCCTGGGCCTGCTGGAAGCGCTTGACCGCTTCCGGGTCATCCAGTTGGTCGGCATTGAGGGTGGTGCTGCCGACCTTGGCGCGGGCCTCGGTCACCTGGGTCAGCACGCTGGCTTCATGGGCGGCGTAGCCCTTCACGGTGCTGACCAGGTTGGGGATCAGGTCGGCGCGGCGCTGATATTGGTTGAGCACTTCCGACCAGGCGGCCTTCACCTGTTCGTCGCCGGCCTGCATGGCGTTGTAGCCGCAACCGGAGAGCAGGGAGACGAGGATGTAAGCAGTCAGGAATTTGAACAGGCGTGGCATGGCAGGCGCTCGTGCTGGCGAAAAGCCCCAGTCTAGGCCAGTTCCGGCCGAGGAGTCAGTTGGAAATGTCCGAAACAGCCGGTGCTTGCCGGCCACGGGGTGGCTCGGGATAGAATCGGACTGGTCTATACCAGGAGTTCGTTTTCGTGCTCGCCACTACCCTGGTGCTGCTGGCCGCCCTGCTGCACGCCACCTGGAATACCCTCGTCAAATTCAGCAACGACCGCTTGCTGGTGGTCGCCTGCATGGATGTGGTCGGCCTGACTGCCGGCCTGGCGCTGCTGCCCTGGATCGAGACGCCGCCCGCCGAGGTCTGGCCCTGGCTGCTCGCAGCCGTGTCGCTGCAGCTGGTCTACCGAGTGCTGCTGATCCAGGCCTACAAGGTCGGTGACCTGGGACTGGTCTATCCGCTGATGCGCGGGCTGTCGCCGCTGGTGGTGCTGGCGCTGACCCTGACCTTCGGTGGCGAGCACCTGACGGACAAGCAGATCCTCGGCATCCTGCTGATCCCGCTCGGCATGCTGTTCCTGCTCAAGGGCGGCGGTGGCTCCAAGCTGCCGTGGATCGCGTATCCCACCGTACTGCTGATGGGCCTGTGCATCGGCAGCTACACCTGGACCGACGGCAACGCGCTGAAGCTCTGGCCCAAGCCGCTGGACTACCTGGTCTGGCTGTCGCTGCTCTCCGGCCTGCCGTTTCCGCTATTGGCGTTGTTCGGCCGGACGCGGGCCTTCGCCAAGTTCTGGATCCACGACTGGAAGCTCGGCCTGAGCGTCGGTTTCTGCGTGCTGCTCAGCTACGGGCTGGTGCTCTGGGCGATGCAGCTGGGCTCCATCGCCGAGGCCGCCGCGCTACGCGAGACCAGCGTGCTGCTGGTGGTGCTGTTCGGCATGCGCTTCCTCAAGGAGCCTTTCGGCCTGCCGCGCCTGGCCGCGTGCAGCCTGGTGCTGGCGGGCATGCTGGTGATGAAGCTCTGAGGATTGGCCCGCGCTACGCTGCGAGGCGCCAAGCCGGTCAAGGACGCGGCGTGCAGCCTTGATCTAAGCTGCGCGCTTTCCCCTCGACGAGACTCCTCCATGCCCATTGCCTTCTGGTGTGTCCTGATCGCGATCTTCCTGCCCTATGTCGGCACCAGTATCGCCAAGTTCACCGGCGGCGGCTTCGGCCCCCGGCAGAACCACGACCCGCGCAGCTTCCTCGCCACTCTGGAGGGTTACCGCAAGCGCGCCAACGCCTTCCAGATGAACAGCTTCGAGGTGACCCCGGCCTTCGCTGCGGCGGTGATCATCGCCTATGTGGTGAACAACGCCGAACCTGCCACCGTCGACCGCCTGGCCATCGCCTGGGTCACCAGTCGCCTGCTCTACCTGATCTTCTACGTTGCCGACCTGGCGCTGTTGCGCTCGCTGGTATGGTTCCTCGGCATGGGCCTGATCATCGCGATCTTCGTCGTTTCCGCCTGACCTTTGCGCGCCTGAACGGCGGCTGAACGAAAAGCTCGCGGCTGCGGCGGATGGCCGCAGACGCTCGGGCGCGCTCTGGAACATTCGGACATCGGGGCGGATAATCCGGCGCTTCCGTGTCCAGCCGTCCTACAAGAGTCCCCCATGAAGTTGAAGACCCTGCTCGTTCTGCTGCTTGCCGGCGCGGCGCTCGCCGGCTGCCATCGCCAGGACCCCAACTCGCCGGAGTACAAGCGCCAGGCAGTGTTCAAGGAGATGCTCAAGACCAGCGAGGACATGGGTGGCATGTTGCGTGGGCGAATTCCTTTCGACGCGGACAGGTTCCGCGCGAATTCGACCAAGCTCGGTGAGCTCGCCGACAAGCCCTGGCAGTACTTCCCGTCGACCCAGCCGCCGGCTGACGAGGTGGAAAGCGACGATACCCGCGCCAAGGCGGAAATCTGGCAGCGCCAGCTGGAGTTCCAGGCCGACGCCAAGACCTTCGAGCAGGCCGTCCGCGCGCTGGGCGAGAACACCCGCAACGCCGCGCCGACACCCGAGGGCGTGCGCAAGGACTTCGCTGCGGTAGAAGACGCCTGCGAAGCCTGCCACAAGAAATTCCGCGCACTCTGAGCGCAGGGCAACGGCGGACTTTGCCACGCCTTCGCGGGCGTGGCTCCTCCTACAAGGTTCTGTAGGAGCCATTGCCTTTCTCCGTAAGTCCGTGCCGAGAACTCCCCTCTCCCTGGCATCGCGCCCCGCTCCGAAGGGAGAAGGCGGGGAGAGAGGGCACGCCCCGGCGCAATATTTCAGGTAAGCGGACGCCGTCCGCGATCCGGCCGCAGGCCGCTCCCCGGTATTACTCCTCCAGCTCGCGCTTGGCCTGCTCCAGTTCGGCGCGGGACTCGGCCAGCTTGTCCTTGCGCTTCTCGATCTTCTCCGGATCGCCCTTGCTCATCGCCTTGCGCAGGTCTTTCTCGCGCTGGGCGACGTCCTTCTCTGCATCGAGCACGTTCTGCTTGCGCTCCTGCGTAAGGCTGGCGTCAGTGCAGTAGGTCTTCACCTTCTCCAGAGCGGTCTGCAGGCCGGCGACGCGGTTGCCGTTGCCCTGGGCCTTGGCTTGTTCGAGCTGGGTTTGGATGGCGGCACGTTTGGCCGCGCAACCGGTCAGCGGCTGCTGGGCGGTATCGGCGGCAAACAGCGGGCTTGCGCAGCCGAGGACGAGTACGGCGGCCATCAGGGCAGAGCTTCGGAACATTTTCGGAATCCTTGGTTACCAAACACTATGACGTTGGAGTCAGCGGCTAGAGTTTGCCATGGACGGCTAGGCGAGGGGCTGTCTCAGGGCAAGTGCCCTCGGTTCGGTTGCTCAGCAGCCGGCCGGGGCTCGCAAGGCCCGCCGGGCGGGCAAGGAGAGGCGGTATGCGGGTGGCGATGCGAATCGTGCAGGCACTCATCGCGCTGCTGGTGCTGGCGCTGCTGGTAGGGGGCTGGTGGTACGTGCCCGGTGAGCTGAAGTTGCAGCCGACGCTGACCGGCCGCAGCGAGGATGCTTCGGTGCGCCAGGGGCAGCGGCGCCGCAGCTATGTGCTTTACGTGCCGCACAAGCTCGCCGCGCATCCGGCGCTGCTGGTGGTGCTGCACAGCTCGCAGAGTAACGGCGAGCGCATGCGCCGCGACAGCGGTTACCGCTTCGACGCCCTGGCCGACCGCGATGGCTTTCTGGTGCTGTATCCCGATGGTTTCGAAGGGCACTGGAATGACTGTCGGCGGGTGGCTTCCTACAGCGCCCGGCGTCTGAATATCGACGACGTTGGCTTCCTCTCGCAGATGATCAACAGCCTGCAGCGCGAGCGCGGCGTCGACCCGGCGCGAGTCTTCGTCACTGGCTACTCGAATGGCGGGCAGATGGCGCTGCGCCTGGCCGCCGAGGCTCCGGACAAGGTTGACGGCGTCGCCGCCGTGGCTGCCAGTCTGCCGAGCGCGGACAACGACGCCTGTCGCCCCGCCGAGCAGCCCAAGGCTGTGCTGCTGATGAACGGCACGCGGGACCCGATCAATCCCTACGCGGGTGGCCGGGTCACGCTGTTCGGCTTCGGTGACCGCGGCAACGTGCTTTCCGCCGAGGAGTCCGCCCTCGAGCTGGCGCGGCGCAACGGCCAGAGTGGCGAGCCGCAGGTGGATAAGCTGACCCAACCCGGCCCGGTGTGGACGCAGCGGCAACGTTGGGCCGACAGCGGCGGGCCACCCGTTGAACTGGTGACGGTGTTCGGTGGTGGACACCTGATTCCGCAGCCGCTTTACCGGCCGCCGCGCCTGCTCGGCCAGGTCGATCCGCAGCTGGACGGACCCGCTGAAATCTGGCGCTTCTTCCGCGAGCTCTCCCGTGAGGGGGCGTCACGTAACGAGCCGCCCTTCTAGAGGTCGATCACGCAACAGGGATCGAAGCCGCTGTCCTCGCCGGGATAGGCACCGGGGTTGGCGACGACGCGCGCCTTGCCGATGCGATAGTCCATGCGCTCATGTACATGCCCGTGAATCCACAGGTCGCAGCGCTGCACCAGGCCTTCCAGGTTCGAGGCGAAGGCCGGCGACAGGGCGTCGCCGACATAGTGCGAGGGGATCGAGCGGGTGCTGGGGGCGTGGTGCGTCACCACCACCGTCGGGCCGGCGAAGGGTTGATCCAGCTCCGCTGCCAGCCATTCGCAGCTGGCGCCGCAGAGTGCGCGGCTCATCTGTGGCGTGAAGGGCTGGGTGAAGTAATCCACCGTGTTGAAATCGGGCATCAGCAACTGCGCCTGCTCGTAGGCGAGTTCTGACGCTCGTTCGCCGTAGAGCTGAAAATCCGTCCACAGCGTGGTGCCGAGAAAACGCACGCCACCGAGAACCACCGCATCCTTCTCGAGGAAGTGGATATCCAGCGCACGGGCCAGGTTGCGCATGGCCTGGGTCAGCTCGGGGAGGTCGGAATGGTAGTACTCGTGATTGCCGGCGACGTAGATGATCTGGCTGTCGGCAAACGCCTCGCGCGCCCAGTGCAGGCCTTGCAAGTGCTCATGGATGTCCCCGGCCAGCACGACGACGTCCGCCGAGGCCTGGGGCAATTCGCGGCGGCCGCCCGGGAAGTGTTCGTGGTGAAGATCGGAAAGCACTCGCAGGCGCATGGCATGAAAACTGGTCCGTAGGAAGATGCCGAGCATAACGAAGGACGATGCCTTTGACATGGGTCATGGCATTGCCGATGCCTGCGTAAAGACCCTTCGAAATTAAGGGATGATTCAGAACAAACCTTCAGCTTCCGGTTGGGCTCGCTGCTGTGGCGCCCCAAGGAGGACTCATGAAACTCATCTGGATCGTACTCGTGGCCGTGGCGGCCACTTTTGGCCTGGCGCTGTTCGTCGACCCGCCGGCAACGCTGGACATCTGGGCATTGCGCAAGCAGGCCATTCTTTTCACCGGCGTCGCGTCTTTCGCGCTGATGTCGCTGATCATGCTGCTGGCGGTGCGCCCGGTCTGGCTGGAAAAGCCGCTGGACGGCCTCGACCGCATGTACCGTGCGCACAAGTGGGCGGGCATCCTGGCCATCGTGCTGGGTCTGCTGCACTACCTGCTGGAACTGGGTGGCCCGCTGCTCGCCGAGTTTATCGCCAAACCGGCCAAGGGGCCGCGGGTGGAAACCTTCCTCGACGTGTTCCGTGGCTCCGCCAAGGACCTGGGGGAATGGTCGGCCTGGCTGCTGGCGGCCATGCTGGTCATCACCCTCTGGCAGCGCTTCCCTTATCACCTTTGGCGCTACGTCCACAAAACCCTCGCGCTGGTTTACCTGGTGCTCGCCTTCCATGGTGTGGTCCTGGCGCCGGCAGGCTACTGGACCCAGCCGGTGGGCTGGCTGGTGGCGCTTTGCGCGGTCGTGGGCAGCCTCTGTGCCCTCTGGTCGCTGAGCGGACAGATCGGCCGCCGGCGCACCCATGAAGGCGTTGTGGTGGCGATCGAGCGCCCCGGCGAGCGCATGCTGGAGGTGACCTGCAGGCTTCAGGGGCGCTGGCAGCACCGGGCCGGCCAGTTCGCCTTCCTGACCTGTGATCGCCTGGAGGGGCAGCATCCCTTCACCCTTTCCAGCGGCGACCTGGGCAATGGCGAGGTGCGCTTCAGCATCAAGGCGCTGGGAGACTACACACAGCGCCTTCAGGAGGGGCTGAAGGTCGGTGATCCGGTCAAGGTGGAAGGACCCTACGGCCGCTTCGACTTCCGCCGCGACAAGGGCGGGCGGCAGGTATGGATCGCCGGTGGTATCGGCATCACCCCCTTCCTGGCCTGGCTCGAATCGCTGCAGGCGCGGCCGGAAGACTGCCCGGAAGTGACGCTGCTGTATTGCGTGCGCTCGCCGTCTGACGCCATCTACGCGGGGCGTCTACGCGAGCTGTGTGCGAAGTTGCCGCGCATCGAACTGCGCGTGCACTACAGCGAGAGTGAAGGCTACCTGCAGGCGGCCGATCTGGGCGTGCAGCCCGGTTCCCAGGGGCGCTGGCCGAGTGTCTGGTTCTGCGGTCCGCAAGCGCTGGCCGAACTGCTGCGCCGGGATCTGCGTCGCCAGGGCATGCCGGCCGGCCGCTTCCACCAGGAAGCCTTCCAGATGCGCTGAGACGCTTAGAAGCCCGCGACGCCGAGGTCGTGCAGCTGCTCGCGCAGTTGCGCGACTTCCGGCGCCGTAAAGAAGGCTTCCAGCTGTGCCGCGCGGACTCTGCCGATGCCGGGTTGCTCCTGCCACTGCAACGCATTGCGGGCGGCCAGGGCGGTCCAGTCCTCTCCCGTGGGATGAGCGCTGGGAGAGGGCGCGCCAAGGGCGCGCAGCCAGACAGCGAATGAACGGTGGCGAGCCAGCTGGAACTGCTGGTGCAGGCTGGTGGAGCTGCGCTCGCCCAGGCCGGGAACCTGGTTCAATTGTTCCGGTGCCAGTGTCATCCAGTCGAGCATTCCGCTCAGCAGTCCAGCCTCCTGCAGGCGCCGCCAGGTGCCTGGGCCAACGCCGGAGAGTGCAAGCCCGTTCTTACCGCCGAGCCATTCCAGGCGGGCGAGAAATTGCTCCTCGCAGCCCGCCGTAGGCCGCCAGCAGGAGAGGGCGTCGTACTGCCCGTCCGTGGGAGCATCGACCTCGGACCGGTTCGGTGAGCGCCAGACCACGCCGTCCAGGCGTGGGATAGTCAGCCCGGCCAGGGCGATAGCGATCTGATCGCCGGGGCGGATGTCCAGGCTGCGCCAACGCTTGAGCGAGCCAGCGCCGACGCGCTGGATGGTCCGTCCATCCAGCTCCACCGGGGCGAGATGCAGGACGGGCGTGACCCGTCCGCTGCGCCCGACCTTGAACTCCACGCGCCGCACTTCGGCCAGCGCCTGCTGGTGCGGATACTTCCATGCCACCGCCCAGCCGGGCGCCTGTGCGCTCCAGACCTTGCCCGGCGGCCGGCGGCCCTGGCGGATGACGATGCCATCGCTGGCGAAGGGCAGCGGCTGGCGATACCAGCGCTCGCGCCACGTTTCGATTTCGCTCAGGTCGGTCACTGCTTCGGTCAGCTCGGCGCTATCGTTGAAGCCCAGTTGCCTCAGGCGTTGCAGTCGTTCGGGCATTTCCAGTGGGCCATCAGGCAGTTCCCAGACGAACAACCCGATCTGCGCCCCTTCATCACCGAGCTCGTTGCGCGCCATCAGCCCGGCGACCTTTCCGCGAGCGCCCAGTCCACCCTGTTGAGCCTGCACGTGCTCCGGCAGGCGCCAGTAGAGCTCGCCTTGCAGCACCAAACGCCCGGACGCGTCGGGTAGCGTTGGGGGAATGGCGGCAATCTTCCGGGCGTTGGCCGTCCAGTCCTGGCCTGCGGTGCCGTCGCCGCGACTGATCGCCCGGCTGAGCCGGCCATCCTGATAGACGAGGCTCACGGCCACGCCATCCACTTTCGGCTGCACCCACAGATCGCTGCGGTGGGCCAGCCATTCGCCCACGGCTTGGGCATCGGGCAGCTTGTCGAGCCCGGTGTGGGCGACAGGGTGACGGACTTCCCCGGCGCTACTGGCCAGCGGTGACGCGGGGATGGTCAGCACTTGCGGGAAACAGGCTTGCCACAGTTGCAAGCGTTCGCGTGCCTGGTCGTAGAGTTCGTCGGCGACCGGGGATATTCCTTCGCGGTGGTAGGCGTCATCCCACTGCGCGAGTTGGGTCTGCAGGGTGTGCAGCTCGCTGGTAGCCCGTTCGGGCGTCCACGGCGGACATGCGAGCACGGCCAGCGGCAGGCAAAACAGTACGACGAGAATCAGGCGCGACATGGCGAAGGTCCGTGCTGCGGGGGGGCGTTCGTCAGCCTAGAGGGGCTTGCGGGTGAGGGACGCTGATCGACGCTGCGGATTGTTCGCTGTGATGGGTCGGACGGCGGCAGTCGAGAGGGGCAATGGATCGCAGTCTGGCGCCGTTTCGGAGCATCGGCCTGTAGGAGCGAGCTTGCTCGCGAACCTTTCAGCTCCGGTGCCGAATCTGTTCGCCCGCAAGCTCGCTCCTACAAAAGCCTGCGGAAATGAAAAAGCCCCGCCGAGGCGGGGCTTTTCCTGCTACCGGGTCTTACAGGCCGGCGGCGTCACGCAGGGCGGCAGCCTTGTCGGTGCGCTCCCAGGTGAAGGCGGTGAAGGTGTCGTCACCGTAGGTCATTTCGAACGGGTTGCGACCGAAGTGGCCGTAGGCCGCGGTCGGCTGGTACATCGGGTGCAGCAGGTCGAGCATCTTGGTGATCGCGTACGGACGCAGGTCGAAGTGCTCGCGGACCAGCTGGATGATCTTGTCATCGCTGATCTTGCCGGTGCCGAAGGTGTTGATCGAGATGGAAGTCGGCTGGGCCACGCCGATGGCGTAGGACACCTGGATCTCGCAACGCTCGGCGAGGCCTGCGGCAACGATGTTCTTGGCCACGTAGCGGCCGGCGTAGGCGGCGGAACGGTCGACCTTGGACGGGTCCTTGCCGGAGAACGCGCCGCCGCCATGACGGGCCATGCCACCGTAGGAATCGACGATGATCTTGCGGCCGGTCAGGCCGCAGTCGCCCACCGGGCCGCCGATCACGAAGTTGCCGGTCGGGTTGATGTGGAACTGGGTGTCCTTGTGCAGCAGCTCGGCCGGCAGCACCTGCTTGATGATCAGCTCCATCACGCCTTCGCGCAGGTCCTTGTAGCTGACTTCCGGGTTGTGCTGGGTGGACAGGACGATGGCGTCGATGCCGACGACCTTGCCGTTCTCGTAGCGGCAGGTGACCTGGGACTTGGCGTCGGGACGCAGCCAGGGCAGCAGGCCGGACTTGCGGGCCTCGGCCTGGCGCTCCACCAGTCGGTGCGAGAAGCAGATCGGCGCGGGCATCAGCACGTCGGTTTCGTTGCTGGCGTAGCCGAACATCAGGCCCTGGTCTCCAGCGCCCTGGTCTTCGGGCTTGGCGCGGTCGACGCCCTGGTTGATGTCCACCGACTGCTTGCCGATGATGTTCAGCACGCCGCAGGTGGCGCCGTCGAAGCCGACGTCGGAGCTGTTGTAGCCGATGTCGATGATGACCTTGCGCACCAGGTCTTCCAGGTCGACCCAGGCGGAGGTGGTGACTTCGCCGGCAATGATCGCGACACCGGTCTTCACCAGGGTTTCGCAGGCCACGCGGGCGTATTTGTCCTTGGCGATGATGGCGTCGAGCACCGCATCGGAAATCTGGTCCGCGATCTTGTCCGGATGGCCTTCGGAGACGGATTCGGAGGTGAAAACAGAGTATTCGCTCATCTAACGGTTCCTATCATTTACCGGTGGGTGAGGACGCTTCGCGAATCCGGTTTGGCGAAGTGCCGTACCTGGATCTGAAAGCCATTGCGTAAACCGATGTAAACACTTTCGCCGGACGCGAGCCCGGCGGCGTCGGCCCAATGGGCCAGGTCTTCCTGTTCGAACCCCAGCCAGAGGTCACCACAGGCCTCGCGGGCCCAGCTCTGGTCGTGGCTGCAGAGTTCGGTCACCAGCAGGCTGCCACCGGGTTTCACCAGGTGCGCCAGCTGCTTCACGGCCTCCGCCGGTGCGGCAAAGTGGTGCAGCACCATGTTCAGCACCACGCAGTCCGCCGCGTCGTCGACGTCCTGCAGGGCATCGCCCAGCCGCAGCCGGACGTTATTCAAACCTTCACTGGCGCAGCGTTGCTTCGCCATCTCGAGCATGGCCTGGCTGTTATCCAGCGCCGTGACCTGGGCGAAACGCCGGGCCAGCTCGGGGAGGAATCCGCCGTCGCCGGGACCGACCTCCAGCGCCGTGGCGCCGGGGGCGAAGCTCAGTGCATCGAGCAGCGCCAGCACGCTTTCGCGGTATTGCGGCAGTCCTGCGATCAGGTCCTGGGTCGCCTGGAACTTCTCCGCGCTGCGGGCAAAGAAGTCGCGGCTGACGGCGGCGCGCTGGGCGTGCACGCCGTCGATGCGGGCGCTGACGTCGTCGGCCAGTGCCAGCTCGTCCACTTCTTCGAGCAGCGCCCCGTGCAGCGTGCCACCCAGGCTTTCACCCTGGGGCAGGGCGCGGCGATAGAAGATCGCGTTGCCTTCGCGGCGCGTTGCGACCAGGCCGGCCTGGGCGAGCACCTTCAGGTGGTGGCTCATGCCCGACTGGCGGACACCGAAGATATGCGCCAGCTCCAGCACGCCGAACGAATCGTTGGCCAGCACCCGCAGCACATTCAGCCGCAGCGGATCGCCGCCGGCCTTGCACAGGGCAGCCAGTTGATCGCAATCGTCGTGGCGGATTTCGGGCAGGCGCAGACTCATAGGTCGCGCAGTCTAGTCGTGGCTTCCGGGGTGGGCAATAGCTGTATCAAAAAGTTTTGATATTGGCGGATGAGTGGTTTTTGACCGATTGGGTGTCGCACCCCATGCCTTGCATCAGCCATCTGGCGATCTGTCATTGCCCCACAGGGCCCCGCTGGGCGAAAATGCCGGCCTTTTTTCATTCCCTTCGATCTTTCGAAGCAGCCCCGCAGGAGATTCAGCGATGCCCAGCCGTCGTGAGCGAGCCAACGCCATCCGCGCACTGAGCATGGACGCCGTGCAGAAAGCCAACAGCGGCCATCCCGGCGCCCCCATGGGCATGGCGGATATCGCCGAAGTCCTCTGGCGCGACTACCTCAAGCACAACCCGAGCAACCCGCAGTGGGCCGACCGCGACCGTTTCGTGCTGTCCAACGGCCACGGCTCGATGCTGATCTACTCGCTGCTGCACCTCACCGGCTACGACGTCACCGTCGATGACCTGAAGAACTTCCGCCAGATGCACTCGCGCACCCCGGGCCACCCGGAGTACGGCTACACCGCCGGCGTCGAGACCACCACCGGCCCGCTGGGCCAGGGCATCGCCAACGCCGTGGGCATGGCGCTGGCCGAGAAAGTGCTGGCCGCACAGTTCAACCGCGACGGCCACAGCATCGTCGACCACTACACCTACGCCTTCCTGGGCGACGGCTGCATGATGGAGGGCATCTCCCATGAAGTCGCCTCGCTGGCCGGCACCCTGCGCCTGAACAAGCTGATCGCCTTCTACGACGACAACGGCATCTCCATCGACGGCGAAGTCCACGGCTGGTTCACCGACGACACCCCCAAGCGCTTCGAGGCCTACGGCTGGCAGGTGATCCGCAATGTCGACGGGCATGACGCCGACGAGATCAAGACCGCCATCGAGACCGCCCGCAAGAGCGAAGTGCCGACCCTGATCTGCTGCAAGACCATCATCGGCTTCGGCTCGCCGAACAAGCAGGGCAAGGAAGAAAGCCATGGCGCCGCCCTGGGCGTCGACGAAGTGGCCGCCACGCGCGCCGCGCTGGGCTGGAACCACGCGCCGTTCGAGATCCCGGCGGACATCTACGCCGAGTGGAGCGCCAAGGATAGCGGCGCCACCCGTGAGGCCGAGTGGAACAAGCGTTTTGCTGCCTACCAGGCCGCACATCCGGAGCTGGCCGCTGAGTTCGAGCGCCGCGTTGCCGGTGAACTGCCGGCCGATTTCGCCGAGAAGGCTGCCGCCTACGTCGCCGACGTCGCGCTGAAGGGCGAGACCATTGCCAGCCGCAAGGCCAGCCAGAATGCCCTGAACGCCTTCGGCCCGCTGCTGCCGGAACTGCTGGGCGGCTCCGCCGACCTCGCCGGTTCCAACCTGACTCTGTGGAAGGGCTGCAAGGGCGTGAGCGCCGACGACGCCAACGGCAACTACCTGTTCTACGGTGTGCGCGAGTTCGGCATGAGCGCCATCATGAACGGTGTGGCCCTGCATGGCGGCTTCCTCCCCTACGGCGCGACCTTCCTGATCTTCATGGAATACGCCCGCAACGCGGTGCGCATGTCCGCCCTGATGAAGCAGCGCGTGCTCTACGTGTTCACCCACGACTCCATCGGCCTGGGCGAAGACGGCCCCACCCACCAGCCGATCGAGCAGTTGGCCAGCCTGCGCCTGACCCCGAACCTGGATACCTGGCGCCCGGCCGATGCCGTGGAGTCCGCGGTGGCCTGGAAGTACGCCATCGAGCGTGCCGACGGTCCGTCCGCGCTGATCTTCAGCCGCCAGAACCTGCCGCACCAGCCGCGCGACGCCGCCCAACTGGCCGACGTGGCTCGTGGCGCCTACGTGCTCAAGGACTGCGACGGCGAGCCGGAGCTGATCCTGATCGCCACCGGCTCCGAAGTCGGCCTGGCCGTCCAGGCATTCGACAAGCTCAGCGCCGAAGGCCGCAAGGTGCGCGTGGTCTCCATGCCGTCCACCAGCGTCTTCGACCAGCAGGATGCCGGCTACAAGCAGGCCGTGCTGCCGGTCCAGGTGGGTGCGCGTATCGCCATCGAAGCCGCCCATGCCGACTACTGGTACAAGTACGTCGGCCTGGAAGGCCGCGTCATCGGCATGACCACCTTCGGTGAGTCGGCCCCGGCACCGGCGCTGTTCGAGCACTTCGGCTTCACCGTCGAGAACGTGCTGGAAGTCGCCGCCGAGCTGCTCGAAGCCTGATCCGGCTCTTGTAGGAGCGAGCTTGCTCGCGAAGGGTTTTGCTCGGTTCGCGAGCAAGCTCGCTCCTACGAAGATCGACAAGGGATAACAATGTCCAAGCGCCCTTACCGAGTTGCCCTCAACGGCTATGGCCGTATCGGCCGCTGCGTGTTCCGCGCCCTGCACGAACGCGGCGCCAAGGCTGATTTCTCCATTGTCGCGCTGAACGACCTGGCGGACCTGGCCAGCCTGGAGTACCTCACCCGCTTCGACTCTACCCACGGCCGCTTCCCCGGCGAGGTGAGCGTGGCCGACGGATGCCTGCATATCGGCGCCGACTGTGTGAAGGTGTTCCGCGAAGCCGAGCCCGAGGCCATCGACTGGCGCGCCCTGGACATCGACCTGGTGCTGGAATGCTCCGGCGTCTACCACACCCGTGCCGACGGCGAGCGCTTCCTTGGCGCCGGTGCGCCGCGGGTCCTGTTCTCCCAGCCGATGGCCAGCGAGGCGGACATCGATGCCACCGTGGTCTTCGGCATCAACCAGCAGGGCCTCTCCGGTGCCGAGACGCTGGTGTCCAACGCCTCCTGCACCACCAACTGCAGCGTGCCGCTGCTCAAGCTGCTGAACGAGGCCGTGGGCATCGAGTACGTCTCGATCACCACCATTCACTCGGCGATGAACGACCAGCCGGTGATCGACGCCTACCACCACGAAGACCTGCGCCGCACACGCTCCGCCTTCCAGTCGGTGATCCCGGTGTCCACGGGGCTGGCGCGCGGCATCGAACGCCTGTTGCCGGAACTCGCCGGGCGAATCCAGGCCAAAGCCATTCGGGTGCCGACGGTGAACGTCTCGGCCCTGGACATTACCCTGCAGGTTTCCCGCGATACGTCCGCGCAGGAGATCAACCGGGTGCTGCGCCAGGCTGCCACCGAGGGCCCGCTGAAAGGCCTGCTGGCGTACACCGAGCTGCCCCATGCCAGCTGTGATTTCAATCATGACCCACACTCGGCCATCGTCGATGGCAGCCAGACCCGCGTTTCCGGCCCCCGTCTGGTGAACGTGCTGGCCTGGTTCGACAACGAGTGGGGGTTCGCTAACCGCATGCTCGACACCGCAGGCCACTACCTGCGTGTCGCCGCTACCGAACGTTAATCAAACAGCCCCAACAGGACTGACTGTCATGACCGTGTTGAAGATGACCGACCTCGACCTCCAAGGTAAGCGCGTGCTGATCCGCGAAGACCTCAACGTTCCGGTGAAGGACGGTGTGGTCAAGAGTGACGCGCGCATCCTGGCTTCGCTGCCGACCATCAAGCTGGCCCTGGAAAAGGGCGCGGCGGTAATGGTCTGCTCGCACCTGGGCCGCCCGACCGAAGGCGAGTTCTCCGAAGAGAACAGCCTGCAGCCGGTCGCCGACTACCTGTCCAAGGCCCTTGGCCGCGCCGTGCCGCTGGTCAAGGACTACCTGGGCGGCGTCGACGTGAAGGCCGGTGAAGTCGTGCTGTTCGAGAACGTGCGCTTCAACAAGGGCGAAAAGAAGAACGCCGACGAGCTGGCCCAGCAATACGCCGCCCTCTGCGACGTGTTCGTCATGGACGCCTTCGGCACCGCCCACCGCGCCGAGGGGTCGACCCACGGCGTGGCCAAGTTCGCCAAGGTCGCCGCGGCCGGCCCGCTGCTGGCCGCCGAGCTGGAAGCCCTCGGCAAGGCCCTGGGCAACCCGGCACGCCCGATGGCGGCCATCGTTGCCGGCTCCAAGGTCTCCACCAAGCTCGACGTGCTGAACAGTCTGGCGCAGATCTGCGACCAGCTGATCGTCGGCGGCGGCATCGCCAACACCTTCCTCGCCGCGGCGGGCCACAAGGTTGGCAAGTCGCTGTACGAAGCCGACCTGGTCGACACCGCCAAGGCCATCGCCGCCAAGGTCAGCGTGCCGCTGCCGGTGGACGTGGTGGTTGCCAAGGAATTCGCCGAGACTGCCGTCGCCACCGTCAAGGACATCGCTGACGTGGCCGACGACGACATGATCCTGGACATCGGCCCGAAAACCGCTGCCCAGTTCGCCGAGCTGCTGAAAACCTCAAAGACCATCCTGTGGAACGGCCCGGTTGGCGTATTCGAATTCGACCAGTTCGGCGAAGGCACCAAGACCCTGGCCAAGGCCATCGCCGAAGGCAGCGCCTTCAGCATCGCCGGCGGTGGCGACACCCTGGCGGCGATCGACAAGTACGGCATCGGCGAGCAGATCTCCTACATTTCCACGGGTGGTGGCGCCTTCCTCGAGTTTGTCGAGGGCAAGGTCCTGCCGGCTGTGGAAGTGCTGGAGCAGCGCGCCAAGGCCTGATCCTGGCTGTACTGTCGGGCGACAGTAAAGCAAACCTCTGCGGCATCCTCGGGTCACAAGCCTTGTACGGATGCCAAGGAGAAGGGTCATGCGAGCTGTCACCCCTGTGCTGTCGTTTTGCCTCGTGCTGGTGGGTTGCGCCGGAAGTGGTGGCGCCCCCAGTACCTGTGAAGTGATGAGCCCGCCGCCGGTCATGGTTCCTTCGGACCAGAACCGCGAGCGGGTGGAGAGCCAGAGCAGCGGCGATCCGACGCCTGACCAGAAGCCGGTGAACTGCCCCTGAGGCAGTCAGCTGAGGGTCGGGATCACGATCTGACAGTGCCGCCTGTGCGCGAGTACAGGCGGCACTGGCGTTCCTGCGACGGGACGGGCAATCTGGCGCATTGGATATCCGGCGGCGCGTCCGCCCGAAGGAGAGTCGCCCGATGCTGCGTTATATCGTCCCGGCCCTGGCCCTATCGCTGACGGCGGGCTGCTCCAGCCATTCGTCCGGCGGCAAGGCCGCTTCGGGCAGCGGCTGGAACCAGTGGGTCTGCGACAGCGAAGCCCAGGTGCAGTGGCGCTACGTCGATCCCAGCAGGTCGGTGGTCGACCTGAAGCTGGGTGAAGACGATGTGGTCCATCACCTGGAAGAGGAACCCGGCGGCTCCGGCGCTTTCTATAGCGACGGGCTGATCGGATTGAGCATCAAGGGCGACCAGGGTCTGGTCTACTGGGTCGAGAGCAACGACCTGATCGGCCGGGGTTGCAAGGCGCGCTGAGCGCCGATTGTCCGGCACGCGCCGGAAGGCTTGAACACGGCCTGCCCCTGCGGCAGGCTTCCAAACATGTAGTTAAGGGGCTCGTGTAACCGAGCCTGACTTCTGGGAGAAGCGAAGACCATGGCACTCATCAGCATGCGCCAAATGCTGGATCACGCCGCCGAGTTCGGCTACGGCGTTCCGGCTTTCAACGTCAACAACCTGGAGCAGATGCGCGCCATCATGGAAGCGGCCGACAAGACCGATTCCCCGGTGATCGTGCAGGCCTCCGCTGGCGCCCGCAAATACGCCGGCGCGCCCTTCCTGCGCCACCTGATCCTCGCGGCCATCGAAGAATTCCCGCACATTCCGGTGTGCATGCACCAGGACCACGGCACCAGCCCTGACGTCTGCCAGCGCTCCATCCAGCTGGGCTTCTCCTCCGTCATGATGGACGGCTCGCTGAAGGAAGACGGCAAGACCCCGGCCGACTACGAATACAACGTCCGCGTCACCCAGCAGACCGTTGCCTTCGCCCACGCCTGCGGCGTGTCCGTGGAAGGTGAGCTGGGCTGCCTGGGCTCCCTGGAAACCGGCATGGCCGGCGAAGAAGACGGCGTCGGCGCCGAAGGCGTGCTGGATCACAGCCAACTGCTGACCGACCCGGAAGAAGCCGCCGACTTCGTCAAGAAGACCCAGGTCGACGCCCTGGCCATCGCCATCGGCACCAGCCACGGCGCCTACAAGTTCACCAAGCCGCCGACCGGCGACGTGCTCTCCATCGAGCGCATCAAGGAAATCCACAAGCGCATCCCCAACACCCACCTGGTGATGCACGGCTCCTCCT
Source organism: Pseudomonas nitroreducens TX1 (assembly GCF_000313755.1). Lineage (GTDB taxonomy): Bacteria > Pseudomonadota > Gammaproteobacteria > Pseudomonadales > Pseudomonadaceae > Pseudomonas > Pseudomonas nitroreducens_A. Next base: position 164,586 of record NZ_AMZB01000124.1, on the reverse strand, counting down.
CGGTGCCGCAAGAGTGGCTGAAGGTGATCAACGAGTTCGGCGGCGACATCAAGGAAACCTACGGCGTGCCGGTCGAGGAAATCGTCGAAGGCATCAAGCACGGCGTGCGCAAGGTCAACATCGACACCGACCTGCGCCTGGCTTCCACCGGTGCCATTCGCCGCATGATGGCCGAGCAGCCGAGCGAGTTCGACCCGCGCAAGTTCTTCGCCAAGACCATCGTCGCCATGCGCGATATCTGCATCGCTCGCTACGAAGCCTTCGGCACTGCCGGCCATGCCTCGAAGATCAAGCCGATCTCACTGGAAGGCATGTTCCAGCGTTACGCCAAGGGTGAGCTGACCGCGAAGATCAACTGATCCCGCTTTGGCTTTGTCCCTGAAGAGCCCCGCCCTGCGGGGCTCTTTTGCATCCGCTAGAAGGAAATATCTGGATGTTTCGTGCGTTGCTTCCCGCTTTGCTGTTGATCCTGCTGGCTGGCTGCTCATTGCGCCCGGCCGCCCCCTCCGGTCCGCCGCCCAAGCCGCCGGTGGATTTGCCGGCTGATGCGCAGAACTGCCTGACTCACCAGGAGTGCACGCTGAAGACATCGCGCACCTTGCTGTTCGTCTTCGCCTATGCCGATGCTGGCGCGCCTTTGGTAGTAAACGACAACCGCGTGCTCAAGACCCCGGATAACGTGCCGCGGAACAACTGGCCCGCGATCCGGATTCAGCTGTCCGATGCGGATGGCGGTCGCTTCGAGTTTTCCAGCGATTGCTCGCAGAAGGGCTGCCGTATCAAGGCTTCTCGTTTGCTGGCCTGCTACCGTAGTTATCTCGAAGGCAAAGCCTGCCGGCTCCGCTGAGCGCTGGTGCTCGGGCCGGGCAGGCTCTGGAGGCACGATGACGGATGTACATGGCAGTGCGCAGGAGGGTTTCTCCCGCGAAGCAAAGGCCTACGCCCATGGCCGCCCGGATTATCCCGACGAGCTGTTGGGCTGGCTCGGCGAGGAGTTGGAGATCGGTGCCGGCAAAGAGGTAGTCGACCTTGGTGCGGGCACCGGCAAGTTCACATCGCTGCTACTGCGCGCCGGTGCGCAGGTCACTGCCATCGAGCCAGTGGCGGCGATGCGCGAACAGCTCGGCGCGGCGCTGCCCACGGTGAAGGTATTGAGCGGCACGGCCCAGGCGATGCCTCTGGCGTCGGAAAGCGTCGATGCGCTGACTTGCGCCCAGGCCTTCCACTGGTTCGCTGACGAGCGGGCGCTGGCAGAAATCCATCGCGTGCTGCGGCCGGGCGGCCGTCTCGGGCTGGTCTGGAATGTGCGCGACGAGCGGGTCGACTGGGTCGCCCAGGTGACACGCATCCTCGAGCGCTACGAAGGCAGTACGCCGCGCTTCCACACCGGGCAATGGCGCCGTGCCTTTGCCGGCTCGCGCTTCGAAGACCTGCGACTGCGCGAATTCAGCTACCAGCACATCGGTCCGCCGGAGCGGGTGATTGTCGCGCGAACGCTTTCGGTGAGCTTTATCGCGGCGCTGCCCGACGAGCAGAAGCAGCGCGTCGCCGAGCAACTGCATGAGCTGATCGCCACGCACCCGGCGCTGAAGGGGCGTAGCGAAGTTGCCTTCCCCTATCGAACTGAGGCCTACAGCACCCGCGCGCTGGCCTGATCGGGTAATGCGGTAGACTGGCGGGCGTCTCCTCCGCCAGTCGTTTCCCATGCAGCCGCTTCGCTATCTCCAGGCCTATCCGCCACAACTCCAGGACCAGGTGCGCCAGCTCATTGAGCAGGACCGCCTCGGTGAGTACCTGGAGCGCCGCTATCCCGGTCGTCACGATGTGCAGAGCGACAAGGCGCTGTACAGCTACGCCATGGACCTCAAACAGCAGTTCATGCGCACCGCGCCGGCGGTGGACAAGGTGCTCTACGACAACAAGCTGGATGTAGTGCAACGCGCGCTGGGCCTGAACACGGCGATCTCGCGCGTACAGGGCGGCAAGCTCAAGGCGAAGAAGGAAATCCGCGTCGCCTCGTTGTTCAAGGATGCCGCTCCCGAATTCCTGCAGATGATCGTCGTTCACGAGCTGGCGCACCTGAAGGAACGCGACCACAGCAAAGCCTTCTACCAGCTCTGCGAGCACATGCTGCCCGGCTATCACCAGTTGGAATTCGACCTGCGCGTCTACCTGACCTGGCGCGACCTGCCTCAGTAGTAGAGTCGCGCCAGATAGATCAGACCCAGACACCACGGCAGCAACAGGACGAAGCCCAGGTAGCGCAGCACCTGGCGCGCGCGGTTCTCTGTCTGGCCCGCCCAATGGATTGCCGCGAGCGCCAGCGCGTAAGCCATCAGGCCCGCCAGCAGCCACTCATAGTGTTCCGTGGTGGGCGAAACCGCACCGAGGTGAGTGTGCGTGAGGTGCCAGACGCAAAGGGCAATTGCCGGTACCAGGAGCGCCAGTGCCACCGGTGTCCGTCCCGCAAGTCGCAGCAGGAAGGCGATGAGCAACCCCGCCAGGCCTGCGCTGGCAGTCAGGACGGCAAACAGTTGGTCGAGGTAGACGAGGTCAGGGGCGCTCTCGAGCGAACGTGGTTGCGCGAGCAGGCGCAACAGGGGCGCGCCGAGCAGGAGAGTGGACAGGCAGAACAGCCATCCTGGTGCGGCGCGTTGCATCCGACACTCCTGAAGAAGTTGCTGCGGGAAGCCCCTGACGTGCCGGATGGGGCCGGTCGCCTGGGGTTGTTCGCCGCCGCAAAGCACAGATTAATCAATGAGTTGGCTAAGTGCTATGGTTTTGTCGGGGCGGTTCCCGAAATAGAAGGGCCCCTCCGGAGAGGGGCCTTTCATCAGAACAGGTCAATCGGCGCTTCTTCCTCCGCTGGCATTCCACTGCCAGGAGCGCTGCCGGGTGCCAGTTCGTTCATGGAAGGCGGTGTGTCTTCGTTCTTGAACAGTTCGAAATACGCGCCCGGGGTGCCCGGAGGCGCCGCGCGGCCAGTGACCGGGTCGATACGCAGGCTGACCATGCCGGGTGGCTCGGGCAACAGGTGCGACGGCTTGTCTTTCAGCGCAGCGCCCATGTAGCGCATCCAGATCGGCAGGGCGACGTTGCCGCCATATTCCGCGCGGCCGAGGCTTTCCGGCTGGTCGAAGCCGACCCATACGGTGGTCATGAAGTCGGCGTTGAAGCCGGAGAACCAGGCGTCCTTCGACTCGTTGGTGGTGCCCGTCTTGCCCGCCAGGTCATCACGCTTGAGGGCCAGGGCGCGGCGGCCGGTCCCGCGTTTGATTACGTCCTGCAGCATGCTGGTCATGATGTACGCGGTGCGCGCATCGATGACGCGCTCGGCGGCGGCCGGTTCGATCGTGGTCTTGGCCTGGCTCGGGTCGTCGTTGCCAAAGGCGTCGGCAGAAGCAGGTTGTGGCTGCGCCTGCACCTGCTCCTCGTTCTGCGGGATGCTGGGCGGGTTGGCCTGGTACAGCACCTGGCCGTCACGGCTCTCGATGCGCTGGACGATGTACGGCGAGACCTTGAAGCCGCCGTTGGCGAAGACGGTCCAGGCGCTGGCGATCTCCATTGGCGTCAGGGTCGCGGTGCCCAGGGCCATGGAGAGGTTTGGCGGCAGGTCGTCCTTGTTCAGGCCGAACTTGCTGATGCAGTTGCGTGCGCGGTCAACGCCCAGCGCCTGCAGAATTCGGATCGACACCATGTTGCGCGATTTGTACAGCGCCTCGCGCATGGGGATCGGGCCGAGGAAGGTGTTGGTGTCGTTCTTCGGACGCCACACCTTGTCCAGGTATTCGTCATAGAACACCACCGGGGCGTCGTTGATCAGCGAGGCAGCGGTGAAGCCGTTGTCCAGCGCACAGCTGTAGATGAACGGCTTGAAGCTGGAGCCGGGCTGGCGGCGGGCCTGGGTGGCGCGGTTGTAGTTGCTCTGCTCGAAGGAGAAGCCGCCCACCAGCGCCATGATCGCGCCGTCCTGCGGGTTGAGCGAGACCAGGGCGCTCTGCGCTGCCGGCACCTGGGTCAGGCGCAGCGAACCGTCGTCCTTGCGCTGTACGCGGATCACATCGCCCGCCTGCACCACGTCGCTGGGTTGGCTGGGCATGCGGCCCATGCTGTTGTTGCTCAGGTAGGGGCGAGCCCACTTCATGCCGTCCCAGCTCAGCGCTTCTTCCTTGCCGTCGCGGGTCATGACCATGGCGCCGCTCTTCTCGACCTGAGTGACGATGGCTGGTTCCAGGCCGCCCAGCGGGCGCTGCTGTGCAATTGCCTGGCGCCAGGCGTCACGGGTCTTGCCGGGCAGGCGGGTCTCGGGGCCGCGATAGCCGTGCCGCTGGTCGTAATCCTGCAGGCCTTCACGCAGGGCGGTGTTGGCGTCTTCCTGCAGGTCGCTGCGCACGGTGGTATAGACGCGATAGCCCTCGGTGTAGGCATCGCCGCCAAAGCGGCCGACCAGTTCGGCGCGGGCCATCTCGGCGATGTAGGGGGCGGCCAGTTCCGGAGTCTGGACATGGTAGGACGCGCCCACTGGCTCCTGGATGGCAGCCTGGTAGCGCGGCTGGTCGATGAAGCCGAGCTTGAGCATGCGCTCGAGAATCCAGTTGCGTCGTTCCAGGCTGCGTGCGGCATTGGCCAGCGGGTTATAGCGTGACGGCGCCTTGGGCAGGCCGGCAATCATCGCCATCTGCGCCAGGCTCAGGTCCTTGATGGATTTGCCGTAATAAACCTGGGCGGCGGCTTCCACGCCATAGGCGCGGTTGCCCAGGTAGATCTTGTTGACGTAGAGCTCGAGGATCTCGTCCTTGGTGAGCGAGCGCTCGATCTGCAGGGCGAGCAATATCTCGTTGATCTTGCGGGAGAAGCTGCGTTCGTTGGTGAGGAAATAGTTCTTCGCCACCTGCATGGTGATCGTACTGCCGCCGGTCTGGATGTGCCCGGTTTTCAATAATTGCGCGGCAGCACGCATCAGGCTTTTGACGTCCACGCCATAATGGTTGGCGAAATTATCATCTTCAGCCGATAACAGTGCGTGGGTGAAATCCGGGGGGATTTCAGCAAATCGAATCGGCGTTCGGCGCATCTCGCCAAACTCTGCTATCAATTTGTTATCAGCACTGTACACGCGCAGCGGCATCTGCAAGCGCACGTTGCGCAAGGCTTCCACGGACGGGAGGTTCGGGCTGAGGTACAGATAGGCGCCGCTGAAACTGAGCAGCACTCCACAAATAATGGTGACGCAGGTCCACCACAGAAACTTCAGCAGGCGCATCGGAAGGTCTTGGATTTCCAGAGAAAAGAAAGAGTTAAGCGGATGGTGCGGTAAAAAGGGAAAAGCTGATCACATTATAAGCAGTTTTTTTGCTGGCAAGCCATTTGCGCAGGTGTCAAGTCTGGTATCTAATGTGGAAAAACATAAATCGTCCGTAAGTCTCGGATGCTGATAGGAAATCAGTCGTGCTAGGGCTCTTCAATAAGAAAGCGAACACGCTGCTGGGGATAGACATCAGTTCGACTTCGGTCAAACTTCTCGAATTGAGCCGCTCTGGAGGCCGCTACAAGGTAGAGGCCTATGCTGTCGAGCCGCTCCCGCCCAACGCAGTCGTAGAAAAGAACATCGCTGAGCTGGAGGGTGTCGGCCAGGCGTTGTCACGTGTGGTCGCCAAGGCACGGACCGCAGTGAAGACGTCTGCGGTCGCGGTTGCCGGCTCGGCGGTCATCACCAAAACCATCGAGATGGACGGCGGACTCTCGGACGACGAGCTGGAAAATCAGCTCAAGATCGAGGCCGACCAGTACATCCCCTACCCCCTCGAAGAGGTCGCTATCGACTTCGAGGTGCAGGGCACGTCAGCGCGCAACGCGGATCGTGTCGATGTTCTTCTCGCTGCTTGTCGGAAGGAGAACGTCGAGGTGCGTGAAGCGGCACTGGCGCTCGCGGGCCTCACGGCCAAGGTCGTCGATGTGGAGGCCTACGCGCTGGAGCGAGCGTTCAGTCTGCTGGGAGACCAGTTGGGCGGCAATGCCGACGAGCTCACAGTTGCGGTGGTCGACATCGGCGCCACCATGACCACGCTCAGTGTGCTGCACCATGGCCGCACCATCTATACGCGCGAGCAGCTCTTTGGCGGGCGGCAGCTCACCGAGGAAATCCAGCGGCGCTATGGACTGTCGGTCGAGGAAGCGGGTCTGGCCAAGAAGCAGGGCGGTCTTCCGGATGACTACGACAGCGAAGTGTTGCAGCCGTTCAAGGACGCCGTGGTTCAGCAGGTGTCCCGTTCGCTGCAGTTCTTCTTCGCGGCCGGTCAGTTCAACGATGTGGACTACATCCTGCTGGCAGGCGGCACCGCGTCCATTCCGGACCTGGACCGCCTGATACAGCAGAAGATCGGTACTCCGACCCTGGTGGCCAACCCGTTCGCCGACATGGTGCTGAGCGGCAAGGTCAACGCCGGTGCGCTGGCCAGTGATGCGCCTGCGCTGATGATTGCCTGCGGTCTGGCGATGAGGAGTTTCGACTGATGGCACGCATCAACCTATTGCCCTGGCGGGAGCAGCTGCGCGAGGAACGCAAGCAGCGCTTCCTGGTGATTCTGGGCGCTGTGCTGCTGGCTTCCGGGGCTGTGATCTTCCTGGGCGACCAGTACTTCAACTCGGCCATCGAGAACCAGGGCGCGCGCAACGACTTCCTGCGCAAGGAAATCGCCGTGCTGGATGCGCGGATCAAGGAGATCAGCGAGCTAAAGACTCGCCGCCAGCAATTGCTCGAGCGCATGAAGATCATCCAGGACCTGCAGGGTAACCGCCCGATCATCGGCCGTGTATTCGACCAGTTGGTTCGGACCCTGCCCGATGGCGTGTACTTCACTGGGCTGAAGATGTCCGGGAAATCCATCGCCATTGCCGGCGCGGCCGAATCCAACAACCGCGTCTCCAACCTCATGCGTAACCTGGACTCTTCCGAATGGCTGACTGCGCCGAACCTGACCGAAGTGAAGGCGGTCACCCAGGGCGCCCTGGATCAGGCAAACGTCTTCCAGTTGACCGTGCAGCAGACCCAGCCCGGCAGTGAGGAACAGGACAAGAAAAGTCCCGCGCAAGGAGCCAAGAAATGAGTCTGGCCAGTTCCCTGGAGAGCTTGCGCAAGATCGACATCAACGATCTTGATCTGAACAACCTCGGCTCCTGGCCGGCGGCGGTCAAGGTGATTGCCTGCGTGCTGCTGATGGCGGTGGTGCTGGCGCTTGGGTACAACTTCCACCTGAAGGACCTGCAGGAGCAGCTTGATCGCAACCGCGACGAGGAACAGACCCTCAAGCAGCAATTCGCAACCAAGGCGTTCCAGGCGGCGAACCTGGATGCCTACAAGGTGCAGATGAAGGAGATGGAAGAATCCTTCGGCGCCTTGCTGCGTCAACTGCCGAGCGATACCGAGGTCCCCGGGCTGCTGGAAGACATCACCCGCACCGGCCTGGGTAGCGGCCTCGAATTCGAGGAGATCAAGCTGCTGCCGGAAGTGACCCAGCAGTTCTACATCGAATTGCCTATTCAGATCAGCGTTGTGGGCGGGTATCACGACTTGGCGACCTTCGTCAGTGGTGTGTCCAGCCTGCCGCGGATCGTGACCCTGCATGATTTCGAGATCAAACCCGCAAGCCCCGATAGCACTTCCAAGCTGCGCATGAGCATCCTGGCAAAGACCTACCGGTATAACGACAAGGGCGTGAAGACGACGGCCCCGACTGCGGGAGCGAAGAAATGAGGGGGCGCCTGATTATCTGCAGTTTTCTGCTCCTGAGCTTGAATGGCTGTGGCTCGGGTGGTGATTTTGCCGACCTGCAGGCTTACCTGGACGAAGTCAGGGCTCGCCCGAAAGGGGCTATCGAGCCGCTGCCCAAGTTCCAGGCATACGAGGCATTCACCTACAGCGCCTCGTCCCTGCGCAGTCCCTTCCAGCCGCCGGTGAAGATCGACCTGGCGGTCAAGCAGAAGGGCAACAAGGTCATCAAGCCCGATGAGACACGGGTCAAGCAGTTCCTCGAAGGCTTCAATATCGAGACTTTCGAGATGGTCGGCACGCTGGCCAGGGATAACCAGACATTCGCTCTCGTAAAAGGTGCAGGAGGGGTGCATCGGGTACGAGTGGGTGACTACCTTGGGCGCAACGACGGCAAGATCGTTGCGATCAGCGAAGCCAAGATCGACGTGATTGAAATCGTTCCTGATGGTGAGGGCGGCTGGCTGGAGCGTCCGCGCAGCCTGACTCTCAAGGAACGCTCCTAAGGGCGGGGATGAACATGGATAACAAACAGCAGTCTGCACGACGGATTCAGACGATGAATAGAACGCTTTCCCGCCTGAGCATTTCCGTGCTCGCGGCCGTATTCGCGCCGGCGCTGCTCGCCGCCAACCTGCAGAGCGTCGATGTGGCGGCACTGCCGGGCGACCGCGTGGAGCTGAAGCTCGGCTTCGACGAGCCGGTGGCGGCGCCGCGCGGCTACACCATCGAGCAGCCGGCGCGTATTGCGCTGGACCTGCCGGGCGTGCAGAACAAGCTGGGTAGCAAGAATCGCGAGCTGGGCGTGGGCAACGCCCGCAGCCTGACCGTGGTCGAGGCCAAGGACCGCACCCGCCTTATCGTCAACCTCAGTACCCTAGTGCCTTACACCACGCGTGCCGAAGGTTCGAACCTCTATGTCGTGGTCGGTGCGGGCGGTGCGACCTCCAGTTCCTACGCTTCTGCCGCGCCGTCGCCGGCTCCGGTTGCCAAGCCTGCCCAGCCCAAGCCTTACCTTCCGGCTGGCAAGGCGATCCGCAATATCGATTTCCAGCGTGGCGAACAGGGTGAAGGCAATGTCGTGATCGATCTGTCCGATCCGACGGTCAGTCCTGATATCCAGGAGCAAGGCGGCAAGATCCGCCTGGACTTCCCGCGTACCCAGCTGCCGGATAACCTGCGCGTGCGACTGGACGTGAAGGACTTCGCCACCCCGGTGCAGTTCGTCAACGCCGCGGCCGCTGGCGACAAGGCCAGTATCTCCATCGAACCGACCGGGCTGTATGACTATCTCGTCTATCAGACCGACAACCGCATGACCGTCAGCATCAAGCCGTTGACCCAGGACGATGCCGAGAAGCGCAAGAAGGACAACTTCGCCTACACCGGCGAGAAGCTGTCGCTGAACTTCCAGGACATCGACGTGCGTTCGGTGCTGCAGCTCATTGCCGACTTCACCGATTTGAACCTGGTGGCTTCGGACACCGTGCAGGGCAACATCACCCTGCGCCTGCAGAACGTGCCGTGGGACCAGGCGCTGGATCTGGTGCTCAAGACCAAGGGCCTGGACAAGCGCAAGGTCGGCAACGTCCTGCTGGTTGCGCCGGCCGATGAAATCGCCGCTCGCGAGCGCCAGGAGCTGGAGGCACAGAAGCAGATCTCCGAACTGGCTCCGCTGCGTCGTGAGCTGATCCAGGTGAACTATGCCAAGGCGTCGGACATTGCCAAGCTGTTCCAGTCGGTGACCGGCACCAGCGGTGCTCCGGGTGCCGCTCCCGGCGGTGATAACCGGGGTTCGATCACTGTCGATGACCGTACCAACGCCATCATTGCCTACCAGACCCAGGATCGCCTCGACGAACTGCGTCGTATCGTTGCCCAGCTCGACATTCCAGTTCGCCAGGTGATGATCGAGGCGCGCATCGTCGAAGCGGCGGTGGACTACAGCAAGAGCCTGGGCGTTCGCTGGGGCGGTGCCTTCAGCAGCGGCAACTGGGACTTCTACGGTAAGGACGGCGCCCGGACTGTCGATAGCGACTCCGGCCAGCTCTACCTGCCGGGAACCTCTACGGTGGGTAATTGGACTGCCGCCGACGGCGTAGCGCCGGTTCCGTTTGTCGACATGGGCGTGACCAACAGTACTTCCGGTATCGGCATCGGTTTCCTGAGCAACCATGCCATGCTCGACCTGCAACTCTCCGCCATGGAGAAGAGCGGTAACGGCGAAGTGGTGTCCCAGCCCAAGGTCGTCACCTCCGACAAGGAAACCGCAAAGATCCTCAAGGGCTCGGAGATTCCGTACCAGGAAGCCAGTTCCAGTGGCGCGACCTCGGTGTCGTTCAAGGAGGCCGCGCTGGCCCTGGAAGTGACTCCGCAGATCACTCCGGACAACCGCATCATCATGGAAGTGAAGGTCAACAAGGACGAGCCGGACTACGCCAACGCCCTGAACGGTGTACCGCCGATCAAGAAGAACGAAGTCAACGCCAAGGTACTGGTCAACGATGGCGAAACCATCGTGATCGGTGGTGTGTTCTCCAACACCCAGACCAAGGCGACCGACAAGGTTCCGTTCCTCGGTGACGTTCCGTTCATTGGCCGACTGTTCCGTCGCGACTCGGTAACCGACAGCAAGAACGAGCTGCTGGTTTTCCTTACCCCGCGGATCATGAATAATCAGGCCATTGCAGTCGGCCGTTGATCAATGTCGTGTCCAATTTGATTCTGGTAGGCCCGATGGGAGCTGGTAAAAGCACCATCGGGCGTCTCCTCGCCAAAGAACTTCACCTCGTCTTCAAAGATTCGGATAAAGAGATCGAGCAGCGCTGCGGAGCCAACATCCCCTGGATATTCGATGTCGAGGGCGAGGCGGGCTTCCGCGAGCGTGAGCAGGCGATGCTGGCCGAGCTATGCGATGAAGGGGGCGTGGTCATCGCCACGGGTGGCGGCGCGGTCATGCGCGACGCCAATCGCCTCATCCTCAAGAATGGCGGCAAGGTGATCTACCTGCACGCCTCGGTCGAGCAGCAGATTTCCCGCACGGCGCGGGACAAGAATCGCCCTCTGTTGCAAAAGCCCAATCCGGAACAGATCCTTCGCGACCTCATGCAGATGCGCGATCCGCTTTATCGCGAAATCGCCGACGTGATCATCGAAACCGACGAGCGGCCTCCGCGTCTCGTCGTGCTGGAGATCATCGAGCGCCTGCGTGAGCTGGAGCGCCATTAACGGCGCTGCAATCTGGGGTATCCTAGTCCCCTTTCCTGTCCGGGGGTTTCATGCGCACACTCAACGTCGATCTGGCCGATCGCAGCTACCCGATCTATATCGGCGAGGGGCTGCTGGATGAACCGCGCTACTTCGCGCCGCACATCCGCGGCCGCCAGGTAGCCATCGTCACCAACGAAACCATCGCGCCGCTGTACCTGGATCGACTGCAGAAGACCCTGGCCGCCTACAAGGTCACCACGGTCGTGCTCCCTGACGGCGAAGCCTACAAGCAGTGGGAAACCCTGCAGCTGATCTTCGATGGCCTGCTGACCGCACGCCATGACCGCAAGACCACCCTGATCGCCCTCGGCGGTGGCGTCATCGGCGACATGACCGGTTTCGCGGCTGCCTGTTATCAGCGCGGCGTCGACTTCATCCAGGTGCCGACCACCCTGTTGTCCCAGGTGGACTCCTCGGTGGGCGGCAAGACCGGTATCAACCATCCGCTGGGCAAGAACATGGTCGGGGCCTTCTATCAGCCGCAGGCCGTGGTCATCGATACCGCGACCCTCAAGACGCTGCCCCCGCGCGAGCTGTCGGCGGGCCTGGCAGAGGTGATCAAGTACGGCTTCATCTGCGACGAGCCTTTCCTCGCCTGGCTGGAAGCGCACATGGGTGATCTGCTCGCGCTGGAGCCTGTCGCGCTGACCGAGGCCATCGAGCGTTCCTGCGCGGCCAAGGCTCGCGTGGTCGGCGCCGACGAGAAGGAGACCGGCGTGCGCGCCACGCTGAACCTGGGCCATACCTTCGGTCACGCCATCGAGACCCACATGGGTTACGGCGTCTGGCTGCACGGCGAAGCCGTGGGTGCGGGAACCGTGATGGCACTTGAGATGTCGCATCGGCTGGGATGGCTGACAAAGGCCGAACTCGACCGCGGCATCCGCCTGCTCGCCGCGGCGAAGCTGCCGGTGGTCCCGCCGCAGGAAATGAACGCCGAGCATTTTCTCGAGCACATGGCCGTCGACAAGAAAGTGCTCGATGGCCGTTTGCGTCTGGTATTGCTCCAAGGGCTGGGGGGCGCGGTCGTGACCGCCGAATTCCCCCGTGAGATTCTGGAAGAAACACTGCGCGCTGACTACCAGTCACTGGTCGGTCAGGCAGGAGAACACTGAGGTCCCATGTCCAGCTTGCATGCCGATGAGGCCTTCCTGGCCCACTACCAGTTCAGCCATGACCCCTTCGCACCGCGGGTTCCAGGCTTCAAGTTCTTCCCGGCGCAGCGCAAGCCCGTACTGGGCCAGCTGCACCACCTGGCGCGCTACAGCCACCTGCTGCTGGCCGTTACCGGTCCGCTGGGCAGCGGCAAGACCCTGTTGCGCCAGGCCCTGGTGGCCAGCACCAACAAGGACGCCGTCTCCAGCGTGGTGATCTCCGGTCGTTCGGTGACCGACGAAGCCACGCTGCTGCGCCAGCTCGCGCAAGGCCTGGGCATCACCCAGACCAGCATCGAGGCGATCCTCGCCAAGGTCGCCCAGTTGGCGATCACCGGGCAGGACGTCTACCTGCTGGTGGATGACGCCGAGCAGCTACGCGACGATGCTCTCGAAGTCCTTCTGCTGCTGGCAGCCGGCAACTCCGAAGCGCGCCTGCACGTCTTCCTGTTTGGCGAGCCTGAGCTGCTCTCGCGCCTGGAGGTGCTATCCGAGGGCGAGGAGCGTTTCCACGCCATCGAGCTGCAACCCTACAGCGAAGAAGAAACCCGCGAGTACCTGGCGCAGCGCCTCGAAGGCGCGGGGCAGGGTATCGAGTTGATTTCCGCCGACCTGCTGGCCGACATCCACGAACAATCCGGCGGCTGGCCGGGCACCATCAACCAGACCGCTCGCGATGCGATGATCGAAGCGATGCTGGCTGATCGCAGTGGTGAGCGCAAAGCCGCCGGTGCCGGCTTCAAGTTGCCGAAGAAGCATCTGGCAATCCTCGGCGTGGTCGCCATTGGTGTCATCGCCGCCTGGTTCATGCAGGGCAAGACCACCAAGCCGGAGACCGCGAGCAACACCGCTGCGCAGACATCGTCGCAACTGCCGCTGGGCGGTGGCGCAGCGCCGCAGCCGAACGCACAGCCGCAGCCGGATGCCCAGGGCAACGGCCCGTCCGTGGAATTCGCCGGTTCCAACCAGCCGCTGCCGCTGCCATTGGTGGGCGAAAGCCAGCCGGTGATCCGCGAACCCCTGGCTCAGGCTGGTGGCCAGGACGATGCCGACGAAGGCGGCATGCCTTCGGCAGCCATTCCGCCGACTGTGACCACCACTGCGCCGCCGGTGACCCCGCTGGCGAACAATGGTCCGAAACCGCTGAACCCGGTGCCGGCGGCTCCCGTCCAGCAGCAGGCTGCGATCCAGCCAGCCCCGACTCCTGTGCCCACGCCGCGTCCGGAGCCGGTCAAGCCTGCCGCCACCGCGCCGGCGAAGCCCGTCCAGACCGCCAAGCCGGCTGTGACCAAACCCGCCACCACCGTTGCCAGTGCCAAGCCGGCGACTGCTGCCAGCAAGCCTGCCGCGGCAACGGGTAGCGCCGGTGGCAGCAGCTGGTACCAGTCACAGGCCGGTTCGCGCTACGCCGTGCAGGTGCTGGGCACGGGCTCCGAAGCCAGCGCCAAGGCCTTCATCAGCCAGCAGGGTGGCGGCGACTACCGTTACTTCCGCAAGAGCCTTCAGGGCAAGCCGTTCTATGTCGTGACCTACGGTAACTTTGCTGATCGCACTGCCGCGCAGGCGGCGATCAAGAAGCTGCCGGCGAAGATCCAGGCCTCCAAGCCCTGGGCTCGTCCTTTCTCCAGCATCCAGCAGGACATCGCCGGGGCGCGCTGAAAGGTCGCAGTGTCGCAATACTGAAAAAGCCGAGCCTCGCACCGCGGGGCTCGGCTTTTTTATTGGCTTGTGTCTTTGGCAGGATTCTTATAAAAATGCGACATCGGGTGTCAGCAGTGCGTCAAAAAAAACAGTGACGTCGCTTTCCCCATGTGTACAATGACCTCCCTTTGCCTATCGGAAACTTGCCGCTTGAGCGAGTAGACAGGCGAAGTGCTTGTAGAGGGTCTGCTGACGTTTCGTCATGGCCAGGGCCGGAACCGCCGCTACGTTGGGTAAGACGTGGCAACTCGCGCGGGACGGTCATTCCAGGTGAACCAGGGGCTACAACGGCGCTGCACGATAGATGCGGCCCGAGCCTTTGGGGTGCGCGGGAAACGAGCCTGCACGGCGAAACTGGGCGATGGCGAAACGTCAGCAGACCCTGGAATCTATAAAAGTTTTGCCGGTGAGAGTTCCCTATGAAAGCAGGTCTGTACCATCCTGAGACGTTCAAGGATAACTGCGGATTCGGTTTGATCGCCCATATGACGGGCGAGGCAAGCCACGAACTTCTGCAAACCGCCATCGAAGCACTGACCTGCATGACCCACCGAGGTGGGATCAACGCGGACGGGAAAACCGGGGACGGCTGTGGGCTGCTGATCCAGAAGCCCGACCAGTTCCTGCGCGCCGTGGCCCTTGAGTCCTTCGGCGCCGATCTCCCTGACCAGTATGCGGTCGGGATGGTCTTCTTCAACCAGGATCCGGTAAAAGCCGAAGCCGCTCGCGCGAACATGAATCGCGAGATCGAGCGCGCCGGCCTGAAGCTGGTCGGCTGGCGCAAGGTGCCGATCGACACCAGCGTCCTGGGTCGCCTGGCGCTGGAGCGCCTGCCGCAGATCGAGCAGGTGTTCATCGGCGGCGAAGGCCTGTCCGACCAGGAGTTCGCGGTCAAGCTGTTCAGCTCCCGTCGCCGCTCCTCCGTGGCCAACGCCGAGGACGCCGATCACTATGTCTGCAGCTTCTCGCACAAGACCATCATCTATAAGGGCCTGATGATGCCGGCGGACCTCGCCGCCTTCTATCCGGACCTTTCCGACGAGCGCCTGAAGACCGCCATCTGCGTCTTCCACCAGCGCTTCTCGACCAACACTCTGCCCAAGTGGCCGCTGGCGCAGCCGTTCCGACTGCTGGCGCACAACGGCGAGATCAACACCATCACCGGCAACCGCAACTGGGCCCAGGCCCGTCGCGCCAAGTTCGCCAACGAGTGGATGCCCGATCTCGACGAGCTCGGCCCGCTGGTCAACCGCGTGGGTTCGGACTCCTCCAGCATGGACAACATGCTCGAGCTGATGGTCACCGGCGGCATGGACATGTTCCGTGGCCTGCGCATGATCATTCCGCCGGCCTGGCAGAACGTCGAGACCATGGACGCCGACCTGCGTGCGTTCTACGAATTCAACTCACTGCACATGGAGCCATGGGACGGCCCCGCCGGCGTCGTGCTGACCGACGGCCGCTACGCCGTCTGCCTGCTCGACCGCAACGGCCTGCGCCCGTCGCGCTGGGTCACCACCAAGAACGGCTACATCACCCTCGCCTCGGAAATCGGCGTGTGGGACTACAAGCCCGAGGATGTCATCGCCAAGGGCCGCGTCGGTCCGGGCCAGATACTCGCGGTGGACACCGAGACCGGCCAGCTGCTGCAGACCGAGGACATCGACAACCGCCTGAAGTCGCGCCACCCGTACAAGCAGTGGTTGCGCCAGAGCGCACTGCGCATCCAGGCGACCCTGGACGATGACCAGGGCGTCGCCAGCTACGACGGTGACCAGCTCAAGCAGTACATGAAGATGTTCCAGGTCACCTTCGAGGAGCGTGACCAGGTGCTGCGTCCGCTCGCCGAGCAGGGCCAGGAAGCGGTCGGCTCGATGGGCGACGACACTCCGATGGCGGTACTGTCCAAGCGCATCCGCTCGCCGTATGACTACTTCCGCCAGGTCTTCGCGCAGGTCACCAACCCGCCGATCGACCCGCTGCGCGAAGCGATCGTGATGTCCCTGGAAACCTGTCTGGGCATCGAGCAGAACATCTTCGAAGAGTCCCCGCACCACGCCAACCAGGCGATCCTGACCACCCCGGTGATCTCCCCGGCCAAGTGGCGGACCTTGATGAACCTGGAGCGTCCGGGCTTCGACCTGCACCACATCGACCTGAACTACGACGAAAGCGTCGGGCTCGAAACGGCGGTGCGCAACATTGCCGACCAAGCCGAGGAAGCCGTGCGCGCCGGCAAGGTGCTGCTGGTACTCTCCGACCGCCACATCGCGCCCGGCAAGCTGCCGGTGCACGCGGCCCTGGCCGTGGGCGCCGTGCACCACCGCCTGGTGCAGACCGGCCTGCGCTGCGACTCCAACATCCTGGTGGAAACCGCCACTGCCCGTGACCCGCACCATTTCGCGGTGCTGGTGGGCTTCGGTGCGTCCGCAGTCTACCCGTACCTCGCCTACGAGGTGCTGGCCGACCTGATCCGCACTGGCGAAGTGCTGGGCGACCTCTACGAGGTCTTCAAGTACTACCGCAAGGGCATCTCCAAGGGGATGCTGAAGATCCTCTCGAAGATGGGCATTTCCACCATCGCTTCCTACCGTGGCGCCCAGCTGTTCGAAGCCATCGGCCTGTCCGACGAAGTCACCGGCCTGTGCTTCCCGGGCACCCCGAGCCGCATCCAGGGCGCGCGTTTCATCGACATCGAGAACGAGCAGAAGCTGCTCGCGTTCGAAGCCTGGAACAGCCGTAAGCCGATCCAGCAGGGCGGCCTGCTGAAGTTCGTCTATGGCGGCGAGTACCACGCCTACAACCCGGACGTGGTGAACACCCTGCAGGCCGCCGTGCAGCAGGGCGACTACGCCAAGTTCAAGGAATACACCGCGCTGGTGGACCAGCGTCCGGTGTCCATGCTGCGCGACCTGCTCAAGGTGAAAACCGCCGAGCAGCCACTGAGCCTGGACGAGATCGAGCCGCTGGAAGCCATCTTCAAGCGCTTCGACGCCGCCGGTATCTCCCTCGGCGCGCTGTCGCCGGAGGCCCACGAGGCCCTGGCCGAAGCCATGAACCGCCTGGGCGGCCGCTCCAACTCCGGTGAGGGGGGCGAAGACCCGGCGCGCTACGGCACGCTGAAAAGCTCGAAGATCAAGCAGGTGGCCACCGGCCGCTTTGGCGTGACCCCGGAATACCTGGTCAACGCCGAAGTCCTGCAGATCAAGGTGGCCCAGGGCGCCAAGCCCGGCGAGGGCGGCCAGTTGCCCGGCGGCAAGGTCAACGGCCTGATCGCCCGCCTGCGCTATGCGGTGCCCGGCGTGACCCTGATCTCGCCGCCGCCGCACCACGACATCTACTCCATCGAAGACCTCGCCCAGCTGATCTTCGACCTCAAGCAGGTCAACCCGCAGGCGCTGGTGTCGGTGAAGCTGGTTTCCGAGCCGGGCGTGGGCACCATCGCCGCCGGCGTGGCCAAGGCCTATGCCGACCTGATTACCATTTCCGGCTATGACGGCGGTACCGGCGCGTCGCCGATCACCTCCATCAAGTATGCCGGTTCGCCGTGGGAGCTGGGCCTCGCCGAGGCGCACCAGACCCTGCGCGGCAACGACCTGCGCGGCAAGGTCCGGGTGCAGACCGACGGCGGCCTGAAGACCGGCCTGGACGTCATCAAGGCCGCGATCCTCGGCGCCGAAAGCTTCGGTTTCGGCACCGCGCCGATGATCGCCCTGGGCTGCAAGTACCTGCGCATCTGCCACCTGAACAACTGCGCCACCGGCGTCGCCACCCAGAACGACAAGCTGCGCAAGGACCACTTCATCGGCACCGTGGACATGGTGGTGAACTTCTTCACCTTCATCGCCAGCGAGACCCGTGAGTGGCTGGCCAAGCTCGGCGTGCGCAGCCTGGAAGAACTGATCGGCCGCACCGACCTGCTGGAAATCCTGCCGGGCGAGACGCCCAAGCAGGGCAACCTCGATCTCACGCCGCTGCTGGGCAGCGACCTGATCCCGGCCGAGAAGCCGCAGTTCTGCGAAGTCGAGAAGAACCCGCCGTTCGATCAGGGCCTGCTGGCCGAGAAGATGGTCGAACTGGCCCGCGACGCCATCGCAGGCGCCAAGGGTGGCGAGTACGAACTGGATATCTGCAACTGCGATCGCTCCATCGGCGCGCGGATTTCCGGCGAGATCGCCAAGGTTCACGGTAACCAGGGCATGGCCAAGGCGCCGATCACCTTCCGCTTCAAGGGCACTGCGGGCCAGAGCTTCGGCGTGTGGAACGCCGGCGGTCTGCACCTGTACCTGGAAGGCGACGCCAACGACTACGTGGGCAAGGGCATGACCGGTGGCAAGCTGGTCGTCACCCCGCCCAAGGGCAGTCCCTTCAAGTCGCAGGAGTCGGCCATCGTCGGCAACACCTGCCTGTATGGCGCCACCGGCGGCAAGCTGTTCGCTGCTGGCACCGCGGGCGAGCGTTTCGGCGTGCGCAACTCCGGCGCCCATGCCGTTGTGGAAGGCACCGGTGACCACTGCTGCGAATACATGACCGGCGGCTTCATCTGCGTACTGGGCAAGACCGGCTACAACTTCGGCTCCGGCATGACCGGTGGCTTCGCTTACGTCCTCGACATGGACAACACCTTCGTTGACCGCGTGAACCATGAGCTGGTGGAAATCCAGCGCATCAGCGGCGAAGCGATGGAGGCCTACCGCAGCCACCTGCGCAAGGTCCTGGTCGAGTACGTGGCGGAAACCGCGAGTGAGTGGGGCGCACATCTGCTGGAGAACCTCGACGACTACCTGCGTCGGTTCTGGCTGGTGAAACCCAAGGCCGCAAGCCTCGGTTCCCTGCTGACCAGCACCCGTGCCAACCCGCAATAAGCGCCTGAAGTTTGATGAGGTCTGAAAATGTCTGAACGTCTGAATAACGACTTCCAGTTCATCGAAGTCGGGCGCAAGGATCCGAAGAAGAAACTCCTGCGCCAACGCAAGCGCGAGTTCGTGGAAATCTACGACCTGTTCAAGCCGCAGCAGGCGGCTGACCAAGCCCACCGCTGCCTGGGTTGTGGCAACCCGTATTGCGAGTGGAAGTGCCCGGTGCACAACTTCATCCCCAACTGGTTGAAGCTGGTTTCCGAAGGCAACATCCTCGCTGCCGCCGAGTTGTCCCACCAGACCAACACCCTGCCGGAAGTCTGCGGCCGGGTCTGCCCGCAGGATCGCCTGTGCGAAGGCGCCTGCACTCTGAACGACGGCTTTGGCGCGGTCACCATCGGCTCGGTGGAGAAATACATCACCGACACCGCCTTCGCCATGGGCTGGCGCCCCGACATGTCCAAGGTCAAGCCCACCGGCAAGCGCGTCGCCGTGATCGGCGCGGGCCCGGCCGGCCTGGGTTGCGCCGACGTGCTGGTGCGCAACGGCGTGACCCCGGTGGTGTTCGACAAGAACCCGGAAATCGGTGGCCTGCTGACCTTCGGCATCCCCGAGTTCAAGCTGGAGAAGCAGGTGCTGTCGCGTCGCCGCGAGGTGTTCACCGGCATGGGCATCGAGTTCCGCCTGAACACCGAGATCGGCAAGGACGTGACCATGGAGCAACTGCTCGATGAGTACGATGCCGTGTTCATGGGCATGGGCACCTACACCTACATGAAAGGTGGTTTCCCCGGCGAAGACCTGCCCGGCGTGCACGATGCGCTGGACTTCCTGATCGCCAACGTGAACCGCAACCTGGGCTTCGAGAAGTCGCCGGAAGACTTCGTCGACATGAAGGGCAAGCGCGTCGTGGTACTGGGCGGTGGCGACACCGCGATGGACTGCAACCGCACCTCGATCCGCCAGGGGGCCAAGAGCGTGACCTGCGCCTACCGCCGTGACGAAGAGAACATGCCCGGCTCGCGCAAAGAGGTGAAGAACGCCAAGGAAGAAGGCGTGAAGTTCCTCTTCAATCGCCAGCCCATCGCCATCGTCGGCGAGGACAAGGTGGAAGGCGTGAAGGTGGTCGAGACCCGTCTCGGCGAACCGGATGCCCGTGGCCGTCGCAGCCCCGAGCCGATCCCGGGCTCCGAGGAGATCATCCCGGCCGAAGCCGTGCTGATCGCCTTCGGCTTCCGCCCGAGCCCGGCCCCGTGGTTCGACCAGCACCAGGTGGAGATCGACAGCCAGGGTCGCGTCATCGCCCCGGCCGCCGCGCAGTTCAAGCACCAGACCAGCAACCCGAAGATCTTCGCCGGCGGCGACATGGTCCGCGGTTCCGACCTGGTGGTGACCGCGATCTTCGAAGGCCGTACGGCCGCCGAAGGCATCCTGGACTACCTGGGCGTCTGATCGGGACTTTGTAGGAGCGAGCTTGCTCGCGAACTTGCCCCGCAGCGGGGCATTCGCGAGCAAGGACTAGGCGTCCCCTCGGTCCTACGAGAAGCACTTCCAACAGCGACCAAATGTCGCGCAAGACAAAAGGCACGGCACCCGCCGTGCCTTTTCGTTTGGGGTTTGCGAAAATGCCCGCACTTTTTTTCCGGATGCCGTTATGACTGCCCTGAAGAACGATCGCTTCCTCCGCGCCCTGCTCAAGCAGCCCGTCGATGTCACCCCTGTCTGGATGATGCGCCAGGCCGGCCGCTACCTGCCGGAGTACCGCGCCACCCGTGCCAAGGCCGGTGACTTCATGAGCCTGTGCATGAACCCGCAGATGGCCTGCGAAGTGACCCTGCAGCCGCTGGACCGTTATCCGCAGCTGGACGCGGCGATCCTCTTCTCCGACATCCTCACCATCCCCGACGCCATGGGCCAGGGCCTGTACTTCGAGACTGGCGAAGGCCCGCGTTTCAAGAAGGTCGTGACCACCCAGGCGGACATCGACGCGCTGCCGATCCCCGATCCGGAGAAGGACCTGGGCTACGTGATGGACGCCGTGCGCACCATCCGCCGCGAGCTGAATGGCCGCGTCCCGCTGATCGGCTTCTCTGGCAGCCCCTGGACCCTGGCCACCTACATGGTGGAGGGCGGCTCCAGCCGCGACTTCCGCAAGACCAAGGCGATGCTCTACGACAACCCGCAGGCCCTGCACGCGCTGCTGGACAAACTGGCGCAGTCGGTCACCAGCTACCTGAACGGCCAGATCGTCGCTGGCGCCCAGGCGGTGCAGATCTTCGATTCCTGGGGCGGCGCGCTGTCGGCGGCGGCCTACCAGGAGTTCTCCCTGGCCTATATGCAGAAGATCGTCGACGGCCTGATCCGCGAACACGAAGGTCGCCGCGTGCCGGTGATCCTCTTCACCAAGGGTGGCGGTCTGTGGCTGGAATCCATGGCCAACACCGGTGCCGAGGCCCTCGGCCTGGACTGGACCTGCGACATCGGCAGCGCCCGCACCCGCGTCGGTGACAAGGTTGCGCTGCAGGGCAACATGGATCCGGCAGTGCTGTACGCGAAGCCTGAAGCGATCCGCGCCGAAGTCGCGCGCATCCTCGGCGCGTTCGGTAACGGCAATGGCCACGTGTTCAACCTCGGTCATGGCGTCACCCCGGAGGTTGATCCGGCCCATGCCGGCGCCTTCTTCGAGGCGGTGCACGAGCTGTCGGCGCAGTATCACTGAGTCTGAGGCTCCACCGAAAAGCCCCGCAGTCGCGGGGCTTTTTCGTTTCTGCCGAGTAGGTTCGCGAGCGGGAAAGAGCGCGCCGCACATACCGGTTACTGTAGGAGCGAGCTTGCTCGCGAACCGCTCGGACTTCGTCCGCGATCGGCCCGAACGGCACGACGTCCCACGACGCAATGAAAAAAGCCCCGCTCGGAAGCGGGGCTTTTTCGTTCCCTCATGGAGCCTCAAGCCCCATCAGGGTGCATCACGCAGCATCGCCCACCAGGCCGGCGGCGCGCTGGGCCTTGTTGCGGCGGTTGGACACCAGCAGGCCCGAGCAGACCACCACGACGGTCAGCAGGGTGGTGGCGACCACTTCCATGCGGTGGTCCGGGCGGATCAGCATGATCACCAGGGCGCCGACGATGAACAGGATCACCGCCCAGGTGAGCCAGGGGAACAGCCACATCTTCAGCTTCAACTGGTGGCCCTGGGCGAGCAGCTTCTTGCGCATGCGCAGCTGTGACAGGGCGATCACCAGGTACACCAGCAGGGCGATGGCGCCGGAACTGGCCAGCAGGAAGTTGAACACTTCGGCCGGGGCCAGGTAATTGGCGAAAGTGCACAGGAAGGCCATGGCGGTGGACAGCAGCACGGCGTACACCGGGGTGCGGCTGACGCTGGTCACCTGGGCGATCTTCGGCGCGTCACCGCGCTTGCTCAGCGAGTACATCATGCGCGAAGCGGTGTAGAGCGCCGAGTTCAGGCAACTGGTCACCGAGACCAGCACGATGATGTCGACGATCAGCTTGGCGTACGGGATGTGCAGGTGTTCCAGCACGGTCTGGTAGGAGCCCATGCTTACCAGCCGCGGGTCGTTCCACGGCACCAGGCAGACCACGATCAGGATCGACAGCAGGTAGAACAGCGCGATACGCCAGATCACCGAGTTGGTGGCGCGGGTAATCTGCTGCTCCGGGTCCTTGGACTCGGTGGCGGCGATGGTGACGATTTCCGAGCCCATGAAGGAGAACATGGTAGTCAGCAGCGCGGCGAGCACGGCGCCCCAGCCCTTGGGCAGGAAGCCTTCGCTGGTCAGGTGGCCGATGCCGGAGACTTCGCTGTTGGGCGAGAAGCCGAAGATCGCCGCACAACCCAGCACCAGGAAGGCAATGATCGAGACGACCTTGATCAACGCCAGCCAGAACTCGAACTCACCGTAGTTCTTCACGCTGAACAGGTTGGTCACGGTCAGTGCGGAGGTGATCAGGAAGGCCAGGATCCAGATCGGCGCGCCGGGGAACCAGGCGTGGATGATGGCCGCGGCGGCGTTGGCTTCCAGCGGGATCACCAGGACCCAGAACCACCAGTACAGCCAGCCGATGGTGAAGCCGGCCCAGTGGCCGATGGCGCGGTCGGCATAGGTGGAAAAGGAGCCGCTGTCCGGCTGCGCGACGGCCATTTCGGCCAGCATGCGCATCACCAGGACCACCAGCAGGCCGGCGACCAGATAGGAAATCATGACGGCCGGGCCGGCTTCGGCGATGGCGTGGCCGGAGCCTACGAACAGGCCCGCGCCAATGGCGCCGGCAATCGAAAGCATCGTGACGTGACGATTTTGCAGGCCCTGGGAGAGCCCGGAAGAAGGGGTGCTGCTCATGCTTTACCTACAACTACGGAGGGAATTGCGTACTGCGGGAGTCGAGGTCCGTTTCAGGATTCCAACAAGTCGTTCGAGATTGTGAACGCAAGGATCGCGCCACATCCTGTTACGACTTAAGTCGTAGATTGGGAATAAATCCCACAACGCCCGTCTGGCAGGCGTTGTCGGATCTGAGATAAATGTCCTTGAACGACCGTTCCATGTCGTTTTTAGGCATTAAGCTTGTCATGTGTGTAGAAACTACCCAGCCTTGTTGAGTGCTGGTAGATCGCGCGGTAACACCGGAAGGCGCATCAGGTGAAGGGCCACCAGCAGGCAGATGCCCAACAGGCCGGCAATGAACAGGCCCACGCCGTTCCAACCGTACTGGTGCCAGAACAGACCGCCAGCGGTGCCGGCGACGCTGGAACCGGCGTAATAGCAGAACAGGTACAGCGACGAGGCCTGGCCCTTGGCCTTCAGGGCTCGGCGGCCGATCCAGCTGCTGGCCACCGAGTGCGCGCCGAAGAAGCCAAAGGTGAAAACCAGCAGCCCGGCCAGCACCAGGGCCAGCGGTTGCAGCAGCGTGATCAGCACGCCGCCGAGCATCAGCGCGATCATTGCCCAGAGCACCTTGCGCCGGCCCAGCTTGTCGGCCAGCGAGCCGACCCACGCCGAGCTGTAGATACCCGACAGGTAGACCAGCGAGAGCACGCCGACTATGGCTTGGCTCAGGTGATAGGGCTCCGCCAGCAGGCGGTAGCCGATGTAGTTGAACAGGGTGACGAAGGCGCCCATCAGCAGGAAACCGACCAGGAATAGCCAGGGCAGGCCGGCGTCGCGGAAGTGCCCGGTGAAGCCCTGGATCAGCCGGCGCGGTTTGAGCGGCGCCGGGCGGAAGTTCTTCGATTCGGGAAGGATGCGCCAGAACAGCAGGGCTGCGGCCAGGGCGAGTACGCCCAGGGTGGCCAGCGCGACGTGCCAGTTCACGTAGTCCACCAGCACGCCGCTGATCAGCCGCCCACTCATGCCGCCAATGGCGTTGCCGCCGATATACAGCCCCATGGACAGCCCGATGTGCTGCGGATGGATTTCCTCGGAGAGGTAGGTCATGCCCACTGCCGCCAGGCCGCTGAGCGACAGGCCGAGCAGCGCGCGCATGGCCAGCACGCCGTGCCAGGTCGGCATCAGCGAGCTGCCGAGGGTGAACAGGGCGGCGAGGACCAGCGAGGCGACCATGATCGACTTGCGCCCGATGGCGTCGGAGATCGGCCCGGTGACCAGCAGGCCGAAAGCCATGGTGATGGTCGAGATCGACAGCACCAGGCTGCTCTGCGTGGCGGTCAGGCTGAAAGCCTTGGACAGTACCGGCATCATCGGCTGCACGCAGTAGAGCAGGGCGAAGGTGGCGAAGCCTCCGGAGAACAGCGCAAGCGAGGTACGCATGAACGCCGGGGTGCCTTTCTCGATGTAGGTTTCGATGTCTTCGACGGTACGCACCACGTCGCTATTGGCTTCGCGCGCGCTCTCGCGCAGACCGGGCAACACCTCCGCCGGGTCGTTGGCGGCGACTGGTTCTTGTACGACGGCCGGTTCGGCCGCCATGGGATGTTCTTCCCGCAAAGCCCGCAGGGCAGGTTGACTCACGACACACCTCAGGTTGGTAAAAGCAGGAGGGCCTGGAATGGCGGCAAGGGCCCGCGCGGCCAGGCAGGGAGCAGGTTGGTAGTCGTTATTGGGCTTGTGTGGAAAGGATAAGGAGCGGGATTTATTATTTCCAATATATTAATCGACACGTTTGATTCGTTTTTCGAATCGATTGGCGATGACGTCGGTTCTACACCTGGTTCGCGAGCACGGCACGGGGCTCAGCCTATCGCGGACAAAGCCCGCTCCTACCCAACCCGGAACACCGGCGCTCCAGCAGGGGGAAACATGGAACTGCGACACCTGCGTTATTTCATTGCCGTGGCGGAAGAGCTGCACTTCGGCCGCGCCGCCGAGCAACTGGGGATTTCCCAGCCGCCGCTGAGCCAGCAGATCCAGGCGCTGGAAGAAGAGATCGGCGCGCGGTTGCTGGAGCGCACCAACCGCCGCGTGGCGCTCACCGAGGCCGGCAAGCTGTTCCTCGATGAAGCGCGGCAGGTGCTGCAGCAGGTGGATCGCGCCGTCTTGCTGGCCCGACGAGCGCACCAGGGGGAGATCGGCGAGCTGAAGGTCGGCTTCACCGCGTCGGCGCCTTTCACCTCGAGCATCCCGCGCGCCATCCTGGCGTTCCGCCAGGCTTATCCGGACGTGCACCTGGACCTGCAGGAACTCAGCAGCGGCCAGGCGGTGCAGGCGCTCCTGGAAGAGCGCGTGCAGGTCGGCTTGATCCGTCCCATCCCGTTGCCGGAAACCCTGGAAGCCGTGGAGCTGTTCAGCGAACCCCTGGTGGCCGTGCTGCGCGCCGATCACCCGCTGGCGCAGGCCAGCCAGGAGGGACTGGAGTTCGCCGCACTGGCGGACGAGCCTTTCGTGTTCTTCCCGCGCAGCTATGGCACCGGGCTCTACAGCCAGTTGATGGCGCTGTCGCGGCAGGCCGGCTTCAGCCCGCGCATCGCCCAGGAAGCCGGCGAGGCGATGACCATCATCGGCCTGGTGGCGGCGGGGCTGGGCGTGTCGATGTTACCGGCGTCGTTCCGCCGGACGCGGGTGGATGGCGTGGTCTATCGCACCCTCAGCGATCCGGGCGCAACCAGTTCGGTGTGGCTGGTACGGCGGCGCAACGAGACGTCACGCCTGGCGCAGTCGTTCTTCGACCTGGTGACCCAGCAAATCCAGGCCTGACTCAGGCACATCGGCGGATAACCCCTGGGGCGTTATGCGCCCTACGGGTGGGCTGGATAACGTAGGGCGCATAAAGCGGAACGCTTTATCCGCCGATACCCAAAGCCGGGCACGGCGGACAGCGCTGCGGACAGCGGCTTATTTGGCGTAATCGGCCTTCAGCGCGACGCCGGCGATGACTGCGCCGGCGTGGCACTCGAACTGCCTGGCGTCCTTGTACTCGTTGCGCTTGTAGTAGCTGACGATGTTGGTCACGGCGGTGGCGCCGGCCTTCTTCGCCGAGTCCTGCAGGGTGATCAGTGCCGATTGCAGTGCCCAGCGGCAGGCTTCCTCGTCGCTCTTGTTGAAGGCGTTGGTCTTCTTGTTGGTGATGGCGCCGGACTGGACCACGTTCAGCTTGTCACCCGCCGGGTTGCCCGCCAGGTAGAACTTCACGCTGCCGTCCAGGCGACCGGCCTTCACCGCCTCGGCGACGACTTCGTCGAAGGGCAGGTGCAGCGTGGTGTCGCGAGCGTGGCTGATGCCAGGGATGGACGTGCAGAGCGCGAGGGCGAGCGCCCCGAGAGTCTTGCGTTGCATGAATCGACTCCTTGTCGATGAGGGGATCAGTTGCTCGGCGTGGCGAGGTGCAGGTTCTGCAGGATCTTGTTGTTGAGAATGGCGACCCACTTGTTGTAGTTGCGGTGGATCTGCCCGTCCTTCTCGTCCAGGCCGCGGCTGCTGCGCAGCTTGATGGAGTACTGCTGGCTGCTGTAGGGAATGCTGACTTCGGCGTGATGCCGCTCGCGCACGGTGATCGCGGCGTAGATCACGTTGCCGGAGTCCTGCTGCACGGTCCATTTCTGTTCTTCCAGTGCGTCATGGATCGCCGCCTGCACCTGCACCGACGTGCGGTTGCTGTCCGGCGGCAGGCTCTGGTCGATGTTCTCCACCGGCTTGGTGGTGCAGCCGATGGCCAGCACGGCGGCGGCGCACAGCAGAACGCTACGGATCAGTCGGGACATGGATTGCTCTCCTTGCAGTGTCGTTGGGTTGTTCCGGTGAAAAGGGCTCAGCGCCAGCGCTTGAAGATCAGCGAGGTGTTGATCCCGCCGAAGGCGAAGTTGTTGTTCATGACGTACTCGTGGCTCATCACGCGCGGTTCGCCCCGCAGGTAGTCGAGCTCGCCGCAACGCGGGTCGATCTCGTCCAGGTTCAGGGTGTGCACATAGCGGTCGCTGTTCATCATCTCGATGCTGAACCACGACTCCAGCGCGCCGCACGCTCCCAGAGTGTGGCCCAGGAAGCTCTTCTGCGAGCTGATCGGCATGCGCTTTCCGAACAGTTCGCTGGTGGCCAGGGTCTCGGCGATGTCGCCCTGCTCGGTGGCGGTGCCATGGCCGTTCACATAACCGATGGCGTCGGGCGTGAGGCCCGCATCTTCCAGCGCCAGCTCCATGGCGCGGCGCATGGTCGCCTGTTCCGGGCGGGTGGTGTGCTGGCCGTCGGCGTTGCTGCCGAAACCAACGATCTCGGCATGGATGCGCGCGCCGCGGGCCAGGGCGTGTTCCAGCTCTTCAAGCACCAGCATGCCGGCGCCTTCGCCGATCACCAGCCCATCGCGGCCGCTGTCATAGGGACGCGGCGTCTGCTGCGGAGTGTCGTTCTTCAGGCTGGTGGCGTAGAGCGCATCGAACACCATGGCCTCGGTCGGGCACAGCTCCTCGGCGCCGCCGGCGAGCATCAGCGGCAGGCGGCCGAAGCGGATCGCCTCGTAGGCATAGCCGATGCCCTGGCTGCCGCTGGTACAGGCGCTGGAGGTGGGGATCACCCGGCCCTTGAGGCCGAAGAAGATGCTGATATTCGCCGCCGTGGTGTGCGGCATCATGCGCACGTAGGAGTTGGCGTTGAGGCCGTCCGCCACCGAATTGAGCAGCATGTTGCCGAACGCCTTGATCTCGTCGGTGCTGCCGGTGGACGAGCCGCAGGCCACGCCCATGCGGCCGTCGCGGATGGACTCATCGTCGAGCAGCCCGGCATCGGCCAGCGCGCGCTCGGCGGCGCCCACCGACAGTCGGGAAACGCGGCCCATGCTGCGCAGTTGCTTGCGGGTCCAGTGCCTGGGCACCGTGAAGTCCAGCACCGGGCCGGCCAGGCGGGTGTTGAGTTCGGTGAAGCGGTCCCACTCATCCATGCGGCGGATGCCACTCTGGTTGGCGCTGAAGTTTGCCTCGATGCTCGCCCAGTCCGAACCCAGGGACGTGATGCCGGACATGCCGGTGATGACCACGCGCTTCATCAGCACAGCCCTCCGTTGACCGCCAGTACCTGGCGGGTGATGTAGCCCGCCTCGGCCGACATCAGGAAGTTCACTGCGCCGGCGACTTCTTCCGGGGTGCCCATGCGCTGGGCCGGGATCATCTTGAGGATGTCCTCCACCGGCACCTGTTCGTCGAGCATCGCTGTGTCGATCAGCCCCGGCGCCACGCAGTTCACCGTGATCTTCCTCTTGGCCAGCTCGATGGCCAGCGCCTTGGCGGCGCCGATCACGCCGGCCTTGGAGGCGCTGTAGTTGACCTGGCCGCGGTTGCCGATCAACCCCGACACCGAAGTGATGCAGACGATGCGCCCCGGCTGGCGGCGGCGGATCATCGGCATCATCACCGGGTGCAGGACGTTGTAGAAACCGTCGAGGTTGGTGCGCAGCACCTGGTCCCAGTCTTCCTCGGTGAGCGCGGGGAAGGCGCCGTCGCGGGTCAGGCCGGCGTTGCACACCACGCCGTAATAGGCGCCGTGGGTTTCCACATCGGCTTCGAGAATGTTGCGCGCGGCTTCGCGGTCGGCCACGTCGAACTGCAGCACACGGGCGCTGCGCCCCAGTGCCTGGATTTCGGCCTGCACGGCGTCTGCTTCGGCGCGGCCGCTGCGGCAGTGCAGCACCAGGTCGAAGCCGGCCTGGGCCAGGCGCAGGGCGATGGCGCGGCCGATGCCACGGCTGGAGCCGGTTACGAGGATGGAATCAGTCATACGCTTGGCTCTTTCGAATCGGTCTTCTTGAAATCGGGTTCCTGCAGGTAGTTGGCAACCTCGGGCGGGCGGAACACGGTGAGGCGCGCCAGCGCCTTGATCCCAGGCCCATCCAGGTGGCATTCGAAGACGCCCATGCCGTTGTCATCCTGCAGGGTACGGATGGCGTGGATAGTGATTTGCGCGCCGGCCGGGAAACTCGCCACGTCGCACTGGTACTGGCGCGTGCCGAGCAGGAAACCCAGCTCCACCGGCTCTCCGCGCAAGCGCGCCTGGCACCCGGCGTAGGCAGCGACACTCTGCGCCATCAGCTCCACGCCGACCCAGGCCGGCAGGCTGCCGTCGGCCTCGTTGAACAGGCCGCCCGGACGCACCGTCAGGCGCGTGCGGATGTCCTCGTCGCCGAAGTCGAGCACGTCGTCGATGAGGATCATGTCGCCCGCGTGGGGCAGCAGTGAGGCGATCGGCCAGTCGATCATCGGGTCACTCCAGACTCTTTGCCCATCTCGCCCAGGATCAGGCTGATGTTGTTGCCGCCGAAGGCGAACGAGTTGCTCATCAGGTAGCGCGGGCCTTCGGCCGGCAGCCGCGGCGCGTCTTCGCCCACCAGTTGCAGCGCCGGCAAGTGCGGATCGGCGATGCCGTCCCAGCGTTGCGGCGGCAGGCGCTTCTGCGGGTTGTGCTCGCCCAGTAGCAGCCAGCAGAACGCCGCTTCCAGCGCGCCGGCGGCGCCGAGGGTATGCCCGGACAGCGGTTTGGTCGAGGAGCAGGGCACGCCGGCGGGGAATTGCGCGCTGACGGCCAGGCTTTCCATGGCGTCGTTGTGCAGGGTCGCGGTGCCGTGCAGGTTCAAGTAGGCGATCTGCGCAGCGTCCAGGCGTGCCTCGACCAGCGCCTTGCGCATCGCCTCGCGGGCGCCGCGTCCTTCGGGTTCGGGGGCGGAGATGTGGTGCGCGTCAGAGCTGGCGCCGGCGCCGAGCAAGGCGACTGCGCCGGGCTCGCGGGTCATCAGGAACAGCGCGGCGCCTTCGCCGATGTTGATGCCCTTGCGGTTCGCCGAGAAGGGTTTGCACAGTTCGTCGGAGACCGCTTCGAGCGCGCTGAAACCGTTGAGCGTCAGCTGGCAAAGGCTGTCCACGCCGCCGCACAGCACGGCGTCGCACAGCCCCAGCTTCAGCAGCCGACGCGCGCTCTGCAGGGCGCGTCCGCCGGAGGTACAGGCGGTGGAGATCACGTAGGTCGGGCCGGCCAGTTCGTAGTGTTCCGCGAGGTACACCGCCGGGTCAGACAGCTCCTGGTGCGAGTAGTGGAAGCCTTCGGGCAACTGACCGTGCAAACGGTGATGGCGAATGCCCTGGGTGGTTTCCTGGACGCCCGAGGTGCTGGTGCCCAGCACCACCGCCACGCGTGCGGCGCCGTAGCGCTGGATGGCTGCGCGGATGGCCGGGTCGATCTGCGTGGCCGCGGCCAGCAGCAGGCGGTTGTTGCGGGTGTCGTGGCGCTTCTCGGGGATGGCCGCCAGGCGCGCCTTGACCGTGCCCACGGGGAGGCTCCTGCCCGGCACCCAGCCGGCCTGCACCTGCATGCCGGCGGACTCGCCCGCCAGCAGCGCGGCGGCCACTTCGCGGCGGTCATTGCCCAGCGCGCAGATCAGGCCCAGCTCGTTCAGGTAGGTCGCGGTCATGGAGCGGTTTCCAGGGGCGTCACGTGGTAGCGGAGGTCAGGGCTTTCCAGGTCGAAGTCCTGCGCCGAACGGTAGCTGATCTTCCAGTGCTGCTGCAGGCTGCGCTGGCCGTTGCGCACCTGGTAGTCCGTGGCGCGGTAGCGTGCGGCGAGCTCATCGCCCGGCGTAAGGGCGAACAGCAGCACCGCGAACAACTCGCGCGCTTCGGGGTTGGGCGGCAGCAGGCCGTCGTTGCGCCATTCTCCCTCAAGCAGCCGTTGGCGCGACAGCGGGATGCCCAGCGGATCGAACAACGACCAGCGCAGCGCGCCGCCCTCCTGCTGGATGACCAGCAGCCAGTCCTGGCTGGTGCCCGCCTGTTCGCGCTGGATGTGCAGCTGCAACGGCGTCGCCAGCAGCGGCAACGCGGTCGGTAGCGGCGCATGCTGGGCACAACCGGCCAGCAGCAGGACGAAGGCAAGACTCAGCCAGCGGATCATGCTCAGCGGCTCTCCAGTGGCTTGCGCACCACGGCGTTGACCAGGGTTTCCTCGCGCTGGCCGAACGGCTTGGGCTTGCGCAGGCCCCAGCGCTCGAGCAGACCGAAGTCCTTGGCGCGGCTCCACCACAGGTAGGGGTAGGAGACGTTCCTCTCGCTGAACTCGAAGCCCTGCTCGCGGAGCATCTGCAGGTACTGCGCGGCGCTCTTCTGTACGTGCATGGGGTGCCGGAAGAGCCAGCGGATCACCCAGGTATCGATGTACGCCTCGGTGGACTCGGCGAACAGCAGCAGGCCGCCCGGCTTGAGCACCCGCCAGAACTCGGCCAGCGCCCGCTCCTGCTCCACCAGATGATGGAAGGTCTGGTGGCAGAACAGGATGTCCACGCTGGCCGAGGGCAGCATCAGGTCGGCGCAGTCGGCGCAGTTCAGCTCCACCTCGATGTTCTCCCGCGCAGCCTCCATGGCCGAGCAGTCGAGGCTGTGCGGGTCGGCGTCCAGCCCGATCAAGCGGCTGGGCCTGAACGCATCGCGCAGCAGGCGGAAGGAGCGGCCCTGGCCGCAGCCAGCGTCGAGCAGCACCGGGTTCTGCGGGGTGTTCCAGCTGACCAGGCGCTTGAGGTCGTTGATCGCCACGCGTAGCACGTGGTGCTGCCAGGTGTGGCTCTGCAGGAACCAGAAACCGAAACGGGTTTCTTCGACGTAGGTTGAGGCGGGGCGGGTCATGACAGTCCTTGTCCTATTCAGCTGGCGCAGATTTCGGAAAGTACCCGCAGGCGGCGCTGCGGTTCGGCGACGAAGGGATTGCGCGTGTCCCAGGCGTAGCCGGCAAGAATGGAGCAGATCATCCGGCGGATTTCCGGGTCGGCCTTCTCGTAGAAGATCACGTCCTGGAAGCTGCCGTCATACCAGCCCTCGACGTAGGCGCGGAAGGTATCCACGCCGCGCTTGAGCGGCTGGGCGAAGTCGGTTTCCCAGTCCACCGCCTCGCCCTTGAGCTGGCGGTCGAGCAGGCTGGCCGCCATGCTGGAGGAACGCATGGCGATGGTGACGCCGGAGGAAAATACCGGGTCGAGGAATTCCGCCGCGTTGCCCAGCAGAGCGAAGCCCGGACCGGCCAGGCGCTTGACGTTCGCCGAGTAGCCGCCCAGGGTGCGCGCCGGCGTATCCCACACGGCGTTCCTCAGCAGCGGGCGCAGGTTCGGCGCGGCGTCGAAGAAGCCTTTCAGGCACGCATCCAGGTTGTCCAACTTGCCCTCGAAGTGACGGTCCTCGGCCACCACGCCGACGGAGGTGCGACCATCACTGAAAGGGATGGTCCAGTACCAGATGCCGCGCTCTTCGGGGTGGATGCTGATGAGGATCTTCTCGCGGTCGAATTCCGGCGCGTCGATGCGGTCCTCGATATGCGTGAACACCGCCCGGCGCACCGGGAAGCCGGACGGTGCTTCGAGGTCGAGCAGGCGCGGCAGCACCCGGCCGTAGCCGCTGGCATCGAGGACGAAGGCGCACTCCACTTCGTATTCGCTGCCGTCCAGGCGGCGCACGCGCAGGCGCGGGCAGCCGACGGCGAAATCGGCGGCGATGAGCTCTTCCTCGTAGCGGATTTCCACGCCCTGCAACTCGGCCTGGTCGGCCAGCAACTGGTCGAAGCGTGCGCGCTGGACCTGGAAGGTCGAGCCTTTGCCATCGGTGAACTTGTCGCGGAAGTCGAACGCGGTGTAGCGCTCGCCCCAACCGAAGGCCGCGCCGTGCTTGATCTGGAAGCCTGCAGCGAACACGGCATCGAGCATCCCCGCTTCCTCGACGAAGTCCAGGCAGTGCGACAGCAGGCTCTCGCCAATGGAGAAGCGGGGGAAACGCTGGCGCTCCAGCACCAGCACGTCGTGGCCCTTGCGCTTGAGCAGGGCGGCGGCGATGGCGCCGGAAGGGCCCGCGCCGATGACGACGACGGTGCGTTGTTGCAGTTCAGGGGCGGGCATCAGAAGGGCTCCTTGCCGGGGCCTGGTCCTCGGAGTCAGGCTGGATGGCGGCGCGCGGACGGCGCACGCCGCAGAAAGCGGGCAGCAGGGTGGCGAACAGGCTCATCAGCAGCAGGCTGAAATACAGCAGCGAGTCGATGTGGCCCTGCTGGAACAACAGGTTGAGGAAGACGATTTCGGTCAGCCCGCGAATGTTCAACAGCAGGCTTTGCTGCCACAACTCGCTGCGGCTCGCGCCCGGCAGCGCCCAGCGCAGGCCGAGCCAGCTGCCGGCCAGCTTGCTGAGCACCGGCAATACCAGCAGCGCGCCGAGATACAGCCAGGAATAGCCGGAGAGGGCGTTGTGGAAATCGATCTGGAGGATGCCGAAGGCCAGCACCAGCGGCACCAGCAGCGTGTTCTGCAAGGCCAGCGCCACGCGTGGCGGGACCGGCAGGCGGAACGGCTGGCGAACTGCGGCCTGAGCCATCAGCCAGGTGATGGCGAACACCAGGGTGTTCAGGTGCCAGTGCTGGAAGGCGATCATCAGGCCGAAGAACGGCAGGCTGTAGGCCAGGTGCTGGCGCACGCCGAGCAGGCGCAGCAGCAACGGAACCGCGCCCGCCAGCA
Source organism: Pseudomonas nitroreducens TX1 (assembly GCF_000313755.1). Classification (GTDB taxonomy): domain Bacteria; phylum Pseudomonadota; class Gammaproteobacteria; order Pseudomonadales; family Pseudomonadaceae; genus Pseudomonas; species Pseudomonas nitroreducens_A. The sequence goes on along the minus strand of NZ_AMZB01000124.1, from coordinate 130,903 downwards.
GCGGCCACACCACCTTCGACGGATCACTGCTGCCCTCGGCCAGGCCGAACAGGCTCCAGCACCACAGGTCCATCAGCACCGCCGCGTGCATCAGGCGGCGGGTGGCATCCTCGGGGTAGTCGATGTTGCGCAGGAACAGGTAGAGCACCGGGATCGCGGTGATGGCGAACAGCAGGCCGATGCCCAGCACGCTGATGCCCTCGCGCACGCCCAGCAGCCACCACGCGCTGGCCATGCCGCAGGCCAGCGGCACGGCGAAGCTGGGCAGGGCGATCTTCAGGCTCTGGCGGCTGACGTCGAGGTCGATCACGTCACTCAGGATGTGCCCCAGTAGCAGCGCAAAACCCATGTCGTAGAGCGGCCGCAGCCAGGGCGCGGCGACCAGCGTGCGCACCTCGAAGCCCTGGCTCTGCAGGGCGACGAACAACAGCGGCAACAGCAGGCCGGCCACCAGCAACTGGCTGACGATGGGCAGCAGGCGCAGGCGTCGCCCGCCGATCACAGCCAGGGCGAACAGTGGCGGCATCGCCAGCCAGAAAAGGACCGTCAGCATGCCGCAGTTCCTTCTCGGGTACTTGCCTGTGCCCAGGGGCAGAACAGGAAACAGAACACGAGGCCCAGGCCCACGGCCAGGCCGAAGTTGCTGATCACCGGCGTGGCCGAGAGCGCCAGCAGGCCGAACGATAGCCAGGTGGTGATGGCCGCGAGCAGCACACCCACCAGGCTCACTGCCGCACCGCCGACGCGCTCGCGCATGAGGATGGTGTAATCCACGCCGATGGCGGTGACCAGGAGCAGGCCGAACAGGCTGAACAGCGTCAACGGCTGGCCCAGCCAGCCGAGGCTGGCAAGGCTGCACAGCGCTGCCAGCAGCGGCAGCAGGACGATGCGCAACGCGCCGCGCGGGCCGAAGGGCTTGAGCAGCAGGGCGAAGATCAGCACGCAGGAGAGCAGCTTGAGTTCGGTGGCGCTGACCTGGGTGGCGGCGAACAGGCGGTTCAGCTCGCCGAGACGATCCACCAGTTGCACGCCGTCCAGGCCCTTGGCCTGCTCGGCCAGCACGCTGGCATCGGACAGTCCCTGCAGGCTCACCAGCCCGGCCACTCCTCCGTCTACAGTGCCCAGCCACAGCGGTCGCCATGGCTCGCCCAGTGGACCTTTCAGAGCCTGGTCCAGGGATTGCGGCGGGAGCTTTTCCAGCTGCTCCAGCTCGGCTTGCAGTGCGGCTTGCGGAATACCCAGGTCGACCAGCGCCTGCCAGTGTTGCGGCAACTGGCGCAGGGCCTCTCGGGCCTGCTGTTGCTGCTGCGCGGTGGCGAGAAACTGGTTGAGTGCGAGATAGCCCTGGAGCTGGCCGGAGGTGACCAGTCGATCCAGCCGTGCGGCCAGTCCGGCCTGCCGTTGCAGCAACTGGGTTTCGTCGCTGGCGCGGACCAGGAAGAACTGGCTGGTGGGCTGGTAGCCGGTGATGCGCGCGGCGGCCTGGGCCTCGCTGAGCAACTGCGGCTTGGCGCCCAGCCATTGGCGCAGGTCGTTCTTCACCTGCAGTTGCCACAATCCGCCGGCGCAGAACAGCGCGACCACCGCGAGCAACGGCCAGCTGCCAGTGCGCTGGAGCAGCGACTGGCGAAGACTGATCAGGCGCTCCCCCAGCGCCAGCAGCACGGGTTGCGGCGCGATGGCATCGCCGCGCAGCAGCAGCGGCAGCAGACCGATGACACACAGGTAGGCGGCAAGCAGGCCGGCGACCGAAAAGGTCGCCACCTGGGTCAGCGCCGGGAAGGGCGTGCAGGCCAGGGCGAGGTAGCCGATCAGGTTGGTGGCGAGGCTGAGGAACAGCCCCCGCTGGCTGCGCTTCAGCGCGTGCCACGGCTGCCAATGAGCGGCCGTCCAGGCTTTGGACAGATAGTGCAGCGGGTAATCCGAGGCCACGCCGATCAGGCTGGCGCCCAGTACCAGGGTGAGCAGGTTGATCCTGCCGAACAGCGCGATGCACGCGGTGGCGCCGGCCAGCACACCCACCAGCACCGGCAGGAAGGCCAGCAGCGCGCGCACCCGGCGGAAGGCGAGCAGCAGCAGGAGCAGGGTACCGAGCGCGGCGCCACCGCCGACCCAGGTCATCTCGCGGCTGGCCTGGCGCTGGCCGTCGGCGGCATAGAGCAGGCCGCTGGCGGCGACCATCTGTCCGCCGTCGGCAGCCAGTTGCTGTCGCGCCTCGGCGAGCTGCGCGGCGACGGCGCGCGGCAGGTCCATGTCGAAGGCATCGGCGCGGGTGCGGGCGCGTAGCAGCACCCAGCTGCGACCATCGGCTTCGGCGACCAGCGCGCCGCTGCCGATGTCCAACTGCACCTTCGCCGTCAGCGGCTGGTGGTGCTGGATGCGTAGCGCCAGGCCGAACCAGTCCTGGTCGTTGGGCAGCAGGCCGAAGCCGGAGAAGGGATCAAAGAGCTGTTCGACGCGCTGCTGGACGAAGGCGGCGGGCTCATCGGCGAGCTGGCGACGGTCTTCGGCATTGAGCAGCGCGAGGCGGCCTGCGCGCAGTTGTTCGCGCAGGGCCGGCAGGTCCGCCTGTACGCCCCATTGCACCTTCGCGTAGAGGCCGCTGGCTTGCCAGCGCTCGGCCAGTTCGCGGGCGTGGGCGATGGCGGAGTCGCGCTCGGGGTAGCCGACCAGCACCAGCAGCTCGCGGTTGAGCGGCTCCTGCATGCGCTGCTCGGCCTGCTTCTGCAGGGCATTTCGGCTGCCGCCGGGTACCAGTTCCAGCAGGTCGGTGCTCAGCGGCGCCGCGCCGCGCCATTGCCAGGCGGCGAGGGCGAGCAGCGCCAGCAGCCCGGCGATCACCAGGCGCGGCAGCCACTGCGGCCGATCAGCGGGCAAAGTCGCTACGCTCCGCATCGGTCAGGCTGTCGCCGGGCTGGCTGCTGGTCATGCGCAGCACGGTGCGGTCGCCCTGGGCTTCGTGCAGCTCGATGCGCTGCACCAACTCGCCGCCGGCGATCTCGATGCTGTCGAAGATCTGCTTGAGCAGCACCGCGCGCGGGGTCAGGGTAAGTTTCCAGTCGTTCGCCTCGCCGCTCAGGGCGAGGTCGAAGTCGCGCTGCAGGCCGCTGCTGTCGCCTTCCAGTACGGCGAGGAACAGGCGATTCTGCTGTGCGCTGGCGCTGCGTTGCGGCAGTTGCTGCCAGCCGTTGGCGTCGCGCCGGGCGATGCCCTGGTCGTCGATGCGGTAGTCCTGCTTGAGCGGCGTCTGCAACAGCCAGAGCAACCCATGCTGCTTGGCGAGGACGAAGTGGCCCTTGCTCACCAGCGGCTGCGGCAGCGAGCGCAGGTGCTTCTCCTGGAGGAACTCGCCGCGCACCACCGCCGGTTTGCCGAGTTGTGCGGCCAGTTGCGACAGGTCGAAGGCGTGGGCCAGGGGGATGCTCTGGATGAACAGCGTCAGGAGACTGCAGACGAGCAGGGCACGCTTCAGCATGCTTCGGCCTCCAGCGCGCGCTGCACGGCATCGACGAACACGGCGGGCGAGACCATCTGCATCTCGCGGCTGGCGATCTCTACCGCCACCTGCGTGCTGCTGGCGCGGGTCAGGCGCTCGCCGGTCTGCGCATCGCTGATCAGGTAGTTGATCTTCAGGCGGTTCTCCCACTCCACCAGGTCGGCGCGCACGCTGATGCGCTGGCCGAAGCGTGCGCCGCGCACGTAGCGCAGCTGCAGGTCGATCACCGGCCAGGCGTAGCCGGCATCGCGCATCTGCGAGTAGTTGTGGTCGAGCTTGTCGAGCAGGGCGCAGCGCGCGACTTCCAGGTACTTGACGTAGTGGCCGTGCCAGACCACTTCCATCATGTCGACGTCGAAGAACGGCACGAGGATTTCCACCTCGGCCTGCAGTACCCCGGCCTTACGCATAGAGCCTCCAATGGCGGGCGCGGATGCGCTCCAGGCACAGGCGCAGTTCGCCTTCCAGGGCGCGGTCCTCGATCAGCGGCGGGAAGTCTCGGCCGAGTTGTTCGTGCATGCCGCCCAGCGGTGCCGGTAACGGGCGCGCATCGGCTTCGCCACAGCGCAGCCAGACGCCCTGTTGCGCGGCCAGCAAGGCGGCGGCGGCGACCTGCTCGGTCAGCTCCAGGCTACGCAGGGCATCGCGCGCGGCGATGGTGCCCATGCTCACCTTGTCCTGGTTGTGGCACTCGGTGGAACGCGAGAACACGCTCGCCGGCAGGGTATTTTTCAGCGCCTCGGCGGTCCATGCGCTGGCGCCGATCTGCACGGCCTTGAAGCCGTGGTTGATCATGGCGCGCTCGGCCGGCGCCCCCGAGAGGTTGCTTGGCAGGCCGTGGTTGTAGCGGGTGTCCACCAGCAGTGCGAGCTGCCGGTCGAGCAGGTCGGCGACGTTGCCGACGAGGTTCTTCAGGCTGTCCATGGCGAAGGCGATGTGCCCGCCATAGAAGTGCCCGCCGTGCAGGACGCGCTCGTCCTCGGCGTCGATGATCGGGTTGTCGTTGGCGCTGTTCAGTTCGACCTCGATGAACTGCCGCAGCAGGCCCAGGCTATCGGCCAGCACGCCCAGCACGTGGGGCGCGCAGCGCAGCGAATAGCGATCCTGCAGGCGGTGCAGCGGCGGCGTTGGCGCATCGATGGCGAGGTCCTGGCGAATCCAGGCAGCGACCTGCATCTGCCCCGGATGCGGCTTGGCGGCGAACAGGCGCTCGTCGAAGTGTTCCGGGTTGCCCTGCAGGGCAATGACGTTCAGCGCGGTGATGCGCGTGGCCAGCTTGAGCAGGTAGTCGGCGCGCACATAGGCGAGGCAGGCGAGGCCGGTCATCACCGCGGTGCCGTTCATCAGCGCCAGCGCTTCCTTGGGGCGCAGCACCAGCGGCTGCCAGCCCAGCTCGGCGTGGACCTCGGCGGCGCTGCGGCGCTCACCGCGCCAGAGCACGTCGCGCTCGCCGGCGAGTGTCGCGGCGAGGTAGGACAGCGGCGTGAGATCGCCGCTGGCGCCCACCGAACCCTCTTCCGGGATCAGCGGCAGGATGTCGTGTTCGAGGAAGTCATGCAGGCGTTCCAGCAGTTCCAGGCGTACACCGGAAACGCCATGGCTCAGCGAGCGCAGGCGCGCGGCGAGCACGGCGCGCACGGCAGCCGGCTCCAGCAGCTTGCCCAGGCCGCAGCCGTGGAAGGTGAACAGGTGTTGCGGCAGCGTCTCGACGTGCTCCAGCGGCACGGCTACCACGCAGGAATCACCGTAGCCGGTGGTCACGCCGTAGATCACGCCTTCCTTGTCCAGCAGGGTGTCGAGGAACTGCGCGCCGCGGGCAATCCGCGCGCGGAACTCGGCATCGTCGTCCAGGCGGCTGTCCACGCGGCGCTCGGCGAGGGCGACTATCTGCTCGATGCTCAGGTGGCCTTGGCCGAAAACCGGCGCTTCAATGGCTGTCGTCATGGGCTTTCCAGAACGGGTAGAAGTTGAACCACTGCTGCGGCGCGCGCAGGCAGTAGTGTTCCAGGCGCTGGGCATAGCGCTGGGTCCAGTGCTTGAGGACGTCGGCGCGGTCGCTGCGGCGCCACTGGATGTGTTCGGCGAAGGGCTCCAGGTGCACGCGGTAGCGGCCCGCTTCCTTCAGGCAGAACATCAGGTTGGCCGGGCATTGCAGCAGCCCTGCGAGCAGCCAGGGTCCCTGCGGGAAGGCGGCTTGGGCGCCGAGGAAATCGACCTCGACGTTGCGCCCGCCGTGCAGCGGGATACGGTCGCCGGCGATTGCCAGCCACTCGCCGGCATCCAGGCGCTGGGACAGCTGCAGCATGGTCGCCGGGTCCAGCTCGCTGACCTGGATCAGCCGCAGGTGGCTGGCGCCGGACTCGCCCAGCAGCCGGTTGAACTGCTCCGCGTGGCGGGTGTGCACCAGCACGTTCATGCGTACCTTTTCGCCCAGTTCGGCCAGCGCACGGCAGACTTCGAGGTTGCCCAGGTGTGCGCCCACCAGCATCTGGCCACGGCCGCTGCGCAGTTGCGCGCGCAGGTTGTGCGGGTCGTTCAGTTCGATACTGGAAAGGTCCAGGCGACCGGCCCAGACATCGAGCTTGTCGAGAATGGCGTCGGCGAAGGCCATGAACTGGCCGAACACGCGGCCAGTGCTCGGGCGCAACGAAGCGTCACCGCTGTGCTGTGCCAGGCGCTGCTGGTACTCGCCGATGGCGCGGCGCGCACGGCCGCCGAAGAGGAAGAAGTACAGCACGATCAGGTGCAGCAGCGGCGACAGCAGGCGACGGCCGAGGGTTCGCGCCGCCCAGGCAGTGAAGCGCATCAGCAGCAGGCTGCCGCGCTCGCGCTGTTGCGCCCAGTGCTGCGTGCTCACGCGGCGCTCCGCAGGCGGCGCCAGAGGATGACCGGCGAGCGCCAGAGCATGCCGAAGAACAGCCGGGCGTGCATGGAGGAGATCAGGGCGTTGTCGTGGAACAGGCGGAAGTGCGAGAGACCGTCCAGCGGGTAGTGCACCTTGGTCGGCAGCCAATGCATCGGCTGGTTTCGCCAGGCCAGGCGGACGAGGATTTCCGGATCGAAGTCCATGCGCTTGCCCAGCTTTGCGCTGTCGATCAGTTCCAGCGTGGGGCCCAGCGGATAGACGCGGAAGCCGCACATGCCGTCGCGGATCGACAGCGACAGGCTGTTGATCCACACCCAGATGTGGGTCAGGTAGCGCGCGTAGAGACGGCCCTTGGGCACGCTCTCGTCGTACTGCGGATAACCGCAGATCAGGGCCTCGGGGCGCCCGCGCGATGCGTCGAGGAAACGTTGCACGTCGCCCAGGTCGTGCTGGCCGTCGGCATCCACCTGCAGCGCGTGGCTGAAGCCCAGGCGCGCGGCTTCACGGAGCCCGGCCATCACCGCGCCGCCCTTGCCCTGGTTCACGCTCAGGCGCACCAGGAAGGTGTCGCGGACTTCGGCGAGCTGGTCGATCACTACTGCGCACTCGCGGCTGGAGGCGTCGTCCACCAGCACGCAGGGCAGGCCGGTGGCGAGTAATTCGGCCACGACCTTGGGCAGCGCGTGCTCGTGGTTGTACACCGGGATCACTGCGCAGGGCTTGGCGCTCATTCGTCCGCCCCCAGCAGGATGCGCCCGGAAGAGCAGGCCGCTTCGCCACGGGTGAAGGCGAAGTACAGCTTGCCGCGCGCGGCGTCCCAGCGCAGGGCCAGTTGGCAGATATCGCCCGGCCGCAGCAGTTGCTGGAACTTCAGCACTTCCATGCCGGCGAAGCGCGGCGGCAGCTCCAGTACCTGACGGCCCAGCTGCTGCGCCCACTGCACCTGCACCACGCCGGGCAATACCGGTGCGGTGGGGAAATGGCCAGGGAAGCAGGCGAGGTCCGGCGGGATTTCCAGCTGGAAGTGCTGTTCGCCGTCGACTTCATTGTGCGCCAGGACCTCTGGGGCGAGGCTGCGTGGGGCGTGCAGCAGTTCGTCCACCAGGCCTTGCGGCAACTTGCCCTGGGCATTGCCCGGCAGGCGTCGCAGCAGGCGCCAGCGGCGCGGCAGGGCGAGAGCCTCGCAGTGGCCGGCGAGGTGCTCGCGCAGGCGCTGGGTCAGTGCGCGCCGGCCGCCGTTACGCAGTGCGTGCAGGCCGGCGTCGCTCAGGGCGATCAGCGCGCCCAGGCTGGCGCGGTTTTCCTGCACCACGCCCAGGCGTGCTTCGCTGACGAAGGGGTGTTTCGCCAGCGCTGCTTCCAGTTGCGGGAGGGAAATGCGTTTTTCTTCCAGCTTGACGATGCGGTCCAACCGCCCCAGCAGTTCGAAGCGGCCGTCGGCGCACAGGCGCGCGGCGTCGGCGGTCTGCTCGGTTACGCCGGGCGGCAGGTAGGTCGATTCGATGCGTAGCGCGCCATGCTCGTCCTGGCTCAATACCACGCCCTCGAACGGCTGCCAGAGCTGGCCACCCTGGCGCCAGGCAATGCCGCCGGTCTCGGAACTGCCGTAGATTTCCGTGGGTGCCTGGCCGAGGCGCTCGTGCAGCAGTTCGCCGGCTTCGGCCGGCAGCGGGCCGCCGGAGGAGAACACCCGCACTACCCGGCGCAGCGCCGGCCAGTCAAGGTTGTCGCCCATGCGCTTGAGCAGCGCCGGGCTGCCGATCCAGGCGAAACGCGGCTGGTCGAGGCTGTGGCGCTGCAGGTGTTCAGGGAAGGCGATCTGCCGACGGAGGAAGGCGCGGCCGGCGGACAGTGGCCAGAGCACCCGGAACAGCAGGCCGTAGATATGCTGCGCGGCGACACTGCCGAGGATGCGCGCATCGCCCAGTTCGGCGCCCCAGAGGTTGTCCAGTACCTGCACCTCGTTGCTCAGCTGGCGCAGGGACTTGCCGATCAGCTTGGGCTCGCCGGTGGAGCCTGAAGTGCTGAGCACCAGGCGGCAGGCGTCGAGGTCAAGCTCGGCGGGTTGCAGCGCAGGGCCGTTCAGCTCGGCAATCCGCAGATCGCCGGGCTGGTCACCGATCCAGGCGTCGATCTGCGCGGCCAGGCGCTCGCGGCTGTGGGCAAGGTTGTCCGCCGGCAGTACGGCTTCGGCGCCGGCAAGCCAGGCGGCGTAGAGGGCGACGGCCAACTCGGCGGCATCTTCCAGGTGGATTGCCACGCACCGAACATTGCGCTGGCGCAGCGCGCCGGCGGCTGTGCAGACGCGTTGCACGAAGTCGCCGGCGAGCAGCGTCGGTTCCAATGCCAGCAAGCGTCCGGCAGGCAGTTCCAGCAGCAACCGGGCGAGGGAAATCGGTTTCATCCTTGACCTCTGACCCGTTGCCGCACCAGCCACTCGACGGCGAACAGCACGCCCATCAGCAGGTAGGAAATCAGGCCGTTGTACAGCGTCCACCAGGCCAGTGGCGCCCACAGGGTGAGGGCCGCGGCGATCAGGCCGTTGCCCAGGAAGAACAGCACCCAGGCCTGGGTCACCCGACGCGTGTAGCGCACCGCATGGGGTGGCAGCTCCGGCTCGCGCAGGCGGGCCAGGCGTTCCACCAGCGGCGGGCCGAATTTCAGGCTGAGGGCGAACAGGCTCAAGAGGCCTGCGCTGATCAGCACCGGGTACCAGCGCAGCAGGTTCGGCTCATTGAGGAACCACAGCAGCATGCAGAAGGCCACGGCGGCCAGCGCCATCCAGCGTTGCCCGGGGCGTTGCCCGCTGCCCAGGCTGCGGGCGAACCACAGGCCGCCCAGCAGCAGCGCGAAGAATTTCGGCGACAGGTGATCGATGCCGAAGTAGATCGCGAACGGGTAGAGCAGCCCGGCCAGCAGCAGGCCGAGCCCGACCAGGCGTGTCATGGGTTGGCCAGGCGATAGACCGCTTCGACCACATCGCCGACGGTACGCACCGACTTGAACTCCTCGGCGGCGATCTTCTTGCCGGTGTGGCGTTTGAGGTGGTCGATCAGGTCGACGGCGTCGATGCTGTCGATCTCCAGGTCCTCGTAGAGGTTGGCCTGGAGGCTGACCTGCTCCGGCTCCAGTTCGAACAGCTCGACCAGGGCGTCGCGCAGGGTGTTGAAAATGTCCTCACGGGTTTGCATGGTCGGCGATCTCAGGCGGCTTTCTGGGCAGTCACGAAGGCCGCCAGGCTTGCCACGTTGGCGAAGTGCTGGCGGGTGTCCTTGGCATCGGCGTCGATCTTGATGCCGTAGCGTTTCTGGATGGCCAGGCCCAGTTCCAGTGCGTCGACCGAATCCAGGCCGAGGCCTTCGCCGAACAGCGCGTCCTGCGCGCCAATGTCGTCAGGGCCGATATCTTCGAGGCCGAGGGCATCGATGATCAGCTGTTTAATCTCCAGTTGCAGATCGCTCATCTCTTGCGAGCTCCTTGATGAAATGCTGGTGCAGGAAGGCATTGAGCCGACGCGAGGCGGCCGGGGCCGGCCCCTGGCTGGCGAATTCGCGCGGATCGATGTCGTCGCCCACGCGCAGGCGGAAATGCACGCGGCGAGCGGGAATGCTGTACCAGGGCTCGGCCTTGGTCAGGGTGGTCGGGGTCACGGTGATGGTCACCGGGGTGATGACGCTGGCGCCGCGCAGGGCGATGGATGCCGCGCCACGATGGAATTGCGGAGCCGCGCCGGGTGTGGTGCGCGTGCCCTCGGGGAAGACGATCAGCGTCTGCCCCTGCTGCAGCGCCTCCACGGCCTCATCGAACATGTCCATGCTGCCGTTGTTGCTGATGTATTGCGCCGCCGTCACCGGGCCACGGGTGAAGGGGTTGGCGAACAGGCTCTGCTTGACGACGCAGTTGGCATCGCGGATCAGGCCGATGAGGAAGACCACATCGATCAGCGAGGGGTGGTTGGCGATCACCATCTGCCCTGGCCGGCCCAGGCGCTCGACGCCTGCCACTTCGAAGGTCAGGACGCCGCTGCGCTGCATGATCTGCACGAACAGCCAGAACAGCCGGCTTACCGTCTGGCGTGCGCGGGTGCGGCAGCGCAGCGCATCGCCGGGCAACAGGGCCAGCAGCGGGAATACCAGCACCCGCAACAGCAGGCCGCCGATACCGAAGAGGGCGAAGCACAGGCCGGTGGCGAACAGGCGCCACAGCCAAGCGTCGGCGCGCTTGCTCAGTGGTTGCGTTGCCAGGTCCATAGACGCTTCTTCCAGGGGTGGTGGAACAGGCTGGTGCGTTCGATCAGCGCTCGCACCAGGTTCAGGGCATTGGGGTGGGACGGCGGAACAAGGGCCGTGCCGTTTTCCAATAGCTCCAGCGACCAGTCGCTCCCCGGGCACAGGCGCAGGGCCACGGCATAGGGGAAGGGCACGTCGTCGACCCAGGGCGAATACAGCTCCGGCAGCAGCTCCTCGGTCACCACCAGCAGGACTTCCGGGACGCCTTCGACGAGCAGCGCGACGGCTTCCAGCAGGCCGTGTTCCAAACCGTCACGTTCGCCGGCGATCGCCGTCATTTCACTGCTGTCCTGCCGCAGGATCGACCACAGGCCGATTATCGCGTTGTGCACGGAAAGGCTGAACTGGGTCGGCGACAGTGGTTGTTCGACGGCCAGCTCGCGCAGCAGCTCCAGGCTGCGGCCGGTTTCCCCGTGGCGGGACACGAAGACCAGCGGCATCGGCGGGCGGCCTTCAGCCAGCGGCCAGGCGACGCTGAACACCATCCGCGCCAGTGGGCTGAGGCGACGGCGCTGCATGGCGGGGAGAAAGGCGACATCCGGTTGGACGGCGGCGTCAGGAAGGCGCTCTTCCCGTACCCAGCTCTGCCAGTCGGAGACCGTGGACAGGCCGGGAGCCCAGGCGCTCCACTGGTCGATGTTGAATTGAATCACGCTGCGAGCTCTTGTTGGCCCTTGCGGGCGAATGGTCTTCCTTGATCCACCAAGAGCTGTGACGGCACGGGCTATGGCGTAGTGCCGGCATTATCCGGGTCAAGGTTGAGGCAGGCAAACCTTTGCTTACAAACATGTGAGTAAGACAGGACATTTTACCCTTCGCCTTCCCGGATTCTTCGCGATTCGTCGGAAGTCGTCTGACGGACAGAGGGCGGGGACTTTCCCGCTCGCCCTTGTCATGGGCTTTGCATAGAATCCCCCAGCACTCGAATGTTCCTGGAGGGATGGCTGATGCGACGCGTGGTGTTCAATCAGAAGGGCGGAGTGGGCAAGTCCAGCATCGCCTGCAACCTGGCGGCAGTGAGCGCAGCGGAGGGCTACCGCACTTTGCTGGTGGACCTGGATGCGCAGGCCAACTCCACGCACTACCTGACCGGGCTGACCGGTGAGGACCTGCCGGTGGGCATCGCCGATTTCTTCAAGCAGACGCTGGCGTCCGGGCCTTTCAGTCGCAAGGGCAAGGTGGATATCTACGAGACGCCCTTCGATAACCTGCACATCGTCACCGCCAGCCCGGAGCTCGCCGATCTGCAGCCCAAGCTTGAGCAGAAGCACAAGATCAACAAGCTGCGCAAACTGCTGGACGAGCTCGCCGAAGATTACGACCGGATCTACCTGGATACGCCGCCAGCACTGAATTTCTATACGGTTTCCGCGCTGATCGCCGCCGATCGCTGCCTGATTCCCTTCGATTGCGATAGCTTCTCCCGCCAGGCGCTGTATGGCCTGCTCCAGGAGATCGAAGAGCTGAAGGAAGACCACAACGAGGACCTGGAAGTCGAAGGCATCGTGGTCAACCAGTTCCAGCCGCGTGCCACGCTGCCGCAGCAATTGCTCGATGAGTTGGTGGAAGAGGCGTTGCCGGTGCTGCCGGTGTACCTGATGAGCTCGGTGAAGATGCGTGAGTCGCACCAGGCTTGCACCCCGCTGATCTTCCTCGAGCCCCGCCACAAGCTGACCCAGCAGTTCGTCGAACTGCACGGCCTGCTGGAAGCCTGAGCGGTCACTGGCTGATCAGCACGTCACAGGGTGGCCGGCGCAGGAAATAGCGCGTCGAGCTGCCCAGCATGGCCTGCTCGATGGCGCCGCGACTGCGGCTGCCAAGCACCAGCAGGTCCGGCGTCCATTCCCGTAATGCCGTCTCCAGCGCCTGCTGGGGCGTTCCCTGCTGCACTGCACAAAGCAGTTGCGGCCCCGTGGCTGGCACCTGGGCGCGCTCATCCTGCAGTGCCTGGCGCAGTAGTTCGCGCTGGGTCTCCAGGTGGCTGTCGGCGCGGCCGGCGTTCTTGCCTGGCTGGTAGGCGTTGAGCGCCAGCAGCTCGGCCTCGGGCGCCAGGAGCGTGTAGCCGGCGCGCCAGGCCTGGCGGGCGCAGTGCGACAGGTCCAGCCCGGAAAGCGCCTTCGCGTAAGGCCTGGCGGATTCGTCCACCGCCAGCAGGATCGGTGCGCGGCAGTGCCGGGCGATGCGCTCCAGGGTGGTGCCGTCGAAGCGCTCCAGCAGCTGCTGGTGGTGCGCACCGATCACCAGCAGATCGGCGCCCAGTTCCTGTACCGCCTGGGTGACGGTATTTGCCGCGCGGCCCTGGCGGATCACCAGTTGGTAGTCGATGATGTCACTGGCGCGAGCCGCATCGCGCAGCGCCACTTCGGCCGCTTCGCGTACCGTGGCCATCATGCGGTCCGGAAAGAATTCTTCGATAACGTGCAGCAGCGTGATGCTGGCACTGTGCTGGCTAGCCAGCTGCGCGGCGCGGCGCACCGCGATATCCGCCTCGACGCTGAGGTCGTGGGCGACGAGCAGGTTCCGGTACATGGTGGGCTCCCTCTGTGGCGCATCCACTGTCGCGCCACGTAGGAAATTTCACCTTGATGCAGGGCAATGGCCCGCTTTCACCGACTCCGCAGCTGATAGATGGCGTGGCTTTCGGCGACGACGTTGCCCTCCTCGTCCTTCAATTGCAGGTCGAGGACGAACTCGGACTTGCCGTGATGGGTGGCCTCCTCACCGATGCGCTGGATTTCCTCGTCGCTGAGCCGGGCGTCCACCGTCACGTCGCTGGCGGCGGGACGCAGGAAGCGCAGGCCGGCTTCCTTGACGATAGGGTAGAAGCGCCGCGCGTCGAAACTGGTCAGCATGAGCACTCCGCCGGGCAATTCAGCCACGGTGAACAAGGCGCCGGCGTACATGTTCTGGATGTGGTTCTCGTTGCCCTTGAGCGGCATGCGCAGGCGCACATGGCCCGCTTCCAGCACCTCGGCCTTGAGGCCGGTGCGCTTGACGAAGGCGATGTGATCTTCGGTGAGCTGGCGGATGAAGTCTTCGGGATAGGAGGGCATGGCGTGCTCCGGCTTTTTGCCCAAGCCTAGCCCGCATGTGCGGTCTGGCAATGACCGCACCGATTGACCGAAACGCTCGCCTTCAGATGCCCTGGCGGGATAGCCAGTCCAGCAGTTGCGGCAGCGGCATGGCGCCGCTCTGGCGCGCCACCTCCTGGCCGTTGCGCAGCAGGATCAGGCTCGGAATCGAGCGAATCCCCAGGCGCGTGGAGAGGTTCGGGTTGGCGTCGCTGTCCAGCTTGGCCAGTCGCACCTTGCCCGACAGCCGCGCGGCGGCCTGCTCGAACACCGGCGCAAAGCCCTTGCACGGCCCGCACCAGTCGGCCCAGACGTCCACCAGCAACGGCAGATCGCCCTTGGCCTGGGCAGCGAAGCTGGCTTCGTCGAGGTTGAACGGCGTATCCAGCACGATCGGCGATTGGCAGCGCCCGCAACTGGGCGAATCGCCCAGTCGTGCGGCGGGCACGCGGTTCAGGCCGTTGCAGTGGGGACAGGGGATGATCAGGGAATCGGACATGATGGGCTCCAGAGGCTATGAGCCCAAGGTGGAGCCTGTGCGGGACGATCTCAACCTCGGCCGGCACAATTTTCGGATGCTTGGGCCGGCGCAGGGGGCACCGGCCCGTGCGATTACACCCGGAAGTGGCTGACCAGTGTCTGCAACTGCCCGCCCAGACGGGCGAGTTCGACGCTGGAGGCGGCGACTTCCTCGTTGGCCGACGCGGTCTGTTCGGAGACGTCGCGCACGTTCACCACGCTGCGGCTGATCTCCTCGGCCACGGCGCTCTGCTCCTCGGCGGCGGTGGCGATCTGCTGGTTCATCGCCTGGATGTTGGAGACGGTGCGGGTGATCTCGCCCAGCGACTCGCCGGCCTGGCGGTTCAGGGCGACGCTGCTGGCGGTGAGTTCGCGGCTGCCGAGCATGACGCTGGAGACTTGGCGGGTGCCGCTCTGCAGGCCGGCTACCAGGGCTTCGATTTCTTCGGTGGATTGCTGAGTGCGCTGGGCCAGGCCGCGAACTTCATCGGCGACCACGGCGAATCCGCGGCCGGCCTCGCCCGCGCGGGCGGCTTCGATGGCGGCGTTGAGGGCCAGCAGGTTGGTCTGCTCGGCCACCGACTTGATCACGTCCATGACCTTGCCGATCTTCTCGCTCTCCTGCTCAAGGCGCTGCATGGCCTCGGCGGAGCGCTCCACTTCCTCCGCCAGGCGTTCGATCTGCTCCACGGCCTTGTTCACCACGCGGTCGCCATCCTGGGCCTGGTGGTCGGCGGCGGAAGCAGCCTGGGAGGCTTGCTCGGCGTTGCGCGCGACTTCCTGCACCGTGGCGGACATCTCGTGCATGGCGGTGGCGACCTGGTCGGTCTCGACCTTCTGCGTATTGGCGCCAGCGCTGGTCTGTTCGGTGACGGCGGAAAGTTCCTCCGCGGCGCTGGCGATCTGGGTGACGCCGTCGCGGATGCCACCGATCAGCTCGCGCAGGCTCTGGCTCATGCGCTGCATGCTCTGCTGCAGGCGGCCGAGTTCGTCGCGGCGGCTCACCTGGATGCTCTGCGACAGGTCGCCGGCGGCGATGCGGTCGACCACCGCCATGGTGTCGTGCAGCGGACGGGTGATCTGACGAGTGATGATCAGCGCAGCGATGCTGCCCAACACCAGCGCGAGCAGGGTGACCAGGGTCTGCAGGCTGCGAGCCTTGGTGCTTTCTATGTCGCGGCGATCGAGCTGCAGTTGGTAGAGATTTTCGCTGATCTTGACGATGTCCTGGCCTTGGACGGTCATCTCCTTGCGCGCCTGGACGATCGCGGCCATGTTTTGGCGCAGGGTCTGTACGGCGTCGCGGTAGGTGCGCAGGGCGGCACCGAGTTGCTGAACGTATTGCGCTTCGTCAACACCGAGCACGCTCTCAAGAGCTGGCAGGCCGGCGATGCTCTCGTCGAGGCCGCGGGTCACGCCGTCGCCGTTGCTGGTGAGGGCGGTGGCGAGATAGTCGCGCACGTCGTAGCGTGCCTGCAGCAGGTCCTCACGGGTGCCGGTGATGGCCTGGAAGCGGGTGGCGCGCTCTTCGTCGGCCGGGGCCTTGAGGATGTCCTGCTGGATCTGAGCGGTCAGTTCGTTGGCCCGCGCGGCGTTGTCCTGCAGGGTGCGGCGAGTGATGCCGGCACTCTGGTAGCCGGCGCGCATGGCGGCCAGGGATTTCTCGTAGTCAGCGATGATGCCGCCGAGCTGGTCGAGCAGGCGCACGTTCTCGGGGCTGACGAAGGACGCGCGCAGTTTCTGCTGCTGGGCCTTGAAGTCGGCCAGGGTGCTCATGACGTTGGCGGCTTCCTGCTCGGCGCCGTCGGCGATCATGTACTGCAGGCGGGTGATGCGCAGCTTGGTGAGGCGCGAGTTCAGCTCGGTGATGTCGCTCATCCAGTTACTGCGGTCGATCAGCGAGCCCAGGCCGATCCAGCTGACGATAGCGAGGATGGCGGTGAAGGCGAGCACCAGGCCGAAGCCCAGGGCCAACTTGAGGTTGACGCTCAAGTCGGAAATCCAGCGGTTCATTGACGATCTCCAGGAAAGGTTGTGTGAAGTCAGGCCGTTCGGAGATTGTTCTTGTTGGGGGCCAGGCGGGCGTACCGCGCTTTGTCGCTATCGGCCGCGTTCGGCAGATCCGTATGGTCGAGGCGAAAAAAACCGCCGGTCTGCTGCACAGCAGGCCGGCGGTCCGGTTGAAGCGAGCCTGGTGCGGGTGTCAGGCCTTGGCAGCGTCCAGCGCCTGGGCGAGGTCGGCGAGGATGTCATCGATGTGCTCGATGCCGATGGACAGGCGCACCATGTCGCGCGGCACACCGGCCTTCTGCAGTTCCTCGTCGTTGAGCTGGCGGTGGGTGGTGGAGGCCGGGTGGCAGGCGAGGGACTTGGCGTCGCCGATGTTCACCAGGCGCACCACCAGCTTGAGCGCGTCGATGAAGCGCGCGCCGGCCTCCTGCCCGCCCTTGATGCCGAACGAGAGGATCGACGCCGGCTTGCCGCCCATGTAGCGCAGCGCCAGTTCCTGCTCGGGATGGTTGGCGAGGCCTGCGTACTTCACCCAGCTGACTTGCGGGTGCTCCTGCAGGTACTGAGCGACCTTCACCGCGTTCTCGCAGTGGCGCTCCATGCGCAGGGCGAGGGTTTCCAGGCCTTGCAGGATGAGGAAGGCGTTGAACGGCGAAAGCGCGGCGCCAGTGTTGCGCAGCGGCACGACGCGGCAGCGGCCGATGAAGGCGGCGGGGCCGAAGGCTTCGGTGTAGGTGACGCCGTGGTAGGACGCATCCGGCGTGTTGAGCAGCGGGAAGCGCGCCTTGTTGTCGGCCCAGGGGAATTTGCCGGAGTCGACGACGATGCCGCCGATGCTGGTGCCGTGGCCGCCGATGTACTTGGTCAGCGAGTGCACGACGATGTCCGCGCCATGTTCGAAGGGGCGGCAGAGGATCGGCGTGGCGACGGTGTTGTCGACGATCAGCGGCACGCCGTGGCGGTGCGCGGCGTCGGCCAGTGCCTGCAGATCGACGATGTTGCCCGCCGGGTTGCCGATGGATTCGCAGAAGACGGCTTTGGTGCGCTCGTCGATCAGCGCTTCGAGGGCGGCGATGTCATCGTGCGGCGCGAAGCGGGTCTGGATGCCGAAGCGCGGCAGGGTGTGGGCGAACAGGTTGTAGGTGCCGCCGTAGAGTTTGGCCACCGAGACGATATTGTCGCCGGCCTCGGCGACGGTCTGGATGGCGTAGGTGATGGCGGCCATGCCGGAAGCCACGGCGAGCGCTGCGACGCCGCCTTCCAGGGCGGCCACGCGCTCCTCCAGGACCGCGTTGGTGGGGTTCATGATGCGCGTGTAGATGTTGCCGGCGACCTTCAGGTCGAACAGGTCGGCGCCGTGCTGGGTGTCGTCGAAGGCGTAGGAGCTGGTCTGGTAGATCGGCACCGCCACGGCCTTGGTGGTCGGGTCGGGGCTGTAGCCGGCGTGGATGGCCAGGGTTTCCGGTTTCATTGTTCGAGCGTCCTTGTGGCAGAAAGCCCCGAGGATGCGAGCGGCGCCCCGCCCCGGTCAATGACCGGGAGCAACGCCGGCGGGGCTGCCGCTAGATCGCTTTTCGCTGAGCTTAGAACCTGTTTGCGATATTGCGAGCTAGAGCCGTAGTAGGCGGAGCGCGTCCGAAGAGCGGAGTTTACGTGCTGTAAATGAGCATCTGAGGGCGCGTTCCAACGCCCTACGGCCGTTCTTGTAACCGGCTCACGAGGAACAGCTGATTTCCAGGTGCTTGCCCCAGTCCGGCGGACGGCGGGTGAAGACTTCGGCGTCGGGCTGCTCTTCGAAGGGCTTGCTGAGCACTTCGTGCAGACGACGCACCACGCTGAAGTCGCCCTGTTCGGCGGCGCTGATGGCTTCCTGGGCGAGGTAGTTGCGCAGGACATAGAGCGGGTTGACCGCGTGCATGCGGGCACGTCGCTCGTCCTGGCTGCCGCCTTCACGCTCGACGCGGGCCTGGTAGTCGGCGGCCCAGGCGTCGAAACCGGCGAGGTCGACGAAGTCTTCGCGGACCACGGCCAGCGCCTGCTCCGGTGCCTGATCGCCGAGGCGACGGAAAAACAGCGAGTAATCCACGGCGCCCTTCTGCATGGTCTGCAGCAGGCGCTGCACCCGTTCAAGGTCGCCCTCTTCGGCAGTGGTGAGGCCCAGGCGGCGGCGCATCAGGTCCAGGTAGCTTACCTGGTAGAGCGGCAGGAACAGGTCCAGCGTGGCGCGCAGGTCGTCCACCTCGACGAAGGGGGTCAGCGCCTGGCCGAGGGCGGCGAGGTTCCAGTGGGCGATGGGTACCTGGTTGCTGAAGGAGTAGCGGCCGGTGTCGTCGGAGTGGTTGCAGATGTGGTTGGCGTCGAAGTCGTCGAGGAAGGCGTAGGGGCCGTAGTCGAAGGTGATGCCGAGGATCGACATGTTGTCGGTATTCATCACGCCGTGGCAGAAACCGTAGGCCTGCCAGAGGGCAATCATCTCGGCGTTGCGTTCGACCACTTCGCGGAAGAACGCCCGGTAGGGCTTCTCGTCGTCCAGGCACTGCGGGTAGTAGGACTTCAGGACGAACTCGCCGAGGCTGCGCAGGTGCTCTTCCTGCTGGGTGTAGTAGAAGTATTCGAAGTGGCCGAAGCGCACATGGCTGGGCGCCAGGCGCAGCAGCATGGCGCCGGTTTCCTTCGACTCGCGCCATACCGTGGTGCTGGAGCCGGTGACGCACAGTGCGCGGCTGCTGGGAATGCCCAGGGCGGCGAGGTACTCGCTGGCGAGGAATTCGCGGATCGACGAGCGCAGCACGGCGCGGCCATCGCCCATGCGCGAGTAGGGCGTCTGTCCGGCGCCTTTCAGGTGCAGGTCCCAGTGCTCGCCGGCCTCGTTCACCACTTCGCCCAGCAACAGGCCGCGGCCGTCGCCCAGGCGCGGGTTGTAGGCGCCGAACTGGTGCCCGGAATAGACCATCGCGCGCGGGTCGGCTTCTTCCCAGAGCTTGTGGCCGGCGAAGATTTCGGCGAACAGCGGGGTGTCCGCCTCGCTCGGGTCGAGGTCGAGCAGGGCCATGGCGGCGGGGCTGGCGACGACCAGGCGCGGGTCGGCGATGGGATCGGGCAGGACCTGGGTAGAGAACACGTCGCCCAGGCGGGCGAAGCGGTTATCGAAGGTCAGTTCGTCGAGCTTTTTCACAATCTAACTCCGGACAAGTCCGAGCATTGTGCTCGGACTTGTCCGAAGGCGTCCACCCTCAGGCCTTGTCGCCGCTGGGCTTGTCCAGGGGAGCGGGCAGCTTCACCGGTGTGGCGGCGGGCGACTGCTGGCCAACGATGACCTGGGCTTCCTGGCCCTGGAAGTTTTTCAGGAACACGTCGACCTGGTTGAAGGCCATATCGATGCCGGCCTCTCGGAAGGCCAGGGCGATGCGGGTGAGGGTCTCATCGACCGCCGGGTTGCGGTCGCCCAGCTCGCGCACGTGGAAGCGCAGTTCGTAGTCAAAGGTGCTGGCGCTGATGGTGGTGAAGTACAGCACCGGTTCCGGATCGCGCAGGATGCGGGGGTTGGCGTGGGCGGCGTCGAGCATGATCTTGCGCGCCAGCGGCAGGTCGCTCTCGTAGGCCAGGCCGATCTTGATGGTCACCCGCGTTACGGTGTCGCTCAGCGACCAGTTCACCAGCTGGCCGGTGATGAATGTCTGGTTGGGAACGATGATTTCCTTGCGGTCGAAGTCGGTGATGGTGGTGGCGCGGATGCGGATCCGGCTGACGGTGCCCGACAGCGTGCCGATGGTCACCACGTCGCCGATCCGCACCGGACGCTCGAAGAGGATGATCAGGCCGGAGACGAAGTTGGAGAAGATCGCCTGCAGGCCGAAGCCGAGGCCGACCGACAGCGCGGCTACCAGCCATTGCAGCTTGTCCCAGCTCACCCCGAGGGTGGACAGCGCGCTGACGATGCCGACGCCGCTGATGGTGTAGGACAGCAGGGTGGTGATGGCGTAGGCGCTGCCCTGGCCCAGGGTCAGGCGCTGCAGCACCAGGACTTCCAGCAGGCCGGGCAGGTTGCGCGCCAGGGCGACGGTGACGGCGGCGATCACCAGCGCCATGAGGAAGTCGCTCAGGCTGATCGGCGTGGTGGACGCCGTGTCGCCGGTGCCGCTGGTGTACTGGTAGAGGGTCACGTTGTCGAGGTAGGAGACGACGCTGATCAGGTCGGCCCATACCCAGTACAGGGTGACCACGAAACCGATCAGCAGGCCCAGGCGGATCAGGCGCATGGACTGGTCGTTGATCTGCTCGATGCCCAGGGTCGGTTCTTCGATCACCTCGGTGCCCTCGATGCCTTCCTTGGGGGCGTTCTGCCGCTTCGACAGCGCGCGCTGGTAGGCCAGGCGACGGGCAGCGACACCCATGCCGCGGACGAAAGTGGCTTCCACCACCATCCAGAACATCAGCAGGAACAGGGTATCGATCAGTCGGTCGGTGAGCTTGAGCGCGGTGTAGTAGTAGCCGAAGCCCACGGCCAGGAACAGCGCCACCGGCAGGGCGGTGAAGCCCAGACCGACGATCATCTTGATCATCGACGGGCGCTCGCTGGATGGGCTGTTGAACAGCAGCTGGGCGAGCAGCCAGGTCATGGCGCCGTAGCCGAACAGCACCACGGCAATGCCGATCACGTCATCGGCCAGGGAGGCGGGCGCGTGCTCGGCGACGGTGACCACGGCGACCAGCGACATCACCACCAGGCCCAGTCGGCGCATCAGCTTGCCGAGGAACAGTACCTGCGGCTGACTCCAGTGGAAGTGACGCTCGGCGATGCCGCCCGGACGCAGGATGCGGTGCGCGGTGTAGAACACCAGCCAGACCTGCGCCATCTCCAGCAGCGCGCTACCCAGGGTGGCGTTCTGCCCACGGGCGTCGAGCAGCAGCGCGAGGCCGGCGATGGCCAGCGCCAGGGTGCCGGGCAGTGCCAGCAACACGGCGAGCAGCAGGGCCAGAGGGGTGTGGGCCTGGCTGTCGCGCTTGAAGTGGCCGATGTCGTCATTCAGCGACTCCAGCTTGTCGTAGAGGAACTTGCGCTTCCACAACAACCCTGCGACCAGCAGGAGCAGCGGCAGGAACAGGAAGGGACGATCGATCAGGCCCTCGAACAGCTCCTTCACCCCGGAGCCCCAGGGCACTTCGGCCAACTGGTGGTGCAGCAGGGTTGGGGTCATCTTGAACCACGACAGGTCCAGCGGACGGTTGCTGGGAATCCAGAACATCTGCTCGTCGAGGGTGGCGCGCAGGCTGTCGCTGGTTTCCTTGAGCTGCTTCTGGTTCAGCTGCAGGGTGATGGCTTCGTTGAGCAGCGCGTTCAGTTCGTGGTTGAGGCGCTCCATCAGCTCCAGGCGGGTGTCCACCAGTTCGCGGAGATCATGGCGCAGTTGCGGGGTGACGCTTTCCTGCGATTGCTGGGCCAGCAGGTTGTCGATGTAGACCTGGGTGTTGTTGATCTCGTCGCGCTTCTGGTTCAGCTCGAACTGGTACAGGCGCAGGTCGGCGATCTCGTCGGCGAGGTCCTGGTCGGTCTTGATCACCGGCAGCGACTGCTTCTGCTGGTAGAGGATCTTCGACAGCAGCAGACTGCCGCGCAGCACGTTGATCTGCTCGTCCAGGGCCTGCTCGCCCTGGGTCAGGTTATCCAGCTGCTGCTTGGCTTCCAGGTTGCGCCGGGTGAGGGTGTTGAGGCGGTCGGTGGTGCGCAGCAGGTAGTCGGAGAGCTTGAGGTTGGCAGCGCTCTGCTGACTCAGCAGGCTGTCGGTGCCGGCGGCCTGGCTACTGTCCTTGGACAGCTCGGCGACAGCCTTCTCCGACTGCTCACGGCGCTTGTCGCTGATCATCGCCTGCAGCTCGAGGGTCTGGCGCTCCTCGCGACCGATCTGTTCGGCCAGCAGGTCGCGCTGGCTGGAGGCGAGGTCGAGCAGCAGGTTGTTACCGGCCAGTTGCTTGCGCAGCAGCAGGTTCTGCGCGGCCAGCGCGGCCTGTTCCGCCAGCAGCTCGTTGCGGCGCTCGTCGGTCAGGGATTTGGCGCCTTCCTTGCCAGCCTTGAGCACGGTATTGATGTCCAGCAGGCGGGTCTGGTTCTTGCTCAGGTCGGCCTGGGCACGTTCGGGGCGGGTCTGCGCAGTGAGGATCTCGCTCTTGGCGTCGATCATGTCCTTCTGCCATGCGGCCAACTGCGTGGATTGCTCGTTGAGGAGCATTTCCAGCTGGGTGGCGCTGTAGCTGCCGTAGCGCTGGCTGGCCGGCTTCTCGCTGCTGGCCTTGAGTCGGGTGAGGGCCTTCTGGTTCTCGTTGATCAGCTTGGGAGCATCGGCCAGCCTGCCGTTCAGTTCCTCCAGCTCTTTCTCGCTGTCAGCCTTGGCCGCCAGCAGCTTGAGGGTGTTTTCCAGGCTGGCCTTGAGCGGCTTGGCGTCGGCGTCCGCAAGCTTGCGGTCGGCCAGCCCATCGAGGCTCTGCTGCACCTTTTCGGCGCTTGGCACGGTGGATTCGGCGGCCAGCGCGGGCAGGCCGGTGAGCGAGCCGCCCAGGAGGGCGGCAGTCAGCAGGGTACGCAGCAGGAATGACATGGTCGCGTTCAGCGGCTCGTGCAAAAAAGTGGAGTGAGGGTAGTGCTGGCAGGCCGGCACCCGCAAGCGGGTGCTGGTGGGCGGTCAGAGGAACAGGCCAGGGCCGGGACGGCCTTCCGGGAATTTGACCCCGACCTTGCGGATCTTGTTCCCGTCCAGGGCGGCCACGGTCCAGGTCAGGCCGTTCCATTCCACCTGGTCGCCGATGATCGCCTGCCCGCCGATTTCGTGGGCGATGAAGCGGCCCAGGTTCTGCTCGCCGTCCACGCCTTCGAGTTTCAGACCATAGAGCGAGGCCACGGCGGAGAGCTGGGCGTCGCCCTCGAGGACGAAGTCGCCGAAGAAGCGCGCGCTCAGGCCGCGGTCCGGTGCCTGGCTGAACAGCTTGCCCAGCGCGGAGAGGTCATGCTCGTGACCGATCACGCAGAGGATGTCGTCGGCCTCGAGGATGGTACTGCCGGACGGGTGCAGCAGTTGGGTGCCGCGGAACAGCGCGGCGATACGGGTGCCCTCGGGCATCTTCAGCTCACGCAGGGCGGCGCCGATGCACCACTTTTCCTTGCTCAGGTGGTAGACGAACAGCTCCCACTCGCTGGTCGGGTGGACTTCCAGGCCGGCGCGGGAGATCGGCGCCGGGTCCGGCGGCACCACCACGCGCAGCAACTTGGCGGCCCAGGGCAGGCTGGTGCCCTGCACCAGCAGCGAGACCAGCACGATGAAGAAGGCCACGTTGAAGAACAACTGGGCATTGGGCAGCCCGGCCATCAGCGGGAACACCGCGAGGATGATCGGCACCGCGCCGCGCAGGCCGACCCAGGCGATGAAGGCCTTCTCGCGGCCATGGAAGGCGCGGAACGGAAACAGGCCGACCAGCACCGACAGCGGGCGGGCGAAGAGGATCATCCACAGTGCAAGGCCCAGGGCAGGCAGGGCGATGGGCCAGAGGTCGTGGGGCGTGACCAGCAGGCCCAGCACCAGGAACATGCCGATCTGCGCCAGCCAGGCCATGCCGTCGAGCATGTGCATGATGCCGTGGCGCGAGCGGATCGGCTGGTTGCCCAGCACCAGGCCGCACAGGTAGATGGCGAGGATGCCGCTGCCGTGCACGGCATTGGCCAGCGCGAAGATCAGCAGGCCGCCGCTGATCGCCAGCAGCGGATAAAGGCCGTTGGCCAGATGGATGCGGTTGATCACCTGCAGCAGCAGCCAGCCACCGCCCAGGCCGAGCACCGAACCGATGCCGAACTCGCGCAGGAAATGCCAGAGGAAGCTCCAGCTCACGCCGCTCTCGCCGTGGGCGAGCATGTCGATCAGGGTGACGGTGAGGAACACCGCCATGGGGTCGTTGCTGCCCGACTCGATTTCCAGGGTGGCGGTGACCCGTTCGTTCAGGCCCTTGCCGCCCAGCAGCGAGAACACCGCCGCGGCGTCGGTGGAACCGACGATGGCACCGATCAACAGCCCCTCCATCCAGCTCAGCTTGAACAGCCAGGCAGCGGCGATGCCGGTCAGCCCGGCGGTGATCAGTACCCCGGCGGTGGCCAGCGACAGCGCCGGCCAGAGCGCCACGCGGAAGCTCGACACGCGGGTGCGCAAACCGCCGTCCAGCAGGATCACCGCCAGCGCCAGGTTGCCCACCAGGTACGCCATGGGGTAGTTCGAGAAGCCGATGCCGCCGGGGCCGTCGGTGCCCGCGACCATGCCCACGGCGAGGAAGATGACCAGGATAGGGATGCCCAGGCGCGAGGACAGCGAGCTGACCAGGATGCTCATGCCGATCAGCACCGCAGCGATCAGGAAATAGCTGTTGATGGCCACGGCATCCAAGGTGTCGACCTCCTGGGGAATGGGGGAGTGGCGACGCTACGTAATCAAGGATGCAGGCCGCATGCCAATCGATTCTAACCTGCGGATTTACAAGGCTGTCAAAGGTTAGTTGCTGGCCAGGCCGCGGCGCTGTCGGACCAGCCGGCGGTGTGCTCCCAATCAGGTAGCGGGTTGCTTTGGATCAGGGGCTCGGGCGTCCAGGTCAGCCCGTCTTCATGGACTGGGTGAGCGGCATTCAGGCAGTTGTCGCGGTCCCGCTGCAAGGCGGCCAGCGCCTTGCGGACTTCGCTGGCGGTATCGTTGTCGGCTGGGCTGTTTGCTGAGCGAATCTGCGCATGCCATACGTTGCGGGCTGAACTGCCAGCGGCTCCGCAACTTCCCAATGGCTCGTAGTACGAGGAGCCGAACTGGGCGTAGCCGGCGTTCACCAGGGCGTTGAAGTAGCGGCTCTGCGCCTGGATCGATGTGCCGTCAGCGCCGCGCAGCAGTTCCACGCCATTGCCGATTGCCTTGTCGATGGCGTCGAGGAAGTCCCTGGCGTGCTGGTGCGCCTCGGCGCCCGGTTCGCTATAGATCGGCGCGGTATCCAGTGCGTGGTCCATGCGTTGCGGCAGGGCGGCGGTGGTTGGCAGGTCGTCCATCGAGGTTGGCCGGAACAGAAAAACCACGCAACCGAGCGCGATGGAAGTGGCGAGCAGGGGCAAAAGCAATCGGGGGGCCAGGTCTTGGCGAGTCGACAGAGGTGGCATGGCAAAGCTCGTTGAGGACGGACGCGGGCGCCATTCAACGGAATGCGGATGGATTTATCTGTCAGGCAAATCGGATGGTTAGAGTCGGCGCTTCTTCAATGAAGGGCGACGTTGGCGCTGGATGCACTGCGACGGGCATAAAAAAGCCCCGGACGTGACCGGGGCATAAGGAACATACGAGACGCTTAGAACCAGGCGTCCTGCATGGTGGAACAGGTGTCGTCGCGGGCTTCGAGCAGCGTCAGGTCGTGGTGGCAGGAGGGCACTTCCCAGGTCAGGAAGTAGCGCGCGGCCTGCAATTTGCCGTGGTAGAAGTCGCTGTCGGCGGCGTTGCCGCTGCCCTTCTGGATCAGGGCGAGGCCTTCCTCGGCGCGAATCGCCTGCTCCAGCCAGCGCCAGCCGATCACGGCGTGGCCGAAGACTTTCAGGTACAGCGCGGAGTTGGCCAGGCCCTGGGCGACACGGCCCTGCATCAGGTCGCCGAGCAGGCTCAGGGTGGTGGCCGACAGGCGCGCCATCAGTTGCTCGAGCGGTTCGCGCAGTTTGTCCAGCGACGGGTGCGCGCTGGCGCGTTCGCAGCACAGACTGATCAGGCGGGTCAGTTGCTTGAGGCCGGCGCCGTTGTTCTGCGCCAGTTTGCGGCCCAGCAGGTCCAGCGACTGGATACCGTGGGTGCCTTCGTGGATCGGGTTCAGGCGGTTGTCGCGGTAGTACTGCTCCACCGGGTACTCGCGGGTATAACCGTGGCCGCCAAGGATCTGGATCGCCAGTTCGTTGGCCTTCAGGCAGAACTCCGAGGGCCAGGATTTGACGATCGGGGTGAGCAGGTCGAGCAGTTCGTGAGCCTGCTTGCGCTCGTCCTCGGTGGCCAGCGTTTCGCAATCATCCACCAGGCGCGCGGCATATAGGCCGAGATCGAAGGCGCCCTCGACATAGGCCTTCTGGGTCAGCAGCATGCGCTTGACGTCGGTGTGCTGGACGATGGACACCGGTGCGGAGTTCGGGTCCTTGGCGTCCACCGGGCGGCCCTGCGGGCGCTCGCGGGCGTATTCCAGGGAGTACAGGTAGCCGGCGTAGCCGAGCATGATCGCGCCCATTCCGACGCCGATGCGTGCCTCGTTCATCATCTGGAACATGTAGGCCAGGCCGTGGTGCGGCTTGCCCACCAGGTAGCCGACGCAATCGCCCTTGTCACCAAAGTTCAGCGCGGTGGACGTGGTGCCGCGCCAGCCCATCTTGTGGAACAGGCCGGCCAGGGTCACGTCGTTGCGCTCGCCGAGGGAGCCATCGGCGTTGACCAGGAACTTCGGAACGATGAACAGGCTGATGCCCTTCACGCCCGGCGGGGCGTCCGGCAGCTTGGCCAGCACCATGTGGACGATGTTGTCCGACAATGGGTGGTCGCCGCCAGAGATGAAGATCTTGTTGCCGCGGAGACGATAGCTGCCGTCGGCGGCCGGTTCCGCGCGGCTGCGGATGTCGGCCAGGGACGAGCCGGCGTGGGGCTCGGTCAGGGCCATGGTGCCGAACCAGCGGCCCTCGATCATCGGCTGCAGGAACAGGCGCTTCTGTTCTTCGTTGCCGAAGGTTTCGATAAGGTGGCTGGCGCCCATGCTCAGCATCGGGTAGGACGAGGTGGCGATGTTGGCCGACTGGAAGTGCGCGAAGCAGGCGCGCGACAGCAGGTGCGGCAGCTGCATGCCGCCCTGTTCGAAGCTGCGCGAGGCGTTCTGGAAGCCGGCCTCGTTGAAGGCGTCCACCGCCGGCTTCACGTCCGGGATGAGCACCGCGCCGCCATCGACGTACTGCGGTTCGTTCTCGTCGTTCTTGCGGTTGTGCGGGGCGAACAGCTCCTCGGCGATGCCCCGGGCAGTGGCCAGCGCGGCGTCGAAGGTCTCGCGGTTGTGGTCGGCGAAGCGTTCGCGCCGGGTCAGGGCCTCGGCGTCGAGCACTTCGTAGAGTTCGAAAGCGAGGTTGCGGGAGCTGAGCAGGGTCTCGGACATGGATCGACCTCCGTGGGAATCGGCGCAGTCTAGTCTGGTGAATGAAGCGCGCACAGAATCATCCATGAGCGTGATAAAGGGCTAAAACGCCTGGCCTTCCGGCAGGCCCCGGCCACGGCGGACTCGCACCGTACCCGCCGCAGGACCTAAACTGCGCGCCTTGAGGAGTCCGCTATCCATGAACTACCGCCACGCCTACCACGCCGGCAACCATGCCGACGTGCTGAAACATATCGTCCTCGCGCGCATCTTCGCGCTGATGGCGCGCAAGGACACACCCTTCGCCTACCTCGACAGCCATTCCGGCATCGGCCTGTACGACCTGCTGGGCGACGAAGCCAGCCGCACCGGCGAGTGGGAGTCGGGCATTGGCCGCCTGTATGGGCGCCATGACCTGCCGGAGCTGGTGCAGGACTACCTGGGCGTCGTCAGCGCGCTGAATCCCGATGGCGGCCTGGAGTTCTACCCCGGTTCGCCGGAGCTGGGGCGCCGCCTGACGCGCCCGCAGGACCGGGTGATGCTCAACGAACTGCACCCGGAAGATGGTCGCCTGCTCAAGGCCAACATGGCCGGCGAACGCCGCATCGCGGTGCACCAGGGCGACGGCTGGCTGCTGCCCCGTGCCTTCCTGCCCGTTCCCGAGAAGCGCGGCGTGCTGCTGATCGACCCGCCTTTCGAACAGCCCGACGACCTGGAACGCTGCGTGACCGCGCTGGACGAAGCCATCGGCCGCATGCGCCAGACCGTGGTCGCGATCTGGTACCCGATCAAGGACCGCCGCCAGCTCAAGCGCTTCTACCAGCGTCTGGAGAAAAGCTCGGCGCCGAAGCTGCTGCGCGTGGAGCTGTGTGTGCATCCGGCCGATACGGCTGATCGCCTGAACGGTTCCGGGCTGGTGATTGCCAACCCGCCATGGCCGCTGGACGAAGAGCTTTGCGGTCTGCTGCCCTGGTTAGCCGAGACCTTGGCGCAGAGCGAAGGCAGCAGCCAGGTGGACTGGCTGATCGCCGAATGAAAAAGCCCCGGCACCTGCCGGGGCTTTTTCATGATGATGCCGGGAAAGGGCGCGGGGGCATGATCGCGGACGGAGTCCGCTTCTACGCAGCCGGTGAGGGCGGTGCCTTGGATTTTCCCTCTCCCCGCCCTCTCCCTGAAGGGAGGGGGAGTATCCGTGCCGCTCAGGCTCCAGTGTATTCCTGGCATATCAGTATCAGGGATGCGCAGGGCTAGCCTTCATGCCGAACAGGTCCCCTCTCCCTTCAGGGAGAGGGTTAGGGAGAGGGAAGTCGGTGATACGAGGTTTCAGACAAAGACAACTGCTCCTACAAGAGCCCACTTACGCCGGCAGGCAAACACCCGTCCCGCCCAGGCCGCAGTAGCCGTTGGGGTTCTTCGCCAGGTACTGCTGGTGGTAAGCCTCGGCGTAGTAGAACGGCGGCACTTCGCGGATTTCCGTGGTGATCTCGCCGTAGCCCTTGGCGCTCAGTTCCTTCTGGAAGGCCGCGCGGCTGGCGTCGATGGCGGCTTTCTGCGCCTGGTCGAACCAGTAGATCACCGAGCGGTACTGGGTGCCGGTGTCGTTGCCCTGGCGCATGCCCTGGGTCGGGTCATGGGATTCCCAGAACACCTTGAGCAGCGCCTCGATGCTGGTTTCGCGCGGATCGTACGCCACCAGCACCACTTCGCTGTGGCCGGTCAGGCCGGAGCAGACTTCGTCGTAGGTCGGGTTCGGCGTGAAGCCGCCCGCGTAGCCCACCGCGGTGACCCACACGCCCGGCTGTTGCCAGAAGCGCCGCTCGGCGCCCCAGAAGCAGCCCAGGCCGACAACGATCTGCTGCACGCCAGCGGGGAAGGGCGCGGTCAGCGGACGGCCATTGACGTAATGCGCTTCGGGCACCGGCATGGGGCTCTCGCGTCCCGGCAGGGCCTGGGCGGAGCTGGGCAGTTCCAGCTTGTGGGCAAGTATTTGCGAGCGCAGGGTCATGGCATTCGTCTCCTCGGAATGGGGGCGGCAATAGACTCGGGTACTCGCCGAAGATTACAGCGTTTGATTCGCTTTGCGGGATGTTTGAGCGGGGTCGCGGGCATGGCTGCGGGCACGCCGCGCCAGAGCGGCTCAGTGCGGGCGGCAGGGGTAGCGCTGCAGGCTGGAGGAGAGATCGTGGCTGGGGATGGGCTTGTCGAACAGGTAGCCCTGGCCGATGTCGCAGCGGTTGCGCCGCAGGAACGCCAGCTGGGCGGCGGTCTCGACGCCTTCGGCGACCACCTGCAGCTTGAGGTTGTGGGCCATGGCGATCACCGCCGAGGTGATTTCCATGTCGTCCTGGTTGTCCGGGATGTCCTTGATGAAACTGCGATCGATCTTGATCACGTCGATGGGGAACTTCTTCAGGTAGCTCAGCGACGAATAGCCGGTGCCGAAGTCGTCCATGGCCAGGGTCAGGCCGAGGTTCTTCAGGCGCTCCAGCTGCTGGCGGGTGTCGTCGGTGGCGTCCAGCAGCAGGCTTTCGGTGAGTTCAAGCTCCAGCTGCGAGGCCGGGATGCTCTCCTCATGGAGGATCGCGGCGATGGAGCCGACGAGATCGGGGTCGCTGAACTGCTTGGGTGACAGGTTGATTGCCATGTGCAGCTCGCCCAGGCCCTTGGCGGCGAGCTCGCGTACCTGGCGGCAGGCCTGGCGGATCACCCATTTGCCGATGGGAATGATCAGCCCGGTTTCCTCGGCGACGCTGATGAACTGGTCCGGCCGGATCATGCCCTTTTCCGGGTGCTGCCAGCGCAGCAGCGCTTCCAGGCCGAGCAGTGCGCCGCTGCGCAGGCACAGCTTGGGCTGGTAATGCACCGCCAGCTCGTCCTGCACCAGCGCACGGCGCAGGTTGCTCTCGACGAACAGCTTGTAGCTGGCCTCGGCGGTCATCGCCTCGGTGAAGGTCTGCACTTGGTGCTTGCCGTTGGCCTTGGCCTTGTGCAGCGCAAGACCGGCGTGCTTCATCAGGGTCTGCGGGTCCTGGCCGTGCTGTGGCGCGTAGGCGATGCCGACCGAGCCGGTGATGCTGATCAGCTGGTTGTCGACGAACAGCGGTTTGTCGAGCACATCGAGAATCTGCGCGGCGATCTTCTCGCCACGCCCAGCGACGGACTCCTCCAGCAGCACGGCGAATTCGTTGCTGGCGAAGCGCGCCAGGGTGGCGCTGTCGCTCAGGCTGCTGCGCAGGCGGCGGGCGAGGTTGGCCAGCAGCTTGTCGCCGGTCTGGTGGCCGAGGCTGTCGTTGATCCGCTTGAAGTTGTCGATGTCCACCAGCAGCAGGCTCAGCGAGTGTTCGCTGCCTACCTGCAGGCGCTCTTCCAGGGCGTTGATGAAGAAGTGCCGGTTGGCCAGGCCCGTGAGGTTGTCGCGGTAGGCGAGCTTCTCGATGTGCTGCTGGGCTAGCTTGCTCTGGGTGATGTCTTCGTAGATGCCGATGTAGTGGGTCAGCTCGCCCTTGTCGTCGTAGACCTTGGACAGCGACAGCTGGCCCCAGTAGGGCTCGAGGTTCTTGCGCCGGCTGCGGAACTCGCCCTGCCAGCTGTTCTGCGTGACCAGGGTGGAGCGCGCGTCGAACAGCAGCTCGCTGAGATTGGCCAGTGCCGGCAGCTCCGGCAGGCGGCGGCCGCGCACTTCGTCGGCGCCGTACTGGGTGATCGCGGTGAAGCTCGGGTTGACGTACTCCACCAGGCCGTCGCGGTCGATCAGCAGAAAGGCGCTGGCGCTCTGCTCGACGGCGCGCTGGAACAGGTGCAGGGCGCTGGAAACGTTGCGCCGCTCGTGGTTCATCAGGACCTGGGCATACTGGTCGGCCAGCTCGCCGGCAAAGGCGATCTCGTCGCTCTGCCACATGCGCACTTCGCCAACGTGCTCCAGGCAGAGCACGCCGACCACCTCGCCGCCCACGCGGATGGTGGCGTCGAGCATGGCGCTGATGCCCTGCGGGCGCAGGTAGCGCTTGGCCAGTTCCTGGGTGCGCGGGTCCTGCTGGGCGTTGTGGGCGTCGATGGCGCGGCCGCTATGGACCGCGTCGAGGTAGTTGGGAAAGTTGCTGGCGTCGATGTCCTGCGGCTTTTCGTACTGGTCGATGTCGCGGCGGTAGATGGTCACCGCCTCCAGCCGATGATCCGTGTGCAGGCGCCAGATGCCGGCGCGGGCCACGTCGTAGGCCTCGCAGGCGGCCTGGGCGATCAACTGGGCAGCTTCGAGCAGCGGGTCGCTGGACAGGTAGCGGTGCCGCGCCAGGCGCACGATCAGGTTCTGCTGGGTGCGCGAGCGCACCAGGTGCTGCAGGTGTTCGTCCTGGGAGCGCTGGTACATCTCCAGGGACATCTTCAGGCGGATGTTCTGTGCTTCCAGGTCCAGCAGGCGCGGGTCCAGCTCGCTGCTCTGCTCGTCGCCCTCGTCCTGCAGGATGTAGCCGTGGAGGAGTTGGCGACCGTGCTGCTGGAAGCTCTCGCCGACCTCCAGCACGTTCAGCGTGCCGCGCGGCGAGTGGAGCAGGTAGCGCACCCGGTAGCGGCCGTCCTTGAGCAACTGCTGCTGAACCTGTTCGTGCAGGCGATGGCGCGCTTCGGGCTCCATCAGACTGGCGTAGGGGGCGTCGAGGATGCCGCAGAGGTCCTGGGCCGGCACGCCGATCTGGCGTTCGCAGCCGGGGTCGAGGAACAGCAGGGTCCAGCTGGGTTCATTCAGGCGCTCGAAGCGCAACATCCCGAGCCTGGAGGGGACGGGAAGCTGCGTGACAACCTCGGCCGCCTGACGGCTGGCGGCATCGGGATGACTCTTCATTCGCGGTGGATTTCCAGGGTGCTGGACGAGGTACATGGCCTCGCCCGACTTCTATGGGCGTTGGCAAGATTTGCATGAGGCACGGGGCCATGACAAGCCAAGACTGTATCGGCCGTCACAGAGGGAAGTTGAGCCAGGGGCAGGCGCGGGGCATGACCGCCGGTCCTGATAAAAAGAAGCCCCGCCATCCGGCAGGGCTGGAGAGAACGAGCGTGGCGTGCTCGTCGAGAGGAAAGGCCGGCGCGGGGCCGGCCTTCTACAACACTTACAGCAGCAGGGTGCGGATATCGCCCAGCAGGTCCGACAGGCGCTTGGTGTAGCGCGCGGCGGCCGCCCCGTTGATCACGCGGTGATCGTAGGACAGCGACAGCGGCAGCATCAGGCGCGGCTGGAAGGCCTTGCCGTCCCACACCGGCTGCATGGTCGCCTTGCTGACACCCAGGATCGCCACTTCCGGCGCGTTGACGATCGGCGTGAAGCCGGTGCCGCCAATGTGGCCAAGGCTGGAGATGGTGAAGCAGGCGCCCTGCATGGCGTCGGCAGAGAGCTTCTTGGTGCGCGCTTTCTCGGCCAGTTCGGCGGCTTCGGCGGCGAGTTGCAGGAGGCTCTTCTGGTCGACGTTCTTGATCACCGGGACCAGCAGACCGTCCGGGGTGTCCACGGCGAAGCCGATATGCACGTACTTCTTGCGGATCAGCGCCTTGCCGCTGGGGGCGAGGGAGCTGTTGAAGTCCGGCATTTCCTTGAGCAGGTGGGCGCAGGCTTTCAGCAGGATCGGCAGCACGGTCAGCTTGACGCCGGCCTTCTCCGCGACGGCTTTCTGGGCCACGCGGAAGGCTTCCATCTCGGTGATGTCGGCCGAGTCGAACTGGGTGACGTGCGGCACGTTCAGCCAGCTGCGGTGCAGGTTGGCGGCGCCGACCTGCATCAGGCGGGTCATTGCCACTTCTTCCACTTCGCCGAACTTGCTGAAGTCGACTTCCGGAATCGGCGGGATGCCTGCGCCACCGGTAGCGCCCGCAGCCGGGCCGGACTTGGCGCGTTGCAGCTGTTCCTTGACGAACGCCTGCACGTCTTCCTTGAGGATGCGACCTTTCGGGCCGGTGCCTTTCACTTCGGCCAGTTCGACGCCGAACTCGCGGGCGACCATGCGCACGGCGGGGCCTGCGTGAACCTTGGTACCGTCACGGCTGGGCGCACCCACCGGAGCGGCTTCCGGTGCCTTGGCTGGAGCGGCGGCCGGCGCGGGAGCGGCGGCAGGAGCAGCGGCCGGAGCCGGAGCAGCAGCCGGAGCCTCTGCGGCGGCCGGGGCAGCAGCGCCCGCGACCTTGAGCTTGAGGATCAGGTCGCCGGTGCCGACTTCGTCACCGACCTTGATCGATACGCTCTCCACCACGCCGGAAGCCGGCGAGGGGATTTCCATGCTGGCCTTGTCCGACTCCAGGGTGATCAGCGACTGGTCGGCTTCGACCGTGTCGCCGGCTTTCACCATGACTTCGATGACATTCGCCTTGCCGGCGGAGCCGATGTCCGGGACATGGATGTCCTGGACGCTGGCGCCAGCGGCAGGCGCGGCAGCCGGCGCCGGGGCAGCGGCCGGAGCCTCTGCCTTCGGTGCCTCGACGGCCGGCGCCGGTGCTTCGGCCTTGGGCGCCTCGGCGGCAGCCGAACCACCCTCGACTTCCAGCTCGAGGATCTCGTCGCCTTCCTTCAGGGTGTCGCCCACCTTGACCTTCAGGCTCTTCACCACGCCGGCCTTGGGCGAGGGAATTTCCATGCTGGCCTTGTCGGATTCCAGGGTCAGCAGGCTCTGGTCGGCCTCGACGGTGTCGCCGACCTTGACCAGCAGTTCGATGACTTCACCCTGGCCATTGCCGATGTCGGGTACACGAATCAGTTCGCTCATCGTGCCTCTCCTCAGCAGTCCAGCGGGTTGCGTTTTTCGGGGTTGATGCCGAACTTGGCGATGGCTTCCGCCACGACCTTGGGTTCGATATCACCACGATCGGCCAGGGCTTCCAGCGCAGCCAGCACGACCCAGTGGCGGTCGACTTCGAAGAAGTCGCGCAGCTTGCGGCGGCTGTCGCTGCGGCCGAAGCCGTCAGTGCCCAGGACCTTGTATTCCTTGCTCGGAACCCACTGACGGATCTGCTCGGCATAGAGCTTCATGTAGTCGGTGGAGGCGATCACCGGACCCTTGCGGCCGGACAGGCACTCTTCGACATAGCTCTGCTTGGGCTTCTGACCCGGGTGCAGGCGGTTCCAGCGCTCCACGGCGAGGCCGTCGCGGCGCAGTTCGTTGAAGCTCGGTACGGACCAGACGTCCGCGCCGATGCCGAAGTCCTCGCGCAGGATCTTCGCGGCGGCTTCGACTTCGCGCAGGATGGTGCCCGAGCCCAGCAGCTGCACGTGGTGCGCGGCGTCCTTCTTGTCCTCATCGAGCAGGTACATGCCCTTGATGATGCCTTCCTCGGCGCCCTTGGGCATGGCCGGCTGGACGTAGTTCTCGTTCATCACGGTGATGTAATAGAAGATGTCCTGCTGCTCTTCGATCATCTGGCGCGAGCCTTCGCGGATGATTACCGCCAGCTCGTAGGCATAGGTCGGATCGTAGGTGCGGCAGTTCGGGATGGTCGCCGCCAGCAGGTGGCTGTGACCGTCTTCGTGCTGCAGGCCTTCCCCGTTCAGGGTGGTACGGCCGGCGGTGCCGCCGATCAGGAAGCCGTGCGCGCGGCTGTCGCCAGCGGCCCAGGCGAGGTCGCCGATGCGCTGGAAGCCGAACATCGAGTAGAAGATATAAAACGGCAGCATCGGCTGGTTGTGCGTGGAGTACGAGGTACCCGCGGCGATCCAGCTGGACATGGCGCCGGCTTCGTTGATGCCCTCCTCGAGGATCTGACCTTTCTTGTCCTCGCGGTAGAACATCACCTGGTCCTTGTCCACCGGCTCGTACAGCTGGCCGACGGAGGAGTAGATGCCCAGCTGGCGGAACATGCCTTCCATACCGAAGGTACGGGCTTCGTCCGGCACGATCGGGACGATGCGCGGGCCGAGTTCCTTGTCCTTGACCAACTGCGAGATGATCCGCACGAAGGCCATGGTGGTGGAGATTTCACGGTCACCCGAGCCGTCGAGCATGGCCTTGAGGGTATCCAGCGGCGGAACCGGGACCTTGAAGCTCTTCTCGCGGCGAACCGGCATCACGCCGCCCAGCGCGGCACGGCGCGAGGCCAGGTACTTGGCTTCGGCGCTGCCTTCCTCGGGGCGGTAGAACGGCAGGTTTTCCAGGTCGGCATCCTTGATCGGGATGTCGAACTTGTCGCGGAACGACTTCAGGGACTCGACGTCGACCTTCTTGACGTTGTGCGCGATGTTCTTCGCTTCGCCCGAGCCGGTGCCGTAGCCCTTGATGGTCTTGGCCAGGATGACGGTCGGCTGGCCCTTGTGGTTGACCGCCTGGTGGTAGGCCGCATAGACCTTGTAGGGGTCGTGGCCGCCACGGTTGAGCTTCCAGATCTCTTCGTCGGAGAGGTCCTTGACCATCTCCAGCAGCTCGGGACGCGCGCCGAAGAAGTGCTCGCGCACGTAAGCGCCGTCCTTGGCCTTGTAGTTCTGGTACTCGCCGTCGATGACCTCGTCCATGCGCTGCTGCAGCAGGCCGGCGGTGTCCTTGGCGAACAGCGGGTCCCAGAAGCGACCCCAGACCACCTTGTTGACGTTCCACTCGGCGCCACGGAACACGCCCTCGAGTTCCTGGATGATCTTGCCGTTGCCGCGAACCGGGCCGTCGAGGCGCTGCAGGTTGCAGTTGATGACGAAGATCAGGTTGTCCAGCTTCTCGCGGCCGGCCAGGGAGATCGCGCCCAGGGATTCGGGCTCGTCGCACTCGCCGTCGCCCATGAAGCACCAGACCTTCTGCTTGCCGGCGGGAATGAAACCGCGGCTTTCCAGGTACTTCATGAAGCGCGCCTGGTAGATCGCCTGGATCGGACCCAGACCCATGGAGACGGTCGGGAACTGCCAGAAGTCCGGCATCAGCCAGGGGTGCGGGTAGGAAGACAGGCCGTTGCCGTCCACTTCCTGGCGGAAGTTGTTCAGCTGGTCTTCGCTGATGCGGCCTTCGAGGAAGGCGCGGGCGTAGACGCCGGGGGAGGCGTGGCCCTGGAAGAACACCAGGTCGCCGCCGTGTTCTTCGGTCGGGGCCTGGAAGAAGTAGTTGAAGCCAACGTCATACAGGGTCGCCGAGGAGGCGAAGGAGGAGATGTGGCCACCCAGATCCGGGTCGTTCTTGTTGGCCTTCATCACCATCGCCAGGGCGTTCCAGCGCACCAGTGAGCGGATGCGGCGTTCCATGAACAGGTCGCCGGGCATGCGCGCTTCGTGGGTCACCGGGATGCTGTTGCGGTAAGGCGTGGTGATGGCGTAGGGCAGTTGGGTGCCGGACCGGCTGGCCAGCTCGCCCATGCGGGTCATCAGGTAATGGGCGCGGTCTTCACCTTCACGGTCCAGGACCGATTCCAAGGCGTCCAGCCATTCCTGGGTTTCGACGGGATCGAGGTCTTGCATGGCTTGCTCCAGGGCGGAAAGGCTTCCAGAATCGGAAGCCAGTAGATCGTTGCCGATAGCTGCGCCAACCTCGTGGGCGACGCGGCGAATTCTTGGAAGTGCTCCGGGGGTACGCCCGGCGGGTTGTAGTTTTACTACAAATCGCCAGCGGATACACCCCTCCGCCAGAAAAAGTTAGTAGTAAAACTACAGGGGCGCGAAAAGACAGGAATGCCGGCGCCTCGCCGACCTCTCAGGATAGACCATGAGCCTGCCGTCCCTGGCCGCATTGCCGGCCACGCTCAAGCCGCTTGCCGAGCGCGCTGAGCAGAATTTCCGCACCGCTATCGCCGCCCTTTCCGCCGAGCAGATCGCCAGTTTCGACAGTTGGCCCGACGAGCGGCACACCGATTTCGCCCGAGTCACGGCCGGCAGCGACTTCGTCGCCGAGCAGGTGCAGCGCGATCCTGCCTTTCTATTGGCGCTGGCCGCGACCGGTGAACTGGAGCGGAGTCTGCAGCCGGGCGAGATGGGCGCGCAGCTCGAAGCGCTGCTCGCCGACTGCACCGACGAGGACGAGCTGGGCCGCCGCCTGCGCCGCTTCCGCCGGCGCCAGCAGGTGCGCATCATCTGGCGCGACCTGACCCGCCGCAGCGACCTCGCGGGTACCTGCCGCGACCTGTCGGACCTTGCCGACGCCTGCATCGACCAATCCCTGGCCTGGCTCTACCAGCGCCACTGCCAGCAGTTCGGCGTGCCCATCGGCAACCGTTCGGGCCTGCCGCAGAAGATGGTGGTGCTGGGCATGGGCAAGCTGGGGGCGGGCGAGCTGAACCTGTCCTCCGACATCGACCTGATCTTCGGCTACCCCGAGGGCGGCGAGACCCAGGGCGCCAAGCGCGCGCTGGATAACCAGGAGTTCTTCACCCGCCTGGGGCAGAAGCTGATCAAGTCGCTGGACGCCATCACCGTCGAGGGCTTCGCCTTCCGCGTCGACATGCGCCTGCGCCCGTATGGTTCCAGCGGCCCGCTGGTGCACAGCTTTGCCGCGCTGGAGCAGTACTACCAGGACCAGGGGCGCGATTGGGAACGCTACGCGATGATCAAGGCCCGCGTGGTCGGCGGCGACCAGGAGGCCGGCCAGCGCCTGCTGGAGCTGCTGCGTCCGTTCGTTTACCGCCGCTACCTGGACTTCTCTGCCATCGAAGCGCTGCGCACCATGAAGCAGTTGATCCAGCAGGAAGTCCGGCGCAAGGGCATGAGCGAGAACATCAAGCTGGGCGCCGGCGGCATCCGCGAGGTGGAGTTCATCGCCCAGGCCTTCCAGCTGATCCATGGCGGCCGTGACCTCAGCCTGCAGCAGCGGCCGCTGCTGCGCGTGCTGGCGATCCTGGAAGGGCAGGGCTACCTGCCGCCGCAGGTGGTTGCCGAGCTGCGCGAAGGCTACGAGTTCCTGCGCTACGCCGAGCACGCGCTGCAGGCCATCGCCGACCGGCAGACGCAGATGCTGCCGGAGGATGAATTCGAGCGTATCCGCGTGGCCTTCATCATGGGCTTCGCCAACTGGTCGGCCTTCCACCAGGCGACCAACCAGTGGCGCGATCGTATCGACTGGCATTTCCGCCAGGTCATCGCCGACCCAGACGAGGACGAAGATGGCCAGGTGGATACCGCCATCGGTGGCGAGTGGATCCCGCTGTGGGAGGAGGCGGTCGATGAAGAGTCCGCCTGCCGGCAGTTCGCCGACGCCGGGTTCGCCGAGCCGGCGCAGGCCTGGAAGCGCCTGACCGACCTGCGCCATGGCACGCAGGTGCGGGCCATGCAGCGCCTGGGACGCGAGCGGCTGGACGCCTTCATGCCGCGCCTGCTGAACATGATCGCCGAGCGCGGTCCGGCGGACGTGCTGCTCGAGCGCACCCTGCCGTTGATCGAGGCGGTGGCGCGGCGTTCGGCCTATCTCGTGCTGCTCACCGAAAACCCCGGCGCCCTGGAGCGCCTGCTGACGCTCTGCGCGGCCAGCCCGATGGTCGCCGAACAGATCGCCCGCTTCCCGATTCTGCTCGACGAGCTGTTGAATGAAGGGCGGCTGTTCCGTCCGCCGCAGGCTGCCGAGCTGGGCGCCGAGCTGCGCGAGCGGCTGATGCGCATCCCCGAGGACGACCTCGAGCAGCAGATGGAAACCCTGCGCCACTTCAAGCTGGCCCACGCCCTGCGCGTGGTGGCGTCGGAGATCGCCGGCACCCTGCCGCTGATGAAGGTCAGCGACTACCTGACCTGGCTGGCCGAAGCCATCCTCGAGCAGGTGCTGAGCCTGACCTGGGACCAGCTGGTGCAGCGCCACGGTCGGCCGACCCGGGGCGACGGCACGCCCTGCGATCCGGACTTCATCATCATCGGCTATGGCAAGTCCGGCGGCCTGGAGCTGGGCCATGGCTCCGACCTTGACCTGGTGTTCATCCACGACGGCGACCCGCAGTGCGAAACCGATGGTGCCAAGCCCATCGACGGCGCGCAGTTCTACACGCGCCTGGGGCAGAAGATCATCCACTTCCTTACCGCGCAGACGCCCTCGGGCATGCTCTACGAGGTGGACATGCGCCTGCGTCCGAGCGGCGCTTCCGGCCTGCTGGTCAGTTCGCTGCGCGCCTTCGAGGCCTACCAGTTGGGGGAGGCCTGGACCTGGGAGCACCAGGCTCTGGTGCGCGCCCGCGTGCTCGCCGGCTGCAAGCGGGTCGCAGGGGCGTTCGAAGCGATCCGCGCGAAAGTCCTCGGCCAGCAGCGCGACCTGGCCGAGTTGCGCAAGGAAGTCAGCGAGATGCGCGCGAAGATGCGCGACAACCTCGGCACGCCGACCACGGCTGCCGGCACTGCGCCGAATGCCTTCGAGGCCGCGGCCCCGTTCGATCTCAAGCAGGATGCCGGTGGTATCGTCGATATCGAATTTATGGTGCAATACGCGGCCCTGGCCTGGTCGTGGAAACACCCGGAGTTGGTGGAGTTCACCGACAATATCCGCATTCTGGAAGCGCTGGAGCGGGTCGGGTTGATGTCCGGCGAGGATGTCCTGAATCTGCAGGACGCCTACAAGGCCTACCGGGCGGCGGCGCACCGATTGTCCCTGCAGAAGCAGCCGGGCGTGGTGAGCGGCGACCACTTCCACGCAGAAAGGCGCATGGTGATGCAGATGTGGAAGGCCTTAGAGCTGACCTGATGCGCTGCGATTTCCTCCCAGGGCTTTTGAACGATGGAGCCGCATCCGGCGGATGATGATCGCCGGAGCGGGTCGCGCTGTCGGTTGTTTGCGGGGCTGAAGAGATGTCAGGAAAGGGGCGCGTGATGCCATTGCGCCAGGTCACAGGGAGTGACGAAATCCGCCCGGCCGCAAGGCTCGCTGGGCTAGACTGCCGGCATTCGATGCTCGGCACCCACTCGTGACGGCACCTGCCGCACGGCTGGATGAATGGAACACGGGGAGGCGAGAGCCTCCCCGGTCGTTTTTCGGAAAAGGCATGAGAATTCTGATCGTAGGCCCCTCCTGGGTGGGTGACATGGTGATGGCGCAGACACTCTTCCAGTGTCTGAAGCAGCAGCATCCGGATTGCGTGATTGACGTGTTGGCGCCCGACTGGAGCCGGCCTATCCTCGAACGCATGCCCGAGGTGCGTCAGGCCCTGAGCTTCCCGCTCGGCCACGGCGTGCTGGACATCGCCTCGCGCCGGCGCATCGGCAAGTCCCTCAAGGGCCAGTACGACCAGGCGATCCTCTTGCCCAATTCGCTCAAGTCGGCGCTGGTGCCGTATTTCGCCGGTATCCCCAGGCGCACCGGCTGGAAAGGCGAGATGCGCTACGGTCTGCTCAACGACATCCGCACGCTGGATAAAGAACGCTACCCGCTGATGATCGAGCGCTTCATGGCCCTGGCCTATGAGCCGGGCGTCGAGCTGCCGCAGCCTTATCCACAGCCGCGCCTGTCCATCGACCCGCAGAGCCGCGAGGCCGCGCTGGCCAAGTTCGGCCTGAGCCTGGACCGCCCGGTGCTGGCGCTGTGCCCCGGCGCCGAGTTCGGTGAGGCCAAGCGTTGGCCGGCCGAGTATTACGCCAAGGTCGCCGAAGTGAAGATCCGCGCCGGCTGGCAAGTGTGGATCTTCGGCTCGAAGAACGACCATCCCGGCGGCGAAGACATCCGCATGCGCCTGATTCCCGGCCTGCGCGAGGAGTCGGTCAATCTCGCTGGCGAGACCGCCCTGTCCGAAGCCATCGACCTGATGTCCTGCGCCAGTGCCGTGGTCACCAACGATTCCGGCCTGATGCACGTGGCCGCTGCGCTGAACCGCCCGCTGGTGGCGGTCTACGGCTCCACCTCGCCGCAGTTCACCCCGCCGCTGGCTGATGCCGTGGAGATTGTCCGCCTGGGTCTGGAATGCAGCCCCTGTTTCGACCGCGTGTGCCGCTTCGGCCACTACAACTGCCTGCGCGAGCTGAAGCCGCGCCCGGTGCTTGAAGCGCTGGACCGTCTGGTCGCCGACCCGGTGGACGTGGAAAGCGCGGAATGAGGGTGTTGTTGATCAAGACGTCGTCCCTGGGCGACGTCATCCATACCCTGCCGGCGCTCACCGACGCCGCCCGCGCCATTCCCGGTATCCAGTTCGACTGGGTGGTCGAGGAGGGCTTCGCCGAAATTCCCGCCTGGCACCCGGCGGTGGCCCAGGTCATCCCGGTGGCGATCCGCCGCTGGCGCAAGAACCTCTGGCAGACGATCAAGAGCGGCGAATGGAGCCGCTTCAAGCGGCGCCTGAAGGAAGTCGACTACGACCTGGTGATCGACGCCCAGGGCCTGCTCAAGAGCGCCTGGCTGACCCGCTACGTGCGCCGCCGCACCCCGGTCGCCGGGCTGGATCGCGAGTCCGCCCGTGAGCCGGCCGCCAGCCGCTTCTACCGTCGTACCTATCCGGTCGCCTGGGGCCAGCACGCCGTCGAGCGCGTGCGCCAACTGTTCGCCCAGGCGCTGGACTACCCGTTGCCCACCGCCACCGGTGACTACGGCCTGGACCGCAGTCGCCTGCTGGATTCGGTGGAGACCGAGCCTTACCTGGTCTTCCTCCACGGCACCACCTGGGTGACCAAGCACTGGCCCGAGGTCTACTGGCGCGAGCTGGCGCAACGCATGGGTGAACGCGGCTGGCAGGTTCGCCTCCCCTGGGGTAACGAGGCCGAGCGGCAGCGAGCCGAACGGCTGGCCGATGGCTTGGAAAACGCCTCGGTGCTCCCCAGATTAAGCCTCGCGGGCATGGCCAAGGTCCTGGCCGGCGCTTCCGCCTGCGTGGCGGTCGACACCGGGCTTGGCCACCTGGCCGCCGCCCTGGACGTGCCGACGCTGTCGCTGTTCGGCCCGACCAATCCCGGTCTGACCGGCGCCTACGGGCATTCGCAGGTGCACCTGGCCAGCGACTGGCCCTGCGCGCCTTGCCTGCAGAAGACCTGTACCTACCAGCCGACGGCCGAAGACAAGCGCCAGTTCGACCTGCGGCATGAACAGCCCCTGTGCTTCACGCGTCTCAACCCGCAGCGCGTGGCGATACAACTGGAGGCACTGCTGCTGGCCCCGGAGACACTTCGATGACACTGGCTTTCGTCCTCTACAAATACTTCCCGTTCGGCGGGCTGCAGCGCGATTTCATGCGCATTGCCCTGGAATGCCAGCAGCGCGGCCACTCCATCCGCGTCTACACGCCGATCTGGGAGGGCGAGGTGCCGCCCGGCTTCGACGTGCGCGTGGCGCCGGTGAAGTCGCTGTTCAACCATCGCCGCAACGAGAAATTCAGCGCGTGGCTGGCAGCGGACCTCGCGCGCTCGCCGGTGGACCGTGTGATCGGCTTCAACAAGATGCCCGGCCTGGACGTCTACTACGCCGCCGACGGTTGCTTCGAGGACAAGGCGCAGACCTTGCGCAATTCCTTCTACCGTCGCTGGGGCCGCTACAAGCACTTCGCCGATTACGAGCGTGCGGTGTTTGCGCCGGAGTCCAAGACCGAGATCCTGATGATCTCCGAAGTCCAGCAACCGCTGTTCATCAAGCATTACCGCACCCCCGAGGCACGCTTCCATCTGCTGCCGCCGGGTATCGCCCAGGACCGCCGCGCGCCGGCCAACGCCGGGCAGATCCGCGCCGATTTCCGCCGCGAGTTCAAGCTGGGTGACGACGATCTGCTGCTGGTGCAGATCGGCTCCGGTTTCAAGACCAAGGGCCTGGACCGCAGCCTCAAGGCGCTGGCCGCGCTGCCGCGCTC
This sequence comes from Pseudomonas nitroreducens TX1, assembly GCF_000313755.1. GTDB lineage: Bacteria > Pseudomonadota > Gammaproteobacteria > Pseudomonadales > Pseudomonadaceae > Pseudomonas > Pseudomonas nitroreducens_A. Next base: position 87,832 of record NZ_AMZB01000124.1, on the reverse strand, counting down.
GCTGCGCAAGCGCACCCGGCTGATCGCCATCGGCCAGGACGATCCCAAGCCGTTCCTGCTACAGGTGAAGGCGCTGGGGCTGTCGGACAACGTGCAGATCCTCAAGGGGCGCAGCGATATCCCGCGTTTCCTGCTGGGCGCCGACCTGCTGATCCATCCGGCCTACAACGAAAACACCGGTACCGTGCTGCTGGAAGCGCTGGTCGCGGGTCTGCCGGTGCTGGTCACCGACGTCTGCGGCTACGCCCACTACATCGACGAGGCGAAAGCCGGGCGCGTGGTGCCGTCGCCCTTCGAGCAGGAGCACCTGAACGCCATGCTCAAGGACATGCTGGAGGATGACGCGGCGCGTGGGCAGTGGGGGCGCAATGGCCTGGCCTTTGCCGAGACCGCCGATCTCTACAGCATGCCGCAGCACGCTGCCGACCTGATCCTGCGGGAGCGCGCATGAAGCTCGAACTGCACGAGCCCTTCAAGACCCTCTGGGCCGGCAAGAACCCGTTCGCCGAAGTCGAACGCCTGCAGGGCAAGGTCTACCGCGAGCTGGAAGGTCGCCGCACGCTGCGCACCGAAGTCGAGGGTCGCGGCTATTTCGTGAAGATCCACCGCGGCATCGGCTGGGGCGAGATCGTCAAGAACCTCTTCAGCGCCAAGTTCCCCGTTCTCGGGGCTGGCCAGGAGCAGCGCGCCCTCGAGCGCCTGCACCAGGCCGGCGTGGCGACCATGACCTCGGTGGCCTACGGCGAGCGCGGCGGCAATCCGGCCGCGCAGCACTCCTTCATCATCACCGAGGAGTTGGCGCCGACCACTGACCTGGAAGTCCTCTCGCTGGACTGGCTGCAGGCGCCGCCCGAGCCACGCCTGAAGCGCGCGCTGATCGCCGAAGTGGCGAAGATGGTCGGCACCATGCACCGCGCCGGGGTCAATCACCGCGACTGCTACATCTGCCACTTCCTGCTGCACACCGATCGCCCGATCAGCGCGGATGACCTGCGCCTGTCGGTGATCGACCTGCACCGCGCCCAGACCCGAGCCGCCACCCCGCGCCGCTGGCGCGACAAGGACCTGGCGGCGTTGTATTTCTCCGCGCTGGACATCGGCCTCACGCGCCGTGACAAATTGCGCTTCCTGCGCGGCTACTTCCAGCGCCCGCTGCGTGACATCCTCCGCGAGGAAGCTGCGCTGCTGGCGTGGATGGAACGCAAGGCGGCGAAGCTCTATGACCGCAAACAACGTTACGGAGACCTGCTCTGATGGCCGGCTGGGTACTCGAAGCCGACTACCAGCATCTCGCCGCCGATTTCGGCAGCCTGGATGCCGTGTTCGCCGTCGAAGGCGAGCGCATCACCAAGGATGCAATGTCCGATGTCGTGCGCATCGAACGCGACGGCGTGCGTTATTACGTCAAGCGCTACCGCAAGCCGGGCAAGGGTTTCCGCCGCTATCTGCCGCGCCCGCGGGTGAAGGCCGAATGGCAGAATCTCAAGCAGTTCGGCAAGTGGGGCATTCCCACCGCACAGGTGGTGGCCTACGGACTGGAGCGCATCAACGGCGGCTTCTCCCGCGGCGCGATCATCACCCGCGAGCTGGTCGGCACCGAGGACCTGCATGCCCTGGCCAAGCAGAACGATCCGCGCCTGAAGGATCGCGCCTGGGTCGAGCACGTCATGCGTCAGCTGGCCAGCTACACCCGGACCATGCATGACCACCACTTCACCCACAACGACCTGAAGTGGCGCAACATTCTGGTGGACGGGGAGGGCACGGTGTACTTCATCGACTGCCCGATCGGCGATTTCTGGATCAGCTTCATGCTGCGCTATCGCATCACCAAGGACCTGGCCACCCTCGACAAGGTCGCCAAGTACCACCTCTCCTACACGCAGCGCCTGCAGTTCTACCTGCTGTACCGGCGCCGCGAGCGACTGAACGCGTCGGACAAGAAGCGTGTCCGACAGATCGTCCATTTCTTCGAGGGACGCGAGTGAAGGATTTCATTGCCGAGGGCGATCAGGCCCTGCTGGAAAGCAACGCCCTGGCCGATTTCGACGCCCTCTGGGCCCTGCAACTGGACGCCGTGGACGAGCCCAATACCGAGCGCGGTGGCTGGAGCAGCGTCTATCGCCTGGAGCTGGACGGCACTGCCTATTACCTCAAGCGCCAGAGCAACCACCTGACCCGCAGCATCCGCAAACCCATGGGCGAGCCGACCTTCAGTCGCGAGTTCCGCAATATCCAGCGCTACCACCAACTGGGTATTCCCTCGATGCAGGCGGCCTTCTTCGGCGCCCGGCAGGTCGGCGGCGAGCGCCGGGCGATCCTGATGACCCGCGCCCTGGACGGCTGGCGTGACCTGGACAGCCTGCTGCAGGGCTGGTCGAACCTACCGGCCGAGCGTCGCCAGGCTATCCTGCGCGCCTGCGGCATGCTCGCGCGCCGCTTGCACGAAGCCGGGCAGATGCATGGCTGCTTCTACCCCAAGCACATCTTCCTGCGCGAAACCGATGACGCCTACGAGGCGACCCTGATCGACCTGGAGAAGACCCGCCCACTGTGGTTTGGCCAGCGCGACCGCGTGCGCGACCTTGAGCCGCTGCTGCGCCGCGCGCCGGACTGGAACGAGACCGACGTACGCAACCTGCTGGCGGCCTACCTGGGGACCTCGTCCACCGGCCCTGAAGTGGACGACTGGTACCGCCGCCTGGGCGCGCGCCGCAAGAAGAAGGAAAACCGCGCATGAGGCTGTCTGCCCTGCGCGATGCCGGCCGCGTTCCGGCGCTGCCGCTGCGCATCGAACTGGAAGATGGCGCGGGTCCTGCCGAACTGCGCCTGGACAGCCTGCTGCGCGTATTGCCCGGCCAGCGCTACGTCGGTGCGGCCAATTGGCGCGGCCGACCGGTGCTGGCCAAGTTGCTGGTCGGCGGCAAGGCCGCACGGCACTTCCAGCGTGAGCGCGAAGGCGTGCGCCTGCTCGCCGAACAGGGCCTGCCCACGCCGCAGTTGCTGGCCGACGGGCTGAAGGACGGCGAAGGCGGCTGGCTGCTCTTCGAGTTTCTCGACAATGCCGAGAGTCTCTGGGACGCCTGGCGCACCGTGGAGGGCGAGCCGCTGCTGTCCGAAGGGCAGACCGCCGTCCTCGCCGAGGCGCTGACTGCCATTGCGCTGATGCACGCCAAGGGCCTATGGCAGGAAGATCTGCACCTGGACAACCTGTTGCGCCACGCCGGCAGGCTGTACCTGATCGATGGCGCCGGCATCCGCGCGGAAACCCCCGGCCAGCCACTGTCGCGCAAGCATGTTCTGGAAAACCTCGGGGTGTTCTTTGCCCAGCTGCCGGCAAGCCTCGAGCCGTACCTGGAAGAGTTGCTGATCCACTACCTGCTGGCCAATGGTGAGCACGCCCTGCCGCTGGAAGCCCTGCAGAAGGAAATCGCCAGGGTTCGACGCTGGCGCGTCGGCGACCTGATGAAGAAGATCGCCCGCGACTGCAGCCTGTTCAGCGTGTTAAAGGGGCCGTTCGGCCTGCGAGCGGTGCGCCGCGAGGAAGAGCAAGGGCTGCAGCCGCTGCTGGCCGACCCTGACGCTTTCATTGCGAAGGGGCACCTCTACAAGACGGGCGGCGCTGCCACTGTCGCCCGCGTGGAGCTCAATGGTCGGCCTCTGGTGATCAAGCGCTACAACATCAAGAACCTGCTGCATTGGTTCAAGCGCTTCTGGCGCCCGAGCCGCGCCTGGGCCTCCTGGCGCGAGGGCAACCGCCTGGACTTCCTCGGCATCGCCACGCCCAAGCCGCTGGCGGTGATCGAGCGGCGCTGGCTGTGGCTGCGCGGCCCGGCCTTCCTGATTACCGATTACCTGGCGGGTCAGGATATAATCGCTCGTTTCAAACCCTACCTGAACTATCCGGAGGGGGGCGGCCTGCCGCCGGAAACAGAGCTTGCGGCCCTGGACAGACTGTTCGCGGCGCTGGTGCATGAGCGCATCAGCCATGGCGACTTGAAGGGGCACAACCTGTTCTGGCAGGAGCAGGGCGAAGGCGGACAGTGGTCGTTGATCGACCTCGATGCCATGCAGCACCACTCGCGAGAAGCGAGCTTCGCCCGCGCCTATGCCCGCGACCGTGCGCGCTTCCTGCGCAACTGGCCAGAGGGCAGCGCACTGCACCGGCTGCTCGACGAACGTTTACCGCGGGTGCCTGGCACCCGCCCAGATGAAAGAGGCTAGACCCTGTGGCATTGACCATCCTCGGCCTGTCCGGCGCCGTAAGCCATGACCCTTCCGCCGCCCTGTACATCGACGGCAAACTGGTCGCGGCTGTCGAAGAAGAGCGCTTCGTCCGCGACAAGCACGCGAAGAACCGCATGCCCTACGAGTCGGCCAAGTTCTGCCTGGAACAGGCCGGGATCAAGCCGTCGGACGTTGACGTGGTGGCCATTCCCTTCGCCCCCATCAGCATCTTCGACAAGGCTCGCTGGCACTACGCCAAGCGCTACGCCTACGCCCCGGACCGTGCGCTCGATGCCATCCTGCTCGGCAACCGCCGCTACCACCGCTACTACAAGCGTATCCAGTGGTGCCTGCAGCAGCTGGGCTTCGACCTGAAGAAAACCAAGATCCAGCCGGTCGAACACCACCTGGCCCACGCCTCCAGCGCCTACCACTGCTCCGGTTTCAAGGAGAAGACCGCGATCCTCGGGATCGACGGCAAGGGCGAGTACGCCACCACCTTCTTCGGCTACGGCGAGAACGGCAAGATCCACAAGATCAAGGAGTTCTACGATCCGGACTCCCTGGGTGGCCTGTACGGCGCGCTGACCGAATACCTCGGCTTCGACATGCTCGACGGCGAGTTCAAGGTCATGGGCATGGCGCCCTACGGCGATGCCAGCAAGTACGATTTCTCCCGCCTGGCCAAGTTCGAGAACGGCGAGCTGATCATCAACACCGACTACGCCAACGTCATCGGCTTCCGCCGCTACAAGGAAAAGGGCAAGGGCTACTACTTCTCGCCCAAGCTGATCGAGTGGCTCGGCCCGAAGCGTGAAGGCGACATCGCCGACGATCCCTACATCCACTACGCCGCCAGCATCCAGGCGCTGTTCGAGAAGCTGGCGCTGGAGATGATGGATTACTACCTGGGCGACATCATCCGCGAGACCGGCAAGATCGCCTTCGCCGGCGGCTGCGCGCTGAACGTCAAGCTCAACCAGAAGATCATCGCCCGTCCCGAGGTCAAGGAGCTGTACGTGCAGCCCGCGGCCAGCGACGCCGGCACCGCCGTTGGCGCCGCCGCGTACGTGTCCTGGGAGCGCGGCGTGCCGGTCGAGAAGATGGAGCACGTCTACCTCGGCCCGGAATACAGCAATGAAGACGTCATCGCCGCCTGCGCCCGCCACGAGGCCAAGCCGGTATGGCGCAAGATCGACAACGTGCCCGAGCTGATCGCCAAGGTGCTGGTGGACGGCAACCCGGTGGCCTGGTTCCAGGGCCGCATGGAGTTCGGCCCGCGCGCCCTGGGCGGGCGTTCGATCATCGGCTGCCCGAGCGTTCCCGGCGTCGCCGACCGCATCAACGCGCAGATCAAGTTCCGCGAGCGCTGGAGGCCCTTCTGCCCGTCGATGCTGGATACCGTCGGCCCGCAGATGTTCAAGATCGACCACCCGGCGCCGTTCATGACCTTCACCTTCGAAGTCAACGAAGAGTGGAAGACCCGCGTGCCGGAAGTCGTCCACGAGGATGGCACCTCCCGCGCCCAGGTGCTCAAGCGCGAGTTCAACCCGCGCTACTACGACATGATGAAGGAGCTGGAGAAGCTCACCGGCAACGGCGTGGCGCTCAATACCTCGCTGAACCGCCGTGGCGAGCCGATGATCTGCTCGCCCACCGACGCGCTGAACATGTTCTACGGTTCGGACCTGCAATACCTGATCATGCAGGACATCCTGGTGGTCAAGGACGGCGCGGCGGCCTATGACTCGCTCGGCTGAACCGCGCGTCCTGCAGTTCTGCCATGGCTATGACGGGCCCTTCCTGGATTGCGCCCGTCAATATGCCAGTCTGTTCGCCGGCACCGGCTACCGGGTCACCACGGTGTTCCTCACCGGCGCCCCCGACCCGGAAGTGGCCTCCGGCTGCGCCAGCGACGAGGTGCTCTTCCTCGACTACAGCTCGCGGGACATCCGCGGGCTGAAGCTCAAGGCGATCCGTGATCTACGCGAAATCGCGCGCTCCCGGGACTTCCGCTTCTGCATTGCGCACCGCTTCAAGCCGACCTGGATCGCGATGCTCGGCACCCGTCTGCCGATCATCGGCGTGCACCACGGTTTCGGTGATTTCCAGCGCCTGGGGCGCAAGTTGTTCGCGCGTATCTTCGCCGAGCGCCTGAGCCTGCTGGGCGTCTCGAACGCGGTGCGCGACGAAATCCGCGCCTGCCTGCCTGCCTGGCCGCAGGAGCGCATCGAGACCTTGTACAACCGGGTCGACGTCGATGCGCTGCAGGCGCAGCAGGTCGACCGCTATCCCGCGCGCCAGCACCTGGGCCTGGCGGACAACGCCTGGGTGGTCGGCAACGTCGGCCGCCTGCATCCGGACAAGGACCAGGCCACCCTGCTGCGCGGCTTCGCCCAGGCACTGCCGCGCCTGCCGCACAACAGCCTGCTGGCGATCCTCGGCAAGGGCCGCCTGGAAGACGATCTCAAGGATCTGGCCCGCGAACTGGGCATCGCCGAACGCGTGCTGTTCCTCGGCCAGGTTCCCGATGCCAAGCGCTACTTCAAGGCGTTCGACGTGTTTGCCCTGAGCTCCGACCACGAGCCGTTCGGCATGGTCCTGCTGGAGGCGATGGCCGCGGGCGTGCCGGTGATCGCCAGTGCGGGTGGCGGCGCCAGCGAAGTGGTCGAAGGCGTCGGCATCCTGTTCCCGCTGCGTGACGAGAAAGCCCTGGCCGAAGGCCTGGGACATATGGCGGCGCTCGATCGTGGGCAGCGCGAGGCTTGTGCGCAACAGATGGAGCAACGCCTGCAGACGCGCTTCTCCGACGCCGCCGTGCGTCGGGAGTTCTGGAGCTTGCCGCTGATGAAGGCGCTCGTTGCCGAGCGCTGACTGCCGCTTTACCGCGTTGGAGGGACATGACGTGCGCGATTCGAAAGTCTTCTTGCTGGATTGCACATTGCGAGACGGCGGTTACTACAACAACTGGGACTTCGACGCGGACCTGGTTCGCGAGTACCTGCAGGCTGTGGCCAGTGCGGGTATCGATTATGTCGAGTTGGGTCTGCGCGGTTTTCCCCGGCACGGTTTTCGCGGCGGATACGCCTACAGCAGCGATGCCTTTCTCGCCAGCTTGCCGCTGGTTCCGGGCGTCTGCTACGGCGTGATGGTCAATGCCAGTGAGCTGGTCCAGCATGCCGAAGGGCCGCTTGCCGCTGCGGCGCTCCTGTTTGCTTGCGCGCAGGAGTCCCCGATCGACCTGGTGCGCATCGCCAGTCATGCCCACGAGTTCCAGGCGGTATTGCCAGCCTGCCGCTGGTTGAAACAGCAGGGCTACCGGGTCGGCATCAACCTGATGCAGATCGCCGAACAGTCTGACGAAACCATCCTGCAATTGGCTGCATCAGCCCAGCAGTTCGGACTGGACGTGCTGTATTTCGCCGACAGCATGGGCAGCCTTTCGCCCGCCGATGTGCGCGCGATCGTCGCCCTGCTGCGCCGCGAATGGGACGGCCCGCTGGGAATCCATGCGCATGATAATCGCGCACTGGCCCACGCCAACACGCTCGAAGCCATCGAGGCGGGCGCGACCTGGGTCGACGGCACTGTGCTTGGCATGGGGCGCGGTCCGGGCAACGCGCGCATCGAATACCTCGCCATGCAGCATGGCAAGCGCAATCTCTCGGCGCTTCTGCAGCTGGTGTCGAGGCGCTTCCAGCCGATGCAGCAGCGTTACGGCTGGGGCACCAATCCTTATTACTACCTGGCGGGAATGCATGGCATTCACCCCACCTACGTCCAGGAAATGCTGGCTGACTCGCGTTACAGCGACTCGGATCTGCTAGTCGCGATCCAGGCGCTGCGCACCAGCGGCGGTAAAAAGTACAACCCGGACACTCTCGAGGCATCGCGGCACTTCTACCACGGCTCTCCTCGGGGCGAGTGGGCTCCGCAGGAGTGGCTGGCCGACCGGGAGGTGCTGCTGCTCGGCAGCGGTGCCGGCGTGGCCAGGCATCGTGATGCCATCGAGCATTACATCCGCAAGGCCAACCCCGTGGTGCTGGCACTCAATACACAGACCGATATCTCTCCTGAGCTGATCCATCTGCGCGCGGCCTGCCATCCGTTACGCCTGATGGCCGATGGCGCCGAGCACGTGCAACTGCCGCAGCCGCTGATCACGCCGGCGAGCATGTTGCCTGAGGATGTGCTGAATTCCTTGAAGGGCAAAGCGCTTCTGGACTTTGGTTTGTCCATCGACAGGCAGGGCTTTGGTTTCCATGCCCGGCACTGTACATTGCCGACGTCGCTGGTGGCGGCCTATGCGCTGGCAATCGCGGCCAGCGGCAAGGCCCGGCGGGTTCTGCTGGCGGGTTTCGACGGCTATCCCGGCGAGGATCCGCGCAATGTTGAGGTCAACGACGTGCTGGAGGCTTATCAGGCTCAGCAGGCAGTGCCCGAATTGCTGGCGGTGACACCGACCCGCTATCAGGTTCCCTGTTCTTCCATCTATGCCCTTTGAGTCATCTATGTCCGCTCAGCTCGATTACGCCGTGATCATTCCCGCTCGCTACCAGTCCAGCCGCTTGCCGGGCAAGCCGCTGGTGGAGCTGAACGGCGTTCCGATGATCCTGCGCACCTACCGGCAGTGCCTGAAGGCTTGTCCGGCTGAACGAATCTACGTCGCGACCGACGATGAGCGGATTCGCCAGGTATGCGAGGCGCACTCCATTGCCGTGCTGATGACCTCCGGGGACTGCCTTACCGGTACCGACCGTCTCGCCGAATGCGCGCAGCAGCTCAATGCGGATGTGTTCATCAACGTGCAGGGTGACGAGCCAGTCTTCAACCCGGACGACTTGCGGCGCATGATCGAGGCCAGCGCCCAATGGCCGGGCGAGGTGCTCAACGGATTCTGTGCCATCGAGCAGGAACTGCAGTTCCGTAGTACGAGCACGCCCAAGGTGGTCATGCGTCCCGATGGCCGCCTGCTCTACATGTCTCGCGCGACTATTCCCGGCACCAAGGCGGACGAGTTCATCAAGGCCTGGCGCCAGGTCTGTCTGTACGCCTTCCCTCGTGCCGCGCTCGAGGCCTTTGCCGCCTGCACGAGCAAAACACCGCTGGAGAGCCTGGAGGACATCGAGATACTGCGTTTCCTGGAGCTGGGTTGGGAGGTGCGGATGCTTGAACTGTCGCAGGACTCCATTGCCGTAGACAACCCTGAAGACATCGAGACGGCCGAGGCGGCCATTCGGGCGCGGGGACTGTGATGCTGCGCAATCTCGCCGACTACCGCTGCCTGGTGTTCGATTGCGATGGCGTCGTGTTGGACTCCAACGCAGTGAAGACCCGGGCTTTCCACGAAGTTGCACTGCCGTTCGGGGACAGCGCTGCGCAGGCCTTCGTCGATTATCACCAGGCCAACGGCGGCATATCCCGCTATCGCAAGTTCGAGTATTTCCTGCAGGACATCGTGAGGGCGAAGGACGTTCAGGCATTGCTCCCCGGTCTCCTCGAGCAATACGCTGCCGCCGTTCGCCAAGGATTGCTGGACTGTGCCGTGGCGCCGGGGTTGCAGGCGTTGCGAGCGCAGTTGCCCGATAGCCGTTGGCTGATCGTTTCGGGCGGTGATGAGGCCGAGTTGCGCGACGTGTTTTCCGCTCGCGGCCTGGACCGCCTGTTCGATGGCGGCATCTTCGGTAGCCCGACGCCGAAGGACCGTATCCTTGCCCGCGAACTGGCTAGCGGCAATATCGCCGGCCCCGCCCTGTTCCTGGGAGACAGCCGCTTCGATTACCAGTGCGCCCATGGGGCTGGACTGGATTTCGTCTTCCTTGACGGCTGGAGTGAATTCCACGACGCGAACGCCTTCTTCGCCGACAAGTCCGTCGCAGTGCGCCGTGATATCCAGGCGTTGCTCAGGATAGAAGAAACCCCATGACGGTTGTGACTCTGGAGGCCGGACCTTCCGGCGAGCGTACCTTGCACCTGCCTTCCGGGCAGGCGCGTCGTCTACCGTCCTGGCAGCTGCTGCGCAACAGTCGCAGCGGGGCAGTCTTCATCATCGCGTCGGGGCCATCGGTGGCTGAGTTTCCCCTGAAGGACTACGCCCATGTACCGATGATCGCGATGAACGGCTCCATCGCCCGCTTCGAGCAGGAGGGCGTGCGTCCGTTCTTCTACCTTTGCGACGATGCCGGTGTGGCCGAAAAGAAAAGCACTGCCGTTGCCAGTGGCATTCACCGGTCGCAATGGGCGGCGCTGGGGCTGGAGGCCATGAAGCGGTTGTACGCAAAGGAGCCGCAGGCGCTGCAGGCGGAGAACCTTCTGCTGATGGAGCGTGTCAATCGTTGGGCGGATGTGCCCCAGCGCACAGACCGCGCGTTCGCCTGGTCGGCCCGGAAAGACCCGGATTTCGTCATGAACTGGTCCTTGCTAAGTCAGGCCGCCAACCGTTTGGGTTTCAGCCGGAACTTCGGTCGGGGTTACTTCTCCGCTCGTACCATTGCCTATGTCGCCATTCAGTTGGCGTATTACCTGGGTTTCGACAGGGTGTTCCTCGTGGGCGTAGATATGAATTCGTCGCTCGGACAGTTTTACGATCCTGCCGGTGTCCAGGTAAAAAGCCGCCTGGACGATGATTTCGCCGGGCACATCCTGCCAAATTTCAGCCTGTTGGCCCGGCAGGTTATCGACTCCGGGTTCCAGGTGTTCAATCTTTCCCGCGAGAGCCGCCTTCCCGGCGAGTTGATCCCGAAGGTCAACCTTGCTCAGGTCCATGAACTGGTGGCCTTGGCAACGTCGCAACCATTGCGTCCTGAGGTGGGCAAGCCGGTATGAAGGTCCTGTTCCTGGTCCAGAAAGAACAACGCGCCATCCTCGACCGCCTGTATGACGGCATCGCCGAACATTGCGAGTGCGATCTGCGCTGGCTGAGCAGTGGCGAGCAGGCCAACCTGCGCCGCTATTTCCGTGAACAGGTGGACGTGTCGAAATACGACCGCATCCTGTTCTTCCTGCGTTTCAAGAAGGAGATGCGCCAGGCCGCCTTCATCCGCAGCGTGCCCAACCTTGTCATCCTCGAACACGATGCCTACCAGAACTACATCCCCTGCAAGTACACCGGGAAGTTCAGTGCGCACTACCGTCGCCTGCCCTGGGCGCGCGTGATCAGCTCCGGCTTCATGGTCAGCGAGCGGCTGCGCCAGGAAGGCTTCGATGCGGTCTTTGTGCCCAAGGGCTACGACCAGGACCTGCTCCACGATCTGGGGCGCGAGCGCGATATCGAACTGGCGTTCGTCGGCAGCACCGGCAGCGTTGCCTACAGTGGCCGCAAGGCGCTGCTGGACGAGCTGGGCAAGGTGGAAAACCTGCTGGTCACCAAGACCAATTCAGGCGAGGACTACCTGAACACCCTCAACCGCATTCGCTTCTTCGTCAGCGCGGATGTCGGCATGGGTGAGTACATGATCAAGAATTTCGAGGCGATGGCCTGCGGTTGCGTCTTGCTCGCCTATGACCAGGGCGAGGCGGAGAACCGTGCGCTCGGCTTGCAGGATATGCACAACGTGGTGCTTTACCGCGACGTTGCCCAGTTGCGCAGCAAGCTGCAATGGCTGCGGAACGACCCGCAGCACGCCGCCCGTATCGCTGAGGCTGGACGAGCGCTGGCGGTTGAGGGTTTCGGCTTCAGCCAGATTGGCGCACGGATCGTCCAGGCCATGGCCGAGCCGCTGCGCGAACGGCCGCAGCCCGGAGTGCTCGAACGTTGCCGTCTGGCGTTGGGGATCTGATCTGTGCCCACTCCTTCGCCGGACACCGAGGTGCCTGTGGATTACCCGCTGATTTCTGTGCTGGTGCCTTGCTACAACCGCGAACGCTATATCGAAGAGACGCTGCTGAGCATCCTGGGGCAGGACTATCCGAACTTCGAACTGATCGTGGTGGATGACGGCTCCCAGGACCGCAGTGCCGAGAAGATCCAGGCGCTGCAGCAACAGCATGGCTTCCAGTTCTACCGCCAGGCCAACCAGGGCGTCAGCGCCGCGCTCAATGCTGCCCTGAGCCATGCACGGGGCGAGTTGGTAGCCACGCCAGACTCCGACGACATCATGCTGCCAGGGCGCCTGAGCCTGCAGGCCAGATACCTGCGCGAGCATCCGCAGGTCGGTTGCCTCGGCGGGCGTGCAGTCTATATCGATGCCAATGGCAAGCACATCAAAGGCGGCCCCGGCAGCGCCGTGCGCCGCTACAGCTTCGATGAGTTGTTGGGCCAGGCCATCGCCATCGGCGCGACGGTAGCCATGTACCGGCGCGAGGCCATGGAGCGGGCAGGGCGCTACGATCCGCAGATTCGCATCCAGGACTTCCAGATGACCCTGAAAATCGCTCATCTGGGCTACGGGGTCGAAGTCCTGCCGGAAGTCGTCAGTGGCTACCGTCGCCATGCAGGCAACCTGTCGCGGACGGCCTACAAGAACCAGCTCCAGTATGATCGCATGGCGGTCGCGCCCTACCGGGATCACCCGGCCTACTCCGCTGGCATGACCTGCATCCTCAACAAGGCGCTCAAGCAATCCGTGGTCAATGACAAGGGGTACGCCTGGTCGCTGCTGCTGCAACTCCCGCCGTGGCGCTGGAATCGCGTCACCTTGCGGCGGGTTCGTCATTTGTTATTCAAGTTCGGGCAGGAACAAGACGTTTGCCGATGAAAGAAGTGATTGCCCAAGCCTGGCGGGCCTGGTGTCCGAGAGTGACGCCAACCGGTGCGACTCAGCGCCGGGGAACACGGATAGCCGAGGCAATGCTGGGCATTGGTGTGCTGTGGAGCATCGCTGGCGTGATGCTCACTCCGACCATGAAGTTCTATTTCCAGATGGTCGCGCTGTTCGCTTACCTGCCGTCCCTGTGGCTGTGCATCGCTCGTCGCGAGGAACTCGGCCACTTGCTGCGTGCGCAGCGGGAGCTGTGGCTCCTGCTGGCGCTGTTCGGTTGGGCGGTGCTCTCGCTGCTGTGGTCTACGTCGGGAAAGCCGCTTGGCAGCCTCAAGAGCGTTTCGCTGTTCATGTTGTTCGTCCTGGGCTGGGTGCTATGGGCGCGGGCTGATGAGCGCCGGCTGCATATGACACTGCTGTCCCTGGCACTGGTGATCGGTTTATACAGCCTTGCGGCTTTGGTGATGGCCCCCCTCTATGACGGCGAACGCCTGAATGGCTTCGGTGGCTTCATGGACAACCCGAATGCGGCGGCCTATTCGATCGCCTTCGTCTCGGTGATGTGCGTGCCTCTGCTGCCGCGTCGCGGCTGGGGCCAATTGCCCTGGGTGCTGCTGCTGGCAGCGGCCCTGGCTTATGTAGCGTTGTGTGGCAGCCGCGGCGCACTCCTGGCGCTGATGGTCACGGCTATCTTCAGCCTCAGCCTGGTACGGGGGCGGATCGCCAAGTTGCTGCCATTGCTGCTGCTGGTGGGCGGGGCGACGCTGGTCGTCGTCGAACCAGGGTTGATGGAGCGCGGCGATGCCGAGCGCTTCGAACTACTGCGCAGTGCCTGGCCGCTGATCCAGCAGCACTTCTGGCTCGGGGTTGGGCTGGGTGCCGATTATTCGGTCACCAGCGGCCGCTCCGTTTACGAAAATGGCGCTCACAACTTCCCGGCGCATACCGCCATTCAATACGGCGTGCCGGCCATGCTGGCATTCCTGGCGCTCTGGGCGGTGATCGGCTACCGCGCCTGGCGTTGCCGTGCGCGTGCCCTGGGGCTTTCGGTGTTGTTGCTGTGGGTGTTTTCCAGCGTGGCCATGCAGTTCGACGTGTTCAGCCTTTGGGAGCGAACGCGCGCCATGTGGCTGATGCCGTGGGTGGTGATCCTGCTCGGGCTGACCCTTGAGCGCTGGCCGCCGGTGCGTCCGGCAGTCAGGGCGCCGAACTGAGAAACTGCTTGAGGTCCGGTAGCGGCCAGCGAACCTGGCTGCGCGCCAGGTAAGCCTGCGACAGGCTGTCGGTGTTACCGGCGAGCAGCCACTGACGATCACCGGTATAGCGCAGCATGTGTGCGAAGTTGCGCTTGCGCTGCTGGCGGGAAAGCGCGCGCCGCTGCTTCTTCATGTCCGCGAGGTCGATCAGGCCCAGGGAGCCTTCCGGCGTCCTCACCACATTGCCCAGGTGCAGCGAGCGGAAGTACACGCCCTGATCATGCAATTCGGCGATCAGTGTGCCCAACTGGGCTGCCAGCTTCGCGTCCGCCTCGCCGGCGGCGATCACCTGGCGCAGCGTATCGCCGGGCAATGGCTGGTAGTGCACCGCATCGCGGGCGAGTTCCGGGATACGGTAGACCGCGATGATCTGCGGGCACGGCACTTTCAGATGCTGTAGCGTCTGGGTGTTGTCGGCGAAGCGCTGCGCGTAGGGATACAGCGCCGCCGAGGAGATCAGCCGCTTGCGCCGGAACAGTTTCAGGAAGTTGCCATCGGCCAGGCGCAGGACCTTGTCGCCATGCTTGTCGGCTTCCAGCACCTGGGCGCCGGCGCGTAGCGCTTCGTAGGCGGAGAGAGCGAGGTCTTGCATGGCGGGTCCCTGAATCGATAGCCGGCTATAGTAGCCCAGCCGCCGGGCAAACGAGAGCGCTGTGTTATAATCGCCGACCTTTTAAGCGTGCGATTCCTACATGTCCGGTAAAGAACCCCAGGCACCTTCGAGCCTGAAGATCTACTTCCGACTGCTGTCCTATGTGCGCCCGTACATCGGGATGTTCCTGCTCAGCATCGTCGGTTTCCTGATCTTCGCCGCGACCCAGCCGATGCTGGCGGGCATCCTCAAGTATTTCGTCGATGGCCTGGCCCATCCGGATGCCAAGCTGTTCCCCAATGCGCCTTGGGCCTGGTTGCGCGACCTCTCGTTGCTCTATGCGGTACCGCTGCTGGTGGTACTGATCGCTGTCTGGCAGGGCGTCGGTTCCTTCCTCGGCAACTACTACATCGCCAAGGTGTCCCTGGGGCTGGTGCAGGACCTGCGCATCGCGCTGTTCAACAATCTGCTGACCCTGCCCAATCGCTACTTCGACAGCAACAACTCCGGGCACCTGATCTCGCGCATCACCTTCAACGTGACCATGGTCACCGGCGCGGCTACCGATGCCATCAAGGTGGTGATCCGTGAAGGCATGACCGTGGTCTTCCTGTTCCTCTCGCTGCTCTACATGAACTGGAAACTGACCCTGGTGATGCTGGCGATCCTGCCGGTCATCGCCCTGATGGTGACCAGCGCCAGCCGCAAGTTCCGCAAGCAGAGCAAGAAGATCCAGGTGGCCATGGGCGACGTGACACACGTGTCCTCCGAGACCATCCAGGGCTATCGGGTGGTCCGCAGCTTTGGCGGCGAGCCTTATGAGCGCCAACGCTTCCAGAACGTGACCGATGAGAACACCAGCAAGAACCTGCGCATGAACAAGACCTCGGCGATCTACACGCCGATGCTGCAGCTGGTGATCTACAGCGCCATGGCCGTGCTGCTGTACCTCGTGCTGCTGCTGCGCGGCGATGCCACCGTCGGTGACCTGGTGGCCTATATCTCCATGGCCGGCCTGCTGCCCA
Organism: Pseudomonas nitroreducens TX1; assembly: GCF_000313755.1. Lineage (GTDB taxonomy): Bacteria > Pseudomonadota > Gammaproteobacteria > Pseudomonadales > Pseudomonadaceae > Pseudomonas > Pseudomonas nitroreducens_A. The sequence continues at coordinate 72,033 of NZ_AMZB01000124.1, read as the reverse complement.
AGCCGATCCGCCAGCTGTCCGAAGTCAGCTCGACCATCCAGAAGGGCGTGGCCGGTGCGGAGAGCATCTTCGAGCAACTCGACGAGCAGCCCGAGGTGGACAACGGCACCGTCGAGCGTGACCGCGTACAGGGTCGCCTGGAAGTGAAGAACCTCAGCTTCACCTACCCGGGCACCGAGAAGAAGGTTTTGAACGACCTGAACTTCAGCGTCGAACCGGGCCAGATGGTGGCGCTGGTCGGCCGCTCCGGCAGCGGCAAGTCGACCCTGGCCAACCTGATTCCGCGCTTCTACGACCACAGCGACGGGCAGATCCTGCTCGACGGTACGGACGTCGAAGACTACACGCTGAGCAACCTGCGCCGGCATATCGCGCTGGTGACCCAACAGGTCAATCTGTTCAACGACAGCGTGCTCAACAACATCGCCTATGGTGACCTCGCCAGCAAACCGCGCGAAGCGGTGGAGAAGGCCGCCGAGGACGCGTTCGCCCGCGAGTTCATCGACCGCCTGCCCGAAGGCTTCGACACCGAAGTCGGCGAGAACGGGGTGATGCTTTCCGGCGGCCAGCGCCAGCGCCTGGCGATCGCCCGCGCGCTGCTCAAGGACGCGCCGGTGCTGATCCTCGACGAGGCCACTTCGGCACTGGACACCGAGTCCGAGCGGCACATCCAGGCCGCGCTGGAGAAGGTCATGCAAGGTCGCACCACGCTGGTCATCGCCCACCGCCTGAGCACCATCGAGGCGGCGGACCTGATCCTGGTGATGGACCAGGGCCACATCGTCGAGCGTGGCACCCATGACCAGCTGATTGCCCAGAATGGCTACTACGCACGCCTGCATGCCCGCCAGTTCGCCGATGATCCGGCCGATGGCAACGAGCTGACCGCCGAGCAGCCGGTATGACGCGGCACCCGACATGCTGAACCGTCTGCGAGTCTTCCGCGAACGCGGCTGGACGCCCATCACGGCAACTGACTATGCGGCCGCCTGGCAGCGCTTCGGCGGCAGCGTCGCCACCCACCCGGAGGTGGTCGAGCGCCTCGCCCATCTGGCCGGCATTCCGGTGCGCTACCTGGGTTGGTTCGAGGGCGATGAACTGCGCGCCGCTGTGCCGACCTGGGGACGCAACCTGGCCTTGTCCAAGGACGTGCTCAAGCGCGAGGGCAAGAAGGCCCTGTTCGACCTGGGCAACGCGGAGATCATCCTGCCGATTGCCGAAGGCACGCGCATCGAACTGCGCCATCAGGTGCGCTACCTCTCCGAACTCAATCGCGAACAGGTCAGCGATGCCCGCGCGCAGCCCGAGCAACTGGCGATGAACCGCGCCCCGGCCGACTTCTCGAAGAAATTTCGCTACAACCAGCGCCGCGAACAGCGCCTGCTGGAAGAGGCGGGCGGCGTGCTGCAACCCATGAGCGAGTTGAGCCCGGAGGAGCAGGCGAGCATCTATGCCGACCTGTTCCAGCGCCGCTGGGAATTCGAGGTGCCCGGCAAGGCGCGGCTGGCCGAAGTATTCGGCCTGATGCGCGAATTCATGCGCGGCTCGCTGGTGCGCCTGGACGACGAGCCGGTGGCGATCCAGATTCTCTACCGGGTCGAGGCGCCGAAGTGGATCAGCGTCGAATACATCAATGGCGGCGTGGCGCCGGAAAATCGCGACTTCAGCCCCGGCAGCGTGCTCAGCTTCGTCAATACGCAGGAGGCCTGGGCCGAAGCCGAGGCGCTGGGCAAGCCCCTGCGCTATTCCTTCGGCCGCGCCGACCGCGAGTACAAGGACCGCTGGTGCCACCGCGTGCCGGTGTTTCAGGTCTGACTTCAGGCTTTTTGTAGGAGCGAGCATGCTCGCGAAGCCATTCCTCTGCGGGGGTTGTTCGCGAGCAAGCTCGCTCCTACAGTTCGTGCACGGCGACTTGGTCTGTGCGTAGGAGCGGACTCCGTCCGCGATCGGTGTCCACGGAGAACCACATGAGCGCCCGCAAGCAGCACCTGCTCAAACAGCACCGCCGCAAGAAGCGCGTGGTCCTGCTCGTCGCCCTCCTGGCGCTGATCCTGCTGGGCATCTTCGCGCCCTGGTGGAGCGTGCCGCTGGCGCTGCTGCTCGGCTGGGTCGCCCACGAAGCCTGGTTCGCCGACCACCTGTTCTACTCGCCGCGCGACGACTACCGCTACGACTTCCCCGAGGGCTCCGTCGCCCTGCCGGTTTCCCTCGGCCCGCACGGCTTGCACGTCGCCACCGGCGCGCTGTCGGAGAGCGAGGAGACGCTGGTGCTGGAGATCGAGGTCAAGTCCTCGCTGCTTGGCCGCTGGCTCGACCCGCAGGTGCTGATTGAAGGCGTCGAGAACGATCGCCAGGACTTCGAGCGCGGTGTCAGCGGCAAGCGCTATATCAACCTGTCCGGCCAGGGCGAAGCCCTGCGCGCCGGGCACCTGCGTTTGCGCAGCCGCCATTGCCGGCTCGCGCATCAAGGCGTGCTGCACGCCTTCCATAATCCCGACTATGCCCGGCAGCGCCTGCTGATCATTGCGCCCCATGCGGATGATGCCGAGCTGGCTGCCTTCGGCCAGTACAGCCGCTGCGCGGACGCCTGGATCGCCACCCTGACCCAGGGCGAAATCGAGGCCGAGCACTACCAGCGGCTCGGGCTGGACAAGGCCGCCGCCGCCCGGCTGAAGGGCCGCCTGCGCACCTGGGACAGCATTGCCGCGCCGCTCTGGGGCGGCGTGCCGGCCGAGCGCTGCGTGCAGCTGGGCTATTACTGCCTGCAGCTGCCGGCCATGGCCGCTGAGCCGAGCCAGGCGTTCGGCTCGAAGGAGTCCGGCGAGGCCGACGTCCGCAGTGTGCGCGGATTCAATCCGTTCGCGCTGCCCGCCGACAGCGACGGCGCGCCGACCTGGCTGAATCTGGTGGCCGACCTCACTGCGCTGATCGAGCGCATCCGACCAGAGGTGATCCTCACCGCGCACCCGGAACTGGACCCTCACGCCGACCACGTGCACGCCACCCGCGCCACGCTGGAAGCCGTCGAGCGCAGCAGCTGGAAGCCGCAGACGCTGCTGCTCTACGCCAATCACCTGCACGACAATGACCGCTGGCCCATGGGGCCGGCCGACGGCGGCATTGCCCTGCCGCCCTGTATCGAGGCGTTGCCGGCCGACCCGCTGTGGAGCCCGGTGCTGGACACCGCGACCCGCGTCGACAAGGCCCAGGCCCTGGCCCTGCAGCACGACCTGCAGACCCCGCTCACCGGCAAGAAACGCCTGCGCCGACTGATCCAGCGCGTGCTCGCCGGGCGCCGCTGGCCTCCCACCGGCGACGACGAGTTCTTCCGCAAGGCGGTGCGCCGTCACGAGCTGTTCTGGGTTCGCAAAATCCCTTAGAGATTGCCGTGACCGCCCGGTGCCCGGCGCAAGTCGCACTGGGCGGCTATGGTATTATCCGCGGCGATTTCGACCTGCGGAGTTCCCATGAAATTGACCATGCCCCGATTCGATCAGGCCCCCGTGCTGGTGGTAGGCGACGTGATGCTCGACCGCTACTGGCACGGCGCGACCTCGCGCATCTCGCCCGAGGCGCCGGTGCCCGTGGTGCGGGTCGAGCAGCATGAGGACCGCCCCGGCGGCGCCGCCAACGTCGCGCTCAACCTCGCCGCCCTCGGCGCGCCGGCCTTTCTGGTTGGCGTCACTGGCGTCGACGAAGCCGCCGACAGTCTGACCGACAGCCTCAAGGCGGTGGGCGTGACCACCCGCTTCCAGCGCATCGCCGGCCAGCCGACTATCGTCAAGCTGCGGGTCATGAGCCGCCACCAGCAACTGCTGCGCGTGGACTTCGAAGAAGCCTTCCGCACCGACGCCGTGGCGCTGTCCGCCGACGTCGAGGCGCTGCTGGATAACGTCCGGGTACTGGTGCTCTCCGACTACGGCAAGGGCGCGCTGAAAAACCACCAGCAACTGATCCAGGCTGCCCGCCAGCGCAACATCCCGGTGCTGGCCGATCCCAAGGGCAAGGACTTCGCCATCTACCGCGGCGCCAGCCTGATCACCCCGAACCTCTCCGAATTCGAAGCCATCGTCGGCCGCTGCACCGACGAATCCGACCTGGTCGCCAAGGGCCAGCAACTGATGACCGAGCTGGAACTCGGTGCATTGCTGGTCACCCGTGGCGAGCACGGCATGACCCTGCTGCGCCCCGGTCACAACGCCCTTCACCTGCCGGCCCGCGCTCGCGAAGTGTTCGATGTCACCGGCGCCGGCGACACCGTGATATCCACCCTGGCCGGCGCCATAGCGGCCGGTGAGGAGCTGCCGCAGGCCGTAGCCCTGGCCAACCTGGCCGCCGGCATCGTCGTCGGCAAGCTCGGCACCGCCGCCATCAGCGCCCCGGAACTGCGTCGCGCCGTGCAGCGCGAACAGGGCTCCGAGCGTGGCGTGCTGAGCCTCGACCAACTGCTGCTGGCCATCGAGGATGCGCGCGCCCATGGTGAGAAGATCGTCTTCACCAACGGCTGCTTCGATATCCTCCACGCCGGCCACGTGACTTACCTGGAACAGGCCCGCGCCCAGGGCGACCGCCTGATCGTCGCCACCAATGACGACGCCTCGGTGACCCGCCTCAAGGGCCCGGGCCGCCCGATCAACAGCGTCGACCGCCGCATGGCCGTATTGGCCGGCCTCGGTGCGGTGGACTGGGTCGTCAGCTTCGCCGAAGACACCCCCGAGCGCCTGCTCACCGAAGTCCGCCCGGACGTGCTGGTGAAGGGCGGCGACTACGGCGTCGAGCAGGTGGTCGGCGCCGACATCGTCAGGGCCTACGGCGGCGAAGTCCGCGTGTTGGGCCTGGTGGAAAACAGCTCCACCACGGCCATCGTCGAGAAGATCCGCCATCAGGGCTGATCCTCTCCTCCCCAGAAAGGGCGCTACCGGGTAGCGCCCTTTTTGTTTGTGGCGATGCACTGACCGCTCTGCCAGTGACCAGCGGCAAAGCGGTCATGGTCCCTGCGGCATTTTGCAGCGCATGATCGCGGCATCCACCCTCCGCGGAGCGAGATGCCATGACCACCGACGTGCAGGGCCGTGCCCTGGCCGTGTTGAATCGTGTCGCCCAGGCCGACTGGCCGGATCGACTCAAGCTGCGCAAGCCCTTCGAACGCCTGCTCTACAGCGGCAGCCGCACCGGCTTCCGGCTGGCCAGCGAGCGCGCCGCCAAGCAACCCAAGACCCCGCGCAAGGCTGACCCGGACGGGTTGTTCGACCTGTCCCTGTCCGATGAGCAGCAGATGCTGGTGGAGATGCTCGAAGGCTTCGCCGCCGAAGTATTGCGCCCGGCTGCCCATGAGGCCGACGCCAAGGCCAACCTCAGCCTGGAACTGCTGGCCCAGGCGCAGGAGCTGGGCCTGACCCATTACGGCGTCAGCGAAGTGCACGGCGGCATGGCCGGCGAGCGCACCGTGGTGACCAATGCCCTGATTGCCGAATCCCTCGCCCGAGGCGACCTGAGTCTGGCCGCCGCGCTGCTGGTGCCGCTGTCGGCGGCCAATTGCATTCGCCGCTGGGCCTCGCCGGAGCAACAGGCACGCTGGCTGCCGGCCTTTGTCGGTGAAGAGGCGGCGCCGCTGATTGCCATCGCGGTGACCGAGCCGCAATTGCTGGCCGATCCGCAACGCTTGTCCACCAAGGCGCGCAAGCGTGGTTCGACGTACACGCTGTCCGGCGAGAAGTGCCTGGTCGTGCGCGGCGTCGATGCGCAGAAGTTGATTGTCGCGGCGGATGCCGGCGACGGCCCGGCGCTGTTCCTGGTCGACACCCGCGCCAAAGGCGTCGAGGTGCGCGCCGAGCCGGCCATGGGCCTGAAAGCCACTGGCACGGCGCGGGTGCGCTTCAAGAGCGTGAAGGTGCCGGCCGAACAGCGGCTGGCGGCGGAGCGCTTCGACTACCAGGCCTTCCTCGATCACACCGTGCTGGCCTGGTGTGCGCTGGCCGTCGGCACGGGGCAGTCAGCACTCGATTACGTGATCACCTACTGCAACGAGCGCGAGGCCTTCGGGGAGCCGATCAGCCATCGCCAGGGCGTGGCCTTCATGGTCGCGGACATCGCCGTCGAGCTGGACGCCATGCGCCTGATGGTCTGGCGCGCCTGCGCGCTGGCTGAACGCGGGCTGGCGTTTCACCGCGAGGCCTACCTGGCGAAGCTGCTCTGCGCCGAGAAGGCGATGAAGATCGGCACCGACGCGGTGCAACTGCTCGGCGGCCATGGTTTCACCCAGGAACACCCGGCCGAGCGCTGGTACCGCGACCTGCGCGCCGTCAGTTTGATGGCCGGCGGTCTACACCTGTAACGCGGGCTCATCGCTGCTGCGCTCGCCCAGCCGGCGTTGGAAACGAACTCGGAATGCTCATTTACAACTGTAAACTCCGCTTCCTCGTCCGTTTCCGCCTTGGCTGCGCTTCGCTCGCGACGCGATGAGCTCCGCTTAGGAGCCTTCCATGTACCTCGAGACACCGAAGAAATTCCGCACCTTGCAGAACCAGGCCCGACAGGTGGCGGAGAACTACCTGCGACCGATATCGCGGAAGTACGACAAGGCCGAGCACGCCTATCCCAAGGAACTGGACCTGCTGGCCGCGTTGCTGGACGGCATGAACGCCGGCTCGCCGGACGCCGTTGGCGCCACTTCGGCCAGCAAGCGCAAGGCCGGCGCGGAGGAGGGCGTGAAGAACGGCGGCAACCTCTCCGCCTGCCTGGGTGTGATGGAAATGTGCTGGGGCGACACCGGCCTGCTGCTGGCCATGCCGCGCCAGGGCCTGGGCAATGCGGCCATCGCCGCAGTGGCCAACGAGGAGCAGCTCAAGCGCTTCTCCGGCACCTGGGCGGCCATGGCCATTACCGAACCGGGCTGCGGCTCGGACTCGGCGGCGATTCGCACCACCGCCACCCGCGATGGCGATCACTATGTGCTCAATGGCGAGAAGATCTTCGTCACCTCCGGCGCCCGCGCCGACGCGGTGGTGGTCTGGGCGACCCTGGACAAGAGCCTGGGCCGCGCGGCGATCAAGTCTTTCGTGGTGGAGAAGGGCACGCCGGGCATGACCGTCACCCGCCTGGAGAAGAAGCTCGGCATCAAGGCGTCGGACACCGCGTCCATCAGCTTCACCGACTGTCGGGTGCCGGCTGCCAACTTGCTGGGCAACGCCGAGATCGATGTGCAGAAGGGCTTTGCCGGGGTAATGGAAACCTTCGACAACACCCGTCCGCTGGTGGCCGCCATGGCCATCGGCGTGGCCAAGGCCTCGCTGGATCGCACCCGCGAACTGCTGAAGAAGGCCGGTTGCCGCTTCGATTATCGCCAGCCGTTGCTGACCGCCAGCCATGCCGAAGCCACGTTGTACCGGCTGGAAGCCGAATGGGAGGCCGCGCGCCTGCTGACCCTGAAAGCCGCCTGGATGGCAGACAACCGCCTGCCCAACTCCAAGGAGGCCTCCATCGCCAAGGCCAAGGCCGGGCGGGTGGCCAACGAGGTGACGCTCAAATGCGTCGAGCTGGCCGGCGCGCTGGGCTATGGGGAAGAGAACTTGCTGGAGAAATGGGCGCGGGATTCGAAGATTCTCGACATCTTCGAAGGCACCCAGCAGATCCAACTGCTGATCGTGGCGCGGCGGTTGCTGGGCAAGAGTTCCAGTCAGTTGAAGTGACGCAAGCACCCTGCGATATCCGTTGCCCGGCAAGAGCCCCTCTCCCTAACCCTCTCCCTGAAGGGAGAGGGGACCGTTCGGTGCAGGATGAAACCTTGGCATCAGCCGGTACGGACAGCTCCCTCTCCCTTCAGGGAGAGGGCGGGGGAGAGGGCAGAACCCCGCGCAGAGCTTCAGGATGCGGCATCTGTCCCAAACCAGCCGTCAGGCCGGAGTGATCAGATCACGTTGGCGGCCTCAGGCCGTGCGCCGCCCGCTGCCGGCATTGCCGGCGGCGGGCGGCCACTGCTCCATCCATTCGCGGAATCGGATGCGCTCTTCGCGCACCAGCCAGCCGTCCTGCTCGGCGAAACTTTCCGACAGCCACAGGCCACGGGTGCCAGCCTTGCACAGTTCGCCCTTGCTCAGGGTGTAGAGCTCGCCGCTGGGCCGGCCGTGCTCCAGCGGCAGCAGGTAGAGGTCCGGACGCCGGCGGTCAAGCCGCGCCACCAGCGGGCCGCTCTCGAGTTTCTCGTCGACATGGAACAGGCTGACTTCGCGTGCGTCCTTGGGCAGCTCCATGCGCAGGTCATAGACCAGCTGCAGCGAGGCCGTCGGCAGGTGCACATAGGCCTGCGGACGCTCCAGCAGACGCAGCGCGCCCGCCTGAACCGGACGGGCAGCGCCGGACAGCGGCGTCAGCGAGAAGTGGCTGGTCTCGCGGTAACGCAGGATGCCTTCGTAGGGGGTCGGCAGCCAGGTATCACCGAAGCGTCCGCCGAGCCAGCCGTCGGCGGTTTCCACCAGGCATTCCTCAGCCACTTCCTGGATCGCGGTGAGCAGCGGCAGGTTCAGCTCGTGGGCCGGCACGTAGCCGGAAATCAGCTTGAGCACCGTGTCGCCACGGTCCTGGCGGCGCTGGCGCACCAGGATCCAGTGATCGCGCCCCTGATAGTTCAGGGTCAGTCGCACTGACACGCCGAGGTTGGCCAGTTCAGCGTCGAAGCGCTCGGTTTCGTTGATCTCGATAGGGCGGCGCTTTTCCAGGACCTGGGCGAAGTTCAGGGGCTTGCCGAGGGTCTGGTAGGCGAGACCTTCCGCGCTGGCTTGCACCAGCAGCGGCAGGGTCTTGAAGGCGGTCGGGTCCTTGCGGGCGAGCGTACGGGGCATAGGGGCTTCCTTCTGTCACAGGGCCTTGGTCGTACTGGGCACCGGGTTGCGCGGGCGCGTGCCGGGTCAGAAAGCGGCGCCGACGCGAACGCTGACCATCTGATGGAGACAGTCCGGCCGATCATTCATTGCAGGGTCGCTACAACCTGGACAGCCTGACACCTCTCCTGGTGTCATCGAAAATCGAAAGGATTTCCGGATTTTTCCCTGAAAGGCTGGGCGATTCCGAGGCTTTTGCGTGGGAATCGCCGGCTGGCGACAGTTTCTGTGCCACCGGTTTTCTCCGGCGGAGTTGGAGCATGGCACAGGAATACGCAATCCACATGACCGCCGATCAGCGGTCGATGACCTCGGCGGCGATCTTCACGTTGTGGGCAAGGTGCAGCGGATTGATGGTGCCGACGATGGCACTGGCGACGCCGGGATGACCCAGCACCAGCTCGAAACTGGCGCGCACCGGGTCGACGCCAGGGGCGAGGGTGGCATGGCCGCTGGCCAGGGCCTTCTTGATCAGGATGCCGCGGCCATGGGCCTGGGCATAGTCGATCACCGGTTTTTCCGTCTGCTCGTTGAGGTTGTAGGTCACCATGGCGCAATCGCCGCGCTCCAGCGCGAGAAGCCCGCCATCGGCGGTCTTGCCGGAGAAGCCGAAGCCACGGATCAGCCCTTCCTTCTTCAGCTGTTCCAGGGTCGCGTAGACCTCGGTGCCGCGCAGGATGTCCAGGTCATTGCCATCGGAATGCACCAGCACCAGGTCGATGTAATCGGTCTCCAGGCGCTGCAGGCTGCGCTCCACCGAGCGACGCGTGTGGACGGCGCTGAAATCGAAGTGCGACTGGCCGTCGACGAACTCCTCGCCGGTCTTGCTGACGATCACCCACGCATCGCGCTGGCCGCGCAGCAGCGGACCGAGACGTTCCTCGCTGCGGCCATAGGCCGGCGCGGTGTCGATCAGGTTGATGCCCAGGTCGCGGGCCAGTGCGATCAGGTCGGCGGCCTCGCGGTCATCGGGGATGCGGAAGCCCTCGGGGTACTTCACGCCCTGGTCGCGGCCAAGCTTCACGGTGCCCAGGCCCAGCGGCGATACGTTCAGGCCGGTGCTGCCCAGCGGGCGATGCAGGTGATGCAGGGTCCTCATCCGAGCAGCTCCTCCCACACCGGGCGGGCCAGGGCCGGGCGCGGCAGGGCGGGCAAGGCAGCGCTCGCCTGCGGACGAATGCCGCTCTTCTCCAGGGACTCCAGCACGCGGTCGGCGAAGTTCGGCGCCAGGGCCAGCTTGGTCGGCCAGCCGACCAGCAACGCGCCGTCCTCGGCAAGGAACGCGCTGTCCGGTCGCAGCAGGTTGTTCTGCGAGGGCTCGGCACGGTCCACGCGCAGAGTGGCCCAGCGCGCGGCGGAAAGGTCGATCCAGGGCACCAGCTTGTGCAGTTCGCGTTGCGCCTCGGCGATCTGCTCGGCCTCATTGCGCGCCACGCCGCCGGCTTCGGCGATATCGCCGCCCAGGTACCAGACCCAGTCGCCATTGCTCAGCGGGTGGGTGGTGACGGTGACGCGGGGTTTCGGCCCGCCGCCCAGGCAGTGGGCGTACAGCGGTTTCAGGGTCGGCGCGGTGACCAGCACCATGTGCAGCGGACGGCGCTGCATCTCCGGGCGCTCCAGGCCCAGTTCGCGCAGCAGCGCCTCGTTGCCGGCGCCGGCACTGAGCACCACGCGCTGGGCGCGGACCTCGCGGCCATCCACGCGCAGCCCGACCAGCTTGTCGCCCTCGCGCAGCGCTTCGATGCGCTCGCCGGCCAGCAGGCTATCGCCGGCCAGCTCGGCCAGGCGGGCGATCAGGCTGGGAACGTCCAGCACCAGTTCGGTGAGGCGATAGGCCTTGCCCTTGAAGGCCTTGTCCTGCAGCGCTGGCGGCAGGTCGCTGCCTTTCACCTGGGCTACGCGGCTGCGCACCGCCTTGCTGGCGAAGAAGCTGGTGAGGTTGCCGGCCAGGCCGCCGGGGGACCACAGGTAATGGTCGTCGGAGAGCACACGTACGCCGCGCAGGTCCACTTCGCCGGTGCCAGCCAGGCAGTCGCGCCACAGCGCGGGCATGTCGGCGATGGCTTCGGAGGCGCCGGTCAGCGCGCCGTGCAGGGCGTACTTGGTACCGCCATGGATGATTCCCTGCGAGCGCATGCTCTGCACGCCGCCCAGCGCGGTGTTCTCCACCAGCACGGTGGAAAAGCCGGCGCGCCGCAGACGCGCATTGAGCCAGAGACCGGCGATGCCGCCGCCGACGATGAGGATGTCGGTGCTCAGGGATTCGGACATGAAAGCGCCTCGAAGGGGAAAACAAGGCGCGCAGTATAACCCGTTGACGCGCGGCAGCAGGCCGCGCGCCGGTGCCGCGTCAGTGACCGGCGGTGCGGGAGAACAACTGGATGACGACGACACCGCTGACGATCATGCCCATGCCGAGAATGGCCGGGGTATCGAGCTTCTGCTGGTAGAGCACCAGGGCCGCAATGCTGACCAGCACGATACCCAGGCCGGCCCAGATGGCGTAGGCGATGCCCACCGGTATGCTGCGCACTACCAGGGTAAGCATCCAGAAGGAAATGGCGTAGCCGACGATCACCAGCATCAGCGGCAGCGGCGTGGACAGGCCCTTCACCGATTTCAGCGAGGCGGTAGCGATGACTTCGGCGACGATGGCGATGGCGAGGTAGAGATAGCCGGGCATGGTGGGTGCTCCCCGGAACGACACGCCGCTCGGTATGAGCGACACGCAGCTGACGTTCGATTCTGGCGCCCATTCTAGTCCTGTTGGTGATGGGATAAAGTCATTGCCTATCTGCTATGGAGATAGGTTATGCAATGGAACCTGGACCAGTTGCGCCTGTTCGTCAGCGTCGCCGACCAGTCGTCTTTTTCCGCCGCTGCGCGGCAGCTCAAGCGCGTGCAGTCTGCAGTGAGTTCGTCCATCGCACTGCTGGAGAGCGACCTGGGCGTGACCCTGTTCGAGCGCAGCAGCGGCCGCCAGCCGGTGCTGACCGGCGAGGGCAGGGCGCTGCTCGATGAGGCTCGCGAAGTGCTGCGCCAGTGCGAGCGCCTGGAAAGCCGCGCGCTGTCCCTGGTGCGCGGCACCGAGCCTTTGTTGCGGCTGGCGCAGGACGAGGCGATGCCTTACCAGCCTGTGCTCTCCGGCCTGCAGGCGTTGGCGCAGGAGTTCCCGACGGTGGAGGTGCAGCTTTCCAGCAGTGCCCAGGGCGACGTGGCGCGCAAGCTGCTGGAGCGCCGCGCCGACCTCGGGCTGCTGTTCCACCATGAGGGCATGCCGGCAGCGCTGGAGCGGCAGCGCCTGGGCACCATCGAGATGGTTACCGTTTGCGGCGCCGGCCACGAGTTGGCCAGACTCGACTACGCGGACCGCCGCGAGCTGGCAAGGCACCGTCAGTTGCTGATGGCGCCGCAGGACAGCCACTACCCCGGCGGCGAGCAGATCAGCCCGCTGGTGTGGCGCGCCGACAGTTTCTACGCCATGGCCGAACTGCTGATGCGCGACCTCGGCTGGGCCTGGTTGCCGACCCACGTCGCCCAGTACCCGGCTTACCAGCCGCTGCTGGTGGAGCTGGCCAGCGACTGGACCCCGCCGCCGCTGGTGGTGGAGCTGGTGTGGCGCCGCGACGAGCCGCTGGGCCCGGCGGCCAACTGGTTGGGCGAGTGCTTCGCCGAGCATCTCGCTTCGCCCGTTTGATTGGCTCTTCGTGGGAGCGAGCTTGCTCGCGAACAGGATTTCCCGGCCGCTCCGACGTCAAGCGGTTCGCGAGCAAGCTCGCTCCTACAGAAACGCTGCGCCAGTCAGGATTGTGCGGCGGCCAAGCCCGCTAATTTGCTACTCTCCGCCGCCATGAACCGGACCCTCTATACCCTGCTGTTCCACCTGGGCCTGCCGCTGGTTGCGCTGCGCCTGTTCCTGCGTTCGCGCAAGGCGCCGGCCTATGCCCGGCGCGTCGGCGAGCGCTTCGCCCTTGGCCTCCCGGCGCTCAAGCCTGGCGGCATCTGGGTGCATGCGGTGTCGGTGGGCGAAAGCATCGCCGCCGCGCCGATGATCCGCGCGCTGATGCAGCGCTATCCCGGCCTGCCGATCACTGTCACCTGCATGACGCCCACAGGCTCCGAGCGTATCCGCGCGATGTTCGGCGACCAGGTGCAGCATTGTTACCTGCCCTATGACCTGCCCTGGGCGGCGTCGCGCTTTCTCGATCGCGCGCGGCCGGTGCTGGGTGTGATCATGGAAACCGAGCTGTGGCCGAACCACATCCACCAGTGCGCCAAGCGCGGCACCCCGGTGGCGCTGGCCAATGCGCGGCTGTCCGAGCGCTCGGCGCGCGGTTATGCGCGCTTCGCCGGACTGACCCGGCCGATGCTGGAAGAGATGAGCTGGATTGCCGTGCAGACCGAGGTCGAGGCCGAGCGCTTCCGCCAGCTCGGCGCCCGCCCGGACTGCGTGAGCGTGACCGGTTCGATCAAGTTCGACCTGACCATCGCCCCTGAGTTGCTGTCGCGCGCCGATGAGCTGCGCGCCCAGTGGCAGGCGCAGCAACGTCCGGTGTGGATCGCCGCCAGCACCCACGCCGGGGAGGACGAAATCATCCTCGCTGCCCACCGCCAATTGCTGAAGAAACACCCGCAGGCGCTGCTGATCCTGGTGCCGCGCCACCCGGAGCGCTTCAACCCGATGTTCGAGCTGTGCGCCCGTGAGGGTTTCCGCACCCAGCGCCGCTCCATCGATGAGCCGGTCACGGCCGATACCCAGGTGCTGCTGGGCGATACCATGGGCGAACTGCTGTTCCTCTATGCGCTGGCCGATGTCGCCTTCGTCGGCGGCAGCCTGGTGCCCAATGGCGGGCACAACCTGCTGGAACCGGCGGCGCTGGGCAAGCCGGTACTGTCCGGGCCGCACCTGTTCAACTTCTTGGAGATCGCCGCGCAACTGAGCGAGGTCGGTGCGCTGCGGGAAGTGGTCGATGCGCCTTCGCTGGCGGTGGCCGTGGCGGCGTTGTGGGACGAGCCTGCGGCTGCCAAGCGCATGGCTGAGGCCGGGTTGGGCGTGATGAAGGCCAACCAGGGCGCGCTGCAGCGGTTGCTGGATGGGTTGGGGCGGCTGATCAAGGGTTGATCGGCTTCGGAACGGGGGATTTTCCCTCTTTCCAGCCCTCTCCCTGAAGGGAGAGGGAGCTTTACGGAGTTGCCGGCTGGCTCGGTATTACGCCTGAAGCCGAACGGTCCCCTCTCCCTTCAGGGAGAGGGTTAGGGAGAGGGTAGTCTTTTCGGAGTCACTCGAGCTAGGCACAGGCACCAGACCATAAACAACGCTGCGTACACGGCTCCAATGAGCAAATGTCCCATCTCCGAGTCAATCCAAATGCACTGCCACCAGCAAATGCTCCTGCTGCGATTGCAAGGAAGAAATTTCGGAGGCGGATTTCAATGGGGCGAAACCGCAATCTGGGCAGCTATGAGCTGTCGTCGATAGTTTTCCTAAGCATTCTGGGCAAGCTTTTAGCGCCAACGTGTCCTCCTTTCAGAACGTCGGCGGCGTAATCACCCAGAGCACCACGGCATCCACATCCCCGGGGTTGCCATAGCGGTGCGGCTCCTGGCTGGAATAGCTGAAGCTGTCGCCTTCATTGAGCAGGAAATAGCGCTCGCCCACCCAGAGCTCGAAAGTGCCGCTGAGCAGGTAGCCGGCTTCCTCGCCCTCGTGGCTGTAGCTTTGTTGACTGTAGGTGCCCGGCGGGAAGCGCGAGTGGAGGATTTCCAACTGGCGGCTGGGCTGCGGGCTGAGCAGTTCGTCGACGATGCCATCCTCGTAATGCACGCTGGTACGGGCGTTGCGCCGCACCACGTAGCCGGCGTCGGCCGGGTCGACCTGCACTTCGCTGGCGAAGAACCACTGGATGGTCACGCCCAGGGCGCGGGCGATGTTGAACAGCGCGGGGATCGACGGATAGGCCAGGTTGCGTTCGAGCTGGCTGATGTAGCCGGCGGTGAGGCTGCTTTGCTCGGCCAGCTCCGCCAGGGTCATGCCGCGCCGCTTGCGCAGGCCGCGAATGCGGGTGCCGAGGAACTGCGCTTCGGCGTTGGCGGGGGCTTCCTGCGGGGCTTTGCGGCTCATGCGAAGGGGTCCTGGCGAGTGGCGTCGTGGGGCATTCTAAACAATGCGCCGGGGCTGTGGACCGATTGCTCTTCGTAGGAGCGAGCTTGCTCGCGAACGAATCTTCCGGCGACTTTGGCGCTGGGCGGTTCGCGAGCAAGCTCGCTCCTACAAAAAAGGCTCAGATCGCCCAACCCGCCTTGAGCCCTTCGTAGATCGCTTCCTCCGCCGTGCGCGGCGCCAGGCAGTCGCCGATGCGGCGGACCTCGGCGAGGTCGGCGATCTGGTCGGCCAGCTCGTCCACCGGCTGGTGGCCCTGGCAGAGCACCAGGGTGTCGATGTTTTCCACCAGCATCGGCTCGCCGCTGGCGGTGTGTTGCAGGTAGACGGTGCTGTCATCGACGCCGTACAGGCGGGCGTAAGGCGTGATGGTGATGCCCAGACGGTGCAGCTCGCCGGCCATGTGGTCGCGCACGTAGAGCGGCAGGCTCTCGCCGGCGTGGGTGCCGTTCACCGCCAGATGCACCTGGTGGCCGTCGCGCACCAGGCGCTCGGCGATGCCGGGGGCGATCCAGTCGGCGCGCCAGTCGCTGACCAGCACCGAGCGGCCGAGCTGCACTTCGCCACGCAGCACCTGCCAGGCGTCCACCACCTGCAGCTCACCGGCCTCCTCGTAGGGCGGGCGGTAGGGCTTGGCGCCGGTGGCGACGATGACCACATCGGGACGCTCCTGCTCGACCAGCGCGCGGTCGACGCGGGTGTTGCGGCGCACTTCGACGCCGGCCAGTTGCATCTCGCGCTGCAGGTTGGTGGACGCGCCGCCGAATTCGGCGCGGCGCGGCAGCAGCTGGGCGAGGTTGACCTGTCCACCGAGCTGGCCACTGGCTTCGCAGAGGGTGACCTCATGGCCGCGCTGCGCCGCGACGGCGGCAGCCTTCATGCCGGCCGGCCCGCCGCCGACCACCAGCACGCGCTTGCGCTGGATGGCCATCTGGCGTTCGGCGTAGATCAGCTCGCGGCCGGTTTCCGGGTGCTGGATGCAGGAGATCGGGTAGCCGCGGTGGAAGTGGCCGATGCAGGCCTGGTTACAGGCGATGCAGGCGCGCACGTCCTCGACGCGGCCGCTTTCGGTCTTGCTCGGCATCTGCGGATCGCAGATCAGCGCGCGGGTCATGCCGCAGACATCGGCCTGGCCGCGGGCGACGATCAGCTCGGCTTCCTGCGGCTGGTTGATGCGCCCGGTGACGAACAGCGGGATCTCCAGGTTGCGCTTGAAGGTGCCGGCTTCATTGGCCAGGTAGGCCGCTTCGATGGCCATAGGCGGGACGATGTGGATGGCGCCGCCCAGCGATGCCGAGGTGCCGGCGACGATGTGCACGTAGTCCAGCTGGTTCTGCAGGGATTTCACCGCCTGCAGCGACTCGTCCTCGGTCAGGCCTTCCGGGTCGCGCTCGTCGGCGGAGATGCGCAAGCCGACGATGAAGTCTTCGTCGGTGGCGGCGCGCACGGCGGCGATCACTTCCCGGGTGAAGCGCAGGCGGGCGTCGAGGTCGCCGTTGTAGCCGTCGCTGCGGCGGTTCACCCGCGGGTTGAGGAACTGTGCCGGCAGGTAGCCGTGGCTGGCGACCACTTCCACGCCGTCGATGCCAGCGGCGTGGAGGCGTCGCGCGGCATCGGCATAACCCTGGACGATCTCGTCGATCATCGCCTGGCTCAGCTCGCGGGGCATCACCCGGAAACGTTCGTTGGGCGAGGCGGACGGCGCATAGGCCACGGCCAGCAGGCCGTCGCTGGACTCCATGATCTCCCGGCCGGGGTGGAAGACCTGGGACAGCACCACGGTGCCTTCGGCGTGGCACGCCTCGGCGATGCGCCGGTAGCCGGGAATGCACGCGTCGTCGGTGGCCATCAGCACGTGGGAGGTGTAGCGGGCGCTGTCGTGCACGCCGGCGACCTGCAGCACGATCAGGCCGACGCCGCCCTTGGCGCGGGCGGTGTGGTAGGCCACCAACTGGTCGTTGACCAGGTTGTCGGTGGGCATCGAGGTGTCGTGCCCGGTGGACATGATGCGGTTCTTCAGCATTTTGCCGCGAATGTGCAGCGGGCTGAACAGGTGGGGAAACTGGCTCATCGGGCAACTCCGGATTCTTGTTGTAAATACAGCGCTAAACATCGACCGCGCGAGCTAGAGCGCAACAAGGCGGAGACCGGAGAGGCGGCGGAGTTTACTCCAGTAAATGAGCATGCCGAGCCGGTTTCCAACGCCGTTGCGCCGACGCGCAGCCGGTCGACTGGCTAGGCGTTGCGCGCCTGCCAGTCCACCGGGTAGAGGGCGTAGAACACGCAGGCTTTCTCACCCTCGTAGGCCAGCGGCGTGCGTTCGGGGACCCAGATCACGTCGCCCGGCCTGGCGTCGATCACCTGGTCGGCCAGGCGCAGGCGGAAGTTGCCTTCCAGTACCACGATCAGTTCGTCGTAGAGCACGGTCCACTCGATGGAGACCCCGTCGAAGCGGGCGAGGCCCGCCCCCATGGTCTCGCTGTCCGCCGGGCCGATCAGCCGGCAGATGGCGGCGCTTTCGAGGTCCTGGCCAGCGTAGGGCTGGAACTGCAGGGCGGATTGCTGGAAGTGGCGGACCTGGGACACGGCGGCTTCTCCTGAGTCGGAAAGTGTTCTTAAGTTACGCCTATGGAAATTTACCGAAAGTAAAAAATCAACTTGTTTTTTTAAAAGTGACTGAGTAGTTTCAATCCCGCTCCGGACGATTCCGGGGTCACCGCGACGTGCTCCACAACAACTACAAGAGGAGAGGCGCATGAACCGTTCCGTACGGTCCCCCCTCGCATGGCGGGCTCACCCGCTGGCAATCGATAGTTCTCTGCCCTGCCTTTCCTGCAACGTTGTTTCGGCGCGCCCGTCCAGCGTGTGCGCGGCCATCCCGGCTGCGCCCATGGCCACCTACGACTGGGGGTATGCTCGATGACTTTTCACCGCAACACCTGCCACAAACGCTCCTTCTTCAGGACCGCCGTCTCGCCGCTGCTGCTCGCCCTCGGGCTCTGCTGCGGCACCGCCCAGGCCGCCGAGAACATGGTGGTGGTCGGCTACGGCGGCGCCGGCCAGAAGGCGCAGGATGCGGCGTTTTTCCAGCCGTTCAGCAAGCAGTCCGGGGTCGGGGTGACCCAGAGCGAATACAACGGCGAAATGGCCCGTATCAAGGTGATGGCCGACACCGGCCATGCCGATTGGGACGTGGTGCAGATCGAGGGTCCGGACCTGGCCCGTGGCTGCGACGAAGGCCTGTTCGTGCCGCTGGACTGGCAGCAGATCGGCGGCAAGGACCAGCTGATCGCCAATGCCGCCAAGGACTGCGGTTCCGCCGCCCTGGTGTGGGGCGTGGCGATCGCTTATGACGCCGACAAGCTCAAGCCGGCGCCGCAGTCCTGGGCGGATTTCTGGGACGTACAGAAATTCCCCGGCAAGCGCGGTCTGCGCAAGCGCGCCATCTACAACCTCGAGTTTGCCCTGATGGCCGACGGGGTGAAGCCCGCCGATGTCTACAAGGAACTGGGCACCCAGGCCGGCGTCGACCGCGCCTTCGCCAAGCTCAACCAGATCAAGCCCTACGTGCAGTGGTGGGAAGCCGGCGCACAGCCGGCGCAGTGGCTGGCTGCCGGTGACGTGGTGATGACCACCACCTACACCGGACGTATCGCCGATGCCTACAAGGGCGGGCGCAACCTGCAACTGGTCTGGCCGGGCAGCCTGTATGGCATGGACTACTGGGCGATCATCAAGGGCTCGCAGCACGTCGATGCGGCGAAGCGCTTCATCGCCTTTGCCAACCAGCCCGATGCCCAGGTCGACTACGTGAGGCACATTGCGTATGGTCCGACCAACAAGCAGGCCGCCGAGCGCCTGCCGTCCGACCTCGCCGGCTGGGTGCCGACCTCCACGCAGAACCTGCCCCAGGGCCTGGCGATGGACGATGAGTTCTGGGTCGACCACGGGGAGGAGCTGGAAGAGCGCTTCAATGCCTGGGCTGCCCAATGACCAGAACCTGACCGTGACGCCGGGGCCCGTGCCTCGGCGTCTTCCCGCCTTGAGGAGAAGTGCACCATGACGTCGCTGCAGGCGCCCAGCCGCGCCACCTGTTCGCCCGGGGAATGGAAGCTGCGCGAGGAGCTGGCGGCCTGCTACCGCCTGATCGCGCATTACCGCATGACCGACCTGATCTTCACCCACATCTCGGTGCGCATCCCCGGTCCCGACCACCATTTCCTGATCAACCCCTATGGCCTGATGTTCGACGAGATCACCGCCTCCAGCCTGGTGAAGATCGACCTCAGCGGCCGCGCCGTGGAGCCGTCGCCCTACAAGGTCAACCCGGCCGGCTTCGTGATCCACAGCGCCATCCACGGCGCTCGCGAAGACGCGCAGTGCGTGCTGCACACCCATACCCGCGCCGGCTGCGCGGTGGCGGCGCAGGCTTGCGGGCTGCTGCCGCTGAACCAGATATCCCTGGAGTTCTACGGGCGCATCGGCTACCACGACTACGAAGGCATCGCCCTGTCGATGGACGAGCAGGAGCGCCTGGTGCGCGACCTCGGCGATCACTTCGGCCTGATGCTGCGCAACCACGGCCTGCTGACCGTAGGACAGACGGTGCAGCAGGCGTTCCTGCGCATGTACTACCTGGAGAAGGCCTGCGACATCCAGCTGGCGGCCCAGGCGGGCGGCGAGCTGGTGATCCCGCCGCAGGAGGTGTGCCGCCATACCGAGCAACAATTCAACGCCCCGGCGCGGCCGCTGGCGGAAGGCGAGTTGAGCGACCCGGATGGCTACGACCTGGCGTGGAGTGCGCTTCTGCGGATGCTGGACCGGGTATCGCCGGGATATCGCGACTGAGCCACGGGGAAGGTCTGGCGTTGGTGTTGGACGATCGGGTTCGCTTCGCCGAGCTATCGACATGAGCAAAAAAGCCCCGCATCGCGGGGCTTTTTCATGGGGCCGGATCAGTACTGGGGCTTGGACTTGAGCTGCGCCTCGGCGGCCTTGGCCAGGTCCGGCGGCAGGAAATCCTTGTCCGGGTTGTAGTCCGGCTTCAGGTAGGCGCCCAGTGCCTCCAAGTCGCTCGGCGCGAGGGTGCCGGCGGTCTGCTTGAGGCTCAGGTTGTCGAGTATGTAATCGTAGCGGGTGTTGTTGTAGTCGCGCACCGAGTTGTACAGCGAACGCTGGGCGTCCAGTACGTCGACGATGTTGCGGGTACCCACCTGGTAACCGATCTCGGTGGCTTCCAGCGAGCTCTGGTTGGAGATGATCGCCTGGCGACGCGCCTTCACCTGTTCGACGTCGGTGTTCACCGCGCGGTGCTGGTTGCGGGCGTCCTGCACCACCTGGCGGCGCTGGCTTTCGCGCAGCTGCTCGCTCTGGTTCAGGCGCTGGTAGGCCTCACGGACCTGGGAACTGGTCAGGCCGCCGCTGTAGATCGGTACGTTCAGCTGCAGGCCGATGCTGGTCTGGTCGACGTACTTGCCGTAGTGCGGCTCGCCCGGCTGCCCGGTGTTGGCGAAGCCCAGGGCATCGTTGTCGCCCTTCTGGTACTGGGCCACGGCGTCCACGGTCGGCAGGTGGCCGGCCTTGCGCTGGCGCAGGGTTTCTTCGGCGGCGTCGACCGCGTAGTTGCTGGCCTGCAGGCGCAGGTTCTGCTGGACCGAGGTGTCCACCCAGGCCTTGGCGTCGTTGGGGACCGGCGCGACGACCGGCAACGAGTGGAGGATGCCCTCGATGGAGCTGTACTCGCGGTTGGTCAGGGTCACCAGGGCCTGGAAGGCGTCATCCACCTGCTGTTCGGCCACCAGGCGGTTGGCCCGCGCGGTGTCGTAGCTGGCCTGGGATTCGAGCACGTCGGTCTTGTCGGAGAGGCCGACGTCGAAGCGTTCGTTGGACTGGTCGAGCTGGCGCTTGAACGCCGCTTCCTCGGCCTTGCTGGCGGCCAGGTTGTCCTGGGCACGCAATACGCCGAAGTAGGTCTGGGCGGTCTGCAGGATCAACTGCTGTTGGGTTGCGGAGAATTCCAACTGGGCCTGTTCGGTGGTGTTTTCCGCGGCCTTGAGCTGGAACCAGCGGTCCGCGCGGAACAGCGGCTGGCTCAGGCTCGCCTGGACCAGCTGGGTGTTGCGGTTCAGCGTAGCGCTGGGGGTGTCCAGCGAAGTGCGGGTGCTGCCCGTGCTGGCGCCCGCATTGATCTGCGGCAGCAGGCCGGAACGTGCCTGGGGCACGGCTTCCTTGCGCGCCAGGAAGTCGGCCTGGGCGGCGGCGAGGTCGGCGTTGTTGTCGACGGCATCTTTATAGACGCTGATAAGGTCCGTCTTGGAGGGCAGCATTGGAGCGGCCGGAGCGGGCTGGGCAGCCCAGGCAAAGCCTGTCGTTGCGGCTACAGCGACAGCCAGAGAGAGTCTGCGCAGCATTCGTTCATCCTGGAAAGTGATGCGAGGTGGAGCAAGGCTACGGTTGCCGCCGATGGCGGTCAAGGCACGTTCGTACGAGCCCTTCGAGGCAGGAGTGTAGCTGTGTGTAGGTAATTGCGCGTTTCGGCCGGACGGCGTTGGCTAATCCGCGCGCACTTGATTAGACTGCGGACGTTCTTGTCGGGGTGCCCCATTGCGAGGGGCTGAGATCGGATAGTTCCGGATCCCGTTGAACCTGATCGGGTTAAGACCCGCGTAGGGAACAAGAAGTACGCATCCCGCGGCGCATTCCGCCCCGGCCCCAGCCCTTCCCGGGGTGCGTCCCTTCGCTGCGGCAAGCAGCTCCTCTCGTCCCAGGTTCTCCCCGGCAATCACCCCAGGAGAGCCAGGATGAGCACCCAGAAAAACAACGTCACCCGCCTTGAACAGCTCGACCGCCAGTCGACCCAGCCCTTTCCGAATTCGAAGAAGGTCTACCTGACCGGCTCGCGCCCGGACATCCGCGTCCCCGTGCGGGAAATCTCCCTCGCCGACACTCCCACTGCCTTCGGCGGTGAGAAGAACGCCCCGGTGATGGTCTACGACACCTCCGGCCCCTACACCGACCCGGACGTGCGCATCGACCTGCGCAAGGGCCTGCCGGACGTGCGCTCGCGCTGGATCGACGAGCGCGGCGACACCGAGATCCTCCCCGGCCTGACCTCCGAGTTCGGCCAGTCGCGCCTGGCCGACCCCAGCCTCGACGCCCTGCGCTTCGCCCACGTGCGCACCCCGCGCCGCGCCAAGGCTGGCAAGAACGTCACGCAGATGCACTACGCGCGCCAGGGCATCATCACCCCGGAGATGGAATACATCGCCATCCGCGAGAACATGAAGCTGCAGGAAGCCCGCGCCGCCGGCCTGCTCGATGCCCAGCATCCGGGCCAGAGCTTCGGCGCCAGCATCCCGAAGGAAATCACCCCCGAGTTCGTCCGCGAGGAAGTGGCCCGCGGCCGTGCGATCATCCCGGCGAACATCAATCACACCGAACTGGAGCCGATGATCATCGGCCGCAACTTCCTGGTGAAGATCAACGGCAACATCGGCAACAGCGCGCTGGGTTCCTCCATCGAGGAAGAAGTGGAGAAGCTCACCTGGGGCATCCGCTGGGGCGCCGACACGGTGATGGACCTGTCCACCGGCAAGCACATCCACGAAACCCGCGAGTGGATCCTGCGCAACAGCCCGGTGCCCATCGGCACCGTGCCGATCTACCAGGCGCTGGAGAAGGTCAACGGCATCGCCGAGGACCTGACCTGGGAAATCTTCCGCGACACCCTGATCGAACAGGCCGAGCAGGGCGTGGACTACTTCACCATCCACGCCGGCGTGCTGCTGCGCTACGTGCCGCTGACTGCCAAGCGCGTCACCGGCATCGTTTCCCGCGGCGGCTCGATCATGGCCAAGTGGTGCCTGGCCCATCACCAGGAGAACTTCCTCTATACGCATTTCGAAGAGATCTGCGAAATCATGAAGGCCTACGACGTCAGCTTCTCGCTGGGCGATGGCCTGCGTCCGGGCTCGGTGGCCGACGCCAACGACGCCGCGCAGTTCGGGGAGCTGGAGACGCTTGGCGAGCTGACCCGCATCGCCTGGAAGCATGACGTCCAGGTACTGATCGAAGGCCCCGGCCACGTACCGATGCACCTGATCAAGGAGAACATGGAGAAGCAGCTGGAGTGCTGCGACGAGGCGCCGTTCTACACCCTCGGCCCCCTGACCACCGACATCGCGCCGGGCTACGACCACATCACCTCCGGCATCGGCGCGGCGATGATCGGCTGGTACGGCTGTGCCATGCTCTGCTACGTCACCCCCAAGGAACACCTGGGCCTGCCGAACAAGGATGACGTGAAGACCGGCATCATCACCTACAAGATCGCCGCGCACGCCGCCGATCTTGCCAAGGGCCATCCGGGCGCGCAGATCCGTGACAACGCGCTGTCGAAGGCGCGCTTCGAGTTCCGCTGGGAAGACCAGTTCAACCTTGGCCTGGACCCGGACACCGCCCGCGCC
Source organism: Pseudomonas nitroreducens TX1 (assembly GCF_000313755.1). Classification (GTDB taxonomy): domain Bacteria; phylum Pseudomonadota; class Gammaproteobacteria; order Pseudomonadales; family Pseudomonadaceae; genus Pseudomonas; species Pseudomonas nitroreducens_A. The sequence continues at coordinate 48,532 of NZ_AMZB01000124.1, read as the reverse complement.
TTCCACGACGAGACGCTGCCCAAGGACTCGGCCAAGGTGGCGCACTTCTGCTCCATGTGCGGGCCGAAGTTCTGCTCCATGAAGATCACCCAGGAAGTCCGCGACTACGCCAAGGAGAACGGCCTCACCGATGAGCAGAAAGCCATCGAGGCCGGGTTCCAGCAGCAGTCCGCGCGCTTCAAGGAAGAAGGCTCGGTGATCTACAAGCAGGTATGACCGGTCGTGCTCACCCTTGACGACAAGGGTGGGCAGACTTGTAGGAGCGAGCTTGCTCGCGAACAGCCCAACTGCGGAGCTGGCGGCGGGCACCGTTCGCGAGCAAGCTCGCACCTGCGAAAACAACAACATTCAATCCAACTTCGAGCCCTGCACGCATCGTGACCACCACCGCCACCAACTATTCCCCCACCGTCGCCGTCGACACCGCCCAGCGCGTGCTCGGCCTGCGCGATGTATTTTCCCTCTGGTTCTCCCTGGGCATCGGCCTGATGGTGCTGCAGACCGGCGCATTGCTGGCGCCGGGCCTGGGCCTGGCCGGTGCGCTGGGTGCGATTCTGCTGGGCACCCTGGTCGGCGTGCTGCTGCTGGCCAGTGCCGGGGTGATCGGCACCGACACCGGCCTGGCGGCCATGGCCTCGCTCAAGCTGAGCCTGGGTAGCCGCGGCGCCGCGCTGCCGGCGCTGCTCAACCTGCTGCAATTGGTGGGCTGGGGCGCCTTCGAGATCATCGTCATGCGCGATGCCGCCAGCCTGCTGGCGGGCCGCGCCTTTGGCGACGGCAGCGGCTGGACCAGCCCGGCACTCTGGACCCTGGTGTTCGGCGCCCTGGCGACCTTGCTGGCAGTCAGCGGGCCGCTCGCCTTCGTTCGCCGCGTGCTGCGCCGCTGGGGTATCTGGCTGTTGATCGCCGCCTGTATCTGGCTGACCTTCGACCTGTTCCAGCGCGCCGACCTGGCCGCGCTCTGGGCCAAGGCTGGCGACGGTTCGATGCCGTTCGCCGTGGGCTTTGATATCGCCATCGCCATGCCGCTGTCCTGGTTGCCGCTGATTGCCGATTACTCGCGCTTCGGCAAGCGCGCCGGGCACACCTTCGGCGGCGCCGCGCTGGGCTTCTTCATCGGCTGCTTCTGGCTGATGGGTCTGGGTGTGGCCTACACCCTGGCCTTCGCCGAGGGCAGCGACGCCAACGCGCTGCTGCTGGCACTGGCCGGCGCCGGCATGGGCATCCCGCTGCTGCTGATCCTGCTGGACGAATCGGAGAAGGCCTTCGCCGACATCCACTCGGCGGCGGTGTCCAGCGGCCTCCTGCTGCCGCTCAAGGTCGAGCACCTGGCGCTGGCCATCGGCGTGATCTGCACCCTGATCGCCTGGTTCGCGCCGCTGGCGCAGTACCAGAACTTCCTGCTGCTGATCGGCTCGGTATTCGCCCCGCTGTTCGGCGTGGTGCTGGTGGACCACTTCGTCCTGCGCCGTCGCGCGCCGGCCGCCATTCCCCATGGCCTGCGCTGGGGTTCGCTGCTGGCCTGGGCCGGTGGCGTGGCGGTCTACCACCTGCTAGCGAATTACCAGCCGGACCTGGGCGCGACCCTGCCGGCATTGGTCGTGGCGGGCGTGCTGCAGCTGCTGCTGGGGCGGGGTGGGGCGAAGGTGCCGGCTTCGGCCTGAGGCAGGCCCTGCGCCAAACGGGGGCAGGTAATCGCAGATGAGTCCGCTCCACGAGCCCGAAAGCCCTCTCCCTAACCCTCTCCCGCAAGCGGGAGAGGGGACCGTACGGCGCAGCATGACACCTTGACGTCAGCCGGCACGGGCAGCTCCCTCTCCCTTCGGAGCGGGGCGCGCAGCCAGGGCTGGGGAGAGGGAAAATCGCAGACACGACCTCACAAGAAGACAGTTGTTCCTACCTGAAGTATCGCGCCAAGGCCCGCCCTCTCCCTGAACGGAGAGGGCGCAGTGCGGTGTCGCCGGTCGGCTCAGTGCTCCGCTTGATGCCGGTCAGTCCCCTCTACCTTCAGGGAGAGGGCTAGGGAAAGGGAAACGTCAGACACGAAGTTTCGGTGAAAGACAGTTGCTCCTACGCACATGCTGAAACCTGGCGTAGGAGCGGCCTTCGTCCGCGATGATTCGCCGGCAATTCCAGCGCTGATCTACTGCGCACCGCGCCCCGGGAAGTAATAGGTCTTCACGATGCCATTCAGGCGCGGATACGGAATCTTCAGCTCCGGGTGTCCGACCGAGTGCGGGGCGATGCGGTCGATGTCGTACTTCAGCGTCATGGCGCCGTAGGTGAGGGCGAAGTGCTCGGTCGGCTGGAACGGCCAGTCCTTCGAGAAGTTCGGGTCCTGCTCGTCCAGCTTGTTCTGCAGAATCCACGCCTGGTGCGCCATGCGTGCCACCTTCCAGAAGTTGTCCTCCTGGCCGGGCAGGAGAATGTCCTGCAGGCTGAGCACTTTGTGAAGGCGTCGATCATAATTGATGAACGCGCGGCCGGGCTGGCCGTACTCGCCGCCGGTGAAGCGATAGCTGGACAGCTCGATGATCACCAGACCGTCATGCTGTTCGCGGATCTTGGCCTGCAGGTAACTGCTCCAGCCCGGCTCGGCCGAATCGAGGAAGCGCTTCTCGTAGACCTCCAGGTTCGCGAGGATCGCGCCGTCGCCTTCGCGGGCCAGTTGCAACAGTTGCCCGTTGATCGCTTCGTTGAGCGCCGGTTCGTCGTCGAAGCTGACGGTGTCGAGATTGAACAGCGGGCATTGATCGCCCTGGCAATCCGGCTTGGCGTGTTCGAAGGCGGTGTGTTGCGCGGTCAGCGGTTCGTCGAGCGCGGGCTTGAACAGACCCTGGCAGGCCCCCAGTAACAGGCTGATGCCGCAAAGGGCTGCTAGTTTCAGAAGTCGCATGGGATTCCTTGTCGTGGACATTCGCCGGCAATGGAGTGGTTCGACCGCCACTGGCGCTGCCGGTTCGGCGGTGGATTATGAACCACTTTGCGAACCGCGGCTGCGTGCGGCGGTCACAGCCCATCTGGCCATTCGCCTGCTGGCAAAAGAGGCTGCGTGAGCCTCGGCGGCGCGATAGGATGGCGCGAAGTTCAACGTACAGTCAGTAGGAACGGGAGTAGGAACGGGATGTCGGAAACGTTCAAGCCAGGCCCCCAGGACATCGAGATCCAGAAGCGCGAGCAGTGCTTCAAGGGCTTCTACAAGGTCGACCGCCTGCACCTGCGCCACCGCCAGTTTGCCGGCGGCATGGGGCCGGTGCTCAAGCGCGAGCTGTTCGTGCGCCACGATGCCGTGTGCGTATTGCCCTACGATCCACAGCGCGATGAAGTGGTGCTGATCGAGCAGTTCCGCGTCGGCGCCATGGACGCCGGGGTCAATCCCTGGTTGATGGAACTGGTGGCCGGGCTGATCGACAAGGACGAGGAGCCCGAGGAGGTCGCCCGCCGCGAAGCGGTGGAAGAAGCCGGCCTGACCCTCGGCGCGCTCTGGCCGATTGCGCAGTACCTGCCATCGCCCGGCGGCAGCAACGAACTGGTCCACCTGTTCGTCGGCCGCTGCGACAGCAGCAATGCCTCGGGTATCCATGGCCTCGAAGAAGAGGGCGAGGACATCCGCGTCCATGTCATGCCTTTCGAGGAAGCACTGCAGGCCGTGCGTGACGGCCGCATCAACAACGCGGCGAGCATGCTCGCCCTGCAATGGCTGGCGCTGAACCGCGCCGAGGTAAGGGGGTTATGGGTGTGAATCTGCTGCGCGAGCGCTATCGCGTCGACCTGGCGGGGTTGCAGGCGACCTGCGAGGCGAACTACTTGCGCCTGATGCGCCTGTTGCCGGAAATGCGCGAGGCCCAGGTCTCACGCCGTGTGGCGCTCAGCGAAGGCGAGCGGCTGCTCGGCGTGCTGGCGCTGGATGTGATCGAAGCCTGCCCGTACACCACCGTACTGCAGGTGCGCCAGGAACTGGGCCTGCCCTGGCTGCCGGCGCCCAGGCTGGAAGTGCGGGTGTACCACGACGCGCGCATGGCCGAAGTGGTCGGCGCCGAGCAGGCGCGCCGCCTGCTGGCGATCTATCCCTACCCGAACCAGGCGATGCACCAGCCGGACGAGAAGAACCAGCTCAACCAGTTCCTCGGCGAATGGCTGAGCCACTGCCTGTCCTGCGGCCACGAACTCGAGCCGGTGCTGCAACGCTGATATCTCGATGATGGCCAAATGGCATGGCGGCGCGTGATATCCTGCCCGCCCATCGCAGACTCGTGTCCCTAACTGTGATCTGTGACGCTTTCCCGGTTTGCTCAGGGGGGCGCCTGTCACCATACTTCGTCACGAATTCCCGCACGCCCGCCTCACAGGAGAAGGCGTTTTGCCCACCCAGCCCACCGCTTCCGATTCCGTCCTGGTCGTCCAGCTTTCCGACAGCCACCTGTTCGCGCAAGAGAACGGCCGGCTGCTGGGCATGGATACCGCCGATAGCCTGACGCAGGTCGTGCGCCTGGTCGGCGAGGAGCAGCCGGCGATCGACCTGGTGCTGGCCACGGGTGATCTCTCCCAGGATGGCTCGGTGGAGTCGTACCAGCGCTTTCGCGCCATCACCGCGCCGATTTCCGCGCCCATCCGCTGGTTTCCCGGCAATCACGACGAAATGCAGCCCATGCGCGAAGTCGCCGCCGGTACCGACCTGCTCGACCCGGTGATCGACCTGGGCGCGTGGCGTGTGATCCTGCTGGATTCCACCATCCCCGGCGCGGTGCCGGGGCAGATGAGCATCGAACAGATCCAGTTGCTGGAGCGCGCCATTCAGGCCGCGCCGGACAAGCACCTGCTGATCAGTTTCCACCACCATCCGGTGCCTATCGGCAGTCAGTGGATGGACCGTATCGGCATCTACAACCCGGAGCGGTTGTTCGCCGTGCTCGACCGCTACCCGAACGTGCGCTGCCTGCTCTGGGGGCACGTGCACCAGGAAATCGACCGCCTGCGCGGTGACGTGCGCCTGCTGGCCTCGCCCTCGACCTGCGTGCAGTTCACACCGGGCAGCGAGGACTTCTGCGTCGACAGCCCCGCGCCTGGCTACCGGTGGTTGCGCCTGCTGCCCGACGGGGGAGTGGAAACCGGCGTTTCGCGGGTGACCGACATCGCGTTCGAAGTCGACTACAGCATCAAGGGCTATTGATCGGTCACGCTTCGAACGCCTTGCGACGCTGACCCACTTGCGGCATGCCACTTGCAGCTTGTAGCCTCCCGGCCCATGACCGCATTCCTCTATATCCACGGATTCAACAGTTCGCCCGGCTCGCACAAGGCGCGCCAGTTCATGGCGGCCATGGAGCGCCTGGGCCTGGCCGATCAGGTGCGCGTACCTGCGCTGCATCACCATCCGCGCAAAGCCATGGTGCAGTTGGAGGCCGCCGTTGCCGAACTGGGCCAGCCGCTGCTGATCGGCAGCTCCCTGGGCGGCTACTATTCGACTTACCTGGCCGAGCGCCATGGCCTGAAGGCGGTGCTGATCAACCCGGCCGTGGCCCCGCACCGGCTGTTCGACGGCCAACTCGGCCCGCAGACCAACTACTACAGCGGCGAGACCTGGGAGCTGACCCTTGACCACGTCGCCGCGCTGGCGGAACTGGAAGTCCCCGCACCTACCGACGGATCGCGCTACCAGGTGTGGCTGCAGACCGCCGACGAAACCCTCGACTACCGCGCCGCCGAGCGTTATTACCGGGCCGGGGCGCTGCGCATCGAGTCCGGCGGCGACCACGGCTTCCAGCGCTTCGTCAGCCATCTGCCGGCGCTGCTGGCTTTCGCCAACGTGCCGTCCAGCCAGTGGCGCGACGTCGACTTCTCCGAATTTGAAGCCATCACCTCTTCGACCGATTAAGCAGGAACCCCATGGCCCAGCAGAACGCCTATAACGCAGATGCCATCGAGGTTCTCTCCGGCCTCGACCCGGTGCGCAAGCGCCCGGGCATGTACACCGACACCACCCGGCCCAACCACCTGGCCCAGGAAGTCATCGACAACAGCGTCGACGAAGCCCTCGCCGGCCACGCCAAGAGCGTGCAGGTGATCCTCCACGAGGACAACTCGCTGGAAGTGATCGACGACGGCCGCGGCATGCCGGTGGACATCCACCCCGAAGAGGGCGTGCCCGGTGTCGAACTGATCCTCACCAAGCTGCACGCCGGCGGCAAGTTCTCCAACAAGAACTATCAGTTCTCCGGTGGCCTGCACGGCGTAGGCATCTCGGTGGTGAACGCGCTGTCGACCCTGGTCGAGGTGCGCGTCAAGCGTGACGGCAACGAATACCGCATGACCTTCGCCGACGGCTTCAAGTCCAGCGACCTGGAAGTGGTCGGCACCGTCGGCAAGCGCAACACCGGCACCAGCGTGCATTTCTGGCCGGACGCCAAGTACTTCGACTCGCACAAGTTCTCCGTCAGCCGCCTCAAGCACGTGCTCAAGGCCAAGGCCGTACTGTGCCCGGGCCTGCTGGTGACCTTCGAGGACAAGTCCAGCGGCGAGCGCATCGAGTGGCACTACGAGGACGGCCTGCGCTCCTACCTGGTCGACTCGGTGTCGGAGAACCTGCGCCTGCCTGACGAGCCGTTCTGCGGCGCGCTGGCCGGCAACAAGGAAGCCGTGGACTGGGCCCTGCTGTGGCTGCCCGAGGGCGGCGAATCGCTGCAGGAAAGCTACGTCAACCTGATCCCCACCGCCCAGGGCGGTACCCACGTCAACGGCCTGCGCCAGGGCCTGCTGGATGCGATGCGCGAGTTCTGCGAATTCCGCAACCTGCTGCCGCGCGGCGTGAAGCTGGCCCCGGAAGACGTCTGGGAGCGCATCGCCTTCGTCCTCTCGATGAAGATGCAGGAGCCGCAGTTCTCCGGTCAGACCAAGGAGCGCCTGTCCTCCCGCGAAGCCGCCGCGTTCGTCTCCGGCGTGGTCAAGGATGCCTTCAGCCTGTGGCTCAACGCCCACCCCGAGCTGGGCCTGCAACTGGCCGAACTGGCCATCAGCAACGCCGGTCGCCGTCTGAAGGCGGGCAAGAAGGTCGAGCGCAAGAAGATCACCCAGGGCCCGGCATTGCCCGGCAAACTGGCCGACTGCGCCGGGCAGGACCCGATGCGCGCCGAGCTGTTCCTGGTGGAAGGTGACTCCGCCGGCGGCTCGGCCAAGCAGGCGCGGGACAAGGAGTTCCAGGCGATCATGCCGCTGCGCGGGAAGATCCTGAACACCTGGGAAGTGGACGGCGGCGAAGTGCTCGCCAGCCAGGAAGTCCACGATATCGCCGTGGCCATCGGCGTCGACCCGGGGGCGGCCGACCTGACCCAGCTGCGCTACGGCAAGATCTGCATCCTCGCCGACGCCGACTCCGACGGCCTGCACATCGCCACCCTGCTCTGTGCATTGTTCGTCCGCCACTTCCGCCCGCTGGTGGAAGCCGGCCACGTCTACGTCGCCATGCCGCCGCTGTTCCGTATCGACCTGGGCAAGGAAGTCTTCTACGCCCTGGACGAAGCCGAGCGCGACGGTATCCTCGATCGCCTGGCCGCCGAGAAGCGCCGGGGCAAGCCGCAGGTCACCCGATTCAAGGGCCTGGGCGAGATGAACCCGCCGCAGCTGCGCGAAACCACCATGGACCCGAACACCCGCCGCCTGGTCCAACTGACCCTGGAAGACACCGACGGCACCGTGGAAATGATGGACATGCTGCTGGCCAAGAAACGCGCTGGCGACCGCAAGTCCTGGCTGGAAACCAAAGGCAACCTGGCGGACATCGCCTGATGCGCGGATTGCTGGCCTGCTCCTGGCTGATCACGGGGCTTTGCGCGGGACTTGCCGTCGCCGCCCAGGCACCCGAGCAGGCTCCCAAGGCTGCCGCGCCCATGGCGCCGGCGTCGTTGCAGTTCGTCGCGGAACATCCGGTGGACGGCATGCCCAGCGGCAATCTCTCCGGATTGGCGTTGTGCGGCAGCGAGATGTGGACGGTGTCCGACCGCGACGACGATCGCATCTACCGCCTGCTCATCGACGAGACGCCGGGCAAGGCCTGGCGGGCCACCGCCGAACCTTTCGTGGTGCCGGGCACGCCGGAAAGCGGTTTGTCCTGGGGCACGCGCGCGCGGGTCAGCATCGGCGGCCTGCTGCGTGGCGGCGCCATGGATTTCGAAAGTATCAGCTGCGACCAGGCGGGCAACCGTTATGTGGTCAGCGAGGGCTATGCCGCCGTCCTGCTGTTGCCCGCCGTTGGCGAGCCGAGCTGGCTGCCGCTGCCGCAGAGCCTGCTGCGCCAGGCCCGTGCCAGCGGCCTGCTGATGGAGTTCAACGCACTCTACGAAGGCGTCGCCGTCAGCGCCGACGGCAAGCAGCTGTGGCTGGCCGCCGAGCGCCAGCGCCGTGGCCTGCTCAAGGTGCACAACGAGAATGGCACCTGGAAGTGCGAGGGCAACTGCGTGATGCTCAGCGAGGGCGGCACCGCACTGCCGCCGCCGGAGCTGGGCGCCGAGCGCGCGCTGCCGATCGATTTCTCCGACCTCGCGCTGTACAAGGACAGGCTGTTCACCCTGGAGCGCCTCGCGCACCAGATCTGCCGCCGCGATGCGAAGACCGGCGTGCAGGAACAGTGCTGGTCCTTCGCCGCAGGCGCGCTGGCACCGGAGCGGCGCTATGACCTGCCCTACGGCGTGGCCGAGGCGCTGATCCTCGACGATGCGGGCGCCTGGATCGGCCTGGACAACGGCGAGCACGCCCGCGCTGACGGCGATAGTCGTCCCTATGTGCTGCGCTTCGCAGCACCGGCCGGCGGCTGGCTCGGTGGCAAATGAACGACGCGGTGCCGGGCAAGCGGATCGGCAAGATCATGATGTTCCTCGCCTGGGGCGCGGGCATCCTGCTGGCCACCCGCTATTTCGGCGCCTGGGAAACCCGCCAGCACAACCCCAACCCGCAGCCGCAATCGACCCATGCCAGCGGCCAAGTGGAAGTGCGGCTGGTGGGCAATCGCTCCGGCCACTATGTGGCGGATGGCCGGATCAATGGCGAGGCGGTGACCTTCATGCTCGACACCGGCGCCACCCAGGTGGCCCTGCCGCAGCGCCTGGCCGACCGCCTCGGCCTGCCGCGTGGCTTGCCGGTGACCCTGGACACCGCCAACGGCCGCAGCCAGGGCTGGCGCACGCGCCTGCCCAGCCTGCAGCTTGGCGACATCCGCCTGACCGATGTGCCGGCGCTGATCGCGCCGGGCATGGAAGGCGACGAGGTGCTGCTCGGCATGAGCGCACTCAGACAACTCGATTTCACCCAGCAGGACGGCACCCTGGTGCTGCGCCAGCGATCCAAACCGTGAGGCACGCATGAGCGAAACCCTCGATCTGAGTCTGGAGGGCGTGGAGCGCCGGTCACTGGCCGACTTCACCGAACAGGCTTACCTGAACTACTCCATGTACGTGATCATGGACCGTGCGCTGCCGCATATCGGCGACGGTCTCAAGCCTGTGCAACGGCGTATCGTCTATGCCATGAGCGAACTGGGCCTGGACGCGGACGCCAAGCACAAGAAATCGGCGCGTACCGTCGGCGACGTGCTGGGTAAATACCACCCCCACGGCGACTCGGCGTGCTACGAAGCCATGGTGCTGATGGCGCAGCCGTTCTCCTACCGCTACCCGCTGGTGGATGGCCAGGGTAACTGGGGGGCGCCGGACGATCCCAAGTCCTTCGCCGCCATGCGCTACACCGAGGCGCGCCTGTCGCGCTATGCCGAGACCCTGCTCTCCGAGCTGGGCCAGGGCACCGCGGACTGGGTGCCGAACTTCGACGGCACGATGGAAGAGCCGGCCGTGCTGCCGGCGCGCCTGCCCAACCTGCTGCTCAACGGCACCACCGGTATCGCCGTGGGCATGGCCACCGACATTCCGCCGCACAACCTGCGCGAAGTGGCTGCTGCATGCATCCGTCTGCTGGACGAGCCGCAGGCCACCGTCGCCGACCTGATCGAACACGTACCGGGCCCGGACTTCCCCACCGAGGCGGAAATCATCACCCCGCGCGCCGACCTGCAGAAAATCTACGAAACCGGCCGCGGTTCGGTGCGCATGCGTGCCGTGTACCGCGTCGAAGACGGCGACATCGTGGTCACCGCGCTGCCGCACCAGGTTTCCGGGGCCAAGGTGCTGGAGCAGATCGCCGGCCAGATGCAGGCCAAGAAGCTGCCGATGGTGGCCGACCTGCGCGACGAGTCGGATCACGAGAACCCGACCCGCATCGTCATCATCCCGCGCTCCAACCGCGTGGATGCCGAAGAACTGATGACCCATTTGTTCGCCACCACCGACCTGGAAAGCTCGTACCGGGTGAACATGAATGTCATCGGCCTGGACGGCAAACCCCAGGTCAAGGACCTGCGCCAGGTGCTCAGCGAGTGGCTGACCTACCGCACAGACACCGTGCGCCGCCGCCTGCAGTTCCGCCTGGACAAGGTCGAGAAGCGCCTGCACCTGTTGGAAGGCTTGCTGGTCGCCTTCCTCAACCTCGACGAGGTCATCCACATCATCCGCACCGAGGACCAGCCCAAGCCGGTCCTGATGCAGCGCTTCGAGCTGTCCGAGCTGCAGGCCGACTACATCCTCGACACCCGCCTGCGTCAGCTGGCGCGTCTGGAAGAGATGAAGATCCGCGGTGAACAGGACGAACTGGCCAAGGAGCGCGCCAAGCTGCTGGCGATCCTGGGTTCCAACGCCAAGCTGCGCAAGCTGGTGCGCGACGAGCTGATCGCCGACGCCGAGACCTACGGCGACGACCGCCGTTCGCCCATCGTCGCCCGCGCCGAGGCCCGCGCCCTGTCGGAAACCGAGCTGATGCCGACCGAGCCGGTGACCGTGGTGCTCTCCGAGAAGGGCTGGGTACGCTGCGCCAAGGGCCACGATATCGACGCCACCGGCCTGTCCTACAAGGCCGGCGACGGCTTCAAGGCGGCCGCGCCGGGGCGCTCGAACCAGTACGCGGTGTTCATCGACTCCACGGGCCGTAGCTACTCGCTGGCGGCCCACAGCCTGCCCTCTGCCCGTGGCCAGGGCGAACCGCTGACCGGCCGCCTGACGCCGCCGCCGGGCGCGTCCTTCGACCGTGTGCTGCTGCCGGAGGATAATGCCCTGTATGTGCTGGCCTCGGATGCGGGTTATGGCTTCGTCGCCAAGGGCGAGGACATGCAGGCCAAGAACAAGGCCGGCAAGGCGCTGCTCAGCCTACCCAGTGGCGCGCAAGTGATGGCGCCGCGGCCGGTAAATGATTTGGAACAGGACTGGATCGCCGCAGTCACTACCGAAGGCCGCCTGCTGTTGTTCAAGGTCTCCGACCTGCCGCAACTGGCCAAGGGCAAGGGCAACAAGATCATCAGCGTGCCGGGCGAGCGAGTGGCGAGCCGCGAAGAGTACCTGACTGACCTGGCGGTTCTGCCGTCGGGCGCGACCCTGGTACTGCAGGCAGGCAAGCGCACGCTCTCCCTCAAGGGCGACGACCTGGAGCACTACAAGGGTGAACGGGGCCGCCGGGGCAATAAACTGCCGCGCGGTTTCCAGCGAGTGGATGCCTTGCTGGTAGAATCGCTGTCTCAGGATTGAAACGCGGTTCGATACATTCTGCCTCTGGAGCTCAGGCGCCGGTTAAGGGATGATACGTCCCTTTGGCTACCGGCGCCTTGGCGCGTTGCCTGAAGTTATTGTGAAATTTGTTGGAAGTAGCGCCGAAATCCGGCGAATGACGGTGATCCAGATGAGCGCGTGGCGCGTCTTGGCCTTTCTTTCCCTCGCCAGCCTTCTCGGGCTGACGGGGTGTACAGTGAACCGACCGACCCAGCTGTACCAGCTGGATGCCGGTGCGGTTCCTGTCCCGACCCGTGACAACGGAGTCGCAGTACTGCTCGGCCCGGTGTCCCTGGCCGATTACCTGAAGCGCGAGACCATGGTCCAGCGTCAGGCCGACGGTATCCTCAATCTGTCCACCGAAGCCCGCTGGGCCGGCAGCCTGGAGACCAACGTCAGCCAGCAGCTGATGCGCCTGCTTTCGGGGGAGCTGGACAGCACCCGCCTGGCGCTGTTCCCGGAGAAGCCCGGCTTCACCCCGCAGGTGCAGGTCATGCTGACCATCAGTCGCCTGGACTCCGGCCCCAAGGAGCCGGCGGTACTGGAGGCGCGCTGGCGCTTGCTCGACCAGAAGGGTGAGTTGCGCGACAGCCGTGTTTTCCGCGAGGAAGAGGCACACTCGGGCAGCGTGCAGGACCAGGTGCGCGCCCAGGGCGATCTGCTGCGCAAACTGTCCGTGCAGTTGGCCCGCGACGTGCGACCGGTCGCTGCGGCGATTGCCGAGCAACAGGCCGCTCCGCCGCGCAAGCCGGCGGTGGCGAACACCGAGCAGGTGGCCAAGCCCAAGGAAGAGGGGCCGAAAATTCCGCTGGTGGTGCCGATCCGCACCGATGTCGAGGTTTACCGCTTCTAAGCCTCAGTCAGTCGATACGCACTTTCACGGCCCGCAAGGCATGCCTTTGCGGGCCGTTCTGCGTCTGGCGTGGCCGCGTTTGACATCTTCTTGACGGCCTCCGTGGTATTTACGGGCCCTTGTGCAGGCGATTGGCGCCCGGACGTTTCCGAGCGGAACCTGCAAGAGACTCGCGCGTGTCTTCACTCCCCCCTATTCCCGGTGTTCAGGCGGATTCCGCCCTGAGTCGTCAGACGTTTTGCGTCATGCTGGCGACCCTGCTGCTGTTCCTGTTTGGCGTGCAGGGCGATGCCTTCGTCGGCTTCGACTCGCGCTTCGTCCTGTTCGCCCGCGAAATGCTGCGCCATGGTCCGGGCTGGTTCCCGACCACCTATGGCTTGCCCTACCCGGACTATCCGGCGACCTCGACCTTCCTGACCTACCTGCTGTCGCTGCCGCTGGGACGGGTCAGCGAATTCACCGCCTGGCTGCCCACTGCACTGGCCGGGGCGATTTGCGCCGGGGTGGTCTATCGCCTGGTGGCGCCTTTTTCGCGCTCATGGGCGTTGATCAGCGTGGCGATGCTGCTGCTGACCGCCACCTTCGTCAGCGAGACGCGCGCGGTTTCCCTCGACCTGATGGTCGCCGCCGTGGGCCTGCTGGCCTTCTTCGCCGCCTTCCACGCCCATCGGTATGGCGTGCCGGGACTGTTGGTGCGCGTGCTGCCCCTGCTGCTGCTGGGCTTTGCGCTGCGTGGCCCGCTGGGGCTGGTAGTGCCGGCGGGTATGGTCTGCAGCCAATTGCTGCTGGATCGACGCTGGAAGCCGCTGTTCGCCTTTTCCGCCAGTGCTTTGGCGCTACTGATCCTCTGCGTGTTCGTGCTGATCGCCCTGGCGCGCTCCTCGGGCGGCGAGGCTTTCGTCCAGGACGTCCTGCAGATGCAGGTGATCGGCCGCCTGGATGGCTCTGCCGGTTCCAGCGATGCGCTCTATTACTTCCGCAGTTCGCTGGGCAACTACGCGCTGGCGTTCCCCCTGGCGCTGCCAGCGCTGATGCTGCTCTGGCAGCGTCGCCACGAGCCCGCGTTCCGTCTGGTGGCGGGTTGCGCCCTGGCGGCGCTGGTGGTCATGGCCGGCCTGTCGGTGCCACAAGCCAAGAAGGCCCGCTACATCATCGCGCTGGCGCCCCTGGCCGCGATCATCGCGGGCTATCCGTTCATGGTCGCTGGCGGTCGGTTGGCGCAGCTGCTTCGCGGTTTGCTGCGCATCCTGTGGTTGATCCTGCCTGCCTTGCTGCTGGCCGGCTTGTGGTTGGCCTGGAAGCGTTATCCGCAGGAGGTCGCTGCGCTGGGCTGGCGCGTGCCGGCCTGCATAGTCGCGCTCGCGGCGCTGCTGGTTTTCGGCGCGTTGCGCTGGCAGCGCCCGGCGGCGCTGGCGCTGGGGGCGGCGCTGTCGCTCTGGGCCAGCTACATCCTGGTCTTCGAGCCGACGGAGCATCGCCTCTACGACTCCCAGGCGTTCTCCCGCGAACTGGTCCGCCAGCTTGACGCGCAGCCTGCGCCGCTGGCGCTCTATGGCATGGCGCCGGACGCGCGGGCGATCAAGCTGATGGTCAACCTCGACCGCGACCTTCAGCCGCTGTTCCTCGATCGCCCTGGTCAACTCGCGGCGCAGAATGGCCCGTTCTATCTGATGATCCAGGCGCGCGATGCCGAGCGTATCGCCGCTGCTCTGCCCGCGGCCTCGCAGCTGCTGTTCGAAGGCCGTTTCGACAATGATACCTACCGCCTGCTGCGCCTCCCCGGAGTGGGCTCCAACCCCTTATGAAAGCACTGATTTCCCTGCTTGCCTGCTGCCTGCTGCTGGGTGGCTGCGGTGATTCGGATACCCAGGATGTCGTCGAACGAGACCAGGCATTCTTCCGCCAGCATCCGTTACCGCCCCTGGAGGTCGTCTCCGGCGGCGGCAGCTTCGTCCTGCCGTTGCTGCCGGACACCCAGTTCTACGCGGAGAACAACCACCGCAAGCGCCATCTGTTCCGTAGCGAGGAGCGCTTCCCCGACCTGCCGTACCAGCCGGCATTGGCCTTCTTCGCCCAGACCTCCTGGCTGGCCAGGCACGCCGAGGTGTTGCAGGTTCCGCTGGTAGTGCACCTGGGGGACGTGGTGGAGAACGCCGGTGTCGCCACTCAATGGCAGACCGCCAGCGGCGCGATGCGCATCCTGGAGGAGCGCGGCGTTCCCTATAGCATCGCTACAGGGGAGCGTGACGTGCATGAAGAGGCCAGCACCGATGATCGGCGTTCCTTCCTCGATCGTTTCTCCGATCACTTCGGCCCCGAGCGCGCCGCCTGGCAGAGCACCTATGTCGGCAGCGACCCGAAGGGGCTGAGCCAGGTTCACATGTTCCAGCGCTACGGTCAGTCGTTCATGCTGCTGGCGCTGGACTGGAATCCCTCGGACACCACCCTCGTCTGGGCGCAGAGCGTCATCGACCAGCATCCGCACGTGCCTGTCATCCTCGCTTCGCACAGTATCCTGCGGCGCAATCCCAGCGGTATTGCGGAGCTATCCCGCGAGGACAACGCCAGCGGCGAGTTGCTGTGGGACCGCTTGATCCGCCGCAACGACCAGATTTTCCTCACCCTGAACGCCCATGCCGATGGCGCAGTGCACACGCGGATGCTCAATGACCTGGGGCACAGCGTGGACATGGTGATGGTCGACTACCAGCACCAGTACCTGGGTGGCAACGGCCTGCTGCAACTGCTCGAACTGGATCTGCGGCGCAACCGCATTGCCGGGCTGGCCCTGTCACCCTGGGTGTTGTGGAAGCGCCAGGTCTACCCGCAAGCCTATAAGCCCTGCGAGTCGCCCGAGGCACTTCGCGATTGCGACCAACTGATGCCGGAGGATTCGCCTGGCTGGGACAACCGATTCCAGATCGAGCTGGATTACCAGGCGCGGTTCGGCAGTTTCCAGGGCTATAGCGCGCAGTTGCCGCAACAGAGCGGGCAAGCATCGTTACTGGATCAACTCCAGGCGCAACTCGACAAGCACTGAGTCAGCCGGCGCTGCGTGAGTCGCGGCGACAGAGCAGGCGGCGCGCAGTGATACCGGCAATGGCTACGGCGAGGCAGGGCAGCCAGACCCAGCGCGCCTCGGACAGCAGCACCTCCAGCCCGCGCGGGCTGAAGAAGCGCGACACGCCGATGGGCGAGACTTCGATGGGGTGCAGCGGCAGGAAGTAGCGCCGGTCGCTCCACGGCCAGAGCCAGGCCACCCCAAGCCCACCATCAGTCATCGCATCCAGCATGCTGTGGGATGCGGTCGCCAGGCCGATCCACAGGCCGGCTTTCAAGGGCCCGCTACCCAGCAGGCGGCAGCAAAGCGCCCCGAGCACTCCCAGGCAGGCTGCGAACAGCAGCGAATGGCTGAAGCCGCGGTGACCAAAGGCATCGCTATAGGCGATGCCAAGCTTGAAGGCGACCACGTCGAGGTCGGGCAGGCAGGCGGCAAGCATGCCGGCCAGCAGCAGGCGCGGCGGGATGAAGCGCGAGCCGAGCGCCAGGCCCACGGCAAGCGCGGGCAGGGGATGGGTGATCAGGGTAGTCATGGAATCCTTTCCACGAGGGGGCCCGGCGGCCCCCGCTCTTTCCAGTGGGGATCAGGTCGTGCGCAGGGCGCGCATACGCGAGAGCTGACGCTCCAGCATGGACGGGTAGGGTTCCTTCAGCCATTCCACGCAGCAGGCGTTCTCCGGGCTGGCGATGGGGCGGATGCGTGCCCGCTCGCGGACCTTCTCGTCGTCGCCGATGGATTTCTCCACCAGCAGCAGGTTGCGGCTGTGCTGGCTGAGCGCCAGGGCGTCCTGGGCCGAAGCGTCCTGCAGCAAATCGGCCTGTTCCAGGTCCGCGATATCCTCGCCCAGTACCAGGCCCAGTTGCAGTTGCAGGGTAATGCCGCTATCGGCCACCTCGATCTGCAGGGCATGGCCCAGGGCGCGCATCAGCTCGCCGCAGCACAGCGCGTTGGTGAGGAATTCCTCGTCCTGGTCGCGGCTGTGGAAGAGGATCAGGCTGCCGCCATCGCTGAGGGTATAGAGCGCACCCTTGTACAGGCGCGCGGCCTGCTCAAGGCAGTCGCGGTAGCGTTGCAGCAGGTCGACCAGGCGAGCGCGCGGCAGGCGACGCAGTTGTTCCTGTGCGCCCAGTTGCACGGCCAGCACGGCGCTGGGCCCGGCGGAAATCGGCTCCGGTTCGGCTTCGGGCGCTTCTTCGACGCCGATTTCGTCTTCGGCTTCCTCTTCCACCGCCGCCTCGAACTCTTCCTCGGGGAAGTCTTGTTCCTCGCCCGCCTTGCGGCGCGCGGCAGGGGCGAGCAGTTCTTCGTCGGAGAAAATGTTCTCGTCGAATTCGTGTTCGTCTGTGGAACCGGTTGCTTCCAGTGACGGATCCCTGGCGGTGGGCTTGCCTGCCTTGGCCGGCGCTTTCGGGCGCGGAGCGGGGGCACTGGCCACCGGCTCCGGGGCCGGCGGCTTTTCGGGCACCAGTCGCGCTTGCAGTTGGCGGGCGAGGTCGCCGATCTCGTTCTGCAGGCCGGCGCCTGGCGCGGGGTCGTCCGGGTCGCGCAGCCAGACACGAAGCTGCAACAGTGGTGTGGAAATCTGCCGCCCCAGGCGCAGGCCGAAGGTCAGGGTGAGCAGCAGCAGGATCAGGCTGATGAGCCCCATGCTCTGCAGGCTGACGGTCATCGGTTGCTCGAACTGATGCATGTCGAGGCTGATGCGCAGGTGGCCGGCGATCACTTCCTGGAAGGTGATGGGCGTGGAGTACAGGCCCTCGGCGTCGCCCAGCAGGCCCTGCTTGGGCCGCGTGCCGGACTCCGCGAGGATGCGGTTGTCCACGCTGTAGATGGCCGCATGGGCCACCAGCGGGTTCTTCGTCAGGTTGTTGAGCAGCACATTGAGGCTGAGGAGGTCGTTGGACACCAGCAGCTCGGTGGCCGACTGCGCGGTCTGCGTGGTCAGGCTCTGGCCAAGGGCGTCGGCCTGCTGCTGCATGGCCTGCTTGAACTGCATGCCCATCACCCAGGCGTAGATCACCAGGGCGGCGGCCACCAGCAGCAGGCCGTGGATGGCGATGCGCAGCGCAATCGGCACGCGGCGCTGGCGCAGGGCGTGGAAGAGCAGCAGGAAGAAATTGTCGGGCTTGACGGAGGTGGGCCGGGTCACAGCGGGCTCGGTCTTCTCTAAGGCAGATGCGGGCCAGTATAACGAGGCCCTAACGGGGGGCAAAGCGCCGCAGGTTCCGTCAAGGCGGCGAAAGTCGGCAGGCCGCACCGATCTGCCGCGCATTCCGATCGGCGGTGCCGTCTCTCGAACGGTGGGTGGGCGGGCGAGCGGAGCATCCGAGAGGCAGTGAAAGCAGGTAGAATGTCGGCCTTTTTTCCATGGCGGAGACAGCGCCTTGCGCGAAATCGTCCTGATCAACATCACCGGGGAAGACCGCCCCGGCCTCACCGCGGCCATTACCGGCGTCCTGGCGCAGGGTGGCGTGAACATCCTCGACATCGGCCAGGCGGTGATCCATGACACCCTGTCCTTCGGCATCCTGGTGGAAATTCCGGATACCGAGCGGGCCTCCTCGGTGCTCAAGGACGTGCTGTTCACGGCCTACAAGCTCGACCAGCAGGTGCGCTTCACGCCGGTGTCCGAAGACGACTACCGGCAGTGGGTTGGCGGCCAGGGCAAGCCCCGCCACATCGTGACCCTGCTCACCCGCCGGGTGACCGCCGAGCAGTTGCAGCGGGTCAGCTCCATCACGGCCAAGTACGGCCTGAACATCGACCAGATCGATCGCCTGTCCGGGCGCATGCCGCTGGATACGCCGGCCGACGAAGGCAAGGGCTGCATCGAGTTCTCCGTCCGCGGCGAGCCTGCCGATCCGGCGGCCTTGCGCGCCGAGTTCCTCAGCGTGGCCCAGGAGCTGAACGTCGACATCGCCTTCCAGCAGGACTCGGTGTTCCGCCGCAACCGCCGCCTGGCGGTGTTCGACATGGACTCGACGCTGATCGAGGCCGAAGTGATCGACGAGCTGGCCAAGGCCGCCGGTGTTGGCGAGCAGGTCTCCGAGATCACCGAGCGCGCCATGCGCGGCGAGCTGGACTTCCGTGCCAGCTTCAAGGAACGCCTGGCGCTGCTGCAGGACCTGTCCGAGGACGTGCTGGAAGAGATCGGCGCGTCGCTGCGCCTGACCGAAGGCGCCGAAACCCTCTTCGCCGAACTCAAGCGCCTGGGTTACAAGACCGCGATTCTCTCCGGCGGCTTCAGTTACTTCGCCAAGCAGTTGCAGGCGAAGCTGGGCATTGACTACGTGTTCGCCAACGAACTGCAGATCGTCGATGGCAAGCTCACCGGCGTGGCCATCGAGCCCATCGTCGACGCCCAACGCAAGGCCGACCTGCTGCGCGAACTGGCGGCGAAGGAAGGCCTGCAACTGGAGCAGACGATTGCCGTGGGCGACGGCGCCAACGACCTGCCGATGCTGGGGCTGGCCGGGCTGGGCGTGGCTTTCCGCGCGAAGCCGCTGGTCAAGCAGTCGGCCAAGCAGGCGATTTCCACCCTGGGGCTGGACGGCATCCTCTACCTGCTCGGCTTCCGCGATCGCGAAGGCGCCTGATCCGCACGGATCGGCGCCGGAATGAAAAAGCCGCCCCTCGGGGCGGCTTTTTGTTGTCGCATGCCATGGATGGCTCGGCGTGAAGCCAACGATCGTGGACGGCGTCCGCTCCTACGCTCAGGCTGGGGGTAGGAGCAACTGTCTTCTTGGGAGGTCGTGTCTGCGATTTTCCCTCTCCCCAGCCCTGGCTGCGCGCCCCGCTCCGAAGGGAGAGGGAGCTGCCCGTGCCGGCTGACGTCAAGGTTTCATGCTGCGCCGTACGGTCCCCTCTCCCGCTTGCGGGAGAGGGTTAGGGAGAGGGGCTTTCGGGCTCGTAGGAGCGGACTCTGTCCGCGATGGATCACCCCCCGATGCTGGAGCTGCGCCCTGACTGGCGCTTATTCATCCGAGGCGAAATCGTAGTCCATCGCCTGGCTCGGGCCCTGCAGGTAGCGGCCCTGGATGTAGTTGGCGCCGGCCTGCCAGAGCGTGGCCAGTGCGGTGGCGCTTTCCACCATGGGCACGATGGTCAGTTTGGCCTGGGCGTGCAGGCTGGCCATCAGGGTCTTCAGGTTTTCCTGGTTTTCCGGAATGTTCAGGTCCTGCACGTAGGAGCCATCGACCTTCACGAAGTCGACGTTCATGTGCTTGAGCGTGTTGAACGGGTTGAGCGCGCAACCGAACTGGCACAGCGCGATCTGGCAGTGCAGCTCCGCCAGCCCTTGGCTGAGGATCTTGGCCTGGCGCAGATAGGCGATGGCGTCCGGTTCGCTGATCTGCACGATCAGCGCGTCGGCCGGCAGGCGCGAGGCCTTCAGCGCCACGCTCAGCCACGGCAGCAGTTCCGGGTCCTGCAGGCTGGGGCCCGAGAGATGCACGAAGAGCTTGGTCTCATGGCCCTTGGCGCGATGCTCGGAGAGCAGCTTGATGGAGTTGAGCAGCACCCAGCGGTCGATCTTCTCGGCCAGGCCGCTGGCCTTCGCGGCATTGAGGAAATCTGCCGGAGGCACTTCCTCGCCCTGCGGGTTGAGCAGGCGCAGCAGCACTTCGTAGTGCTCGTGGGTATCGCCGCGCAGGCTGATGATCGGCTGGAACAGCAGGCGGAAGCTGTTCTGCTCCAGCGCCTGGCGGACGATTGCGCTGACGTCGCCACGGTACGCGGCGGCGGCCAGCTCATCGGCCGGGTTGAAGACCTTCAGGCCGTTGCCGTCCTTCTGCGCGATCTCGTCGGCGCCGCGGTGGGCGCGTTCGATGACGTCCTGGGGACGGGTGGTCTTCTCGTCCAGCCCGGCGGTGCCGATGGACAGGGTGACCTGCGCGGTGCGGCCATGGATGTCGAACAGGTGGCCTTCGACCTTTTTCAGCAGGGCGCTGAAGCGAGGTGCGGATTGTTCCGGGGTTTCGCCCGGCAATAGCGCGGCGAAGACGTCGTCACTCAGGCGGGCCAGTTGGGCTTGCTCGGGGAATTGACCGCGCAGCAGGTTACCCAGGTCCGCCAGCAGCAGGTCGATGCTGGCGACGCCGAGGTCGAGCTGGAGGGCCTGGGCGCGATCGAGTTGCATGTAGGCGAAGGTCGCCGGCTGGCCGGCGGTTACTGCGCGCTCGACGGCGCCATCCATCAGGTCGAGGAAGTGGGCGCGGTTGAACAGGCCGGTGACCAGGTCCTGGCTGCTGACTTCGCGCAGTTTTTCTTCGAGCTGGGCATTGTCGGATTCGGCGCGGATCACTACCTGGATGCAAGGCTCGCCGTCGTAGGTCGCCGGCGAGAAGGTCATGCGCGCGGCGAACGCCTGGCCGTCGCTGCGGATGCCGCTGCAGGCCAGGTCGAGGTTGTCCTCGCTGCTGTCCTTGGAGGGATGGTAGCCCTTGAGGAAATCCTTGAAGTTGGCCTGGTCGCAACCGGCGATCAGGTCGATCATCGGCATGCCTTCCAGCTCCTCGGCGTCTTCATAGCCGAACAGGCTGACGTAGGCGCGGTTGGCATAGATGTGCATGCCGTCGTGGACGTAGGTGATGGCGTCCACCGAGCTGTCCAACAGCAGTTGGCAGCGCTTCTCCGCTTCGCGCAGGGCGACTTCCGCGGCGCGGCGCGCGCGGCGTTCCTCGAGGTTGGCCAGTTCGCGGTTGGCCACCAGGATCAGCCGCTCATCCTCCCCTTGCGGCAGGGCATCCTGCGCGCCGAGGGCCAGGGCCTCGGTCACGGCGTCGGAATCGTTGCCGCCGACCAGTTGGATGAAGGGGATGTCCTTGGCCTGGCGGCGGATCGCGCCCAGCGCTTCGCTGGGGTCCAGCGCCTCGGCTTCGGGCGCTGCGATCAGCAAGTCCCAGCCCTGGGGCAGGATGTCCGTCAGGTCTTCGCTGGAGGTGATACGGTGAACGCGGGTCGCGCGACCGGCGTTGCGGAACAGGCTGACCAGGCGCTCGGCTTCGTTCTGCGAGTCTTCCAGGATCAGCAGGCGGATGGTTTTCTTTTCATTGGCCATGGGGAAGGCTGCTTATACCGCGCTGGACGGCAGCAAAGAGGCGACGAAAGGGAATCCTACGGAATCTACAGAGACTTCCATAGGGAGTCAAAGTCTTCCTCCCCACTATTGGGACGAGCGTTCGACCCTGTGATGGGCTTATCGCTCGGAAGGCCAGCCGCGTCCTGCGCCTGGTATTCGAACTGAGTGAAGCTGGCAGTGGCGGTGACCTTGCGGGTCAGGGTGGCGCGGCGCTCGTCGCCGTTCAGGTTGAGCTGCACGCGGTTGCCTTCCTGGAAGGGCAGGCGCGGGGTGATGACGGTGGCCGGGCGCGAGATCGCGGCGATCTCCGGCAGCAGCAGGGCGCGCAGATACTGGCTGCCCTGTTCGGTCTTGCGCAGCAGTTGCAGGCCGCAAGGCTGGGCCAGCGGAGCGACGAGCTCGATGCCCATCTGCGTGCCACCGCCACGGACCTGGCGGATCCAGCGCACCACGGCGACGCTCCAGCTGTGCTCCGGCGTGTCCTGGATGCCCAGCAGTTCGCCGGCCTGCAACTGGCTCGGGATTTCCTTCGGCCAGGTCAGGCAGTAGCCGCCGGGGCTGTGGTTGACGATGGCAAGGGTGTGGACGGGGTAGTCGTCACGCGTGCTTTCCGCGGTGAGGCTGCCGCCGCGGTCGTCGGCGTTGCGCGGTGCGGTGTATTCGATCTCTTCCAGCGGCATGCCGGGCTGCCAGTCGTTGACCTTCTGCGCGTCGAAAGCGCCGGACCAGGCGTCCTTCACTTCCGCCTTGAAGGTCGGTATCTGCTCCTGAACCTGGATTTTCAGCAGCTCGTTGAAGCTTTTGCGGCCGGCAAGGAAATAGTGCAGGGCGCTCATGCCGATGCACAGGGTCAGTTGACCCTGGCCGGGAGTGCGGTGGAATGTGCGTTCGGCGATGTCGCCCCAGGCGGCCGCGAGGTGCTGCAGCAGGTCGATGCTGATGCCCTCGGGCACCTTCAGGCGCGCCTGCGCACGATTCTCCGACGGCAGCAGCAGGTACTCGCGGATGAGGTCCACCAGTGGTTGCGGGTCGATGCCCAGGCCGCCGGCGAGATCGCTTTCCTTGAACAGGGTGCGGTAGCGTGGCGGGCCATCGACCTGGGGCACGACCACGAACAGCGTGGAGGCTGCATCGGCGGCCTGGACTCTTACCTGAGTCGTCCAGCTCTCGAGAGCTTCGGCAACGCGGGCGATGTTGTTCTGGCGCATCTGGTTGCAGCGTGCAGAGCCGAGCATCAGCGCCACCAGGTAGGCGTGCTCGATGGACAGCCCTTGGGACTGGCGCGCCAGGGCGTCACGCACCGGGGTGTGCTGCAGGCCGTGCTGGCGGGCCAGTTGGTAGAGCTGGTGGAGCTCCAGCCACAGGTGCTCGGGCACCGGGCAATACAGCTGCGAGGCGCGCACCAGCGGGCCGCAGAGACTGCGAATGGCGCGCTGGATGGCGGCGGTCATGACCTGGGCGCGCTCGCGGGTGAAGCGCGAAGCTTCACGTACGACGATGAGCTTGTAGCCGATGGCCAGATGGTTCTGCAGCGCCTGGCAGAGATTGGCGACCTTGCGCGGGCGCTCGTCCAGGACAATGGACTGGTTGAGGAAATGCCGCTCCAGGTTATGGCAGACGAAGTGGACTTCCGGGCGGAACAGCTCCAGCAATTGCAGACGCGTTTCGACCGGCAGCTTGAGCTGGTTGAGTTCGATCAGGCCTTGGTAGAGCTGGCGGGCAGTCTCCCCGAGGTTGGCCTTGGGCAGGTGATCCAGCCAGTTTTTCAGCTCGCGCGTGTTGGCGTTGCAGAAGCTCAGGCTCTCGTGCGTCGGGGTGGGGACACGTAGAAACTGCTGGGGACTGTTGTCCATGGCGGGAATGGTTTCTCCACAATCCGCTTCGTTGTACGAACCGGTTGGTCATGACTGTCGGCTTTTTCCGAACTCTAGCAGCATCCGTGGCCTGCCGCAGCCCATCGCCCGACTGGTGCGCGGACAGGTCACGGCAGCGGCGTTTCGCCTTTTATCTGGCGTTGCAGAGCGTCGCGCGACGAATCCTGGGCGGTGACGCGGACCCACCCGTCTCCCTGGGGCATCACCGCATGCGCGGCCCAGTCGAGCAGGTCCTGGCGCCGGCAGACGCCGGTGTTGCCCTTGCCGGCGCCGGCGACCACCTTGTAGACCACCTGGTCCTGGCGGCTGCGCTTGTCCGGGTGGTCGTCGATCACCTGGCGCACGGCCCAGGCATCCCCGCTCAGGGCGTTGCTGTAGCTGGCGCCGAGCAGGATGTCGTCGGGCGTCAGGCGCTGCGCCTGGGCGTGCTCCTGGGCCAGCTGGAGAATCTTCAGCAGGTCGTCGAACTGCACGTCGATGTACGAATCCATCTTGCGCAGCGCGTGGTACAGGTCCTCCGGCGCGGGCCCTGCCGGCAGCTGCGGCGTGGCGGGCAGGCGCGCCAGCGGCGCGGGATAGCGGCGCCAGGCGAACAGGCCGTTGAAGGCCACCGCGACGGCAAGGATCAGTACCACATTGAGCAGCACCGGGCTGAGCACGTAGTGGAACCCCAGGGCGCTGATCGCCGGGCCCCCGGACACCGCCGCCAGTGCGGTGGCGCCGCCGGGTGGGTGGATGCAGCGGGCGTAATGCATGACCAGGATTGCCGTCGCCACCGCGAGTGCGGGAGTGAAGCTCTGGTCAGGGAAGAGTTTCTGGCAGATCACCCCGACCAGGGCCGAGAGTACCTGGCCGCCGAGTACGGCCCAGGGCTGCGACAGTACGCCGTGGGGCACGGCGAACAGCAGCACGGCGCTGGCGCCCATGGAAGCGACGACCCAGATGGCCGCTTCGCCGGGCAGGACCCAGTGGGTGACGGCATAGATGGCGGCAATGCCGCACAGCGCTCCGATCGCGGAGAGCCATTTTTCAAGATGGCTGGTGGCGTTGGCGCGCCAACCCATCAGGTGCAGAAAGCGTTTCATGGCAGGAAATTGGCACGATGAGGCGAAAAGCAGTGGCGGGCGACTCGTTGGCCGCCCGCCTTATGGAGAGCGGGCCTTAGCCCTGGCGCGCACCACCCAGGCGCTCGCCCATGCGTACGGCGCTGGTGGCGGCGAGGTTTTCCGCCCAGCGGACCTGCTCGGGGCCGAACAGCACGATGGCGGTGGAGCCCAGCTTGAAGCGGCCCAGTTCGGCGCCTTTCTCCAGATGGATCGGCGCGCGGGAAGCTTCGTCGTAGGAGAAGGACTTCAGCTCACGCTTGGGCGGCGTGACCAGGCCGGCCCACACGGTTTCGATGGAGGCGACGATCATCGCGCCCACCAGCACCACGGCCATCGGCCCGCGCTCGGTGTCGAAGATGCACACCACGCGCTCGTTGCGGGCGAACAGCTCCGGCACCTGCTCGGCGGTCAGCTGGTTCACCGAGAACAGGCGACCCGGCACGTAGACCATCTCGCGCAGGGTGCCGGCCAGCGGCATGTGCACGCGGTGGTAGTCCTTGGGCGACAGGTAGACGGTGGCGAATTCGCCGCCCATGAAGGGCGCGGCGCGCTCGGCGTCGCCGCCCAGCAGTTCCATCAGGCTGTAGCTGTGGCCCTTGGCCTGGAACACACGGCCATGTTCGATCGGGCCGAGCTGGCTGATGGCGCCGTCGGCGGGGCAGAGCACTGCGCCTTCGCTTTCGTCCAGCGGACGCGCACCTTCCTTGAGAGCGCGGGTGAAGAAGGCGTTGAAGTGCTCGTAGGCACTCAGGTCCTCGACCTGGGCTTCGCGCATATCGACCTGGTAGCGGCGGGCGAACCAGGGAATCAGGCGGTCCTTGAACCAGGGCGCGCGGCACTCGGCAGCGCAGCCGATCAGGCGCGACAGCAGGTGATGCGGCAGCAGGTACTGGGCGAGGATGAACAGACGATCTTTGAACGACATTCCTTAAACCTCTACGGGGGTGTCGGGATGGTTGCCCCATTCCGACCAGGAACCGGCATAGCCCTTGACCCGCGGATAACCGAGGGCCTTGGCCACCAGGTAGGTGAAGCCGGAGCGATGGTGGGTCTGGCAGTGGGTGATCACTTCCTTGTCCTTGGTGATGCCCAGGTCCAGGAGGATCTGCGGCATATCGGTACGGATGCGCAGGGCGCGGGCCGGGTCCATGCCGGCGGTCCATTCGAAATTGACGGCGCCGGGTACATGGCCGGCCTTGGCGGCGAGGACT
Source organism: Pseudomonas nitroreducens TX1 (assembly GCF_000313755.1). Lineage (GTDB taxonomy): Bacteria > Pseudomonadota > Gammaproteobacteria > Pseudomonadales > Pseudomonadaceae > Pseudomonas > Pseudomonas nitroreducens_A. The sequence continues at coordinate 22,712 of NZ_AMZB01000124.1, read as the reverse complement.
TTCTGGCCGCTGTACTCGCTGGGGTTGCGGGCGTCCCAGACGGCCAGGTCGGCGGCGCCCAGCCGGCTCTGCAGGTACTCGCGGGTGGCGGTGGGTTCGTCGTGCAGGGTCAGCGGCAGCGGGCCGCCGGCAGGCGCAGGGACGTCCTGGCTCAGTGGCAGTCCGTCAGCGAGCCAGGCATGCAGGCCGCCGTCGACGTAGTGATAGTTGTGGTGGCCAATCACGTCCAGCAGCCAGATGAAGCGACCGGCCCAGCCACCGCCTTCGTCGTCATAGACCACGTAGACGGCATTGGGGTTATGGCCCAGCTCGCCGAACAGCGTTTCCAGATCGGCCTTGGCTGGCAGCAGGCCCGGCGCCGGGCCGCCCAGTTGAGTGCGCGCAGGCGCGACGAAGCGGGCGCCGGGGATGTGGCCTTCGGCATACCGTGCGGCGCTGGTCAGGTCGACCAGGATCAGTTCGGGGGCTTCGAGGCGGCTGGCGAGGTCAGCCGGTTCGATCACCAGGGGTAGGGCGGAGAAGGCGGACATGTCGGAGTCTCCCGGCGGGAACGGTGGCGGAGGCAACGTGAGCAGGCGCCCTGGGCTACCCCTTGAGGGCGGTTAGTTTAAAGGGGACGCGGCGGGGCGCAAACCTTTCGCCAATCAGGCGCCTCGCGCCATGTGCCTCACCGCGTGCTCGATGCACTGAGCGGTCCGGCCGAACGCTTGGGCGTGAAGGTCCGCCAATGGCTGGCCGTTGCGGTCGCAAACCACCAGCATGACCACCCGCGCGCCATTGCCCAGCGAACGCAGCAGCAGGTGTTCGCTGGGGATCAGAGCTTTCAGCGAACCGGGAAGCAATGCCGAAAACTCGGCGATGTTGGCCGGGCTCAGGCGCAGCTGACCGGGTTGTTGCAGGAGTTTTCGCAGCACCGGGCTGGCGGCGACTTCCAGCTTGAAGTCGCCGATCTCGCCGTCCAGGCCGAAGTGCCGGCGAGCTTGCAGCCAACTGCCACTTTTGTCGGCCAGCAGGATCATCCCGCGCTGCAGGCCGCAGGCCAGCAGCGCGTCGGTGGCGCAGTCGAGCAACTGCACGGCGTTGCCAAACGGGCTGGGCGACTGCATCAGGCGCGTGCAGTGCTGGCGCCATTCGGCCAAGGTGTCCGGCGCCGTGGCCGGTTCCTCGGTTTTCGGCCCATTGAGCCAGCGGCGCGCCGCCCAGGGCCAGAGCAACGCCTCGGCCGGGTGCCAGAGCAGCGGCCGCGCGTGGCGGCGAGCGCTTTGTGCGGCAAGACCGTGGACGGTCTGCTGCAATTCTTCCAGCGGCATTTGCAGGTAAAGGCTGGTCAGGCGTTGCCAGCGCAGCATGTGCACGCCGCCCCAGGACTGGTGCGCGGCCATGGCGAGGCTGTTGGCGAGGAGGATGGTGTTAGCCGGACGGGTCAGCCAGCGCTGCAGTTCGGGGTCGGCATCCAGGCGCTGCTGCTGGCCCAGCGGATCGTGCTCGGTATGGGCGACGTGCAGGGCGCGCACCAGCAGGCGTTTGTCGTCGCTGAGCAGGGCGTAGCCCTGGCCGACCCAGTCCGGCAGCCGCCAGCTCTCGGCCAGTGCGCGGCACAGCGGCAGCAGGCGGGTGCCGAGCAACTCTTCCTCCACTTCGCTGCTGCAGCGGCCCAGGCCATAGACCTGGCGCTGCCAGTTCTCCAGCAGCTCGGGTTTGGCGGTGGCCAGCGCCCACAGCGGCGCGAGGGTGAACAGGCTGCCCCAGTGGATTTCCTGCCACAGCCGCGCCAGGCGGTTGGCGAACAGGCCGCTGGCCTGCTGCATGGCGTGACGGCTGATCAGCAGTAACTGGTTCAGTGCGCGCGGCATCTGTGCCTCGGGTACCGCCGGCAGGCTGTCGAGCAATTGGCTGGCGCGGCTCAGGCCCAGGCGGTTGAGCGCGACTTCCAGGCTTTCCGCCGGATTGTCCCTGGCGCTCGCCGCGCGGTTGGCCTCGCGCAGGATGGCGAAAGCCAGTGTCGGCGCGTCCTGCAGCAGGTCGGCAATGTCCCGTATCGAGCGGCGGCTGTCGTTCAGCGCCCGGCGAATGTGATCGCGCTGCTCCAGGGGAACGGGCAAAGGCAGAGATTCCAGCTGGTCTAGCCAGGCCTTGAGACGCTCTGGATGAAGCATTTGCTTTGACATGCGTGAGGCGCCGAACTGGTTTTTAGTGTTTTCGGCCTATAGTCTTGCCCGAAATCTCCGATAACAACAGGGAGGCGGGAATAGTGCCTCTCTTTCTGTTCACCGTTTCAGTCCGGTCCCCATGGCAAAAATCATCGGCATCATCGTCATTCTGGGCAGCGTCCTCGGCGGCTACATGCTCTCCGGCGGCAAGATCGCGGCCATCATCCAGCCGTTCGAAGTGCTGATCATCGGCGGCGCGGCACTGGGTGCCTTCCTCCAGGCCAACCCTGGCAGCACCTTCATGACCGTGCTGAAGAAGGCGCCGAAGATGTTCGGCAACCGCTTCACCCACACGTTCTACCTGGAAGTGCTGGGCATGCTCTACGAGGTGCTCAACAAGAGCCGCCGCGAAGGCATGATGGCCATCGAAGCCGACGTCGAGGATCCGGCCGCCAGCCCGATCTTCAGCAAGTACCCGGCGGTGCTCAAGGACGAACGCATGACCGCCTACGTCTGCGACTACCTGCGCATCATGTCCTCCGGCAACATGGCGCCCCACGAGCTGGAAGGCCTGTTCGACATGGAGTTGGGCAGTCTCAAGGAAGACCTGGAGCACCCGGCCCACGCCGTGACCCGTGTCGCCGACGCCCTGCCGGGCTTCGGTATCGTCGCCGCGGTACTGGGCATCGTGATCACCATGGCCCTGCTCGGCCAGGGCAGCCAGGCCGAGATCGGCCACCACGTCGCCGCGGCGCTGGTGGGCACCTTCCTCGGTATTCTCGCCGCCTACGGCTTCGTCGGCCCGCTGTCCAACGCCCTGGAGCACGACGCCAAGGAAGAGCTGAACCTGTACGAATCGATCAAGGCCTGCCTGGTGGCTTCTGCTTCCGGCATGCCGCCTTCGCTGGCCGTGGAGTTCGGCCGCAAGGTGCTGCTGCCGGCGCACCGCCCCAGCTTCAGCGAGCTGGAGCAGGCCGTTCGCGGTCGCTGACGGGGCGTCTGACGCATGGATAACAACCAGCCGATCATCGTCAAGCGCGTCAAGCGCTACGCGGCCGGCCACCATGGCGGTGGTTGGAAGATCGCCTTCGCCGACTTCGCCACCGCCATGATGGCGTTCTTCCTCGTGCTCTGGCTGCTGTCCTCGGCCACGCCGGAGCAGAAGAAGGCCATCTCCGGCTACTTCCAGGACCCGATCGGTTTCACCGAGAGCGCCAGCCCCTATGTCATCGACCTGGGCGGCACGCCGACGCCGGCGCCGGACAAGACGCTGAACCCGCAGATCCAGGCCCAGCCGGACGCCGACGAGACGCGCATCAACCCCGACGAGAACGCCAAGGTTACCGAGCAACAGGCGCAGGACGTTGCCGAGCAGGTGGAAAAGGAGCGCCTGGAGCTGCTGTTGCAGGAGCTGCAGAACAAGGTCGACGAGAACCCGACTCTCAAGCGCTTCAAGGACCAGATCCTGTTCGAGATCACCCAGGACGGCCTGCGCATCCAGATCGTCGACTCGGACAACCGGCCGATGTTCGACCTGGGCAGCGCGCGCCTGCAGCCGTACTTCGAGGATATCCTGCTGGCGCTGGCCGAGACCATCAGGCAGGTGCCGAACAAGATCAGCATCAGCGGCCACACCGACGCCAAGCCTTACGCCGGCAACGGCGAGTTTGGCAACTGGGAGCTCTCGGCCAATCGCGCCAACGCTGCGCGCCGGGCGCTGGAGGCAGGTGGTTACCCCGAAGACCAGATCGCCCGCGTGGTGGGCTACGCCTCCTCCGCGCTGTTCGACCGCGACCAGCCGCTGAATCCGGTGAACCGCCGCATCGACATCATCGTGCTGACCAAGAAGGCCCAGCGTGCCATCGAGGGGCAGGACGGCGGTGGCGACAAGCCTGCCGAGGGCGCAGCGCCGGTTGCTCCGGGAGGCTCAGCGCCAGCGGAGGCTCCGTCCCGGCCGGCGGCCGGCCAGGGCGACCCGTTGCCGCCGGACCAGCTCAAGCAGAAGCTGAACCTGTTCGACGATGGCGGCACGTTGAAGCTCGACGAGTTGAACAAACAGCAGTGAGAAACCAGAAGGCCAGCTGAACAGCTGGCCTTCTGGTTTAGTACTCGTCTTGGGGCAGGCTGGCGAGGATGTGCCGGTAGCTGGCCATGCGCTGCGGTGAAATCCGTCCCTCTTCCAACGCCTTGAGCAGTGCGCAGCCGGGCTCGCGGTCGTGCTTGCAGTCGCGGAAGCGGCAGTGGCCGAGCAGGTCGTGGAACTCGATGAAGCCGGCCTCTACGTCGTCGCGGCTGACGTGGCCCAGGCCGAATTCGCGGATGCCGGGTGAGTCGATCAAATCGCCACCGGCGGGAAAGTGGAACAGCCGCGCGGTGGTGGTGGTGTGGGTGCCCTTGCCGGTGACTTCCGACAGGTCGCCCACGCGGGTGTCGACGCCCGGCAGCAACGCATTCACCAGCGATGACTTGCCCACGCCGGACTGGCCGACGAACACGCTGACGTGCTCGTTCAGCGCGGCGCGCAGGGCGTCCAGCGCCAGGCCATTGGCGGCCGAGACCTCCAGCAAGGGGTAGCCCAACTCGCGGTAGGTGCCCAGCAGCGAGTCGAGGAAGGGCGCATTGTCCTCATCGATCAGGTCGGCCTTGTTCAGCAGCAGCAGCGGCTTGATGCCGGCGTGCTCGGCCGCCACCAGGTAGCGGTCGATCAGGTTGGCGTGGGGTTCGGGGCGTGGTGCGAAGACGATGACGATGCGGTCGACGTTCGCCGCCACCGGCTTGAGTACGCCGCGCATATCCGGGCGACGCAGTTCGGAGGTGCGTGGCAGCTGCGCGACGATCACGCCGATGCCCTGGTTGCCCGGCCGCCAGACCACCTGGTCGCCAGTCACCAGCGGTGGCAGGTTGGCGCGCAGGTGGCAGCGGAACACCTGGCCGGCGGCGTCGCCGTCCTGGGCCTCGACTTCCACCTGCACACCGAAGTGGGCAATCACCTGGCCGGTCTGTTCCGGGCCGAGGTCGCCGCCTTCCAGTTCTTCCAGGGCACGTGACTCGCGCTTCGCCGCGCGGGCGGCGCGTTCCTCCTGGACTTTTTCGATCCGCCAGCTCTGCCGGCGGGTGAGGTGACGCTTGGCCATAGGGTATCCACAAGGAAAATCGCGCCGCAGTTTAGCATGCGCTCGCCCGCTTCCCGCTAAACTAGAGGGCTGAGCTGAGGAGCCCCATCATGCAGAACCCACAGAACCTGATCTGGATCGACCTGGAGATGACCGGGCTCGACCCGGACAAGGACGTCATCATCGAGATGGCGACCATCGTCACCGACAGTGACCTGAACATCCTCGAGGAAGGCCCGGTGATCGCCGTGCACCAGAGCGAGGAGCTGCTCGCCGGCATGGATGAGTGGAACACCCGCCAGCACGGCCAGTCCGGCCTGACCCAGCGCGTACGTGAGAGCGCCATCTCGGCTGCCGAAGCCGAGGCGATGACCATCGCCTTCCTGGAAAAGTGGGTGCCCAAGCGCAGCTCGCCGATCTGCGGCAACAGCATCTGCCAGGACCGCCGCTTCCTCTACCGCCACATGCCGAAGCTGGAAGGCTACTTCCACTACCGCAACCTTGACGTCTCCACCCTCAAGGAACTGGCCGCGCGTTGGGCGCCGGCGGTGCGTGACGGCTTCAAGAAGGGCAACACCCACCTCGCGCTGGACGACATCCGCGAGTCCATCGCCGAGCTGCGCTACTACCGCGAGCATTTCATCAAGGTATAAGCGGAGCGATTCTGCTCTATGTAGGAGCGAGCCTGCTCGCGAACAAGCCCCGCAATGGGATTCAGGTTCGCGAGCAGGCTCGCTCCTACGAAACGCCATCGCGTCAAACGTTGTGCCGTGCCAGCGCCCAGGTCACATGTTCGCGCACCAGTTCCGACGGGAACTCCCGCCGCGCGCGCAGCGCCTCGAGCACCGGGATGGTCGACGGTGCATTGCCCAGCCCCACGGCCAGGTTGCGCAGCCAGCGCTCGTAACCCGCGCGCCGCAGCGGCGAGCCCTCGGTGCGGCTGAGGAATTCCTCCTCCGTCCACAGGAACAGCTCCGCCAATGCGGCATTGTCCAGGCTGTGGCGCGGCTGGAAGTCGCCCTGGTCGGTGGCGCGGGCGAAGCGGTTCCAAGGGCAGACCATCTGGCAATCGTCGCAACCGAACACGCGATTGCCGATCAGCGGGCGCAGCTCCTCGGGAATCGAGCCCTTCAGCTCGATGGTCAGGTAGGAAATGCAGCGCCGCGCGTCCAGCACATAGGGCGCGACGAAAGCCGCAGTAGGGCAGATGTCCATGCAGGCCGAGCAGCGCCCGCAATGCTCTGTGCCGTGCGGAGCGTCCACCGGCAGCGGGAGGTCGGTGAACAGCTCGCCGAGGAAGAAGTAGCTGCCGGCCTTGCGGTTGAGCACCAGGGTGTTCTTGCCGATCCAGCCCAGGCCCGATTGCTCGGCGATGGCCTTTTCCAGCACCGGCGCGCTGTCGACGAAGGCGCGGAAACTGAACGGCCCGATCCGCTGCTGGATGCGCTCGGCCAGCTGCTGCAGGCGCTTGCGGATCAGCTTGTGATAGTCGCGGCCCAGGGCGTAGCGCGAGATATAGGCCTTCTGCGGATCAGCCAGCACCTGCGCCATGCGCGTGTCGCCGGGCAGGTAGTCCATGCGCAGCGACACCACCCGCAGGGTGCCGGGCACCAGTTCGTCCGGCCGCCAGCGCTTGCTGCCGTGGGCGCCCATGTAGTCCATCTCGCCGTGGTAGCCCGCTTCCAGCCAGCGCTGCAGATGCTCGCCGTGGGCCTCGAGGTCGAGCCCGCTGATGCCGACCTGCTGGAAGCCGAGTTCACGCCCCCACTCCTTGATGGAGAGGGCGAGGTCGGCATAGTCGAGTGTCGAATCGTGCATGGAAGGCGAGAAAGCGAAGTCCGGGTGGGTATAATTCTGCCAGACCTTGCCGGCGTCGGCCCGTCCGAACGCCAAGGCGACACATTCTGCCGCCCGGAACCGCGATGACTGCCCACGACGATTTGCCTCTGAATCTGTACAGCGCCCAGCAGGTGCGCGACCTCGACGCGCGCCTGATCGCCGCCGGTACGCCCGGCTTCGAACTGATGCGCCGCGCCGCCCACGCCGCCTGGCGCGCGCTGCGCCGGCAATGGCCGGGTGCCGGCGAGATCACCGTGCTGGCCGGCCACGGCAACAACGCCGGCGACGGCTACCTGATCGCCGCCCTGGCCCTGCGCGCCGGCTGGAGCGTGCGTGTGCTGGCGGTGGGCGATGCTTCCCGCCTGTCCGGTGATGCCGCCGCGGCCCATGGCGAAGCGCGTTCGGTCGGTGTGGATATCGAGGCCTGGAGCGACCGCGCCGAGCTGCGCGGTGTGCTGGTGGACGCGTTGCTGGGCACCGGCCTGGGTGGCGAGGTGCGCGAGCCTTACGCCTCGGCTATCGCTGCGATCAACTCCAGCGGCCTGCCGGTGCTGGCCGTGGACATTCCCTCCGGCCTGAGTGCCGACACGGGACAAGTGTTGGGCTGTGCGGTGAATGCCGACCTGACCGTGACCTTCATCGGCCTCAAGTTCGGCCTGTTCACCGCTCAAGGCCCCGATCAATGCGGCGAGCTGGTGTTCGACGGACTCGATGCCGATCCTGCGCTGATTTCTGCGGATGGCGTGGCGCGCCGTCTCGCTCCGGCTTCGCTGGCTGCTCTGGCCGCGCGTCCGAAGGCCGCACACAAAGGCCAGTTCGGTCATGCACTGGTGATCGGTGGCGAAACCGGCATGGGCGGCGCCGTGCTGCTGGCCGGCGAGAGTGCGCTGCGCTGCGGCGCCGGGCTGGTGTCCCTGGCAACCCGTGCCGCCCACGTGCCCGCTGCACTGGCCCGCCGGCCCGAGCTTATGGCCCGCGGCGTTTCCTCTTCCGCCGAGCTGCTTCGCCTCGCCGAGCGCGCCGATGTGCTGGTGGTCGGCCCCGGTGTCGGTCGCGAAGCCTGGGGGCGCGTACTGGTCAGCGCCGCCGCGAGCCTGGAACGCCGGCAGGTGTGGGACGCCGACGCGCTCAACCTGCTGGCTGAAGGTCTGGTCGCTCGTCCGTCCGGTGACTGGGTGATCACGCCCCATCCGGCCGAAGCTGCGCGCCTGCTGGGTATTCCCACCGCCGAGGTCCAGGCTGACCGGCCAAAAGCCGCGCACGCGCTGGCGCAGCGCTATCAGGCAGTGGTCGTGCTCAAGGGTGTCGGCAGCCTGGTCGCCTCACCGGATGGCCGGTTGGCGCTGTGCAACCACGGGCATCCCGCCATGGCCGGCGCGGGGCTGGGGGATGTGCTGTCCGGCATCCTCGGTGCGCTGCTGGCGCAGGGGCTGCCTGCTTTCGATGCCGCCTGCCTAGCCGTCTGGCTGCATGCGCGCGCCGGCGAGTCGCTAGGCGCAGAGGGTCGCGGTCTGGCTGCCGCCGATCTGATTCCTGCCGTTCGTCAGTTGCTCGAGGAGTTGTCCCCATGCCTGAACTGAATCTGTTCGCCGATGGCGAAGAGGCCATGGTCGATCTCGGCCGCCGGATTGCCGAGGTGACCGGGGGGCGCGGGATCCTCTACTTGCATGGCGACCTGGGAGCGGGCAAGACCACGCTGTCGCGCGGCATCCTGAGGGGATTGGGTCATGGCGGATCGGTAAAAAGTCCAACCTTTACCCTGGTCGAACCCTACGAAATCGGCGATCTGCGCGCCTTCCACTTCGACCTCTACCGCCTTGCCGACCCCGAGGAGCTGGAGTTCCTGGGTATTCGCGACTACTTCGAAGGCGATGCGTTGTGCCTGATCGAGTGGGCGGAGCGCGGCAAAGGCATTTTGCCAAAGGCCGACATGGACATTACCATTGTTCCGCATGCGGGCGGACGCATGCTGCGCCTCGACCCGCACGGAACACGGGGCGAAGCCTGGTGTGCCGCCCTGGCCACGGGAGCATAGAAAAAAGATGGGTTGGGGGTTGCGCCTTCGGGCGTTGTTTATCGGGGTGTCCGTTCTGCTGGCATTCTTTGTCGGCGAGGTGTCTGCCGCCACGCAAATCAAGAGCGTGCGCATCTGGCGCGCGCCGGACAACACACGCCTGGTGTTCGATCTGTCCGGTCCCGTGCAGCACAGTCTGTTCACCCTGAGTGCGCCCAACCGCATCGTCGTCGACATCAACGGCGCGCAGATGTCCGCTGCCCTCGACAAGCTCAAGCTCGGCAATACCCCGATTACCGCGATGCGCTCCGCCCAGCGCTCGCCCACCGACCTGCGCCTGGTGCTGGACCTGAAGAACGCGGTCACGCCCAAGAGCTTCGTGCTGCCGCCAAACCAGCAGTATGGCAATCGCCTGGTCGTCGATCTCTATGACCAGGGCGCCGATATCGCTCCGGACGTCCCTGCGACCCCGACGCCCAGCGTGCCCGCCACGCCGGTCAGCCCCGCGCAGTCGGTGGCCAAGATTCCCGCACCCAGCAGCGGCGGCAAGCGCGACATCGTGATTGCCATCGATGCCGGTCACGGCGGCGAAGACCCCGGCGCCCTCGGCCCGAACGGCCTGCACGAGAAGAACATCACCCTCTCGATCGCCCGCGAGCTGCAGCGACAGATCAACCAGATGAAGGGCTTCCGCGCCGAACTGACGCGCACCGGCGACTACTTCATCCCGCTGCGCAACCGCACCGTGATAGCCCGCAAGAAGGGCGCGGACCTGTTCGTCTCCATCCACGCCGACGCCGCGCCCAGCCGCAGCGCCTTCGGGGCCTCGGTGTTCGCCCTGTCCGACCGTGGCGCAACGTCCGAGACCGCGCGCTGGCTGGCTGACACGGAAAACCGCTCCGACCTCATCGGCGGCGACGGCGGCGTAAACCTCGACGACAAGGACAAGATGCTTGCCGGTGTGCTGCTCGACCTGTCGATGACCGCCACCATGTCTTCCAGCCTGGACGTCGGCCACAAGGTGCTGACCAGCGTCGGCCGTGTCACCCCGCTGCACAAGCGTCGCGTGGAGCAGGCCGGCTTCATGGTGCTGAAGTCCCCGGACATCCCGTCGATCCTGGTGGAAACCGGCTTCATCTCCAATCCGAACGAATCCGCCAAGCTGGCCAGTGGCTCACACCAGCAGGCGCTGGCGCGCTCCATCGCCAGCGGTGTGCGCCAGTATTTCGTACAGACTCCGCCGCCGGGCACCTACATTGCTTCGCTGCGTGACGGCGGCCAGCTGGCTTCCGGCCCGCGCGAATACGTCGTGCGCAGTGGCGACAGCCTGGCGATGGTTGCCAGCCGCTTCGACGTCAGCACCGCATCGATCCGCAGCGCCAATTCGCTCAAGAGCGACGAGCTGAAGATTGGCCAGGTGCTGAAGATTCCGGGCACCTCTCTGGCGTCGCAGCAATGAGTGAGGTGCGCCGAATCCAGCTGCTCACCCCGCGGCTGGCGAACCAGATCGCTGCCGGCGAAGTGGTCGAGCGGCCTGCGTCGGTTATCAAGGAACTGCTGGAAAACTGCCTGGACGCCGGCGCCAGGCGCATCGACGTCGAAGTCGAGCAGGGCGGCGTCAAGCTGCTGCGCGTGCGCGACGATGGCAGCGGAATTCCCGCCGACGACCTGCCGCTGGCCCTGGCGCGCCACGCCACCAGCAAGATCCGCGAACTGGAAGACCTCGAGCGGGTGATGAGCCTGGGCTTCCGTGGCGAAGCGCTGGCTTCGATCAGTTCCGTCTCGCGCCTGACCCTGACCTCGCGCACCGCCGACGCCGACCAGGCCTGGCAGGTGGAGGTCGAGGGCCGCGACATGGAGTCCACGGTGAAGCCGGCGGCCCATCCGGTGGGCACCAGCATCGAAGTGCGCGACCTGTTCTTCAATACTCCGGCGCGGCGCAAGTTCCTGCGTGCCGAGAAGACCGAATTCGATCACCTGCAGGAAGTCATCAAGCGGCTGGCCCTGGCGCGCTTCGACGTGGCGTTCCACCTGCGGCACAACGGCAAGACCATCCTCTCGCTGCACGAGGCCAAGGACGAAGCGTCCCGCGCGCGCCGCGTGGGTGCCGTGTGCAGCACCGGGTTCCTGGAGCAGGCGTTGCCCATCGAAGTGGAACGCAACGGTCTGCACCTGTGGGGTTGGGTCGGCCTGCCGACCTTCTCCCGCAGCCAGCCGGACTTGCAGTACTTCTATGTGAACGGCCGCATGGTGCGCGACAAGCTGGTCGCGCACGCCGTGCGCCAGGCCTACCGCGACGTGCTGTACAACGGTCGTCATCCGACCTTCGTGCTGTTCTTCGAAGTCGACCCTTCGGTGGTGGACGTCAACGTTCACCCGACCAAGCATGAAGTGCGTTTCCGCGACAGCCGCATGGTGCATGACTTCCTCTACGGCACCCTGCACCGGGCACTGGCGGAAGTGCGCCCGGACGACCAGCTGGCGCCGCCGGGAGCAACCACGCTGACCGTGCCGCGCCCCACCGGTGCGGAGGCCGGCGAGTTCGGCCCGCAGGGCGAGATGCGCCTGTCCGAGACGGTGCTCGAAGCCCCGGCCGCTGCGCGTGCCTGGCAGCCGAGCCCGGCTTCCGGCAGTTCCGGTGGCGGCGGTGGTGGTTACAGCTACCAGCAGACGCGCCCGGAGATCCCGCCGATCCAGGAAGCCCAGGGCGCCTACAGGGCCTACTTCGCTCCGCTGCCCGACCAGGCGCCGCAGGCGCTACCGGAAAGCAGCCAGGACGTACCGCCGCTGGGTTATGCCCTGGCGCAGCTCAAGGGCATCTACATCCTTTCCGAGAACGCCCACGGCCTCGTGCTGGTGGACATGCATGCCGCCCACGAGCGCATCATGTACGAGCGCCTGAAGACCGCCATGGCCAGCGAAGGCCTGCGCGGCCAGCCGCTGCTGGTGCCCGAGTCCATCGCGGTCAGCGAGCGCGAGGCGGACTGCGCCGAGGAACATGGCGCCTGGTTCTCCAGGCTTGGCTTCGAATTGCAGCGGCTCGGCCCGGAAACCCTGGCCATCCGGCAGATTCCCGCGTTGCTCAAGCAGGCGGAGGCCACCCAGCTGGTGCGCGACGTGCTCGCCGACCTGCTGGAATACGGCACCAGCGACCGCATCCAGGCGCACCTCAACGAGTTGCTCGGCACCATGGCCTGCCACGGCGCGGTGCGCGCCAATCGCCGCCTGACGCTGCCGGAGATGAACGGCCTGCTGCGCGACATGGAAGTGACCGAGCGCAGCGGCCAGTGCAACCACGGCCGGCCGACCTGGACCCAGCTGGGGCTCGACGAACTGGACAAGCTGTTCCTGCGGGGACGTTGATTTTCGTAAGCCTGCGTTCAGGAAAGTGCAGTAAACTGCACGCCAATCGATTCAGCAGTGCGCGATAACGAGCTTCCGATGTCCCTGCCTCCCGCAATATTCCTCATGGGTCCCACCGCTGCCGGCAAGACCGACCTGGCGTTGGAGTTGGCGCGCCTGCTGCCGGTGGAGTTGGTCAGCGTGGACTCGGCGCTGATCTATCGCGGCATGGATATCGGCACTGCCAAGCCGTCCCGCGAGGTGCTGGAGGAGTTTCCGCACCGCCTGATCGATATCCGCGACCCCAGCGAGGCCTATTCGGCAGCGGAATTCCGTACCGACGCCCTGGCGGCCATGGCCGAGATCACCGCGGCCGGGAAGATCCCGCTGCTGGTCGGCGGCACCATGTTGTATTTCAAGGCGTTGCTGGAAGGCCTGGCCGATATGCCCAGCGCCGACCCTGCCGTGCGCGCTGAGCTTGAAGCCTGGGCCGCCACCGAAGGCTGGAGCGTCCTGCACGAAGAGCTGGCCCGCGTCGACCCGGAGTCGGCCGCACGTATCCATCCCAACGACCCTCAGCGGCTTGTCCGTGCCCTCGAGGTCTACCGTGTGAGCGGTATGTCCATGACTGCACACCGACTACGCCAGGCGAGTGAAAACGCGGGTCTCGGCGCGCAAGGCGGTGGACAATTACCGTATACTGTGGCTCATCTGGCGATCGCGCCTCTGCAGCGCCAGGTGTTGCACGAGCGTATCGCGCAACGTTTTGATCAGATGCTGGAACAGGGCTTCATCGCCGAGGTCGAACGCCTTCGCGCAAGAAGTGACTTGCACGTAGGGCTGCCGTCCATAAGGGCGGTGGGTTACCGACAGGTATGGGAATACCTCGAGGGCAAACTGTCCTACGCTGAGATGGTGGAGCGCGGCGTCATCGCCACGCGGCAGCTGGCCAAGCGCCAGTTCACCTGGCTCCGCAGTTGGAGCGATCTACACTGGTTGGACAGTCAGGCAAGCGACAATTTGCCGCGTGCCTTGAAATACTTTGAGGCGGTCTCCATATAGGCTCGAGACCTTAATTCCGGCCGTCTATCCTTGGGGTTCAGGACGGCGTTAAGCCAAATTCGACTACTACTAAATCAGTTATTTACCCTTACAAGGAGTGCGGCATATGTCAAAAGGGCATTCGCTACAAGACCCTTACCTCAATACCCTGCGCAAAGAACGCGTTCCGGTTTCCATCTATCTCGTCAACGGCATCAAGCTGCAGGGCCAGATCGAATCCTTCGACCAGTTCGTCATCCTGCTGAAGAACACTGTCAGCCAGATGGTCTACAAGCATGCTATCTCCACCGTGGTTCCCAGCCGCCCCGTGCGCCTGCCCACCGGTGATCAACCGGCCGAGCCGGGTAACGTTTGACGGGAGTCCGCCTTGTTCTTTGAGCGCCCGGGTGGTGGGGAACGGGCCATTCTGGTCCATCTGGAAGGTCAGGACCCCGAGGCGCGCGAAGACCCGCAGGAATTCCAGGAGCTGGCCCGTTCGGCAGGCGCGGAAGCGGTTGCTTTCGTCAGCATTTCGCGCCATCAGCCCTCAGCCAAGTACCTGATCGGCAGCGGCAAGGTCGAAGAGTTGCACGACCTCGTCCACGCCGAGAAGGTCGAGCTGATCATCTTCAATCACACCCTTACGCCGAGCCAGGAGCGCAACCTCGAGCGAGCGCTCGAATGTCGCGTGCTCGATCGTACGGGGCTGATCCTCGATATTTTCGCCCAGCGTGCCCGTACCCACGAGGGCAAGCTGCAGGTGGAGCTCGCCCAGCTGGAGCACATGAGCACGCGTCTGGTGCGCGGCTGGACTCACCTTGAGCGCCAGAAAGGCGGTATCGGCCTGCGTGGCCCGGGTGAAACCCAGCTGGAAACCGACCGCCGCCTGCTGCGTGGGCGCATCCGCCAGATCAAGTCGCGCCTGGAGAAGGTCCGCAGCCAGCGCGAGCAGGCTCGTCGCGGTCGCCGCCGTGCGGAGATTCCGGCGGTGTCCCTGGTGGGCTACACCAACGCCGGCAAGTCCACGCTGTTCAATGCGCTGACCACTTCCGAGGTCTATGCGGCTGACCAGCTGTTCGCCACCCTCGACCCGACCCTGCGCCGCCTGGAGCTGGATGACGTCGGGCCGATCGTGCTGGCCGACACCGTAGGCTTCATTCGCCACCTGCCGCACAAGCTGGTGGAGGCGTTTCGAGCTACCTTGGAAGAGTCCAGCAACTCCGATCTGCTGCTGCATGTGATCGACTCCCACGAGCCGGATCGCGATGCGCAGATCGAACAGGTGCTGGCTGTCCTGAAGGAAATCGGCGCGAACGAGTTGCCGATGCTCGAGGTGTACAACAAGATCGACCTGCTGCCGGATATCCAGCCGATGATCCAGCGCGACGAGCTGGGCAGGCCGGTCCGTGTCTGGCTCTCGGCGCGGGAATCGCGTGGGTTGGAGTTGCTGGAGCAGGCGATTTCCGAGTTGCTGGGGGAGGACATGTTCGTGGGAACGCTCTGCCTGCCACAGCGCCTGGGACGACTGCGGGCTCAGTTCTTCGAGCTGGGTGCGGTACAGTCGGAGAATCACGACGACCAAGGGCGCGCCGTATTGCAGGTTCGCCTGCCGCGTGTCGAGTTGAACCGCATGGTGAGCCGCGAAGGCTGGCAGCCTGCGGAGTTCATTGCGCAACACACTTTGCAATAAAGCCCGGCACACTGTTTTTGGCAGGGTAAGGGGCATTCGGTAGCATAGGTGGGCGCGCCGTAGGCGCGTTTTCGCGTTATCAGATGGAGAGCGCTATGGCTTGGAATGAGCCGGGTGACAACTCGAACAAGAACGACCAGGACCCCTGGGGTGGACGCCGTGGTGGTGGTCGCCAGGGCCCGCCTGATCTGGATGAAGCGTTCCGCAAGCTGCAAGACAGCCTGAACGGAATTTTCGGAAAACCCAAGCGCGGCAGCGGCTCGGGCGGTGGCGGCAACGGTCGGGGCGGTAGCCTCGGTCTGTTCGGTATCGGCCTGGCGATCCTCGCCGTGCTGTGGCTGTACAACGCCATCTACGTAGTGGACGAGCAGGAGCAGGCGGTGATCCTGCGCTTCGGCCAGTACCACGACACCGTAGGCCCCGGCCTGAATATCTACTTCCCACCGATCGACAAGAAGTTCCAGGAGAACGTCACCCGCGAGCGCGCCTACAGCAAGCAGGGGCAGATGCTCACCGAGGACGAGAACATCGTCGAGGTTCCGTTGACCGTGCAGTACAAGGTCAGCAACCTGAAGGACTTCGTGCTCAACGTCGACCAGCCTGAAGTGAGCCTGCAGCACGCTACCGAAAGCGCCCTGCGCCACGTGGCTGGCTCCACCACCATGGACAAGATCCTCACCGAGGGCCGCGAACAGATGGCCACCGAGGTGCGTGATCGCCTGCAGCGTTTCCTCGATACCTACAAGACCGGTATCACGGTGACCCAGGTGAACATCCAGAGCGCCGCCGCGCCGCGTGAAGTGCAGGAAGCGTTTGACGACGTGATCCGTGCCCGCGAGGACGAGCAGCGCGAGAAGAACCAGGCCGAAGCCTACGCCAACGGCGTGGTACCTGAAGCCCGTGGCCAGGCGCAGCGCATCATTGAGGAAGCCAATGGCTACCGCGATGAAGTGGTCTCCCGCGCCCAGGGTGAGGCTGACCGCTTCGCCAAGCTGGCCAGCGAGTATCACAAGGCGCCGGAAGTCACCCGTCAGCGTCTGTATCTGGACACCATGCAGGATGTCCTGAGCCAGACCAGCAAGGTGCTGGTGACCGGCCAGCAGGGTCAGAACAATCTGATCTACCTGCCGCTGGACAAGATGATGGATGGCCGTGGTTCGGCAGCTCCGAGCGCCGCGCCGAGCGCGAGCAGCACGCCGGATATCGGTTCGCGGGTTGCCAACGACCTGCAGCAGCGTGACACGCGTACCCGGGAGAGCCGCTGATGAGTAACAAGTCCCTGATCGCCCTCATCGCGGGTGTGGTGGTTGCTGTTGCCGTCTGGAGCAGCGTCTACGTGGTGCAACAGACCGAACGCGCGGTACTGCTGCGCTTTGGTCGCGTGGTCGAGCCGGACGTGAAGCCCGGCCTGCACTTCAAGATTCCGTACGTCAACACGGTGCGCAAGTTCGACGGCCGCCTGCTGACCCTGGACTCGCCGACCCAGCGCTTCCTGACGCTGGAGAAGAAAGCAGTGATGGTCGACGCCTACGCCAAGTGGCGCGTCTCCGATGCCGAGCGCTTCTACACCGCGACTTCGGGCATGAAGCAGATCGCCGATGAGCGTCTGTCCCGTCGTCTGGAAGCCGGCCTGCGCGACCAGTTCGGCAAGCGCACCCTGCACGAAGTGGTGTCGGGTGAGCGTGATGCCCTGATGGGCGATATCACCGCTTCGCTGAACCGCATGGCGCAGAAAGAGCTGGGTATCGAGGTGGTCGACGTTCGCGTCAAGGCCATCGACCTGCCCAAGGAAGTGAACCGCAGCGTGTTCGAGCGCATGAGCACCGAGCGTGAGCGCGAAGCCCGTGAGCACCGGGCCAAGGGTCGCGAACTGGCCGAAGGTATCCGTGCCGATGCCGACCGTCAGCGTCGTGTACTGCTGGCCGAGGCCTATCGCGAGTCGGAAGAGACCCGCGGTGACGGCGACGCGAAGGCGGCGGCGATCTATGCCAAGGCCTACGCCGCCGATCCGGAGTTCTACGCCTTCACTCGTAGCCTCAAGGCCTATCGCGAAAGCTTTGCGGACAAGAAGGACGTGCTGGTGCTCGATCCGAGCAACGACTTCTTCCGCTACCTCGAAAAAGCTAAACCCTGAGGGTCCGTCGACGCTTCGTCGTGATCGCGCCGACCCCCGTGTAGCGAGTGTCCCGATGCCGAGTTGAGGTTCGGGCGCCGCGCTACACGGGGTTCGTCCCTTCGGGTTGCGCGGCACATCCCGCCATGCGTCGTTGCGGAACTAGGCAAGGGACGGCGATTACCGTCGTCCCGCGTCTAGCCTGGCGTGATGTGACCCAGCAACGCGATTCACGCCGAAACATCAACGGACCCTCGCATCTCTCCGGCGGGCGGCAGCGCCCGCCGGAGAAATCGTGTTATCATGGGGCAGCCGGGAAATCCCGGCTTTTTTGCGTCCGCGAGAATGATGTACGAGAGCCATGTGGCAGGAATTCGGCAAGGCGTTCTGTCTGTTGCTGGTGCTGGAAGGCCTCCTTCCATTCCTGTATCCGCGTGGCTGGCGAGACGCCGTGAGCGGGCTCGGGCGCCTTGGCGACCGCAGTCTGAGACTCATCGGGCTGGGCAGTATGCTGCTCGGCATCGTCCTTCTTTACTGCATTCATTGAAGTGCCGCCCGGCCTAAAAAGGAGAGAGGCGACATGGCAACGGTAGACCGCTGGCTGCTGCCAGATGGAATCGAAGAAGTGCTGCCACCGGAGGCGGCGCGCGTTGAAGCAGCCCGCCGTCAGGTGCTGGACCTGTTCCAGCGCTGGGGTTACGAGTTCGTCGTCACCCCGCATATCGAATACCTCGAATCCCTGCTGACCGGTGCTGGCCAGGATCTGGACCTGCGTACCTTCAAGGTCACCGATCCGGCGTCCGGCCGACTGATGGGCTTCCGTGCGGACATCACGCCGCAAGTGGCGCGCATGGATGCCCACAGCCTGCGTCGCGAAGGCCCGAACCGCCTGTGCTACGCCGGCAGCGTGCTGCATGCCCGCCCGCGTGCGCTGGCCACTTCGCGCAGCCCGATCCAGCTGGGCGCCGAGCTCTACGGCAACACCGGCTCCGCCGGGGACGTCGAAGTCATCAGCCTGCTGCTCGACATGCTCGAGATGGCCCAGGTGCCGGACGTGCACATGGACCTCGGCCACGTCGGCATCTACCGCGGCCTGGCCCAGGCTGCAGGCCTGTCCGGCGAGGTCGAACAACTGCTGTTCGACGCCCTGCAGCGCAAGGCCGTGGATGAGATCGCAGCGTTGACCGAGGGCCTGCCGAGCGAGCTCGCCGGCATGCTTCGCGCGCTCGCTGAACTGTGTGGTAGCCGCGAGGTGCTGGAGCTGGCGCGCGAAGTGCTCGCTGGCGCTCCGGCCAATGTCCAGGCGGCGCTGGCCGATCTGACAGCCATTGCCGACTCGCTGGCGGCGCGCTTCCCGCAGCTGCCGCTGTACTTCGACCTTGGCGAGCTGCGCGGCTATCACTATCACACGGGTGTGGTGTTTGCCGCGTTCGTGCCTGGGGTTGGCGAATCCATCGCCCAGGGCGGCCGTTACGACGACATCGGCGCAGATTTCGGCCGTGCGCGTCCGGCCACCGGTTTCTCGACCGACCTCAAGACCCTGGTCACTCTTGGTCGCGCCCAGCTCGACGAGCCGCGCACCGGAGTCTGGGCGCCGGCCGAAGGGGCTGGCTTGTGGCAGGCGGTGCAGCAGTTGCGCCGTCAGGGTCTGCGCGTGGTACAGGCGCTGCCCGGGCAGGATGCGGCTTCGGCTTCCGAAGCGGGCTGCGACCAGCAATTGCTGGTTCGCAATGGCAATTGGCAGGTGGCGCCGCTCTGAGGCGCGCCACTTCGAGTTTCCGCCGGCCGCGGCCGGCACCGAACATCCACGATGGGGACAAGTGTTATGGGTAAGAATGTCGTAGTCCTGGGCACCCAATGGGGTGATGAGGGCAAAGGCAAGATCGTCGACCTGCTGACCGACCAGGCTGCTGCCGTGGTGCGTTACCAGGGCGGCCACAACGCCGGTCATACCCTGGTAGTCGGCGGCGAGAAGACTGTTCTGCACCTGATTCCGTCGGGCATCCTGCGCGAAGGCGTGCAGTGCCTGATCGGCAACGGCGTGGTGCTGGCGCCCGACGCGCTGATGCGTGAAATCGCCAAGCTGGAAGAGAAGGGCGTACCGGTGCGCGAGCGCCTGCGCATCAGCCCGTCCTGCCCGCTGATCCTGTCGTTCCACGTGGCCCTGGACCAGGCGCGCGAGAAGGCCCGTGGCGACGCGAAGATCGGCACCACCGGTCGCGGCATCGGCCCGGCTTATGAAGACAAAGTGGCCCGTCGCGGCCTGCGCGTGGGCGACTTGTTCCACCGCGAGCGTTTCGCCGCCAAGCTGGGCGAGGTTCTGGACTACCACAACTTCGTCCTGCAGCACTATTACAAGGAGCCGGCCGTCGACTTCCAGAAGACCCTGGATGAGTGCATGGCCTATGCCGATGAGCTGCGTCCGCTGATGATCGACGTGACCTCGGCGCTGCACGACCTGCGTCGCGCCAACGAGAACATCATGTTCGAAGGCGCCCAGGGCTCGCTGCTGGATATCGACCACGGTACCTACCCGTTCGTCACCAGCTCCAACACCACCGCTGGCGGCACCGCTACCGGTTCGGGCTTCGGTCCGCTGTACCTGGACTACATCCTGGGTATCACCAAGGCCTACACCACCCGTGTCGGTTCCGGCCCGTTCCCGACCGAGCTGTTCGATGACGTCGGCGCGCGCCTGGCCAAGGTCGGTCACGAGTTCGGTGCCACCACCGGCCGTGCCCGCCGTTGCGGCTGGTTCGATGCCGTTATCCTGCGCCGCGCCATCGAGATCAACAGCCTGTCCGGCCTGTGCCTGACCAAGCTGGACGTCCTTGACGGCCTGGAAACCGTGCGTATCTGCACCGGTTACAAGAACGCCGCTGGCGAATTGCTGACCGACGCGCCGACCGACGCCGACAGCTACATCGGCCTGCAGCCGGTCTATGAGGACCTGCCGGGCTGGAGCGAATCCACCGTCGGCGTGCAGAGCCTGGAAGGCCTGCCGGCCAATGCGCGTGGTTACATCAAGCGCATCGAGGAGCTGGTTGGTGCGCCCATCGACATCATCTCGACCGGCCCGGACCGCGCCGAGACCATCGTCCTGCGCCATCCGTTCGGCTGATCCACAGCTGCACACTGCAACGGGCCGCTCTTGCGGCCCGTTGCCGTTTCCGGGGTTTGGCTTTGCGTAGCGGCACGCGCTTTGCTGGAGAAACGGATTGGCGCCTTTCGCGCCAGACATCCGTTACGTCCGGAGGAAATCCGCCGTGTCCGCCGTCCTGTCCCTATTACGCAGTCGCTTGCTGCGACCCGCTTTTATCGCCCTGGGCGTCGCGCTGCTGGTGCAGCTGGCGATTGCCCTCTGGCTTACCCGTAGCACTGTCGATGGCCTGGTCAGCGACCTGGGGACGCGCCTGGGTAACGAATCGCAACGCCTGGCCGCTGAGTTGGAGCAGGCGGGCAGGGAGGTCACCTCCGGGTTGAACGACCTCTCCGCGCGAACTCGCGAGCGCCTGGGTTCTGCGCTTTCAGCGCGCCTGGAGGAAGAGCAGGGCCAGCTCCGCGAGGGGCTGGAGCAGAGCTTGCGGCAGTCCGCCACGGAATTGGCGCAGCTGCTGGCGGCGGTGGCGCCCAAGGCCATGTGGGATAACGACGTGCCGCTGCTGTCGGACTATGCGCGGCGCGCCCAGGCCAACCCCAACGTGCTCTTCGTGGTCTACGACGATCCCCAGGGCCAGCACCTGACCCGTTACCTCAATCGCGAGGATGCGCGGGTCAAGGCGCTGCTGGAGAAGGGCAAGGGCGAGCGCGCGCTGGACAAGGTGCTCGAAGCGGCGAGTCACGACGGTTCGGTGTTCCTCGTCGAGGCGCCGATCAGCCCCAATGGGGTCGTCATCGGCACGGTGCGCCTGGGCGTTTCCACTGAGGCCATCGAGAAGCAGATCGCTGCGCTGGATCAGCGCTTTTCCGCCCTGGTCGCCAGTGGCGATCAACTGGTGGGCGACAGCCTTGCCGGGGCGGCGGCTGATAGCGCCAAGGCGCTCACCGCGCGTCTGCAATCCGCGAAGCAGGCTGCGGATGGCATGAGCCTGGGTGCGAAGGCTTCCATCGAAGATGCGGCGGGAACGCTGCGCTGGCGTATCGGCATGGGGCTGCTGCTGGTCGGTCTCGGTGTGCTGCTGTGGCTGGCGATCGTGCTGGGCCGTCGTGTGGTCAATCGTCTGCGCCTGCTGATCGATGCGCTGAATGACCTGGCGGCCGGGGAGGGTGACCTGACCCGGCGCGTCCGGCTGGACAGCCGTGATGAGCTGGGCGAGATGGCGACGGCGGTAAATCGTTTCGTCGACAAGCTCCAGCCCATCGTGCGGGAGGCGGGGCAGGTGGCGCAGCAGACCGGCAGCGAGATCGCCGCACTGGCCAGCCGCAGTGCCAGTGCCGAAGCGGCGGCGGACAGGCAGCGCAATGAGGTGGCGGGTAGCCTGGAGGCGCTCTCCGGCATGGCGGCAGAAGCTGAAATGGAGAGTCGCTCCATGCAGGCGGCTCTGGCGCGGGTCGGTGAGATCCGCAAGGCGGCGCAGGACAATGCGGCCATCGCTCGCAAGGTGGGTGGCCTGATCGAGGCCCTGGAGTCGCGCGTGCAGAACGGCGCCGGCGTGATCGAGCGCTTGGCACGGCAGAGCGAGCAGATCGAAGTGGTGCTCTCGGTGATTCATGGCATCGCCGAGCAGACCAACCTGCTGGCATTGAATGCGGCCATCGAAGCGGCGCGCGCTGGCGAGAGCGGGCGAGGGTTCGCCGTGGTGGCGGATGAGGTGCGCGCGTTGGCCAGCAAGACCCAGCAATCCACCGGTGATATCCAGTCGCACATCGGTGCGCTGCAGGAGGGTGCGCGCGAGGCGGTATCGGCCATTGGGCAGGCACGCGAGCAGGCGGTGCAGGGTTTGGCTGCGCTGCAGGACAGTGAGCGGCTGCAGCGCGAAGTGCAGAGTGCCGTCGAAGAGGTGCACGGCGCTATCGAAGCGGCGACCCATTCGGCGCAGCAGCAGGCGGCCGGCGCTGCGGCGGTGCGTGGGCGGGTCGAGGTGATCCATGCCGAGGCGAGCCGCGCGGCCGAAGCGGTGAGCGCGACCGCCAGCAGTGGGCGCGTGCTCGATGGCCTGGCGGGTCAGTTGCGCGCCAGTCTCGGGCAATTCAAGGCGTGAAGGTGCGCAAGGTTCTGCTTTTTTCGTAGGAGCGGACTCCGTCCGCGATTGATTGCCAGCAGCTCGGAGCCGGCCTGTTGCACATCGCGGACAAGGACCGCTCCTACGCCAGGTTTGGATTCCGGATAGCGGAAAGCCGAAAACAAAAAAGCCGAGCTATGCTCGGCTTTTTCGTTTGAAGATGGTGCCCAGGAGAAGACTCGAACTTC
>NZ_AMZB01000123.1 GCF_000313755.1 Pseudomonas nitroreducens TX1 | reverse complement strand
ATTCTAACCGACTGAACTACCGCTGCGCGTAACTTGCGAGAGTGGTGGGTGATGACGGGATCGAACCGCCGACCCTCTGCTTGTAAGGCAGATGCTCTCCCAGCTGAGCTAATCACCCTTCGTCTCGAAGTGGGGCGCATTCTACAGCCGACGATTCCTAAGTCAATGCCCTGATTGAAATTTTTTTCATTTTCCGCGAAAAAAGTTCGGCGTGCGGTTACCTGCCTCGGTGCGGCCCCAGGTTCGCGAGCAAGGCCGCTCCCACAGAACCAAGGACCGCGTGTGCTCTTGTAGGAGCGAGCTTGCTCGCGAACAGCCCACGCTCGAGCCACAAAAGAAAAGGGCGACCCTCAGGCCGCCCTCCTCTTCCACGCTCGACACTCAGTCGAGGTAGATCATCTTGCGCGTCATGCCACCATCGATCACCAGCTCCTGGCCAGTGACGAAGCCGGCGCTGTCGCCGATCAGCCAGGCCACCGCCGCCGCAACGTCTTCCACCGTGCCGACGCGACCGACCAGGTGCTGGTCATGGTCCAGCTCGGTCAATGGCTCGGCCTCGCGCTCACGCAGGTCGCGGGCGTCTATCCAGCCCGGGGAAATCGCATTGACGCGGATATCCGGCCCCAGACTGCTGGCCAGGGCGTGGGTCAGCGACAACAACCCACCCTTGCTCGCTGCGTAGGCTTCGGAATTCGGCTCGGACTGGTGCGCCCGGGTGGAAGCGATATTGACGATGGCACCGCTGTGCGCACGCAGGTACGGCGCGCAGTGCTTGGCCAGCAGCATCGGGCCGGTGAGGTTCACCGCCAGGGTACGGTTCCACTCGTTCAGGCCGAGGCCTTCCAACGGCGTGTTGTGCGGCCGGGCAATGGCCGCGTTGCTCACCAGCGCATCGAGGCGGCCGAACTGGCCGATCAATTCGGCGACGGCTGCAGCGACCTGCCCTTCATTGGCCACGTCCAACGCGATGAAGCTGGCGCGCTCGCCCAGCGCCGCCGCAACCTTCGGGCCGCGCTCGCGGTCGATGTCGGCCAGCACCACCTGCCAGCCCTCGGCGACCAGCCAGGCGGCGACGCCCAGGCCGATGCCATGCGCCGCACCGGTGACCAGCACCACGTGGCCGTTGCCCAGGGCGTCCATCATGCTCACAGTGCCGCCAGGCCTCGCGCCAGGTCGGCCTTGATGTCATCGACATCTTCCAGGCCCACGGCAACGCGGATCAGGTTGTCACGAATGCCGGCGTTCTCACGCTCCAGCGGCGACAAGCGACCGTGGGAAGTCGTAGCCGGATGCGCAATGGTGGTCTTGGTGTCACCCAGGTTGGTGGTGATGGAGATCATCCGGGTGGCATCGATGCAGCGCCAGGCTGCAGCCTTGTCACCCTTCACCTCGAAGCTCACCACCGCACCGAAACCCTTCTGCTGACGCTTGGCCAGTTCGTGCTGCGGATGGCTGCCGAGGCCTGCGTAGTACACACGCTCCACACCCGGCTGTTGCTCCAGCCACTCGGCGACTTGCTGGGCCGAGGCACTGTGAGCCTGCATGCGCACGCGCAGGGTTTCCAGGCCCTTGATGAAGATCCAGGCATTGAACGGGCTGAGGGTCGGGCCAGCGGTACGCAGGAAGCCGACAACCGGCTCCATCTGCGCCCGGCGACCGGCAACCACCCCCCCCATGGTGCGGCCTTGGCCGTCGATGTACTTGGTCGCGGAGTGGATCACCACGTCCGCCCCCAGTTTCAGCGGCTGCTGCAGCGCCGGGGTACAGAAGCAGTTGTCCACCGCCAGCAATGCGCCCTTGGCATGCGCGATCTCGGCCAATGCGGCGATGTCGACCAGCTCAGCCAGCGGGTTGGACGGCGATTCGACGAAGAACAGCTTGGTGTTCGGCTTGCAGGCCGCTTCCCAGGCTTTCAGGTCGCTCAGCGGCGGGTAGTCCACCTCGATGCCGAAGCGTTTGAAGTACTTCTCGAACAGGCTGATGGTCGAGCCGAACACACTGCGCGAGACCAGCACGTGGTCGCCGGCGCTGCACAGGCTCATTACCAGGGAAAGAATGGCCGACATGCCGGTGGAGGTGGCCACCGCCTGCTCGGCGCCTTCCAGCGCGGCGATGCGCTCCTCGAAGGTCCGCACCGTGGGGTTGGTGTAGCGCGAGTAAACGTTGCCCGGTACTTCACCGGCAAAGCGCGCGGCCGCATCGGCGGCACTGCGGAACACATAGCTGGAGGTAGTGAACAGGCCTTCGCCGTGTTCCGCCTCCGGGGTGCGGCGTTGCCCGGCGCGTACTGCGAGGGTGTCGAAACCGACACCCTCCAGGTCGCTGTCCAGCCGGCCGGCTTCCCAATCCTGAGCCATGCCCTGCTCTCCCTATTCGTTTCTGAATCAGTCGTTGTACAGATCGATGATGGCGCTGACCGCGGCACTCTTGGTCTTGGTGACGTCGTTGCGCGCCTGGTCGATCTTGTTCAGATAGGCTTCGTCGACGTCGCCGGTGACGTATTCACCGTTGAACACGGCGCAGTCGAAGTGGTCGATCTTGATCTTGCCGCCCTCGGTGGATTCGATCAGGTCCTGCAGGTCCTGGTACACCAGCCAGTCGGCGCCGATCAGTTCGCCGACCTCCTCGGTGCTGCGGTTGTGCGCGATCAGCTCGTGGGCGCTCGGCATGTCGATGCCGTAGACGTTGGGATAGCGCACCGCCGGGGCGGCGGAGCAGAAGTAGACGTTCTTCGCACCGGCCTCGCGGGCCATCTGGATGATCTGCTTGCAGGTCGTACCGCGAACGATGGAGTCGTCCACCAGCATCACGTTCTTGCCGCGGAATTCCAGCTCGATGGCGTTGAGCTTCTGGCGCACCGATTTCTTGCGCGCAGCCTGGCCGGGCATGATGAAGGTACGGCCGATGTAGCGGTTCTTCACAAAGCCTTCGCGGAACTTCACGCCCAGGCGGTTGGCCAGCTCCAGGGCGGCGGTGCGGCTGGTGTCCGGGATCGGGATGACCACGTCGATGTCGTGGTCGGGACGCTCGCGGAGGATCTTGTCGGCCAGCTTCTCGCCCATGCGCAGGCGCGCCTTGTAGACCGAGATGCCGTCGATGATGGAGTCCGGACGGGCCAGGTAGACGTGCTCGAAGATGCACGGCGAGTACTGCGGATTGGCCGCGCACTGGCGGGTGTAGAGCTTGCCGTCTTCGGTGATGTATACCGCTTCGCCCGGAGCCAGGTCGCGGATCAGGGTGAAGCCGAGGACGTCCAGGGCCACGCTTTCCGAGGCGATCATGTATTCCACGCCGTTCTCGGTGTGGCGCTGGCCGAAGACGATCGGACGGATCGCATGGGGATCGCGGAAGCCGACGATGCCGTAGCCGGTGATCATCGCCACCACGGCGTAGCCGCCGACACAACGGGCATGCACGCCGGCAACCGCGGCGAAGACGTCTTCCTCGGTGGGCTGCAGCTTGTTGCGCACCGCCAGCTCGTGGGCGAACACGTTGAGCAACACTTCCGAGTCGGAGTTGGTGTTCACGTGGCGCAGGTCGGATTCGTAGATTTCCTTGGCCAACTGCTCGACGTTGGTCAGGTTGCCGTTGTGCGCCAGCGTGATGCCGTAGGGCGAGTTCACGTAGAACGGCTGCGCCTCGGCGGAGCTGGAGCTGCCCGCGGTCGGGTAGCGCACGTGGCCGATGCCGATCTTGCCGACCAGGCGCTGCATGTGGCGCTGCTGGAAGACGTCACGGACCAGCCCGTTGTCCTTGCGCAGGTACAGACGGTCGTCCTGACAGGTGACAATCCCCGCAGCGTCCTGGCCACGATGCTGGAGAACAGTGAGGGCGTCATAAAGCGCCTGATTCACGTTCGACTTGCCCACGATACCGACGATGCCACACATGCGACGCAACCCCTAGTTGGTGTTCAGGCTAAAACAATTCCGTATTCGGCAGTATCCACCGGACCTGCCGTAGCGGCGACGGCTACCCGTCGCCTCTGCCCGCCCGTCACTGGGCCGGCAGCAAGGTCCCCACTCCGGATGGCGGAGTGATGGTCACGCCGGACATCCACTGCCCGGCGAAAGTCAGGATGAAGTTCTTCGACCAGTCGGCGACCATCAGGAAATGCGGCATCAACACCGATTGCTGCCACCACGGATCCTGTTGCACCGGCGCAAGGCTCAGCAGCCCGACCAGCAGAACCACCAGCAGCACGCCACGGGCGCCGCCGAACACCATGCCGAGCACGCGGTCGGTGCCGGACATGCCGGTCACCCGCACCAACTCGCTGATGAGGAAGTTGACGAGTGCGCCCAGCAGCAGCGTGACGATGAAAAGAAGAGCGCAAGCGGCGATGACACGTCCCGAGGGCAGCTGAATGTAGGGTGCGAGATGCTCGGCCAGGGCGCCACCAAACATCCAGGCGACCGCACCGGCTACGATCCAGGTGACCAGCGACAGGGCTTCCTTGACGAAACCACGACTCAAGCTGATCAGGCTGGAAATGACGATGATGCCGATCATCGTCCAATCGACCCAGGTAAATGCCACGATGCGGCCCAGAAACGGAAAGGCCCCGCATTTTAGCAGAGGCCTTCGATTTAGAAGAGCCCCAGTTTGACATGAGGCCGATTGAAAGAAGCTAACGAACGGGCTCAGCCGCGCTCAGGCTGGAAGCGCACGACGAAACCATTGAGCTTCTGCTGCTTGCCGAGCTGGTCGCGCAAACGATCCGCCTCGGCTCGCTCGACCACCGGGCCGACAAAGACCCGGTTCATGCCGTCGAAGCTGCGCACATAAGCGTTGTAGCCCTGGCTGCGCAGGGACTTCTGCAACTCATCAGCGCGGGCACGGTTGGACAGGCTGGCCAGTTGCACCGACCAGCTCACCGGCAGGTTGTTGCTGTCCAGGCGCTGGGCCGGCTGTTGCACCGGCGCTGCGGGAGCGGTACTGGCCTGGGCCGGTTGCGCCGCAGGCGCGGCCGGCTTGGTAACGGCTGGCGGAGCCGGAGCCTTGGGTTGCGTCGGCTGGACCTGCTGGGCCGGCAGGCTGGCAATGGGGGCGGACGGTGTCTGCGCCGGCGCCACTTCGGCCGGCTGCACGGCGTTATCGGCATCCTCGGTCTGGGGCTCGGGAACTTCGGTGGGCTGCACTTCGACGGTGGGCATGGCCGGCGGCTTGGGCATTACCGGCGCCTCGACCACCACCTGGCGTACCTCATCCTCGCGGGAGAACAGCATCGGCAGGAAGATCACGGCGAGTGCCAGCAGCACCAGCGCTCCGACTACCCGCTGCTTGAGCCCCTTATCGAGCAACGCCATGCACAACTCCCCTTAGGTCTACTTTATTGAGCAGCCTTGGCGAGCCACTCCAGGGCATCCGCCACGCTGTAGAACGAACCGAACACCAGAATCTCGTCATCGGTGCCCGCTGCATCGCACTGCGCCACCAGCGCCGCGGCGATATCGCCATGGCAACTGACCTGCGCGCCGCGAGCCCGCAACGCGCCCTCCAGCTCCGCGGCCGGACGGCTGCGTCCAGTGGGCAGCGGCGCGACGGCCCAATCCTGCACCAAGCCGAGCACGGGTTCCAGTACGCCGTCGAGGTCCTTGTCCGCCAGCAGGCCGAACACCGCGTGGCGCACGCCTTTGGGCGGCGCCGTACGCAGGCGGCTGGCGAGGTACTGCGCAGCGTGCGGATTATGCCCGACGTCGAGCAGCAAGTGGCGCTCTTCGCCGCGCCATTGCACGGTGCGGCGGTCCAGTCGACCGGTCACGCGAGTGCGCAGCAGCGCAGCAATCAATTGCTCAGGCTGCCACGGCAGGTCCAGCAAGGCGTAGACCTGCAAAGCCAGCGCCGCGTTCTCCATCGGCAGCTCAAGCAGTGGCAGGTTGTGCAGGCTCAGTGCCTCGCCCGTGGCGGACCGGCCGCGCCAGTGCCAATCGGCGTCCCCCATCGCCAGGTCGAAATCACGGCCACGCAGGACCAGCGGCGAGCCGAGCTGGCGCGCCTGCTCGAGGATCGGCGCTGGTGGCTCCAGGTCCCCACAGACGGCAGGCTTGAGGGCCCGGAAGATGCCCGCCTTCTCGAAGGCCACGCTTTCACGGGTATCGCCCAGCCAGTCGGCGTGGTCGATGCCGATACTGGTGACTACGGCAACGTCGGAGTCGATCAGGTTGACCGCATCCAGGCGGCCGCCCAACCCGACTTCCAGCACCACGGCGTCAAGGTTGGCGCGCTCGAACAACCAGAAGGCCGCGAGCGTGCCCATTTCGAAGTAGGTCAGGGAGATTTCGCCGCGAGCCGCCTCGACCGCGGCGAAGGCTTCGCAGAGCGCGTCGTCGCTGGCTTCGACACCGTCGATGAGCACGCGCTCGTTGTAGCGCAGCAGGTGCGGCGAGCTGTACACGCCGACGCGCAGGCCCTGCTCGCCGAGCAGGGCGGCGAGGAAGGCACAGGTGGAACCCTTGCCGTTGGTGCCGGTGACAGTCACCACGCGGGGCGCAGGGCGCCCCAGACCAAGCCGGCCAGCTACTTCACGGGAGCGATCCAGCCCCATGTCGATTGCCGTGGGGTGAAGTTGTTCGAGATAGCTGAGCCAGTCGGCAAGGGTACGTTGGGTCATCCTGCGAGCGCGGTACTTGGTGTGTGAGTGAACTTGGCGAGCAGCTTGGCCAGCCGCTCACGCATTTCCGAACGGTGAACGATCATATCGATGGCGCCGTGCTCCAGCAGGAACTCGCTGCGCTGGAAGCCTTCAGGCAGCTTCTCGCGCACGGTCTGCTCGATCACCCGCGGACCGGCGAAACCGATCAGGGCGCGCGGCTCGCCGACGATCACGTCGCCGAGCATCGCCAGGCTGGCGGATACGCCGCCGTAGACCGGGTCGGTCAGCACGGAAATGAACGGGATGCCCTCTTCGCGCAGACGGGCCAGTGCGGCGGAGGTCTTGGCCATCTGCATCAGCGAGATCAGCGCTTCCTGCATGCGCGCGCCACCCGAGGCGGAGAAGCAGATCATCGGGCAACGGTTTTCCAGCGCGTAGTTGGCGGCGCGCACGAAGCGCTCGCCGACGATGGAACCCATGGAACCGCCCATGAAGGAGAACTCGAAGGCGCTGACCACGACTGGCAGACCCATCAGCTTGCCGCTCATGGAGATCAGCGCGTCCTTCTCGCCGGTATCCTTCTGCGCGGCGGTCAGGCGGTCCTTGTACTTCTTGCTGTCGCGGAATTTCAGGCGGTCCACCGGCTCCAGCTCGGCACCCAGCTCCTCGCGGCCTTCCTCATCAAGGAAGATATCGATGCGCGCGCGGGCGCCGATACGCATGTGGTGATCGCACTTGGGGCAGACGTCGAGGGTCTTTT
Source organism: Pseudomonas nitroreducens TX1 (assembly GCF_000313755.1). GTDB lineage: Bacteria > Pseudomonadota > Gammaproteobacteria > Pseudomonadales > Pseudomonadaceae > Pseudomonas > Pseudomonas nitroreducens_A. The sequence continues at coordinate 167,338 of NZ_AMZB01000123.1, read as the reverse complement.
CCAGCTCCGGACGGTAAAGCACCGCCTCGCAGGACGGGCACTTGTGCCACAGGCCTTCCGGTACCGAGCTCTTCTTCGCCTCGGAACGCATGATGGAAGGGATCAGCTTGTCTACCAGCCAGTTGCTCATGCTCTCGTCTCCAGTGCAGTGACACGCCGCGATGGATTGCGCGTGCCGCTGAGCAAATTCATCGTCGCGGCTCCGACCTCAAGGCCGGAACCCCTCGCAAACAAAGGCGCCGCCTGGGGCGTCGCCACGGATACAGCACTCGATGCGGGTCGCCGGTGGCAAGACTGCCAATACCGACAACTCCCAGCGCCACCCATGGGCAGCGATTGGGTAGTGGACGGCGGCAGGCCGCTCGTCGTCACATGAAGATTCCGCGTCAGGCCACCGAACGGCACTGCGCGATGAAATCGCGAATCTTCTGCGCATCCTTGATGCCCTTGCTCGCCTCCACGCCGCCGCTGACATCCACGGCGTAGGGGCGCACCTGGGCGATGGCAGCGGCGACGTTGGCAGCCGTCAGGCCGCCGGCCAGGATCAGCGGACGCTCCACGTCGTTCGGCACCAGGGACCAGTCGAAGGCCAGCCCGGTTCCACCGGGAATACCTTCCACATAGGTATCGAGCAGGAAGCCGCTGGCCTGCGGGTACTTGTCGATCTGCGCCGCCACGTCGTCGCCGGGCTTCACACGCAGAGCCTTGAGGTAGCGCTTGTGCCAGCCAGAGCAGGCCTCGGGTGTCTCGTCGCCGTGGAACTGCAGGACGTCCAGCGGCACCGCATCGAGGATTTCCCCCAGCTCGCAGCGGCTGGCATTGACGAACAGACCGACGGTGCTGACGAAGGGCGGCAGCGCCGCAACTATCGCCCGCGCCTGCTGAATGCTCACCGCGCGCGGACTCTTGGCGTAGAACACCAGGCCGATGGCGTCGGCGCCCGCCTCGGCGGAGGCCAGGGCATCCTCGACTCGGGTAATACCGCAGATTTTGATGCGAACGGCGGACAAGATGCAGCAACCTTCAGGCAAGTGATCGATCGATGGTAGCAAATGCCCCAGGCATCGTCAGCCGGCGATATCCGGCAAACTTGAAAGGAAATGTGGCCCGAGGTAGCGCTTGGGCAACACGAACTCCTCGGGGTACTCCACGCTCACCAGGTACAACCCGTAAGGGTGCGCCGTGATGCCGCCGGCACGCCGATCGCGCGCGGCCAGCGCCTCGGCCGCCCACTCCACCGGGCGCTCGCCGGCACCGATGGTCATCAGCATCCCGGCAAAGTTGCGCACCATGTGATGCAGGAAGGCGTTGGCGCGGACATCCAGCACAATGAAGCGCCCATGCTCGATCACTTCCAGGTGATGCACGGTCTTGATGGCCGACTTGGCCTGGCACTGCACCGCGCGGAACGAGGTGAAGTCGTGGGTACCGACCAGCGCCCGGGCCGCCTCGCGCATACGCGAGACATCCAGCGGACGGTGGTTCCAGGTGACCTCTTCGGCCATATGCGCCGGGCGTATCTGGTCGTTGTAGATCACGTAGCGATAGCGCCGCGCCATGGCGGTGAAGCGTGCATGGAAATGAGCGGGCATCACCTTGGCCCAGGTCACGCTGATGTCGTTGGGCAGGTTGGCATTGGTGCCCATGACCCAGGCGACGAGCGAGCGCTCGGCGGTCGTATCGAAATGCACCACCTGCCCACTCGCATGTACCAGGGCATCGGTACGCCCGGCACACATCAACGAAACCGGGTGATCGGCCACCCGCGACAGCGCTTTTTCCAGCGCGCCCTGCACGGTCGGCACACCGCTTTCCTGGCGCTGCCAACCGCGGTAACGCGAGCCTTTGAATTCGACGCCCAGGGCAATCCTGGAAACGCCAACGGCGGCCGATTCGGCCGCCGCTGAGGGTACTGCTTCAATCATCTATCTGGAGCCTTCCGGCTCAGGCGATACGCCCGAGCAGTTCGCGAGCTTCCTGCTGCTGGTTGTCGTTACCCTCGGTGAGGACTTCATCGAGGATGTCGCGGGCGCCTTCGGTGTCGCCCATGTCGATGTAGGCACGCGCCAGGTCGAGCTTGGTGGCCGCTTCGTCAGCACCGGAGAGGAAGTCGAAATCGTCTTCGTCGTCGGCACCTTCGCCCGGCAGATCCAGTTCGCTGGCGGAGAAGCCCTCTTCTGCCAGCGACTCGACAGGAGCCTGCGGCTCGTCGTTGTGCGCGGAAAGACGGTCGAGCTCGGCGCTGACTTCGTCCAGTTGGGCGGCGAAGCTGTCGTCGGCCCTGGCCGGTGCCGGCTCGTCATCCGCAAGGGACAGGTCGAAGTCATCCGGCAGGTCGTCGGGTTGCGGTGCCTTGCTCTCGATATCCAGGCTGAACTCCTCGGGGCTCACGCCGGACAGCGAAGCGGTGTCGTCGTCCAGGCCCAGCAGGAAGTCCTCTTCTGCCGAAGCCAGGGTGGAGTGGGAGTCTTTCTCCAGGCCCTTGTCCAGATCCAGGGAGAAGTCGCTCAGATCGTCGACCAGGGACGGAGCCTCGGCCTTGGCAACCGGCTCTTCCGGCAGGTCCAGATCGAAGGCGAACTCGTCATCGGCCTTGGCGCTCGGCACTGCGGTCGGCGAACCGCCCAGGCCCAGGTCGTCGTCCAGGTCGAAGCTGCCAAAGGAAAGCTCGTCGTCCTGCTGCGCGACCGGCGCGGCGGGCTTGTCGTCACCCAGATCGAGGTCGTCCAGCGCCAGGTCGAAGGCATCGTCCAGGTCGCCATGGGGCTGCGCAGCGGGCTCCGCTGCGAGAGCCGGACTACCCACAGACGGGCTATCGATGGCGAAGTCGTCCAGACTGAAACCGTCGAGGTCGTCGTCCGAAGCTGCGGCGGCAGCGGCCAGGCCACCACCCACGGCAGCCAGGGCGACCATGCCGGGGTACCGGGATTTCAGTTGTTCGACCTGCGGCTCGGCACCGCCGATCTCGCGCAGCTCGTTTTCCTGGCGAGCGAAACCTTCGCGATCACCGATCTCGGCATAGACCTCCATCAGTTTCAGGCGCAGGTCGGTGCGCTGCGGCTCGTCGTAGATGGCGCCCTGCAGCAATTCGGCGGCCTGGTTGAAGCGACCGTAGGCGATGTAGATGTCCGCCTCGCCCAGCGCATCGCTGGTCTGCGCGGCAACGCGCTCGGACGCCTGGGTCGGGGCGGCGACTTCGGCAGCCTGAGGAATGTCCAGGGTATCCAGCTCGCTGCCAGCCAGGCTCAGGTCGTCATCCAGGGTCGGCTCGTCATCGTTGGCGAGGGCAGCGAGGTCTTCCTGCTCCTTGGCAGCGCGACGGCGGGAAATGATCATCAGCAGGACCAGCAGCGCCAACAGCAGGCTGCCGGCGATGGCGCCCAGCCAGATCGGGTTGGCCAGGATCTCGTCGATGAAGCTGGTCTGCGCCTGATCGGCCGGGGCCGCGGAGGGTGCCGGGGCTGGCTTGGGCTTCTGCGCTTCTGGCGCGGGAGCAGGAGCAGGAGCAGCCGGAGTGGGTGCCGGAACCGACTGCGCTTGCGCTTCGGTGGCAGGCGCCGGCGGAGCGCCTGCATCGGCAGCGGGCGCGGCCGGTTGCGCCGGTGCAACGGGTTGTTCGGCAACGGCCGGAGCCGGCGGTGTGCCCGGCTGGGCAGCCGAATCAGCACCTGGCGCAGGGACCGGCACGGCAGCTGCGCCATTCGCTGCGGCCTTCTGGTTGCCCAGTTCGCTCTGTAGCTTGGCGAGTTGCGCATCCTTGAGCGCGATGAGCTTCTGCAGTTTGTCCATCTGGCTCTGCAAGTCGGTCATGCGGCTCTGCAGCTCGTCGTTCTCGCGACGGGTGCTGTCGAGGCTTTCCTTGGTGACGGCCAGCTTGTCAGCGACGGCCTGGCCGTCCCTGCTCCCCTTGTCGCCCCCCTTCGCCTTGCCGTTCTCGCCGGAGAGCAGGCGCAGGCTGTCCTTGGTTTCTGCCTGGGCAGGCGCGTTACCGGCATTGGCGCGCGGAGTGGCGTCCAGCTGACGGGCGCCGCCGGCGGGCAGGCTGCGGCCTTCGCGCCAGGCAGTATATTGCTGGTTGACCTCGGTCGCGGCCTCCGGCTGGGTACGCGCCTTGATCTGCCCGGCGTCGGGCAGTCGCAGCACCTGGCCGCTCTTCAGGCGGTTGATATTGCCGCCGAGGAAGGCATCGGGATTGAGGTCCTGGATCGCCAGCATGGTCTGCTGCACGGAGACGCTGCCGTCCGGGCGCGCACGGGCAGCGATCTCCCAGAGGGTGTCGTTCTTGCCGGTGCGATACTCGTTGCCTTCCAGTCGACGCGTCGCGGCAGCGGTGGGAGCCGTGCTACGCGCTGGCGCAGCGGCCGGGCGCGTCGCGGCGGTGGCGGACGGACGAACTACCGGTGCGGGTACGGCCATCGGCGCGCGCGGCACGGCAGCGGCGGTCTGCGGGGAATACAGCGGCGGGTCCAGCAGCACGGTGTACTCGCGCAGCAAACGGCCGTTGGGCCACAGCACCTCCACGAGGAAGTTCAGGTAGGGTTCCTGTACCGGCCGGTCGGAGGTCACGCGGATGACGCTCTTGCCGTTGGGCTTGACGATGGGGGTGAACTTCAGCCCGGTCAGGAAGTACTGACGGTCGACACCGGCCTTGTTGAAGTCCTCCGGCGACGCCAGCTTCGGGATCACCTCGGCCGAAGACAGGTCGCGAACTTCGACCAGCTCGATCTCCGCATCCAGCGGCTGGTTCAGTGCCGAACGCAGGTGGATGTCTCCCAGCCCCAGCGCATGCGCCATGCCCGAGGTCAGTGCCGAAGCAGCTGCGATTGCCTGCACCAGTTTGCGAAGCCGGACCATATATTAATCCCTTGTTTTAATAGCTTTTTTCTGGATTAGAACAACGTCTAACGGGCGCCGCTGCCCACTGCACTGTCCGTTTTCACGGCAGTGTTCTCCCCTGTCAGCGACGTTCCCGGCCAGTATTGCCAAGCTAGAATACTTCTTCAAATATTCGGTAAGTATCTTTTACAGATAGTGTTTTATCAACAATTCGCCCAAGTTCACAGCATTTAGGGCTGCGCCTTTTCTCACATTATCTGACGCAATCCACAAATTCAGTTCGCACGAATCTGTCAGACCGGTACGAAGGCGACCGACGTAAACACTATCCTGCCCCTGTGCATCGCCGATGACAGTGGGGTAATCGTCTTCCACCAGCTCGATGCCATCGACTGCGTTCAGCGCGGCACTGATCGCGCCCAGGGAAACCGGCGCTGCCGTCTTGATGGAAAGCATCAGGGTATCGCCGAAGAACACCGGCGCCACACTGCAACTCACGCTCAAGCCCTTTTCGAGCTCAGGGAACAGCGCGGCGAGTTCCGCGGCGATACGACGCTCCACCGGCGAATAGCCGTGTTCGTCGACGCCTCCCAGCTGCGCCAGCATGTTGAAGGCGAACTGGCGATCCACCAGGCGCGGCTCGAGCGGTCGGGCATTGAGCAGCTCGGCGGTCTGCCGCGCCAACTCCTGCACGCCTTCGCGCCCCAGCGCTGAAGCGGACAGGCAGGCGTTCACCGCGACCTGGCGCAGCTCCACCACACCACGCAGCGCGGCGAGCACTTCGGCAACCTCGGCGGCGGGCGCTGCTGGCGCGGCAATCAAGGCGGGAACCTGCAGGGTTTGGACGGCATCGCCATTCACGCAGGCCAGTGCCAGCAGCGCGCAAGCGTTATCCCGCGATGCACCACTGAGATCGATCACGCTGCAGCCGGCCTCATCGGCGCGGGCGGCGCACTCGGCAGCAGCTTCAGCCCCCACGGAGAGAAAGGCCAGGCGCACCTTGGCGAAGTCGAAATCATCGAGCTTGCCGACCCGGATGTTGCGCCCACGGAAGGCGACCGACTTGCCGGCAGATTCGCCACTGGCCAGCAGATACAGGTTGGCGACGGGAAAGTCGCGCTCCTCCAGCAATTCGACCAAAGCCTCGCCAACGAGTCCTGTGGCGCCTACTACGGCGATGTCGAGTGTTTCAGGCATCCGGTGTCTCACAATCGGTGGGAAAGTAGCGCAGCACTTTACTGCCCCCACCCGCGGCGAAGCAATCGAGGGCTCCGCCGCCTATCGCCGCAGCTCAGGGGCGCGGCGCGCCATCCGTAGCCTGGGCCGTCAGCGGCGCGCTCGCCTGGGCGACTTCCGCTGCCGACGCCTGCGGATGGCCCGCTTGTGGCGCGGCCTGCGCCTTGGCGCGATCCTGCTCGGCCAGCCGCGCGATCAGGCCGGCGATCTGCGAGTCCTTCAGTTCGATCAGCTTGTTCAGCTTCTGGGTCTGGCTTTCCAGATCGGAAATCCGGCTGCGCAGCTCCTCGCCTTCGCGGCGCGCGCTGTCCAGGCCTTCCTGAGCCACGGCCAACTGTTCGACCTCGACCTTGCCCTTGTCCTTGCCCGGCTGACCGGAAACCAGACGCAGGCTGTCGCGCTCTTCGGCCTTTGCCGGCGCGCTGCCCGCCTCGACCTTGCGGGTGGCGTCCAACTGGCGCCCCTGCTGGGCCACTTGCGGATTGCGCCTGGCCTTCCACTGCGAATTCTGCGTTTCCACATGCGCCACGGCCTGGGCGTGGCTCTGCTCGCGCACCTGCTGTTCGCTGGGCAGGCGCAATACCTGGCCGACTTTCAGACGATTGATGTTGCCGTCGACGAAGGCATCGGGATTCATCCGCTGCATCGCCGCCATGGTCTGCATGACCGAGACGCCGCTGGACGGTCGATTGCGCGAGGCGATGTCCCACAGCGCATCGTTGCGCTGGATGCGGTAGCTCTCAGCCGGCGCACTGGCTACCGAAGGCGCCAGCGGCTGCGCTTGTGGCGCACGAACGGCAGTCAGCGGCGCGATGGCCGGCGGTGTCACCGGGCTGGCCACGTAGGTCGGCGGGTCAAGCAGCAGGGTGAATTCGCGGACCAGTCGGCCTTGCGGCCAGACCACCTGGAGAACGAAGTTCACGTAGGGCTCGCGGATCGGCCTGGAGGAGCTGACGTGAATGACGCCCCGGCCATTCTTGCCCAGGTCAGGGGTGAACTTCAGCCCGCTGGTGACGACGTTGCGATCCACGCCCAGGCGTTCGAAGTCTTCTGCCGAGGCAAGGCTCACCACGACTTCCTCGGAGCTCAGGTCAGCCGCGCCGCGCAGGTCGATGTTGGCCGAGAGGGTCTGGCCCAGCGCCGCCCGCGAGGAGATGTCGCCCAGTTCCAGGGCGCCTGCCATGCCGGGCATGAAAGCCGCGGCCACTGCCGTCGCCAACCACAATCTGTGTAACCGAGCCATTTTCTCCCCCGCTGCTTGCTTGCCGTCGGCCAGCGCGAAAAAGCGCGCCGAAACCTGTCCCCATGGACGGGCTGCGAGGATAGCGACTGGTTCCCGGTGGCATTTACGGGTGCGTCACAGAAACTGGCGCCAAAGGGCCATCGGTCATACGGAGTGGCGTTTTTGTGCGGCGGTTCACCTACCCACAGGGAACTTCTCGTGCATCACAAAGCACGACGCCGGCTCAAGGCCGGCGTCGTGAGGGTCATGCAGAGCGATCAACGCTCGAGCAGGATGCGCAACATGCGGCGCAGCGGCTCGGCAGCGCCCCACAACAGTTGGTCGCCTACGGTGAAGGCGCCCAGGTACTGGGTACCCATGTTGAGCTTGCGCAGACGGCCGACCGGAACGCTCAGGGTGCCGGTGACGGCGGCCGGAGTCAGTTCGCGCATGCTGATCTCGCGCTGGTTCGGGATCAGCTTGACCCAGGGGTTGTGCTGGCTGATCAGGCCTTCGATGTCCGCAATGGGCACATCCTTGTTCAGCTTGATGGTCAGCGCCTGGCTGTGGCAGCGCATGGCGCCGATGCGCACGCAGATGCCGTCCACCGGGATCGGGTTCTTGAAGCGGCCGAGGATCTTGTTGGTCTCTGCCTGGCCTTTCCACTCTTCGCGGCTCTGGCCGTTGGGCAGTTCCTTGTCGATCCACGGGATCAGGCTGCCAGCCAGCGGCGCACCGAAGTTCTCAGTGGGCATGGCGTCGCTGCGAATGGCTTCGGCGACCTTGCGGTCAATGTCGAGGATGGCGCTGGACGGGTTGGCCAGGTCATCGGCGACGGACGCGTTGATGGCGCCCATCTGCTTGATCAGCTCGCGCATGTTCTGCGCGCCGGCGCCCGAGGCCGCCTGGTAGGTCATGGCGCTCATCCACTCGACCAGGCCGGCTTCGAACAGGCCGCCCAGGGCCATCAGCATGAGGCTGACGGTGCAGTTGCCGCCGATGTAGTTCCTGGTGCCGGCGTCCAGCGAGTTGTCGATGACCTTGCGGTTCACCGGATCGAGGACGATCACCGCGTCATCCTGCATGCGCAGGCTGGAAGCGGCGTCGATCCAGTAGCCCTGCCAGCCGGCTTCACGCAGCTTGGGGAAGACTTCGCTGGTGTAGTCGCCACCCTGGCAGGTCAGGATGACGTCGAGGGTTTTCAGTTCCTCGATGCTGTAGGCGTCCTTCAGGGGGGCAATGTCCTTGCCAATGGACGGACCTTCGCCACCCACGTTGGAGGTGGTGAAGAACACCGGCTCGATCAGGTCGAAGTCCCGCTCTTCCAGCATCCGCTGCATGAGCACCGAACCCACCATGCCACGCCAACCGATCAGACCTACACGCTTCATCGCTACTACACCTTCAAATATTTAGAGGGCCGTCGTTCCCGCTTTCCTACAGGGGCGCGGGAACGAGCGAGCCGGACAGATTACAGATTCCGCAGTGCTGCGACTACCGCGTCGCCCATTTCGCGGGTACCGACCTTAGTGCAGCCTTCGGACCAGATGTCACCGGTACGCAGGCCCTGGTCGAGGACCAGGCTCACGGCCTTCTCGATGGCGTCGGCGGCGGCGCCTTCATTGAAGGTGTAACGCAGCATCATCGAGACCGAGAGAATGGTCGCCAGCGGGTTGGCGATGCCCTTGCCGGCGATGTCCGGCGCGGAACCGTGGCAAGGCTCGTACATGCCCTTGTTGTTGGAATCCAGCGAGGCAGAAGGCAGCATGCCGATGGAGCCGGTGAGCATGGAAGCCTCATCCGACAGGATGTCGCCGAACATGTTGTCGGTCACCATCACATCGAACTGCTTCGGCGCACGGACCAGTTGCATGGCGGCGTTGTCGACGTACATGTGCGACAGCTCGATGTCCGGGTAGTCCTTGGCGACTTCCTCGACCACTTCACGCCACAGCTGGCTGGAAGCCAGGACGTTGGCCTTGTCCACCGAGCACAGCTTCTTGTTGCGCACGCGGGCCATGTCGAAGCCGACGCGGGCAATGCGACGGATTTCGCTCTCGCTGTACGGCAGGGTGTCGTAGGCCTGGCGCTCGCCGTTCTCCAGCACGCGCTGCTCGCGCGGTTGACCGAAGTAGATACCGCCGGTCAGCTCGCGGACGATCAGGATGTCCAGGCCGGCGACCACTTCGGGCTTCAGGCTGGAGGCATCGGCCAACTGCGGGTAGAGGATGGCCGGACGCAGGTTGCCGAACAGGCCCAGCTGCGAGCGGATCTTCAGCAGGCCGCGCTCGGGGCGGATGTCACGCTCGATCTTGTCCCACTTCGGGCCACCCACGGCACCCAGCAGCACGGCGTCGGAAGCGCGCGCGCGCTCCAGGGTCTCGTCGGCCAGCGGCACGCCGTGCTTGTCGATGGCGGCGCCGCCGATCACGTCTTCGGTCAGCTCGAAGCCCAGGGCGAACTTGTCATTGGCCAGCTCCAGCACCTTGACCGCTTCGGCCATGATTTCCGGACCGATACCGTCGCCGGGAAGAACCAGAATCTGTTTGCTCATCTCTCTGCTCACTTTAAAAAGTCGCTTGGCAAAAAACGTAACGCTCCGGGCGGCGCGGGCCACCCGGAGCGATCAAAAAACTGAAATCAGCGCTCCGCCCAGAGCACCAGCACGTCGGTGCTGAAGGAGCCCTCGGCGTCGATCTCGAAATACTCGCGCACCTCAATGCCCATCGAAAGCTGCAGGGCACGAATGGCCTGGCGCATGACCTCGGGGGTGCGCATGCGCTCGACCCAGGAGGTGAACTCCAGGCGCAGGCGCTGGCGCTTGGCGGCAGTCACCGCGAGGCCCGCCTCACCGACAAGACGCGCCCACTCCGACGGGGAGTAGTCACGCACATGGCTGGTGTCGCGCAGGACTTCCACAGTCTGCAGATAGGTGTCCAGCAGAGGCAAGCCCGGCGCGGCGACATCGATGAAGCAGGCCACGCCGCCCGGCTTGAGCACGCGACGCACTTCCCGCAGCGCCTGGCCGACATCCCGCCAGTGGTGCGCGGAATAGCGGCTGAAGACGAAGTCGAACTCGCCGTCCGCGAACGGCAGCTGCTCGGCGGCGCCACAGCGCGTAGCGATGTTGCCCAGGCCGCGCTCGGCGGCGGCCGAGGCCACCACCTCGAGCATCTGCTGAGAGAGGTCGTAGGCGATCACTTCATCGCAGAATTCCGCGATCTGGAAGCTCACATGCCCAGCACCACAGCCAAGGTCGAGCACGCGCGAGCCGGCATCAGCCGCCACGGCCTCGCGCAGCAGCGCGAACTCCTCGCCCTGGGCGTGTACCGCGCTGGTCAGGTATGCGTTGGCCTGGGCGCCGAACTGGCGCTGGACCACTTGCTCGTGACGACTCTCGGTCATGACTCTCTCCTTCCAGGGTGCGACGCCACTCAGGCGTCGCGGAACAACCAGGGCTGGCTCTGCTTGTAACCAGCTTCGAAACTGCGGATGGCCTCGGCGTCCTGCAGGGTCAGGCCGATGTCGTCCAGGCCGTTGAGCAGACAGTGCTTGCGGAACGCGTCCACTTCGAAGCTGTACCGCTTGCCGTCCGGACGGGTCACGGTCTGCGCGGCGAGGTCGACGGTCAGCTGGTAACCCTCGGTCGCTTCGCACTGGGCGAACAGCTCGTCCATTTCTTCATCTTTCAGGATGATCGGCAGCAGGCCGTTCTTGAAGCTGTTGTTGAAGAAGATGTCGGCGAAGCTCGGCGCGATCACGGTGCGGAAGCCGTACTCGTCCAGCGCCCACGGCGCGTGCTCGCGGGAGGAGCCGCAACCGAAGTTCTCGCGGGCCAGCAGCACGCTGGCGCCCTGGTAGCGCGGGAAGTTGAGGACGAAGTCCTGGTTCACCGGACGCTTGGAGTTGTCCTGGTTCGGCTGGCCCACGTCGAGGTAGCGCCACTCGTCGAACAGGTTCGGACCGAAGCCGGTACGCTTGATCGACTTGAGGAATTGCTTGGGGATGATCTGGTCGGTGTCGACGTTGGCGCGGTCGAGCGGCGCGACGAGGCCGGTGTGCTGAGTAAAGGCTTTCATTTATAGGTCTCCTCAGGCCTGCATCAATTCACGTACGTCGATGAAACGACCGGTCACGGCAGCCGCGGCAGCCATCGCCGGGCTCACCAGGTGGGTACGACCACCGGCGCCCTGGCGGCCTTCGAAGTTGCGGTTGGAGGTGGAAGCGCAATGCTCGCCGCTCTCCAGGCGATCCGGGTTCATCGCCAGGCACATGGAGCAGCCCGGCTCACGCCATTCGAAGCCGGCTTCGATGAAGATCTTGTCCAGGCCTTCCTGTTCGGCCTGGGCCTTCACCAGGCCCGAGCCCGGCACGACCAACGCCTGCTTGACGGTGGCGGCGACCTTGCGGCCCTTGGCCACGGCAGCGGCAGCGCGCAGGTCTTCGATGCGCGAGTTGGTGCAGGAGCCGATGAAGACGCGGTCCAGCTGGATGTCGGTGATCGCCTGGTTGGCGTTCAGGCCCATGTACTTCAGCGCGCGGACGATGGAATCGCGCTTGACCGCATCGGCTTCGGCCGCCGGGTCCGGCACGTTCTGGTCCACCGCGAGGACCATCTCGGGGGAAGTGCCCCAGCTGACCTGCGGCTTGATGTCCTCGGCACGCAGCTCGACGATGGTGTCGAAGTGCGCATCGGCGTCGGAAACCAGGTCGCTCCAGGCTTCCACGGCCTTGTCCCAGTCGCTGCCTTGCGGCGAGAACGGGCGGCCCTTCACGTATTCGATGGTCTTCTCGTCGCACGCCACCATGCCGACGCGAGCGCCCGCTTCGATGGACATGTTGCAGATGGTCATGCGGCCTTCCATGGACAGGTCGCGGATGGCGCTGCCGGCGAACTCCAGGGCATGGCCGTTGCCGCCCGCGGTGCCGATCTTGCCGATCACCGCGAGGACGATGTCCTTGGCGGTCACGCCGAAAGGCAGCTTGCCCTCCACACGCACCTGCATGTTCTTCATCTTCTTGGCGACCAGGCACTGGGTGGCGAGCACGTGCTCCACCTCGGAGGTGCCGATGCCGTGGGCCAGCGCGCCGAAGGCGCCGTGGGTCGAGGTGTGCGAGTCGCCGCAGACCACGGTCATGCCCGGCAGGGTCGCGCCCTGCTCCGGGCCGACCACGTGGACGATGCCCTGGCGGACGTCGTTCATCTTGAATTCGAGGATGCCGAAGTCATCGCAGTTCTCGTCCAGGGTCTGCACCTGGATACGCGACACTTCGTCGGCGATGGCCGCCAGGCCGCCCTTGCGCTCCACCTGGGTGGTCGGCACGTTGTGGTCCGGGGTGGCGATGTTCGCGTCGATGCGCCACGGCTTGCGGCCAGCCAGGCGCAGGCCTTCGAAGGCCTGCGGGGAGGTCACTTCGTGGAGGATGTGGCGGTCGATGTAGATGAGCGACGAACCATCGTCACGGCGCTTCACCTCATGCATTTCCCAGAGTTTGTCGTAGAGCGTCTTGCCGGCCATCAGAGAATCCTCATCAGCGTCTTTCTATGCCCCTTGGGCTTGTGGGGACGATCCTATGGAAAGGCGCCGAATAACTCAAATTCATATTTTTTATCCAAAGGATTCCCACAAGGAATACGGTGCGCTATAAAAGTCAGGCGCCGCTTCCAGAGCGCAGGGAGTCGACATGGACCTGACCAGCCTCAACACCTTCCTCGCCATCGCCGAATCCGGCAGCTTCTCCGAGGCCGGCGAGCGTCTGCATCTGACCCAGCCGGCGGTGAGCAAACGCATCGCCGCCCTGGAGAACCAACTGGGCGTGCGCCTGTTCGACCGCGTCGGTCGCGAGGTGACCCTCACCGAGTCCGGTCGCGCCCTGCTGCCGCGGGCCTACCAGATCCTCAGCGTGCTGGACGACACCCGCCGCGCCCTGACCAACCTGAACGGCGAAGTCAGCGGCCGGCTGGTCCTGGCCACCAGTCACCACATCGGCCTGCACCGCCTGCCGCCACTGTTGCGCGCCTTCACCAAGGCCCACCCGCAGGTGGCGCTGGACATCCAGTTCTGCGACTCGGAAGTGGCCTACGAAGAAATTCTCCATGGTCGCGCCGAACTGGCCGTGATCACCCTCGCCCCGGAAACCGCCGAACCCGTGCGCGCGGTACCAGTGTGGGACGACCCGCTGGACTTCGTCGCCGCCCCCGAGCACCCGCTGTCGGTTCAGGGCCCGGTGTTCCTCGCCGACGTGGCGCGGCACCCGGCGGTGTTCCCCGGCGGCAATACCTTCACCCACCACATCGTGCGGCGCATGTTCGAGGCCGAAGGCCTGACGCCGAACATCGGCATGAGCACCAACTACATGGAGACCATCAAGATGATGGTCTCCATCGGCCTGGCCTGGAGCGTGCTGCCACGCACCATGCTCGACGACAGCGTCGTCCGCCTGCCGCTGCAGGACATCCAGCTCAGCCGCCAGCTGGGTTACATCCTGCATACCGAGCGCACCCTGTCCAACGCCGCACGGGCCTTCATGCGCCTGCTCGACGCCCAGGCGGCCGGACTTGCGCCTGTCGCGGCCTAACCTCTATTGTTCTGACAGAATTAGAAGAAGGGGCCAGAATGCCCGTCCGCATGTCACCTCGCGATGACCGGCCCCACTTGGCCGGTGCCGGCAGACAAAGGGGGAGCGACGCATGAGCAGCGATCCCCTCTCGCCCCCGCTTATCGACGGCCAGGACAAGTTCGCCAAAGCCTTTCATACCGCGCCTGACGCCATGGTCATCACCGACCGGGACAGCGGACAATTCCTCGAACTCAATGCCAGTTTCGTCGACCATTTCGGCTGGAGCCGCGACGAAGCCCTCGGCCGCACCTCTCTGCAACTGGGTCTCTGGCGCAGCCTCGACGAACGCCAGCGGATGCTCGACAAGATCACCGCCGAGCGGCAGATCGACGGCTTCGAAGTCACGTTGCTGACCCGCACCGGTGAAACCCGCAGCGCCCGTGTCTATGGCTGCCAGATCGACCAGGACGGCCGCGCCTGCCTGGTGCTGACCGTACGCGACATCACCCGGGTACGCGCCCAGGAACAGGCCTTGCGCGACAGCCAGGAGCGCCTGGACCTGGCGCTGGACTCCGCGCAACTGGGCATCTGGGACTGGCACATTCCCAGCGGCCTGCTCTACGGCTCGGCCCGCGCCGCCGTTCTGCACGAATTGCCTGAGCGGGATTTCCACGGCCCCTTCGGCGAGTTCTTTGCCTGCGTCGACAAGACCGACCGCCAGCGCATGCGCCAGGCCTATGCCCGGCTGGCCCGCGGGCCGGAGAACGACTACCGGTTCACTTACCGCGCCCAGCTCGACTCCGGTGAAGTGCGCTACCTGGAAAGCCGTGCGCGGCTGTACCGCGACGCCCACGGCAAACCGCTGCGCATGGCCGGCACCCTGCTCGACATTACTGAGCGCGTGCTGCGAGAACGCAGCCTGCAGGCCTCGGAAGAGAAGTTCGCCAGCCTGTTCCAGGGCAGCCCGGACCCGATCTGTGTATCGCGGGTACGCGACGGCGAGTTCGTCGAGGTCAACCCGAGCTTCTGCAGCACCTTCGGCTGGCTCGCCGAGGACATCATCGGCCGCTCGTCCCACCAGGTCACCTTCTGGGCCGACCATCACCAGCGCTCACGGCTGTTCGAGCAACTGATGCGCGATCATTCGCTGCAGAACGTCGAAGTGCAGTTCCTCACCCGCGAAGGCCAGACCATCACCTGCATGGTCGCCAGCCGACTGATATGGGTCGATCGCCAACTGTGCATCCTCTCCAGCTTCCGCGACGTCACCCGGCGCTTGCAGGCCGAGGCGGCACTGAAGGCCAGCCAGGAGAAGTTCGCCAAGGCGTTCCACTCCAGCCCCGACGCCATCACCATCACCGAGCGCGAGACCGGCCGCTACATCGAGGTCAACGAAGGCTTCCACCGCCTCACCGGATTCCGCCCGGAAGAGGTGCTGGGACAGACCTCGCTGGAGATGAACATCTGGGCCGACCCGGACGAGCGGCTGAACATGCTCGCCGCGCTGAACCGCGACGGCTTCGTCCACCATCTGGAAATGCGCGGCCGCCACCGTGACGGCACGATCAAGACGGTGGACGTGTCGGTGGAGCCGATCGAGCTGGGCGGCGTGAACTGCCTGCTGCTCACCGCCCGCGATACCAGCGAACTGAGGGAAGCCGAGGCGCGCATCCAGCACCTCGCGTACCACGACGCCCTGACCGACCTGCCCAACCGCGCGCTGCTGATGGACCGCCTCAAGCAGCAGATCGCCCTGCTGCAGCGTCACAGCCTGCGGGGCGCCCTGCTGTTCCTCGACCTCGACCACTTCAAGCACATCAACGACTCGCTCGGTCATTCCGTCGGCGACTCCATCCTGCAGATGGTGACCGCTCGCCTGGAAGCCAGCGTGCGCCAGGAAGACACCGTGGCGCGCCTGGGCGGCGACGAGTTCGTGGTGCTGCTCACCGGCATCGAGGGCAGTCGCCTGGAAACCGCCCAACAGGTGCGCCAGCTAGCGGAAAAGCTGCGCGACCTGCTGGCCGAACCGATGCTGCTCGACGGCCATCGCCTGCAGATCACCCCCAGCATCGGCATCGCACTGATCCCCGACGACGGCGCGACCCCGGACGACCTGCTCAAGCGCGCCGACATCGCCATGTACCGCGCCAAGGACGCCGGACGGAACACCGTGCAGCTGTTCCACGAGTCCATGCAGCAAGCTGCCAGTGAGCGTCTGCGCCTGGAAAACGGCCTGCGCATGGCGCTTGCCCGCCGCGAATTCAACCTGCACTACCAGCCGCAGGTGGACGCCCGCGACTCGCGCATCGTCGGCGCCGAGGCGCTACTGCGCTGGCGTCACCCGACCCGCGGGCCGCAATCGCCGGCCAGCTTCATCCGGGTGCTGGAGGACAGCGGGCTGATCGTCGAAGTCGGCCAGTGGGTAATAGAAGAAGCCTGCCGCACCGGCGCGCGGCTGCTCGCCGAGGGCCGCATCGACATCGAGAACTTCAGTCTGAGCGTGAACATCAGCCCACGGCAATTCCGTCAGAACGATTTCGTCGAACGCCTGCTGGGGGTGTTGTACAAGGTCAAGTTGCCACCCCGCCTGCTCAAGCTGGAGATCACCGAAGGCATCGTGATTCAGCAGCTGGATGACACCATCGCGCGTATGGAGCGGCTACGCGAGGCCGGCGTGCAGTTCGCCATGGACGATTTCGGTACCGGCTATTCATCGCTGACCTACCTCAAGCGCCTGCCGGTGGACAGCCTGAAGATCGACCAGAGCTTCGTGCGCGACGCGCCGAGCAACAGCAACGACGCGGAAATCGTCCGCGCCATCATTGCCATGGGGCACAGCCTCGGCCTGGAGCTGGTCGCCGAAGGGGTGGAAACCCCCGAACAGCTGGCGCTGTTGACCGAACAGGGCTGCCACCTGTACCAGGGCTACCTGTTCGGCCGGCCGGTGCCGCTGGAAGACTTCATCGCTTTGCTGCCGGGCCGCGACACCCCGCAGGGACGCTGAGGCTCGCTACTCGGCGGGCCGCAACTCCGACATCACCACCATCACCTGCGCCTCGTCGGCGTCGCCGTCGTTGAGGTAGAGGTGGCCGACGCTGCTGTCGAAATAGGCCGTTTCGCGCAGGCCGATGCACACTGACTCGCCCGTCTCGAACTGAATGCGCACGCGGCCGGACACTACCATGGCGAACTCCTGGCCGGGGTGGCGGACGTAATCGTCGAACTCGCCCACCTCTCGGGCGAAGATGCGTGCGTACAGCGGCGTCATGCTGCGATGTGGGAAATCGCCAGCAATGGGGTAGTACTCGTAACCGCCAGTGTCGTAACCGGCGGTCTCATCGACACGGGTCTTCACGAAGGTCTTCAATCCCATCAGTCCGCCGACGGGCGGTAGCGGACGGAACAACTGAGCGATATCCACCTGCAGCGCGCGGGCGGCGGCGGCCAGCTTGTCGTAGCTCACCGCGACCTGTGCCAGTTCCATCTTCGACAAGGTGGACACCGCTACGCCAGACAGGTCGGAGAGCTGTTTCAGGGTCAGCTTCTGCTGCTTGCGAACCGCCCGCAGGCGCGCTCCGACTTCGTCTCGATCCAGCTGCTGGGGCTTGGGCAGTGCTTGGGCGGTTTCGCTCATGGGACTTCTCGTGAGGGGGCCGACGAAAGTTTACCGGGCCTTGCCTTTGTCGCAAAAATTCTCATATCTTAGATTTCTCACATACGAGAAAATCTGCAGAAGGCCCTTGCAGTGAGCCATTTCGATTTCGTCATCATCGGCGCCGGCATTGCCGGCGCCTCCCTCGCCTACCGCCTGAGCGAGACGCACAAGGTGCTGGTACTGGAGCGCGAGGAGCAGCCCGGCTACCACTCCACCGGGCGTTCGGCCGCCATGTTCATGGAGGCCTACGGCACGCCGCAGATCCAGGCGCTGACCCGTGCCAGCCGCGCCTTCTACGAGAATCCGCCGGCCGGCTTCAGCGACCACCCGATCCTCACCCCGCGCGGCTGCCTGTACGTCGGCGGCCCCGAGCACGTCGAGCTTCTCAAGCAGGCCGAAGCCACCCCCGGCGTCGAACGCATCAGCACCAAACAGGCGTTGGAACTCCTCCCGGCCCTTCGCGCCGACGCCATCATCGGTGCACTCTACGAGCCGGATGCCCGCGACCTCGACGTGCACGCCCTGCATCAGGGCTACCTGCGTGCGCTGCGCCAGCGCGGCGGCGAATTGCGCTGCAACCGCGAGCTGCTGTCCGCTGAGTTTACGGATAACGCGTGGACGCTCGAACTCAGGCAGGGCGAAACCGTCCAGGCCGCGCAACTGGTCAACGCCGCCGGCGCCTGGGCCGATCACGTGGCCGAGCGCTGCGGCATCCGCCCGGTCGGCCTGCAGCCCTGCCGCCGCACTGCCTTTACCTTCCCGGCGCCCGACGGCGTGGATATCAGCCAGTGGCCGGCGGTGATCGGCATCGACGAAAGCTTCTACTTCAAGCCCGATGCCGGCCAGTTGCTCGGCTCCCCCGCCAATGCCGATCCGGTGGAAGCGCAGGATGTGCAGCCCGAGGAGCTCGATATCGCCCTGGGCGTGTACCACATCGAAGAGCACACCACCCTGGCGATCCGCCGACCCAGGCATAGCTGGGCCGGGCTGCGTTCGTTCGTCGCCGATGGCGACCTGGTGATCGGCCAGGACGCGCAGAACCCGGCTTTCTTCTGGCTGGCCGCCCAGGGCGGATACGGCATCCAGTCCGCCGACGGCGTATCGCGTCTGGCCCAGTCGCTGCTGCTCGGCCAGCCGTTGCCCGAACCCCTGCGCCAGGAGGGCGTCGATCCCCAGCGCCTGATCCCGGCGCGCCTGCGTTGAACCTCCCGGAGACCCTAGAATGAGCGATATCCAGCGTTACCCAAGCCCCCTCCCCTTCCCCTTCTCCCGTGCCGTGAAGGCCGGCGGCTTCCTGTTCCTGTCCGGGCAGATCCCGATGACCGCGGACGGCCAGGTGGTAAAGGGCGATATACAGACCCAGACCGAAGCGGTGATGAGCCGCATCGCCGAGAGCCTGGAGGCCTGCGGCGCCAACTACTCCCAGGTGGTGAAGGCCACCGTATGGCTGTCGGACATGACGCACTTCGCCGGCTTCAACGAGGTGTACAAGCGCTACTTCGAACAGGGCCTGCCGGTGCGATCCTGCGTCGCTTCGGCGCTGGCACTGGGCGTGGACGTCGAGGTGGAAGTCCAGGCCTACGTCGGCCAGGCGTGACCCTTTTCGGCTCCGCCGCGGGCGGGGCCGCTCTCATAACAACAACAGAGTCTCGATCATGAAAACCAGTCTCAAGCTCGGCGGCGCATACATCGGTCTGGTGGTGGGCGTCGGCTTCGCCTCGGGCCAGGAGATCCTCCAGTTCTTCGGCGGCTTCGGCGTCATGGGCCTGGCCGGCGCAGCGGTGGCACTGGCGCTGTTCGCCTTCCTGCTGATGAATCTCTACCAGATCGGCAGCCGCCTGCAGACCCAGTCGCACAAGGAAGCCATGGAGTACATCTGTGGCAAGCCGCTGGGCCGCGTCGTCGACCTGATGCTGACCTTCTTCCTGTTCGGCACCATGGTGGTCATGTTCGCCGGCGCCAACTCCTCCTTCGAACAGCAGCTGGGCATCGGCCACTCGATCGGCGGCATCGTCCTCGGTGTGCTGACCATCATCACCGTGTGCCTGGGCCTGAAGCGGGTAATCACGCTGATGAGCCTGATTACCCCGGTGCTGATGATCATTGTGGCAATCATCGCCGTCTACGCGCTGACGCACATTCAAAAGCCACTGGCGGAACTGGAGCAGATCGCCCTGGCCGTGCCGCACCCGGCGCCCAACTGGCTGCTCGGCGCGCTGCTCTATGTCTCCTACAACGTCGCCGCCACTGCGGCCGCCGTGGTAGTGATGGGCGGCAGCGTGACCAACCTGCGCACGGCGGCACTGGGTGGAGTACTCGGCGGCATCGGCGTCGGTGTGCTGATCCTTGCGATGGCCCTGGTGATGCTGGTGCAGATCGACGTGATCGGCGGCAGCGCCATTCCCACCCTGCTGCTGAGCAACAACATCGCGCCCTGGTTCGGTGACGTGATGCTCGCCCTGCTGCTGGTGAAGCTGTACTGCACCACCAGCGGATTCGCCTACACCCTCGCTGCCCGGTGCGCCGCCTACGGCGTGCCCTTCCGCATGGCGACCGTGGTTGCGGTAGTACTCGCCTTCGTCGCCAGCCAGGTCGGTTTCGTCAAGCTGGTGGGCCTGGTCTACCCGGCCATGGGTTACCTGGGCTTCGTACTGATGGCGGCCATCGTCTTCGCCTGGTGGCGCAATCGCTCGGCGCCGCTGCGCGACCAGCAGAACGCCTGATCGAGGCCCGAACGAAAACGCCCGTCTCTTGCGAGACGGGCGTTTTGCTTTGCGGCTATCGCTCGGCTATCGCCGAAGCGAGGCTCAGCCTTCGATGGCCGGTTGCTGGCCGTTGATGGCGATGCGCTTGGGCTTGGCTTCTTCCGGAACGATGCGCACCAGGTCGACACTGAGCAGGCCGTTCTTCAGCGATGCGCCCTGGACCTCGATGTGGTCGGCGAGGCGGAACGACAGCTTGAAGGCGCGCTGGGCGATGCCCTGGTGCAGGTAGGTGACGCTCTCGGAAGCCTTTTCGCGCTTGCCGCCGTTGACGGTCAGCACGCCGCGCTCCACTTGCAGTTCCAGGTCTTCCTCCTGCAGGCCGGCGGCGGCGATGACGATGCGGTAGCTGTCGTCACCATGCTTTTCGACGTTGTAGGGCGGGTAGGAACTGCCGCTTTCACTGCGCAGGGCGGATTCGAACAGATCGTTGAAACGATCGAAGCCGACGGACTGGCGGAACAGCGGGGCGAGGGAAAGGACGTTGCTCATGGCGAATCTCCTGAATATTTCAGCAAGGTATGATCTGGAGCCTGAGATCAGAACTCCGGTGCGGGACCCGTCTTCGGCTTCCCGCAGGGACATAGATAGGGACGGCCAAATCCGTTTCAAGCCCGATTCCAAAAAAAGGATTTCCTCGTGAACAAGATCATGCTGATCACCGGCGCCAGCCGCGGCATTGGCGCTGCCACCGCATTACTGGCCGCCGAGCGCGGCTTCGCCGTTGCGATCAACTATCGCCGTGAGCGCGAAGCAGCCGAGGCGCTGGCCGCACAGATCACCGCGGCCGGCGGCAAGGCGCGCGCGTTTGCCGCCGATGTGGCGAATGAAGGCGACGTGCTGCGACTGTTCCGCGAAGTGGACGAGGCCTTCGGCCGCCTCGACGTGCTGGTAAACAATGCCGGCATCCTCGAACGCCAGATGCGTCTGGAAGACATGGACGTGGCGCGCCTGCAGCGGGTGTTCGCAGTGAACGTCACCGGCACCTTCCTCTGCTGCCGCGAGGCGGTGAAGCGCATGGCGCGCAAGCAGGGCGGCAATGGCGGAAGCATCGTCAACGTCTCGTCCATGGCTTCGCGCCTGGGCTCGCCCAACGAATACGTCGATTACGCCGCGGCCAAGGGCGCGGTAGACAGCCTGACCATCGGCCTGGCCAAGGAAGTGGCAACAGAAGGCATTCGCGTGAATGCCGTGCGGCCAGGGCTGATCAGAACCGATATCCACGCCAGCGGCGGCGAGCCGGGACGCGTGGAACGCCTGCAATCGGCGATCCCCCTGGGCCGGGGCGGTGAGGCAGAGGAAGTGGCGCGAGCGATCCTGTTCCTCGCCTCGGACGAGTCCAGTTATTCCACCGGCAGTTTCGTCGACGTCAGCGGCGGGCGCTGATTTGGCGGCGTGACGGAACACGATTTTGTAGGAGCGCGCTTGCTCGCGAACATAATCAACGCGCCAAAGAAGAGCCCCTCTCCCTAACCCTTTCCCTGAAGGGAGAGGGGACTGAGCGGCATCAAGCGAAACGCCGAGTTGACCGGCAACTCCGCAGAGCCCCTCTCCCGTCAGGGAGAGGGCGGTTCAGCGTTCCTCCAGCGAACTGGAATTATGCAGCGACGTCGATCTCGACCTGCAGCATCCGATCCAGAACCTCGCAATCGTTCTCGCGCCGCACCTGGGCGAACAGTTCCACGGCTTCGGGATAACTGCGAGTGAGCATCCCCAGCCACTGCTTCAGCCGCCCCGGCGCATAACGCGGCGCCAGCTTGCGCCGGGCCTGGCGCCAGAAATCGTCGAGCAGCACGCGCACTTCCGACCAGGGCATCGGCGCCACATCGCGGCCATCGCGCCAGGCGGCGATCTGCCGGGCAAGGTCCGGACGGGAAACCAGCCCGCGACCGAGCATGATGTCCGCCACACCGCTGATGGAGCGGCAACGGTGGTAATCCTCGAGGGTCCAGACTTCTCCGTTGGCGAACACCGGCACCTTCACTGCATCGGCCACTTTCGCCACCCACTCCCAATGCGCCGGCGGTTTGTAGCCGTCGGCCTTGGTCCGTGCATGCACCACGACATGGGCGGAACCGGCGTCGGCCAGGGCGCGGGCACAGTCGATGGCGCCGTCCGGGCTGTCGTAGCCCAGGCGCATCTTCGAGGTCACGGGAATATGTGCGGGCACCGCGCGACGTACGGCCTCGATGATGCTGAACATCAACTCGGGTTCCTTCAGCAGCACGGCACCGCCACGGGAGCGGTTCACCGTCTTGGCCGGGCAACCGAAGTTCAGGTCGATCACCGGAGCCCCCAACTCGCAGGCCTGCACCGCATTTTCCGCCAGCAGTTGCGGGTCCGAGCCGAGCAGTTGCACGCGCATCGGCACGCCGGCACGGGTGCGGCTGCCATGGGCCAGTTCCGGGGCGAGCGCGAGGAAGGACGACGGAGGCAGCAGCCGGTCATTGATGCGGATGAATTCGGTGACGCACCAGTCGATGCCGCCGACGCGGGTCAGCACATCGCGCAGGATGTCATCTACCAGCCCCTCCATCGGGGCCAGGGCGATCTGCACGGGGGAATCTCGGGCTATGGCGAAGGCCGCGGATTGTAGGCAATGCGCCGCGCCGGGAAAAGCGCGGCACGACGGATCACGCGCCAGCGGCCACGGTTTCCGGAGAGAACAGCGCGCGGCCGTAACCTTCGATGAACTCCACCGGCATACGCTTGGGCTTGCCGCTGGACAGCTCGATGCAGACGAAGGTGGTCTGCGCGCGCAGCAGGGTCAGCGCATCCGCCGGACGCACCAGTTGGAAGTGACGGGTCATCTTCAGGCGCTGGTCGGACTCGACGATCCAGGTCGCCAGCTGCAACTCATCACCCTCGTAGGCCGCAGCCAGGTAGTCCACCTCGTGGCGCACCACTGCCATCGCGCGATCCAGCCGGCGGTATTCGGCCAAGTCCAAGCCCAGGCTCTGGGAGTGGCGCCAGGCGCAGCGCTCCAGCCAGCTGACGTAGACGGCGTTGTTGGCGTGGCCGAGGCCGTCGATGTCCTCGGACTTGACTTCGATATCGATGACGAACGGGTCGGGCAAGTGCCAACTCATGACGCGTGCTCCAGGCTTGCGGCCAGCGCGATCGCTTCGGCGGCCAGTTGGGTGATCTGGTCCCAGGCGCGGGCACGAACCAGGCTGGGCGGTGCGATCCAGGTGCCGCCGACACAGGCGACGTTGGGCAGGCGCAGCACGTTGAGCAGGTTTTCCTGGGTGATGCCGCCAGTCGGGCAGAAGCGGATGCCGGCGAAGGGGGCCTTGAGGCTCTTGAGCATCTTGATTGCAGCGTTGCCGTCGGCCGGGAACAGCTTCAGCGAGCGATAACCGTATTCCAACGCCACCAGCACTTCGGAGGGCGTCATCACTCCCGGCAGGAACGGCATCTTCGCGTCTTCCGCCGCCGCCACCAGACGCGGCGTGCAGCCGGGGCTGACGGCGAATTGCGCACCGGCATCACGGGCCTCCTGGAACTGCTCGGTGTGGATCAGCGTACCCGCGCCGACGGTCATCTCCGGCAGTTCGCGGCGGATTTCGGCCACCGCATCGAGCGCCTGTGGCGTGCGAAGGGTCACTTCCAGCACGCGCACACCACCGTCAAACAGGGCGCGGGCCAGATCGCCGGCCAGCGCCACGTCATCGATCACCAACACCGGCATGACCGGGCGCGCCTGCTGCAGCACCCAATCCAGTGACAGATTCATGCATTCCCCCAATCGGCCACCCGCGTACGCAAGACCTCGCGCCCAGGCCGGGGCAGCCGGAAATGCCCGAAAGTCTACGCCAGCGCGCCGGGCCTGACGACCCGCACGACCAACATGCAACGAAAACGGCGGCCTTCCGGCCGCCGTCATCAGGCTGGTGAATGGTTCAGGAAGCGAGTGCCAAGGGAAGCGGCATCTCCACCGCTTCCAACAGTTCCAGAATCGCCTCGGTCACCGCAGCATCTGCCAGTACGCGATGATGCCCACCGCTTTTCAGGCGCAGCAGACGACTGCGCGGCCAAGCCTCATGGATGGCTGCGGCCTCGCCTACGCGCACGTACTTGTCGTCCTCGGCGTGTACTACCAGGCCAGGGAAATCCAGCTCATAACGCGCGACGTCCAGTTGCTTGGCGGCGATGCCGGTGCGCGCCTCCACCAGGCGAATGAAGCGCGAACGGGCCTGGGGCGGTAAGCCGACCATCCTCGCGAAACCGCGCAGCACACCGAGCACGTTGCTCGGCGCTCCAATGGTCACCAGCGTTTCGGCGCGCAGCCCCATCTGGGTCGCCAGCAGCGCGCTGGCGCCGCCCATGGAGTGGCCTATCACCGCGCGTAGCGGAGGCAGCTCGCTGGAGGCTTCCAGCAGCGCGCGGGCGAACAGCACAATGTCAGCTTCATGGCCGGGCGAACGGCCATGCCCCGGCCCGTCGAGGGCGATCACACCATATCCGGCACCCACCAGCCTCTCGATCAGCGTGGCGAACTGTGTAGGCCGTCCTTCCCAGCCATGCATCAGCAGCACGGCCGGGCCTTCTCCCCAGCGCAGCGCGGACAACCCGAAGCGCAGAGTGACGCGTTCGGAGCTGGCCAACAGCGGCAGCTCCCAGTCACGCGGGGCATATTCATTGGGCGTCACGAACAGCTGACGCATGCGCTGCGCCGCCCATTTCGGCGCGACGCGGCCCAGGGTGGCGTTGATTCCTCGTACCCAGCTCAGACTGTTCATTTGCCGTATCTCCTCAGATCACCGCTTTCTTCGCGGCACGCAGCACGCGATCGGACAGGTCGCCATTGCCCAGGGCACGGGCCAGCGCCAATCCACCAATCATCAAGGCCATGTCGCTGAGCACGGTGTCGATTTCCTCGGGGCGGCCGGCCAGCGCCGCGACCATCAGTTCCACGTGCTCTTCCAGGGTCTGACGGAACTCCTCCGGCAGGTTGGCCAGCTCGTTCAGCGAACTGGGGATGGGGCAGCCCTCCTCCTCGGTATCGCGGTGCTTGCGCGACAGGTAGAACTGCGCCGTCAGTGCCCGTCGCTCGGCAAAGCTCAACCGGGGATCGAAGCGCCTGAGTCCTTCGCGACGCTTGGCGAGCAGTTGCCGGAACGCCTCCAGCATCAGCGCGTCCTTGCTCTCGAAGTGCGAGTAGAAGCCCCCCACTGTCAGCCCGGCCGCCGACATCACCTCGCCCACGCTGGGGCTGACCGGACCGTGCTGCAACAGTGCGCTGGTGGCGGCAGACAGGATGCGTTCGCGGGTCTGGGCTTTCTTGTCGCTCATGGCTGACTCCTGGCTCGGAAAATATTATGAGTAGAATATTATTCTCATAATAAAAATCAGCAAGCGGAAACTGCAACCATTGGTCGGAGGAAATTTTCTCGGAAGGGAAAAAACAAAAGGGCCACTGAAATTCTCAGTGGCCCTATAGGCATCGCAGAGCGATAAAAATGGCGTCCCCTAGGGGACTCGAACCCCTGTTACCGCCGTGAAAGGGCGGTGTCCTAGGCCACTAGACGAAGGGGACATATCCTTCGAAGAAACCCACCAGGCGGTGGATTCTGGCTTCATCCCATGCGGGAATTTGGTGGAGCTAGACGGGATCGAACCGTCGACCTCTTGCATGCCATGCAAGCGCTCTCCCAGCTGAGCTATAGCCCCAGATGACTCTGGCTGACGACGCGAACGCATCGTCGCTGGATAAGTGGCGTCCCCTAGGGGACTCGAACCCCTGTTACCGCCGTGAAAGGGCGGTGTCCTAGGCCACTAGACGAAGGGGACGCAAAACCTTCGATTTCGGCTCCGTTCGGACAAACGAAGCTTACTGGTAATTTGGTGGAGCTAGACGGGATCGAACCGTCGACCTCTTGCATGCCATGCAAGCGCTCTCCCAGCTGAGCTATAGCCCCAAAGTACCGCTGGATCTACCGTTCCGCTTCGCCCTGTCAGTTCAGTTCGTCGCTGGAACGGGGCGCATCTTAGGGGTGAGCCGAACCCCTGTCAACAACATTTTTTCAGATTTCTTATTTTTTTCTCCCAAAGAACAATCACTTATGTGACCGCCTCGGTTTCCCCCCGGCGAAATCCGCGGCTCGCCCGCCCTCCTCCGGCGATGGCGCGAGCACAGTCGCCAGTATGAAAAAAGCCGGACGCTTCGCAGCGCCCGGCCTTTTTCAGTGTAGGAAAGAACTCACGAGCCGATGGCGTCGCGAATCTTTTCCCACTCCTTGGCTTCTTTCTTCGATGCACCGCCCAGCAGTTCCAGGGCCTGGCGCAGGCGATAGCGCGACAGATCGGCGCCGAGGATTTCCATGGCGTCGAGCACCGACACCGAGCTGGCCTGGCCGGTGATAGCCGGGAACATCAGCGGCATCACGTCACGCAGCTTGAGGCCCAGGTGTTCGGCTACGGCCTGGATGGTCGCGGTGATGCGATCCTTTTCCCACTGGCGCAGTGCTTCAAGCTTCCACAGCACCAGTTGCAGGACCTGGCGCACCTGGGTGGCGTCGAGCTTCTTGTGCTCGAACAACTTGGCGTCCAGTTGCACGCCGCCGCTGAAGAAGAAGCCGGCCAGCGGAGCGATCTGGCTGAAGTTCTCCACGCGGCCTTGCACGTGCGGGGCGATCTTCATCAGGTACTCGGGGTTGAGCGCCCACTTCTGCACTTCCTTGGCGAAATCCTCGACGGACAGTTCGCGAATCCACTGGCCGTTCAGCCAGGAGAGCTTCTCGATGTCGAAGATCGGGCCACCCAGCGAGACGCGGGACAGGTCGAAATGCTCGATCATCTCCGCCAGGCTGAACTTCTCGCGCTCGTCAGGCATGGACCAGCCCATGCGCCCGAGGTAGTTCAGCAGCGCCTGGGGCAGCAGGCCCATGCGCTCGTAGAAGGTGATCGAAGTGGGGTTCTTGCGCTTGGACAGCTTGCTCTTGTCCGGGTTGCGCAGCAGCGGCATGTAGCAGAGCACCGGCTGTTCCCAACCGAAATACTCGTACAGCTTGATCAGCTTGGGCGCCGAGGGCAGCCACTCTTCGCCGCGCAGGACGTGAGTGATGCCCATCAGGTGGTCGTCCACCACGTTGGCAAGGAAGTAGGTGGGCAGGCCGTCGGCCTTCATCAGCACCTGCATGTCCATGCGGTCCCACGGGATTTCCACGTCGCCACGGAGCATGTCCGGCACCACGCAGACGCCTTCGGTCGGCACCTTCATGCGCACCACGTGGGATTCGCCGGCGGCGATGCGCTTGGCCGACTCCTCTTTCGGGATGTGCATGCAGTGGCCGTCATAGCGCGGGGTTTCCTTGCGCGCCTGCTGCTCGGCGCGCAGCGCGTCGAGGCGCTCGGCGGAGCAGAAGCAGGGAAAGGCATGGCCTTTCTCGACCAACTCGTCGCTGTACTGCTTATAGATGGCGCCGCGCTCGCTCTGCCGGTACGGACCGTGCGGCCCGCCAACGTCCGGGCCCTCGTCCCACTCGATACCCAGCCAGCGCAGCGCGTCGAAGATCTGCTGTTCCGATTCGCGGGTCGAGCGCACCTGGTCGGTGTCCTCGATGCGCAGAATGAACTGACCGCCGTGCTGGCGGGCGAAGCAGAGGTTGAACAACGCGATATACGCGGTGCCGACGTGCGGGTCGCCGGTGGGAGACGGCGCGATACGGGTGCGGACTGTGGTCATGAAGGCTCTCGTGTGCAGCAATTCTTCGTGTGAAGCGGACAGCGCGCGACGGCGCGCGCGCTCATGGGTGCGATGGTATCAGGCGGGCCGCCTTCGGCTCCAGCCAGCGACCGGGATCGATGGGCAGGTTATGGATGAGGAAGTCGAGGAAGGCCTTCACTTTCATCGCCTGGAAGCGCCGCGATGGATAGACGGCGTAGAGCTCGCCCACCGGCAGCTGGATCTGCGGCAACACGCGCACCAGGCGGCCGCTGGCCAGTTGTTCGTCGACGATCAGCTCCGGCAGCGAGGCAATGCCCACCCCGGCCAGCACGGCTTCGCGGGCGAAGGTGATGTTGTTGCACGACAGCACCCGGTGGCACGGCACGGTTTCCCCGCGCAGCGGCCAGTAGCGCTGGGAATCGGCCTGCAGCAGCACGGCGCGGTGGCCCGCCAGTTCCTCGACGGTCTGCGGGCGGCCATGCAGCTCCAGGTAGTCCGGGCTGGCGCACAGGCAGCGGTTGGTGGTCAGCATGCGCCGGGCGATCAGCGTGGAATCCTCGGGTTGGCCGACCATGATGACGATGTCCACGCCCTCCTCCAGCGGATCGACGTTGCGCGAGGTCAGCTCGACCTCGGCGGTGATCTGCGGATAGAGGTTCATGAAATCGCCCACCACCTTGGCCAGGTACATCTGGCCGAACTCGATGGGCGCGCTGATGCGCAACAATCCCGACGGCGCCTGCTGCAGCTGCATCACCGCCTGCTCCGCCTCGGCGAAGTCGTGCATGATCTGCCGGCAGCGGTCGTAGTAGGCCTGCCCCACCTCGGTCAGGCGCAGCTTGCGCGTGGTGCGGTTGATCAGGCGCACGCCCAGACGCTCCTCAAGCAGGGCGATACGCCGGCTCACCGTGGACTTCTGCATCCCCAGGCTCTGGGCGGCCTGGGTGAAACTGTGCAGCTCCACGACGCGGGTGAAGATCAGCGCATCATCCAGCCCCATGATTGTTCCCTATAAGCAACAAAGTTTCCGAAGTGTAGCGGCTACGTGCCGCCACGGAACACTGTTACATTGGCAAACATTTTTTGGCCAACCAAACGCTCGTTTACCTATGCCCGCACAATTGAAACGCCGCCTGTCCGTGTTCTTCGTCCTTCTTGCCGTGGTCGCCCTCGCCTTCCTGGCGCGCTGGTACTTCATCGGCCGCTTCGTCGAGAGCACCGACAACGCCTACGTGCAGGGTGAGATCACCCGCATCGCCAGCCAACTCGGCGCCCGCGTCGACGAAGTGCTGGTGCAGGACAACCAGCACGTCGAGAAAGGCCAGTTGCTGGTGAAACTCGAAGCCGCCGACTTCCAGCTTGCCCTGGACCGCGCCAAGGCCACCCTGGCCACCCGCGAGGCGGAACTGGAGCAGGCGCGCAGCAAGCTCAAGGGCCAGACCAGCATGATTGCCGCCAGCGCAGCCGATGTGAATGCAAGCCAGGCCACCCTCGGCCGCACCGAAGTCGACCTCGGCCGCGCCCAGGCCCTGCGCAAGCCCGGCTACGTGTCGGAGGAGCGCGTGACCACCCTGGCCGCCGACTCCAACGTCGCCCGCTCGCAGGTAGCCAAGGCCCAGGCTGACCTGCAGGCCCAGCGGGTGCAGCGCGAAACCCTTGCCACCGATGTGCAGCGCCTGCAGGCGCAGATCGAAAGCGCCCGCGCCGACATCGCCCAGGCCGAGATCAACCTCGCTCGTACGGAAATCCACGCACCGGTCAGCGGCCTGGTCGGCCAGCGCGGCGCCCGCGTCGGCCAGTACGTGCAGGTGGGCAGCCAACTGCTGTCGCTGGTGCCGGACGACGGCATCTGGGTCCAGGCCAACTTCAAGGAAACCCAGATCGGCCAGATGCGCCCGGGGCAGAAGGCGCGCCTGGTATTCGACTCCTTCCCCGACACCCCCATCGACGGCGAAGTGCAGAGCCTGTTCGCCGCCTCCGGTGCGCAGTTCAGCCTGCTGCCGCCGGACAACGCCACCGGCAATTTCACCAAGGTGGTGCAGCGCATTCCGGTCAAGATCACCTTCGCCGATGACAACCCGCTCAAGGGCCTGATCCGCCCCGGCATGTCCGTCGAGGCAGAGGTCGAGCTGGGTGGCCGGTGACCAACTGATCCGGCCGGTCGGCGAACCGACCCGCCGCGACTGGATCGCCGTGTTCAGCGCCATGCTCGGTGCGTTCATGGCGGTGCTCGATATCCAGATCACCAACTCTTCGCTCAAGGACATCCAGGGCGCGCTGGCCGCCACCCTGGAAGAAGGCTCGTGGATCTCCACCTCCTACCTGGTGGCCGAGATCATCATGATCCCGCTCACGGCCTGGCTGGTGCAGCTGCTCTCCGCGCGCCGCCTGGCCTGGATGATCTCCGTCGGCTTCCTGTTCTCCTCGCTGCTCTGCTCGTTCGCCTGGAACCTGGAGAGCATGATCGTGTTCCGCGCCATGCAGGGCTTCACCGGCGGCGCGCTGATTCCCCTCGCCTTCACCCTGGCGCTGATCAAGCTGCCGGAACACCACCGTCCCAAAGGCATGGCGCTGTTCGCCATCACCGCCACCTTCGCGCCCTCCATCGGCCCGACCCTGGGCGGCTGGCTGACGGAGAACTTCGGCTGGGAATACATCTTCTACATCAACATTCCGCCGGGGCTGCTGATGATCGCCGGCCTGCTGTATGGCCTGGAGAAGAAACCGGCGCACTGGGAACTGCTGAAAAGCACCGACTACGCCGGCATCGTCACCATGGCCATCGGCCTGGGCTGCCTGCAGGTGTTCCTGGAGGAAGGCCATCGCAAGGACTGGCTGGAATCGAACCTGATCGTCAGCCTGGGCAGCATCGCCCTGGTCAGCCTGATCCTCTTCGTGATCCTGCAGACCTCGCGGCCGAATCCGCTGATCAACCTGGGCATTCTGCGCAACCGCAACTTCGGCCTCTCGAGCATTTCCAGCATCGGCCTGGGCATGGGGCTGTACGGTTCGATCTACGTGCTGCCGCTGTATCTGGCGCAGATCCAGGGCTACAACGCCATGCAGATCGGCGAGGTGATCATGTGGATGGGCGTACCGCAACTGTTCCTCATTCCGCTGATTCCCAAGCTGATGAAGATCATCGAGCCGCGCCTGCTCTGCGCCCTGGGCTTTGGCCTGTTCGGCATGGCGAGCTTCTTCTCCGGCGTGCTCAACCCGGACTTCGCCGGCCCGCAGTTCAACCAGATCCAGCTGCTGCGCGCCCTCGGCCAGCCGATGGTGATGGTCACCATCTCGCTGATCGCCACCGTCTACCTGCAGCCGCAGGACGCGGGATCGGCCTCCAGCCTGTTCAACATCCTGCGCAATCTAGGCGGCGCGATCGGCATCGCGCTCCTGGCAACCCTGCTGGATAGCCGCGCCAAGGTCTATTACGACTACCTGCGCGAAGCGGTGGTGCCAGTCAATGGTGCAGTGGACGAGCGCCTGGCGCAGCTGACCTCGCAACTGGGCACGCAGCAGGCGGCGCTGGGCAAGATCAGCGAGATCGTCCATCAGCAGGCGGCGATCATGGCTTACAACGACGCCTTCCATGCCATCGGCATCGTGCTGGCGGTGAGCATGGTGGCGGTGCTGCTGACGCGCCCGCTGCCGGCAGGCATGGGCGCAGGCGCGGGAGCCGGGGCGCACTGAGAGCAGGAGACTCACTTGCGAGCGAAGTCTTCTGCCACGCCACCACAAAGCCCCTCTCCCCCGCCCTCTCCCTGAAGGGAGAGGGAGTTGCCCATGCCGGCTGATGCCGTGGTATCAATCTGCGCCAAACGGTCCCCTCTCCCTTCAGGGAGAGGGTTAGGGAGAGGGCACTCCTCAGCTCGTCACCCCATTGCCACAATGCGGTCGCGCAACTTGCCGATCTCGTCGCGCACGCCGGCCGCGGCCTCGAACTCCAGGTCGCGGGCCAACTGGTACATGCGCTCCTCGAGCTGCTTGATGCGCTTGCCGATCTCATCCGGCGTGCGCAGTTCGTTCTCGTACTTGCCGCTCTCCTCCGCCACCTTCGCCAGGCTGCGCCGCTTGCCCTTGGCGCCCGGCACCACGGCACCTTCGAGGATGTCCTTGATGTCCTTCTTCACGCCCTTGGGCACGATGCCGTGCTTGGCGTTGAACTCCAGCTGCTTGGTGCGGCGCCGCTCGGTCTCGTTGATCGCCCGCTGCATCGAGCCGGTGATGCTGTCGGCATAGAGAATCGCCTTGCCGTGCAGGTTGCGCGCGGCGCGGCCGATGGTCTGGATCAGCGAGCGCTCGGAACGCAGGAAGCCTTCCTTATCCGCATCGAGGATCGCCACCAGCGCCACTTCCGGCATGTCCAGGCCCTCGCGCAGCAGGTTGATGCCCACCAGCACGTCGAACTTGCCCAGACGCAGGTCGCGGATGATTTCCACCCGCTCCACGGTGTCGATGTCCGAGTGCAGGTAGCGCACGCGCACATCGTGGTCGCCCAGGTAGTCGGTGAGGTCCTCGGCCATGCGCTTGGTCAGGGTGGTGACCAGCACGCGCTGGTCCTGGGCAACGCGACGGTTGATTTCCGAGAGCAGGTCGTCCACCTGGGTCGTTGCCGGGCGGATCTCCACTTCCGGGTCGACCAGGCCGGTGGGCCGCACCACCTGCTCGATCACCCGGCCGGCGTGCTGGTCCTCATAGGGCCCGGGCGTCGCCGAGACGAAGATGGTCTGCGGGCTGATCGCCTCCCACTCCTCGAAACGCAGCGGGCGGTTGTCCAGCGCCGAGGGCAGGCGGAAGCCGTACTCCACCAGGGTTTCCTTGCGCGAGCGGTCGCCCTTGTACATGGCGCCAACCTGGGGAACGCTGACGTGGGACTCGTCGATCACCAGCAGGGCGTTGTCCGGCAGGTAGTCGTAGAGGGTTGGCGGCGGCTCGCCGGGACCGCGCCCGGAGAGGTAGCGCGAGTAGTTCTCGATGCCGTTGCAGTAGCCCAGCTCGAGGATCATCTCCAGGTCGAAACGGGTGCGCTGCTCCAGGCGCTGCGCCTCCACCAGCTTGTTGTTGGTGCGCAGGTAGTCCAGGCGCACCTTCAGCTCTTCCTTGATCTGCTCCACCGCCTCCAGCAGCGTCTCCCGCGGGGTGACGTAGTGGCTCTTGGGGTAGAAGGTGAAGCGCGGCAGCTTGGTCAGCACTTCGCCAGTCAGCGGATCGAACGCGGCGATGTTCTCCACTTCGTCGTCGAACAGTTCGACGCGGATCGCCTCCAGGTCCGATTCCGCCGGGAAGATATCGATCACGTCGCCGCGCACGCGGAAGGTCGCACGGGCGAAGTCCATGTCGTTGCGGGTGTACTGCAGGCTGGTCAGGCGGCGCAGCAGCTCGCGTTGGTCCATCTTGTCGCCGCGGTCCAGGTGCAGGACCATCTTCAGGTAGGACGCGGGATCCCCCAGGCCGTAGATCGACGACACGGTGCAGACGATGATGGCGTCCTTGCGCTCCAGCAGCGCCTTGGTCGCCGACAGCCGCATCTGCTCGATGTGGTCGTTGATCGACGAATCCTTCTCGATGTAGGTGTCCGAGGACGGCACATAGGCCTCGGGCTGGTAGTAGTCGTAGTAGGAGACGAAGTACTCGACGGCGTTGTTGGGGAAGAAGGTCTTGAACTCGCCGTAGAGCTGCGCGGCCAGCGTCTTGTTCGGCGCCAGCACCATGGTCGGGCGCTGAACCTGGGAAATGACGTTGGCGATGCTGAAGGTCTTGCCGGAGCCGGTCACCCCCAACAGCGTCTGGTGCGACAGGCCTGCCTCCAGCCCCTCGACCATCTGTCTGATGGCTTCGGGCTGGTCGCCAGCAGGCTTGAATCGCGAATCCAGTTGAAAAATCGACATGGGAACCTCGCTTTTGCGTGTGACGCTTCGGTCGCCAAAGCGTCATACCAGTCGAAAAGCATGCGCGACAACTCGCCGCCTGCCGTAGAGGCCTATATAATACCGGCCCGTCGACGCAACCCCCAGCGCCGTGAGCGGGTGGGTTGCAATTGCACTTCACTCCCGCCTTAGAGCTGCTGCCAACATGAGTCTGTTCTCCGCTGTCGAAATGGCCCCCCGCGACCCGATCCTGGGCCTGAACGAAGCTTTCAACGCCGATACCCGCCCGGACAAGATCAATCTGGGCGTGGGCGTGTACTACAACGAGGAAGGCCGTCTCCCGTTGCTGCGCGCCGTCCAGGCCGCGGAGAAAGCCCGCATCGAGGCCCACGCTCCGCGCGGCTACCTGCCGATCGAAGGCATCGCCGCCTACGACTCGGGCGTGCAGAAGCTGCTGTTCGGCGCTGATTCCGAGCTGCTGGCCGAAGGCCGCGTGGTCACCACCCAAGCCGTCGGCGGTACCGGCGCGCTGAAGACCGGCGCCGACTTCCTCAAGCGCCTGCTGCCCAACGCGACCGTCGCCATCAGCGACCCGAGCTGGGAGAACCACCGCGCCCTGTTCGAGTCCGCCGGCTTCCCGGTGCAGAACTACCGCTACTACGACGCCGCCACCAACGGTGTAAACCGTGCCGGCCTGCTGGAAGACCTGAACGCGCTGCCTTCTCAGTCGATCGTCGTACTGCATGCTTGTTGCCATAACCCGACCGGCGTCGACCTCACCCTTGAGGATTGGAAGCAGGTCCTGGACGTGCTCAAGGCCAAAGGCCACGTGCCCTTCCTCGACATCGCCTACCAGGGCTTTGGTGAGGGCATCGATGAGGATGCCTTCGCTGTACGCCTGTTCGCCAAGTCGGGTCTGAACTTCTTCGTTTCCAGCTCCTTCTCCAAGTCGTTCTCGCTGTACGGTGAGCGTGTCGGCGCGCTGTCGGTGGTGACCGACAGCCGCGAGGAATCCGCCCGCGTCCTGTCCCAGGTCAAGCGCGTGATCCGCACCAACTACTCCAACCCGCCGACCCACGGCGCCAGCGTCGTCGCCGCCGTGCTGAACAGCCCGGAACTGCGTGCGGTCTGGGAAGAAGAGCTGGGCGAAATGCGTACCCGCATCCGCACTATGCGCGTGGCCATGGTCGAGCAACTGGCCGCCCTGGGCGCCAAGCGTGATTTCGGCTTCGTTGCCCAGCAGCGCGGCATGTTCTCCTACTCCGGCCTGACCGCCGAACAGGTGGAACGCCTGAAGAACGAGTTCGGCATCTACGCCGTCGGCACCGGCCGCATCTGCGTCGCCGCGCTGAACAACGGCAACCTGGACACCGTGACCCGCGCCATCGTCCAGGTGCTGTAAAAAAATCAGGGGAAGTCATCGGCACGATGTTGACTTCCCCTTTTTAATCAGTAAGATACGCCTCGTTGTTCCGCGATAGCTCAGTCGGTAGAGCAAATGACTGTTAATCATTGGGTCCCTGGTTCGAGTCCAGGTCGCGGAGCCAAAATTCAAAGCCCTCGGCACATGCCGGGGGCTTTTTTGTCGCGAAACGAAGAAGCCGGTCATCGACCGGCTTTTTCATTCCATAAGGCGAAGACTCAGAGCGAAATCCTGTCGCGGTTCTTGTCCAGGGTACCCTTGCCGATGCCCTTCACCTCCAGCAGTTGATCAACCGTGGTGAACGGGCCGTTGCTGGTACGGTAGTCGACGATGGCCTGAGCCTTCACCTTGCCAATGCCCTTCAAGGACTTCTGCAGTTCTTCGGCGGACGCCGTGTTGATGTTCACCGCCTCCACCTGGGACACAGGCGCCTTCGCAGCGGGAGCCGGCGCTTCGGCCGCCGGCCTGGTAGCGGGCTGTGCGGGTGAGGCTGCCTGGACGAGGCCTCCAAAGGTGAGGCTGGCGAACAGGATCATGCTGGCAATGGAAAGCAGTTTCTTACTCATGGGTCTTTTCCTTGCGTGAATGATTTCGGGGCAGGCGCGATTGCGCCGCCTGAAAGAACATATCGCCAGGAAAGCGGGTAAATACCTTGGTTTAGAGAGTCGGCGGCAGTTTCCGGCGCCGCCGACAGATCGCCAGGAAAGGGCTGACGATGCTCGCAGACGCGGCGATCACCACGTCTGCTAGGAGCCTTGGATCAGGGCTCCATGCGCCGCTGCTGGTGGATCAGGTCAACAATTTCGCCTTCCGGACAATAGCCGCTGACGGTCTCCCGCAGCAGTTGCCGCACCCGCGCGTAGTTGCCCTGGTCCACCGCCTTGAGCAGGTCGGCCAGCACCAGCTTGAAACCCTCCCAGGGCATCAGCTCCTCGTTGGCCTTCATGATCATCGGGTGCTCAGTCGCGCTGACGTTGTCGCCGATCAGCAGCTCTTCGTAGAGCTTCTCGCCGGGCCGCAGGCCGCTGAACTCGATGGAGATGTCCCCATGAGGCACGCGCTCTGAGCGAACGCTCAAGCCGGAAAGGTGAATCATCCGCTCGGCCAGTTCGAGAATCTTCACCGGCTGCCCCATGTCCAGCACGAAGACGTCGCCGCCGCGCCCCATGGAGCCGGCCTGGATTACCAGCTGAGCCGCCTCGGGAATGGTCATGAAGTATCGGGTGATGCCCGGATGGGTCACGGTGACCGGTCCGCCGCGCTTGATCTGCTCGCGAAACAGGGGAATGACCGAACCGGACGACCCCAGCACATTGCCAAAGCGGACCATGGTGAACCGGGTCTTGTTGACCTGGTGTACGCCGGACTTGTCGCCGAACAGTACCGGCGCCGACTCCTGGCTCAGCGCCTGAAGGATCATTTCCGCCAGGCGCTTGGTGCTGCCCATGACATTGGTCGGGCGTACCGCCTTGTCGGTGGAGATCAGCACGAAGTGCTCGACACCAGCCTGCACTGCCACCTGAGCGGTGTGCAGAGTGCCCATCACATTATTCAGCACGCCCTCGGAAATGTTGTGCTCGACGATAGGCACGTGCTTGTAGGCGGCGGCGTGATAAACCGTAGCGACCTTCCAGGTACGCATGACGTCCAGCAGGCGCTCGGCGCTGCGCACCGATCCCAGGATCGGCACCAGCTGTACCGCGAGGGACTCGCGCTTGACGCGGCTTTCCAGTTCCTGATGGACCCGGTACAGGTTGTATTCGCTGTGCTCGAACAGCACCAGCACGGTCGGCCCGGAGCCGAGTATCTGCCGGCACAGCTCCGAACCGATGGAGCCGCCAGCGCCGGTGACCATCACTACTTCTCCACGGATGCAGTGTTCGAACAGCTCCTTGCGTGGCTCGACGGGGTCGCGCCCGAGCAGGTCGGCGATATCCACCTCCTGAATGTCGTCCACCCGCACGCGGCCGTTGGCCAGCTCGATGAACCCAGGAACACTTCGCACATGTACCGGATGAGGCTCCAGCAGGCCCAGAATCTCGCGACGGCGGGCACGGGTGGCGGACGGAATCGCCAGCAGCACTTCCTGCACGCCGGTTTCGTCGATCATCTGCTGAATATGCTTGGGCTTGTAGACGCGCAAGCCGGCGATAACTCGATTGGCAATCTCATCGTCGTCATCGATGAAGGCCACCGGACGCATCGCGCGTCCCAGGCGCAGCGCTGCCACCAGTTGGTTACCGGCAGAACCCGCGCCATAGACGGCGACCTTGGGCAAGCCATCCTGCTGCTTGAGGAAAGGAACCGCCTGGACCGTGCTGTACCAATCGCCCATGAAGTACTGACGCATGGCCAGGCGCAGACCGCCGATCATCAGCAGGCTGAGCCACCAGTAGTTCAGCACGAGCGAACGGGGAACCGCCTCGGTCACCGAGCGATTCCAGTACACCACCAGCGAAAGCAGCAGCGCGGATATCGTGACGGCTTTCCAGATAGCGATCAGTGCGTCATTGCCCAGGTAGCGCATCACCGCACGGTACATGCCGAAGCGAATGAACAGCGGAATCGCTACCGCGGGCGCCGCCACGAACAGCCAGCCGTGGACACGGAACGGATACTCGAGATCGTCGGTGCCCAGGCGCACGATGAAAGCCAGCCACAGCGCGAACCACACCAAACAGATGTCAGTGACGACCTGCAGTAATCGTTTATGTCGTCTCGGAAGCCTCAGCAGGCGTTCTCGGAGCATCAGCGCTTGTCCTTAATCCCGAGCGGGAGGAATGTCCACCCGCTATTGACCACCAGATTCGGCGGAGTTCAGCTCACTTCCTGGTCATCCGGACGACCTGCGCCCAGATGAGCTACGACAAGCACCAAGGGAGCATAGGCCACAAACAGCGCCAGCAAACCCGAAACATGGCCCAGCGCGACCAGCAATGCCAGCGGCATGAGCCACAGCAGGTTGAGGGCCGTCACCGCCAGCGATACCCGCAAGTGGCTCCCGTAGCGCCTGGAGGCACGCTGGTAGGCATGGCTGCGATGCGCTTCGTAGACACGTTCGCCGCGCATCAGGCGATGGGCCAGCGTAAAGGTCGCATCCACCACGAACACGCCGAGCAGGATCAGCCAGCTCCAGATGAGCGGTGGCGACAGCGATGCCGCCTGCAACGCCAGCCCGCCAAGGATCAACCCGAGGAAACCGCTGCCGGCGTCCCCCATGAAAATCCGCGCCGGCGGAAAATTCCAGACCAGGAACCCCGCCGCGGCCATGCCCAGGATCAAGGGCAGCCACACCAGTTGCGAATCGCCGACGAGCCAGGCACAGAGGGCTCCGCCCAGGCAGACACTGATGGCTTCCAGGCCGGCAATCCCGTCTATGCCATCCATGAAGTTGTACAGATTGAGCAGCCAGACCAGGAACACCAGCCCCAGTAAAT
Source organism: Pseudomonas nitroreducens TX1 (assembly GCF_000313755.1). Classification (GTDB taxonomy): domain Bacteria; phylum Pseudomonadota; class Gammaproteobacteria; order Pseudomonadales; family Pseudomonadaceae; genus Pseudomonas; species Pseudomonas nitroreducens_A. The sequence goes on along the minus strand of NZ_AMZB01000123.1, from coordinate 128,667 downwards.
CGCCGACCAACCCCAGATCCAGCGCCCCCCAGGGCATCGGCAGCACAGGCACGCCGCCCAGCCAGCCCAGTAGCCAGAGCGCAGCGACAAAATGCCCCAGCAGTCGCCACCGTGCCGGAATATGCCGGTGATCGTCGAGGAAACCAATGGCTGCGACCAGAGCGCCAGCCGGCAACAGGGCCACCAGGCTATTTCCATCCACTGCCCCAAGCACCGCTGCCAACGGCAGGCTACCCAGGAAGCCCAGGACGATGGCAACGCCGCCACCGCGCGGCGTCGGGATCCGGTGCGAGCTACGGGCATTGGGAATGTCCATGATGCTGCGCGCCAGCGCGTAGCGACGCACACCGGCAGTCATCGCGCAGGACGCGACGAACACGGCCGCCAGCAGAATGCCCATGTTCATCGCCCCTGCTCCCGTCCGAACTCCATCGCGGCTTCCCGCAGCGCCTGCTCGATTGTGACCGGCGGCGTCCAGCCCAGTCGATCGCGCGTAGCCGAAATATCCACCTGCAGCGAGCCCAGCAGGCGCTGGACCTGCTGGCTCCGTCCCGTCAGCGCCCCCAGCAGACGCAGCAGCGCAGCCGGAACCGGCAGCAATCGGGGACGAACGCCCAGCGCCTCGCTCAGACCACGGCACAGCTGCGCCGTCGACAAATCCTCACCGTCGCTCACCAGAAAAACCTGTCCGGCGGCCGCGGGATGACGAGTGCAAAGCAGCAGCAGATCCACCAGATTGTCTCGCGCTACCAGGCTGCGGCGATTGTCGATGGAGCCGAACGGCAGCGGCAGGCGGCGCTGCAAGGCGCGCGTCAGGCTGGCGAAATTGGCCTTCACACCCGGGCCATAGACCAGCGGCGGACGTATCACGACCACTTCCAAGCCGGTCTGCCGGGCAATCTCGAATAATGCCTGCTCGGCTTCGAGCTTGGACTGCCCGTAAGGGTCCTGCGGTCTGGGCTCGGCGTCGGCAGCAAAAGGACGGCCCGGCGAGGTCTCCTCACCATTGACCTTGATCGAGCTGACGAAAACGAAGCGCCGCACTCCTGCCGCCGCGGCCTCCTGCGCCAGATGCCGAGTCCCTTCGACGTTCACCGCACGAAACTCGGCGAGTGGGTCGACCGCCTGCTCGTCCATGACATGAACGCGGGCAGCGCAATGGATTACCACGTCAATGTCATCCAGGGCCTGCGCCCAGGACTGGGCCACGCTCAAGCCTTCGATCAGTGCCACCTCGACACCCTCCAGGCATTGCGTTGCAGCGCCGCGCAGGGCGACGCGAAGCTGAACATCCTTTTCCTGACGCAAGCGCGCCAGCACGCCCTGGCCGACAAAACCGGTCGCGCCCGTGAGTAGAACCTTCAATCCAGTACCTGCAGAACCTGACGCCAGCGGCGTCTTCCATGTTTGAGCGTGCGCGTCAGAGCGGCGAAATGACCGGCCGCAGTGCATTCCAGGCGTGGCAGCTAGGGCACTGCCAGTGCAGTTCACGGCCAGCGAAGCCGCACTTGCCGCATCGATAGCGCGGCATTGTCTTATACAACCCGATGATTATTGGAGCGATTTTTCCTGTAGCCGAGTCTTTTTCCGCATCGTTTTCGACCACTTCAAGGTACTCGCCGACGCCCTGCCAGGAAGGATGGCGTGCCACACGCTCCAGCAAGGCCTCACGCCAGGACGACGTGCGCTCCGGCTTCTCGCTTTCCGCCAGCATGGCGAGGATGGCCGGAGGCACCTCTTCTCCTTTGGCCAGCTCACGCAGGCAAACCAGCACTTCAGGCCGGGCAAGGCCATCGTAACGACGCAGCAGAGGCACGACCTCCCCCAGGAAAGCCTTGGCATCGCGGGCGAGCTCGCCGATGGTGGCAACGGCTGCCGCCGAATCCTTGCGCCACAGCTCGCAGTCCAGCCGCATCAGCAGGGCGCGCACGCAGCGCTTGTCGACGCGACGCGCCTCGCGCAGCAATTCCTGCATGGCACTGCGATCACCGCTCCTGCCCTTTTCCAGCGCCAGCTCACAGTAATAGTTGGCCAGCGCAGCGCTCAGTTCGGGCCGGCTCGGCACCAGCCGGGCAGCCAACTCGATGGCGCGCGACCAGCTCTTCTCGCGTTCACAGATGAGGCGCTGCTCATCCAGCGCTTCCAGGGAAATGGGCTCGTCACGCTGCTGCGTCAGCTCGTCGAGCAACTCCTCGGCGCTGCCCAGCAGGCCACCAGCGATATAGTCGCGTGCCAACTCCAGGCGCACCTGGGCAACCAGCGCCCCATCCTCACCGGCACGGCCCAGAAGATCCTGGTGGATATGGATGGCTTTTTCGATATCGCCCCGGCGCCGGAACAGGTTGCCGACATGGAGGTGGCTTTCGAGGGTTTCCGGAGTGACGACCAGGCCCTGGGAAAGGCTCTCCAGTGCGTCGTCGGAATGCCGCTCCAGCAGATTGTGCATGCTGTGCACGCGAGCCCGAAGCTTCTCCGGCGCAGGCGCATCCGGCCGGGAAAGAGAGCGACGCCCCATCCACCAGCCGATGGCCAGGGCGCAGAAAAAGAACAGCGTGGCGATGACGCTAGGCATGGCCCGTCAGCGACTTTTCACGCAGCGCGTCATTCTCCTTGCGGAAACGGGTGACCTCCGAGCGCAGACCGGTCATACGGACATGCGCCTTGGCACGGAAAGGAATGCTCAGCAGCAGGCCGATCACGCCGCCGAGGATAAAGGCAAGGGAAATGAAGACGACCAGCGGCCACTGCGGCGACTGCCAGCCGAGGAAGGTCAGCTGTACGGATTGCAGGTTTTCCAGGACGAAAACCACAACGGCGACGGCCAGGATGGCCAGCGCCAGAATCAGCAGGAAACGTTTTGCCCGAAGCATGGACACTCCTTCTTGAAGACGGATATCCCGGGATCACTCGGGCTCGTTGACGCGGTCGCGCAGTTCCTTGCCAGGCTTGAAGTGCGGGACGAACTTGCCATCCAGGCGCACGGACTCGCCAGTTTTCGGATTACGGCCGGTGCGCGGCGCACGGTAATGCAGCGAGAAGCTACCGAAACCCCGGATTTCGATGCGATCCCCAGTGGCCAGAGCCTGGGACATTTGCTCAAGCATGGTCTTGATCGCCAGCTCCACATCCTTTGCGGAAAGCTGCCCCTGATGGGTGACGATTCTCTCGATCAACTCCGACTTGGTCATGGTTTTCCCTTCTTTTTCAAGCGGCTAGATCAGCTCCAGGTTCTTTTAGCATGCTGGTCATGCTTTGAACAGCCCGAACGGGAAGGATGTGTTTTCAGCCGGTCAAGTCGTTGGCCAATAAAAAATGGCCGATCCCCAGGGAAGAGATCGGCCACGGTCACGCCCAGGAGCGGAAGGACGCGCAAACAGGAAACGGATCAGGCGATGGCGGCGAGTTGCGCCTTTGCCCTGGCCAAGCCCTTCTCGGCGAATTCACCCCCCATGTTCAGGCCTTCAGCGTGGATGAAGGTCACGTCGTGGATGCCGACGAAGCCCAGCGCCTGGCGCAGGTAGGGCTCCTGATGATCCAGCGCGCCGCCGGCGTAGACGCCGCCGCGGCTGGTCAGGACGAAGGCGCGCTTGCCGGTGAGCAGGCCCTGCGGGCCGGTCTCGGTGTACCTGAAGGTGACACCGGCGCGCAGCACGTGGTCCAGCCAGGACTTCAGGGTGCTGGGGATGGCGAAGTTGTACATCGGTGCAGCCAGAACCAGCACGTCGGCAGCCTGCAGTTCGGCGGTCAGCTGGTTGGAGCGTTCCAGTGCGGCGCGTTCGATCTCGCTGTGCTCCTGCGCGGGCTTCATCCAGCCGCCCAGCAGATTGGCGTCCAGATGCGGCACCTGCTCAACGGCCAGATCGCGGACCTTGATCTCGTCGGCCGGATGAGCGGCCTGCCACCGGGCGATGAAGTCGCGGGTCAACTGACGGGAAACGGACCCTTCCTGACGGGCACTGCTTTCGATAACCAGAACACGGGACATGGACTGGACCTCCATCGGTCGTTGAATGTGTCGATGGAGGCCATCCTAAAGACGATCAAATCGATAAAAAAGCTTAAAAAATCGCTTCAAATTATCGAATAATTTGATTTATCGCCTGACTGCTTCTACTCTTGTCGGGAGATCAGGAAGGATTGCAGGTCAGTTTGATACGCAGCTTGATCACCGCGCGGCTGAAGCTGGAAGTCAGGTTGGCCTCCTTGCCTGGCGCAATAGTGGCCTTGCGTACGTGCGGCGTCTCGGGACCGTTGACGAAGACCGCCGTGCAGGTCACCGGCTGCTGGCCGCCGTTGCGCAGGAGGATGGCCCCCATCTGGTCACCGATATCCTGGGTCTCGATATCCATTTCGGTGCCATTGAGGCTCTTTTGCACCTCGATGGGATAGGCCAGGGCGGTCAGCGGCAACGTGGCCAGAACGGCACAACAGAATTTTTTCATGGCGGTCTCTTGTTGGTCTTCTGCGGACCGCCAGAGTAGACAAGAGGAAGCGAGGATGAAAGCGCCCCGCGTTACCCTGGATCAGTGGAGAACCCTGCAGGCCGTGGTCGACCATGGCGGCTTCGCCCAGGCGGCGGAAGCCCTGCACCGTTCGCAGTCGTCGATCAGCTACACCGTGGCGCGCATGCAGGAGCAGCTCGGCGTGCCGCTGTTGCGCATCGACGGGCGCAAGGCCGTGCTCACCGAAGCCGGCGAGGTGCTGCTGCGCCGCTCACGGCAACTGGTGAAATCCGCCGGCCAACTGGAAGAACTGGCCCACCATATGGAGCAAGGCTGGGAGCCGGAAGTGCGCCTGGTGGTCGACGCCGCCTACCCCACCGTGCGCCTGGTGCGTTCGTTGTCAGCCTTCATGCCGCAGAGCCGCGGTTGCCGCGTCCTGTTGCGCGAGGAAGTGCTGTCAGGCGTCGAGGAAGCCCTGGTGCAGGGGCATGCAGACCTCGCCATCAGCGGCCTTAACATTCCCGGCCACCTGGGTGCTGACCTCTCCGTCGTCGACTTCGTCGCCGTGGCTCACCCGGATCACCCGCTGCATCGCCTGCAGCGCGAGGTCACCCACCAGGACCTGGAAACCCAGATGCAGGTGGTGATCCGCGACTCCGGCCGCCTGCAACCGCGCGACGTCGGCTGGCTCGGCGCCGAACAGCGCTGGACGGTCGGCAGCCTGGCCACCGCCGCCACCTTCGTCAGCAACGGCCTGGGCTTCGCCTGGCTGCCGCGCCACATGATCGAGCGCGAACTGCGCGACGGCCAGCTCAAGCCGCTGCCGATGAAACAGGGCGGCGTGCGCGAAAGCCGCTTCTATCTTTACCCGAACAAGGAAAAACCGCTGGGCCCGGCCACGCAGATTCTCGTCGAGTTGCTGACCGCCTACGCCAACGTGCCGCTGGATGCCCACTTCGCCGCGCCCGAGAGCCCGGCCTGATCGGACAGGTCGCACGACAAAGGAGCCCGTCATGCCGTTCTTCGACCACGCCGGTCACCGTCTGCACTACGAGGAAAGTGGATTGGGCACGCCGGTCCTGCTGGTGCATGGGCTTGGCTCCAGCACCCGCGACTGGGAGTTCCAGGTACCGGAACTGGAAAAACGCCACCGGGTGATCGCCCTCGACGTACGCGGCCATGGCCAGTCGGACAAACCGCGCCAGCGCTACAGCATCGCCGCCTTCGCCGAGGACGTGATCGCCCTGCTCGATCACCTGAACCTCGGCCGCGTGCACCTGGTGGGCATCAGCATGGGCGGCATGATCGGTTTCGAACTGGCCACGCGCTGGCCGGAGCGGCTGAACAGCCTGACCATCGTCAACAGCGCGCCGGAAGTGAAACCGCGCACACCACGCGAATACCTGGAAGTGGCGCGACGGTTGTTCCTGGCCCACGTGCTGGGCCTGGATACCGTCGGCAAGGCACTGGGCAAGCTGCTCTTCCCCAAGCCAGAACAGAGCGACCTGCGCCGCAAGATCCAGCAGCGCTGGCCGCAGAATGACAAGCGCGCCTACCTCTCCAGCCTGCACGCCATCATCGGCTGGGGTGTGCAGGAACGCCTCGCGCGCATAACCTGTCCAACCCTGGTGATCAGCGCCGACCGCGATTACACCCCGGTCTCGCTCAAGCAGGCCTATGTCGGGCGCATGCCCAACGCGCGCCTGGTCGTGATCGAGGACTCGCGCCACGCCACGCCGCTGGACCAGCCGGAAAGATTCAATACCACCCTGCTCGACTTCCTCGATCAGGTCGACCATCCCTAGAACCTTCAGGAAACATCCGCCAAATGACCCTGCTCAAACGCTTCCTGCTCGCTGCCTGCTCCCTGGTCCTGGCCGGCTCCGCATTCGCCGCCGATGCCAACAAGCCGCACGTGCTGCTGTCCACCACCTCGGGTGAAATCGAAATCGAGCTGTACGCCGACAAGGCACCGATTTCTGTGAAGAACTACCTGTCCTACGTCGACAGCGGCTTCTACAACGGAACCATCTTCCACCGCGTGATTCCCAACTTCATGATCCAGGGCGGCGGTTTCACCGAAGCCATGAAGGAAAAGGACACCCAGGCGCCCATCAAGAACGAGGCCGACAACGGCCTGCTCAACGAGCGCGGCACCCTGGCCATGGCACGCACCAGCGATGTGAATTCCGCCACCAGCCAGTTCTTCATCAACCTGACCGGCAACGACTTCCTCAACCACGGCGCCCGCGATTTCGGCTACGCGGTGTTCGGCAAGGTCGTGCGCGGCATGGGCGTGGTCGATCAGATCGCCGGCGTGAAGACCGGCAACCGCGGCATGTTCCAGGACGTACCGACCACCCCGGTGGTCATCCTCTCCGCCAAGCGTCTGTGATTCTGCGGAACCACGGCTGACGGAGGCCATTCAAGGCGAGCCCAGGACGGGCTCGCCGACACAACCCGAGAGGCATCATGCTTTACCGTCGTTTCGAGCGCCTGATCGATCCCTTCCGCGACGTCCCCGAGCGCATGCCGCCCACCGACGTCATCCGCTTCTACGTCTACTACCTGCGCCAGGTCTGGCCGGTGTTCCTTGCCCTGCTCCTCGTCGGCCTGGTCGCCGCGCTGATCGAGGTCGCGCTGTTCAGCTACCTCGGGCGTATCGTCGATCTCGCGCAAGGCACGGCTCCTGCCGACTTCTTTACCCTGCACGGCCGCGAATTGATCTGGATGGCCGTGGTGGCGCTGATCCTGCGCCCGGTGTTCTTCGGCCTGCACGATATGCTGGTGCACCAGAGCATCAACCCCAGCATGACCAACCTGATCCGCTGGCAGAACCACCGCTACGTGCTCAAGCAGAGCCTGGGCTTCTTCCAGAACGACTTCGCCGGGCGCATCGCCCAGCGCATCATGCAGACCGGCAACTCGCTGCGCGACTCGGCCGTGCAAGCGGTCGACGCCATCTGGCACGTACTCATCTACATCGTCAGCTCCCTGGTGCTGTTCGCCGAGGCGGACTGGCGACTGATGATCCCCCTGCTGCTCTGGATGATCGGCTACGTCGGCGCGCTGGGCTACTTCATTCCGCAGGTGAAGCACCGCTCGGTGATCGCTTCGGATTCGCGCTCGAAACTCATGGGCCGGATCGTCGACGGCTACACCAATATCACCACCCTCAAGCTGTTCGCCCATACGCGGCAGGAAGAGGACTACGCCCGCGACGCCATCGACGACCAGACCCGCAAGGCCCAGCGCGCCGGGCGCGTGGTGACCTCCATGGACGTCACCATCACGGTGTTCAACGGCCTGCTGATCGCCGGCACCACGGGCCTGGCCCTGTGGCTGTGGACCCAGTCGCTGATCTCGGTAGGCGCCATCGCCCTGGCCACCGGCCTGGTCATCCGCATCGTCAACATGTCGGGCTGGATCATGTGGGTGGTCGGCGGCATCTTCGAGAACGTCGGCCAGGTGCAGGACGGCATGCAGACCATTGCCCTGCCCCGCCAGGTGATCGACGCGCCCGACGCCAAGCCGCTGGTGGTGACACGTGGCGAGGTGCGCTTCGACCAGGTGAACTTCAGCTACGGCAAGGGCGGCGGCCTGATCAGCGGCCTCGACCTCACCGTACGCCCCGGCGAGAAGATCGGCCTGGTAGGCCCCTCCGGCGCCGGCAAGTCGACCCTGGTGAACCTGCTCCTGCGCCTGTATGACCTGGAGGGCGGACGCATCCTGATCGACGGCCAGGACATTGCCCAGGTGACCCAGGAAAGCCTGCGTGCGCAGATCGGCATGGTCACCCAGGATACTTCGCTGCTGCACCGCTCGATCCGTTCCAACCTGCTCTACGGCCGCCCGGATGCCGGCGAGGCCGAGTTGCAGGACGCGATCCAGAAGGCCCGCGCCTCGGAGTTCATCCCGCAGTTGAGCGACGCCGAGGGCCGCTTCGGCCTCGACGCCCATGTCGGCGAACGCGGGGTGAAGCTCTCCGGCGGCCAGCGCCAGCGCATCGCGATCACCCGCGTACTGCTCAAGGACGCGCCGATCCTGATCCTCGACGAGGCCACCTCGGCGCTGGACTCGGAAGTGGAAGCGGCGATCCAGGAAAGCCTGGAAACCCTGATGCAGGGCAAGACGGTGATCGCCATCGCCCACCGCCTCTCTACCATCGCGCGCATGGACCGCCTGGTGGTACTGGAGCACGGCCGCGTGGTCGAGAGCGGCAGCCATGCCGAACTGCTGGCCCATGGCGGGTTGTATGCGCGCCTGTGGCGGCACCAGACCGGTGGGTTTGTCGGGGTGGATTGAGCCCCGCGGCGTTCGCATTACCGGTAGGAGCGAGCTTGCTCGCGAACGAATTTCCCGGCAGCTCGGATGCCGGGGCTGTTCGCGAGCAAGCTCGCTCCTACGAAGAGCCCCTCAGGCGCCCATAAAAAAGCCCGGCACAAGGCCGGGCATGTCCAGATCAGGACAGCTCAGTGTGTCTCCAACAGCGCCAGCGCCTCGCGGCTCAGGCGCTCGACCGTGGCCCAGTCGCCGCTGTCGACGGCGGCCTTGGGCAGCATCCAGCTGCCGCCCACGCACATCACGTTGGCCAGCCGGTAGTAATCGTTGAGGTTGTCCGGGCCGACACCTCCGGTGGGGCAGAAACGCACCTCCGGGAAGGGCCCGCCGAAGGCCTTCAGCGCCTCCACGCCGCCGGCCACCTTGGCCGGGAACAGCTTGAAGCGACGCAGGCCGTGGCGGTACGCGGCCATGATTTCCGACGCGGTGGCCACGCCGGGCAGCAGCGGCACCGGACGGGTCACCGCGTACGCCAGCAACTCATCGGTGCATCCGGGCGTGACGATGAACTTCGCCCCCGCCTCTTCCGCCTGGCGGAAGGTCTGCGGATCGAGCACGGTGCCGGCGCCGACGATCAACTCCGGGCGCTGCTCGCTCAACCGGCGAATCGCAGTGAGGCCCAGCGCGGTCCGCAAGGTCACTTCCAGGACGCTGATGCCGCCGGCCGCGAGGGCATCCGCCATGGGCAGGATGTCGGCCTCGCGGTCGATGGTGATCACCGGCAGGATGCGAGCACGCTGCGCGAGGGCATCGATCTGCTGGATGTGTTGTTCAGACATTACGGTAACTCCGTGCCTCAGGGGCACCAGTGGATCGAAAGAGGTGAACGCAGGAACGCATTGACCGGCATGCGCTGGTCGTCGTTGTCGCTGAGCGCCTCGCTCAGGGTGGCCAGCTTGGACTCGCCCTGGATGGCCAGGATCTGCACCCGCGCGCCCTGCAGCACGGCGCGGGTCAGGGTCAGGCGCTGGTGCGGCACGGTCGGCGCCCACATCGGCAGGCAACGGCGCGTGCCGTCAGGGTCGAGCGCCTCCACCAAGTTGGTGCTGCCGGGGAACAGAGAGGCCGTGTGGCCGTCATCGCCCATGCCCAGCACCAGTACGTCGATTGGCAGCATCAGCTCGTGCAGGTAGCGGTCGGCCTTGTCGGCCGCCTCTTCCAGGCTGGCTGCCGGTTGGTAGATGCCAATGAACTGCGCCTTGGCCGCTGCCCCCTTGAACAGGTGGCGACGCAGGAGGCCGGCATTGCTGTCCGGGTGAGACTCGGGCACCCAGCGCTCGTCGGCAAGGCTGACGGCCACTTTCGACCAATCCAGTACCGCGCCGCTCAAAGCCTCGAGGAACGCCACCGGGCTGCGCCCGCCAGACACCACCAGCAGTGCACGGCCACGTTCGACCAACGCCTCGCGCAGTGCATCGGCCACCGCGTCGGCCAGTCCGCGCGCCTGCTCGGCGGCGTTGTTCCAGGTTTTCCAGGCCATACCCTCAGCCAGTTTCGGTTCAGAGATCGCCATACCAGTCCCTCCCGTCGCGAGCGATCAGGGCAACCGAGGCCTGCGGGCCCCAGCTTCCAGCCGGATAGGGCTTGGGCTCCTCGCCCAGGCGCCCCCAGCCGTCGATCAGGCCGTCGCACCATGTCCAGGCGGCCTCGATCTCATCCTTGCGGACGAACAGGTTCTGGTTGCCTTGCGTGACTTCCAGCAACAGTCGCTCGTAGGCATCCGGCGTGCGGGCGGTCTGGAAGGTTTCGGAGAAGTTCAGTTGCAGCGGGCCGGTACGCAGTTGCATGCCTTTGCCCAGGCCCTGGTCCTTGGTCATCACCTGCAGGGAAATCCCCTCGTCCGGCTGCAGGCGGATGATCAGCCGGTTGCTGATCAGCGAACGCTGCTCCGGGGCGAAGATGTAGTGCGGCGGCTCCTTGAAGTGAATGACGATCTGCGAGTGCTTCTGCGGCATGCGCTTGCCGGTACGCAGGTAGAACGGCACGCCGGACCAGCGCCAGTTGCGGATATCCACACGCAACGCGACGAAGGTCTCGGCATCGCTGTTGGGGTTGGCGTTTTCCTCGGCAAGGTAGCCGGGCACCGGTTTGCCGTCGATGTAGCCGGCGGTGTATTGCCCGCGCACTACGCGGCCCGCCAGCTGTTCCGGCGCGATGGGTTCCAGCGCGCGCAGCACCTTGACCTTCTCGTCGCGGATGCTGTCCGCGGTAAGGTTCGCCGGCGGGTCCATGGCAATCAGGCAGAGCAGTTGCAGCAGGTGGTTCTGCACCATGTCGCGCAGCTGGCCGGCCTTGTCGAAGTAGCCCCAGCGGCCTTCGATGCCGACTTTCTCGGCCACGGTGATCTCCACGTGGGAGATGTGGTTCTGGTTCCACTGGGTCTCGAACAGGCTGTTGGCGAAGCGCAGCGCGATGAGGTTCTGCACCGTCTCCTTGCCCAGGTAGTGGTCGATCCGGTAGATGCGGTTTTCCGGGAAGAAACGTGCCACGGCGTCATTCACCGCGCGGGACGATTCCAGGTCGTGGCCGATGGGCTTCTCCAGCACCACCCGGGTGCGTTCGGCGAGGCCGGCGGCGGCAAGGTTCTCGCAGATGCCGCCGAATACCGAGGCGGCGGTGGCGAAATAGGCGACCAGGGTCTTCTCGTCACCCACCAGCTCCGCCAGCGCCTGGTAGGAGCCGGCATCGAGGAAGTCCATGCTCAGGTGATGCAGGCGCGCCTGGAAGCGCGCCCACACCTGCTCGTCCCATTCCTTCTGCGGCACATATTGGCGCAGGCGACGCTCGATGGTTGCCAGGGGCTCTTCGCTGGCGCCGTCGTCGCGGGCCAGGGCAAGAATGCGGGTATCGCGGTGCAGCAGGTCCTCGCGGTCGAGCTGGTAAAGCGCCGGCAGCAGTTTGCGCAGGGCGAGATCGCCCAGGGCGCCGAACAGCGCGAGGGTACACGGAAGAACGCGGACTTCAGGCATTTGTTGTTACCAACCAAATTTTGAACGATAGTTAGCCTTCCACGCCGGCATTAAGACAAATATGTAGTAATTAAACAACATATTTTTGCCGTTTCGCGCCATTGTTGGTCGCTCGCCGGCCTGACGTTAGGATAGCGCCGCTGACCGCCCCCGACCGGTCAACCGTCGATTGCCCAAGGAGTGCGGATGAAAAACCTGCTGGAGCACATCCAGAGCCGTCTGGAAGAGCTGAACAAGGCCGAGCGCAAGGTCGCCGAGGTGATCCTGCGCGACCCGCAGCAGGCCACGCGCTTCAGCATCGCCGCGCTGGCCCAGGCGTCCAGCGTCAGCGAGCCGACGGTGAATCGCTTCTGCCGCTCCTTCGGCATGAGCGGCTATCCCGAGCTGAAGATCCAGCTGGCCCAGAGCCTGGCCAGCGGCGCGGCCTTCGTGACCCAGGCGGTGGCCGCCGATGATGGCCCCGAGGCTTACACGCGCAAGATCTTCAGCAGCACCATCGCCTCGCTCGACAGCGCCTACAAGCTGCTCGATCCGAAGCTGATCGACCGCGCCGTGGACCTGTTGATCCAGGCCCGGCAGATCCACTTCTTCGGCCTCGGCGCATCCAGCTCCGTGGCGCTCGATGCGCAGCACAAGTTCTTCCGCTTCAACCTGGCCGTGTCGGCCCACAGCGATGTGCTGATGCAGCGGATGATCGCCTCGGTGGCGCACACCGGCGACCTCTTCGTGGTGATTTCCTACACCGGCCGCACCCGCGAGCTGGTGGACGTGGCGCACCTGGCGCGGCAGAACGGCGCCTCGGTGCTGGGCCTGACCGCCGCCGACTCGCCGCTGGCCCGCGCCAGCACCCTGAGCCTGGACATTCCGCTGCCCGAGGACACCGACATCTACATGCCGATGACTTCGCGGATCATCCAGCTGACCGTACTCGACGTACTCGCCACCGGCGTGACCCTGCGCCGTGGCGTGGACTTCCAGCCGCACCTGCGCAGGATCAAGGAGAGCCTGGTGCCGACGCGCTACCAGCTCGACGAGGAAGATTAAGGGCGGAGCGGCGGTTGTTAGTCGTCCGCCTGCGGGTCGAGCCCCGGGAATAGCACCTCGGTGAAACCGAACTTGCTGAAGTCGGTAATGCGCGACGGGTACAGGCGGCCGATCAGGTGATCGCACTCGTGCTGCACCACCCGCGCATGGAAGCCTTCCACGGTACGGTCGATAGGCTGGCCCTGCGGGCCGACACCCTGGTAGCGGATACGCTGGTAGCGATTCACCGCGCCGCGCAGGCCCGGCACCGACAGGCAGCCTTCCCAGCCCTCCTCCAGCTCATTGCCGATGGGCGTAATCACCGGGTTGAGCAGGATGGTCGGCGGAACCGCCGGCGCATCCGGGTAGCGCTCGCTGCGCTCGAAGCCGAATATCACCAGTTGCAGGTCGACGCCGATCTGCGGCGCAGCCAGGCCGACGCCGCCAACGTGGTGCATGGTCTCGAACATGTCGTCGATCAGTTCCTGCAACTCGTTGCTGCCGATCATCGATTCGGGCACCGGCGGGGCGATGCGCAGCAGGCGCTCGTCGCCCATCTTGAGAATGTCGCGGATCATCTGTGCCTCGTTCGCCGTTGAGTGAAAGCGGCATGCTTCCCATGAGAGCTGCATCCTCGGTCCCTGCGACCGGTCTGGCAAGCCCGCGACCGCCGGGCAGCGCCGCGGGGCCCACAGGACCACGGTGCTAGACTGGACTTCGACGACAACCATCCAACGACGGATATTTGCCGATTTTCACGGCAGATGGCGGTCGAAGCCTGGGGGGAACTTTCATTCCGAGGGGCGTGAGGTCCGTCATGAACAGGCATTACTACATCAGCGACAACCTGGACGATCTGGAGCAGGTCGAGCAGGAACTCTCCCAAAGCGGTATCGGCATCGAGCAGATGCACGTGCTCAGCGACAGCGACGCGGAGCTGGAAGAACACCGCCTCCACGAAGTGCCCTCGATGATGAAGAAGGACGTGGTGCACTGGGGCAAGATCGGCCTGATGATCGGCGCCGCGCTGGCCGTGCTGGTACTGGTGGTCGGCTACCTGAGCGGCTGGACGCAGACGGCGGCCGGCTGGATTCCGGTGGTCTTCCTGGCCGCAGTGCTGCTGGGCTTCAGCCTGTGGGAAAGCAGCTTCTTCGGCCTGCAGCGCCCCAGCGGCGACGTCCGCCGCTTCCAGGACAACCTGCATGAAGGCCGCCACGTGTTCTTCGTGGACGTGAAGCCCGAACAGGAACCGGTACTGGACATGGTGGTGCGCCACCACCCGCGCCTGGAAATCGCGGGCTTCGGCAACGCCATGCCGAGTTGGTGGCTGTCCGTCGAGCAGGCCTGGAATCGCTTCCGGCACATGATGTAACGGCACCGGTTGCGGCCAGAGATCGGCTCCGCGCCATCGTGGTTGGCGCGGAAGGGGTCACGCTACGCCTGCTTCCTTCGGAAAAGTCCTACTCTTGACGCATGTCAGGCGGCTCTGCATCGGCGGGTTCGAGACTGTCACTGCCGCTCGCCGGCCCGCCATCGCAATGTTCGTCAGGAGGACCGCATGACCACGCCCACCGAGGTCACCATCCACTCCAGCACCGGCCTGGACCGCCAGCAGTACCGCATTCGCCTCAGCTATACCGTGGAGAACCCCGCCAGCCGCGACGCCCAGGTGAGGTTCGAACTGGACGGGGAGATCGACGGCCAGCCTTTCACGGATGGCTTCAAGCTGCCCGGCAACCTCGCCTTCAATTTCGCCGGCAGCGCCACGCGCATCCTGCGCCGCCACGGGCTGCGGGTCTGCCGCGGGCCGGTGCTGCGCTTTCGCAAGGAACATGACCGGGTATTCGATGACCTGCGTCGCCAGCTGAGGGCCGAGCCGGGCACACCGGTTGACCTGCAGCGCATGGGCTCGCTGGCCCCGGCCGAGCCGCGTTGCGCGGTGGCCGAATCCATCGTGCGCGGGCGCGGCTGAGCCGTCAGGCGAGTTCGATACGGTCGTCGTGGATGACGATCAGGCCCTGTTTGAACAGCCCGCCGATGGCCTTCTTGAAGTTGCCCTTGCTGACACCGAATTGCTGCGCGATCAGCTCCGGCGGACTCTTGTCGCTGAGCGCCAGCGAGCCGCCAGCGTCACGCACGGCCTGAAGTATCTGCTCGCTCAACGCATCGGAGAGCCCGGCACCTGCCGGTTGCAGGCTCAGGCTGATCTTGCCGTCGGCGCGGATTTCCTTGATGTAGCCGGTCTCGCGCAGACCGTTGCGCATGAACTTGAACACTTCGTTCTTGTGGATCAGGCCCCAGTGCTTGCCATCGATGATGGCCTTGTAGCCCAGGTCGGTGCGCTCGACGACGAGCAGGTCCACCTGCTGGCCCGGCTTGTAGTTGGCCGGGACGTTGTCCAGGTAGCGGTCCAGACGCGCGGTGGCGGTGATGCGGCGGGTGCGTTCGTCCAGGTAGACATAGACCACGCAGTAATCGCCGACCTGCAGCGGGCGCTTTTCTTCCGAGTGCGGCAGGAGCAGGTCCTTGGGCAGGCCCCAGTCGAGGAACAGGCCGACGCGGTTGACCTCCACCACTTTCAGGCTGGCGAAGCCGCCCACCTGCACCCTGGGCTTCTGGGTGGTGGCGATCAGGCGGTCTTCGCTGTCCAGGTAGATGAACACGTTGAGCCAGTCGCCCACTTCGGTCGGTTCGTTCTTCGGCACGTAGCGCTTGGGCAGCAGGATTTCGCCGTGGCTCTCGCCATCCAGGTAGAGACCGAAATCGGTGTGCTTGGCCACCTGCAACGAATTGAACCGACCTATGACTGCCATGACGCTTACCTCGTGAACGGGGCGGGCATTCTACGCGCATTGAACCCGGAATGCCGGACAAGTGTAGGAGCGAACCTGCTCCCGAACGAGGTGCTCGGCGAGCTCCGGTCTGGATCGCTCTGCCCAACGGTCCCCTCTACCGCTTGTGGGGGAGGGTTAGGGAGGGGGAGAGAGGCCCAGCCGAAGACCGTAGCGAAACACAGCCCCTCTCCCCAGCCCTCTCCCTGAAGGGAGAGGGGGCCGTCCGTGCGAAGCGGGGGATCAATGTTCCGCCTGGCCGAACTGCAGCTCCGCCAGGCGTGCATAGAGCGGACTGCTGACCACCAGCTCGGCATGCCGCCCCAGCGCCACCAGCCGGCCGTGCTCGATCACCGCGATGCGGTCGGCATTGAGCACCGTGGCCAGGCGGTGGGCGATCACCAGGGTGGTGCGGTCGCGCATCAGCCCCGGCAATGCCTGCTGGATCAGGTGTTCGCTCTCGGCATCCAGCGCGCTGGTGGCTTCGTCGAGCAGAAGGATAGGCGCGTCCACCAGCAACGCGCGGGCAATCGCCAAGCGCTGGCGCTGGCCGCCGGACAGGCCCAGGCCACTCTCGCCCAGGTGCGTGCGGTAGCCTTGCGGCAGGCGCAGGATGAATTCGTGGGCGTGGGCGGCGCGGGCGGCGGCCTCGACCTCCGCGTCGCTGGCACCGGGGCGGCCGTAGCGGATGTTCTCTTCCACCGTGCCGAAGAACAGCGCCGGGTTCTGCGACACCAGCGCGAAGCTGCGGCGCAGGTCCGTCGGGTCGAGCTGGGCAATGGGCTGGCCGTCGATCAGGATGCGCCCCTGCTGCGGGTCATAGAAGCGCAACAGCAGGTCGAACAGGGTGGACTTGCCGGCACCCGAGGGGCCGACCAGCGCCAGGGTCTCGCCCGGCGCCACGCGCAGATCGATGCCGTCGATGGCCCACTGCTCCGGGCGCGATGGGTAGGCGAAGCGCACGCCTTGCAGGTCAATGCTGCCGACGATTCGCTCGGGCAGGCGCAGCAGGTCGGTGACCGGCGCATGGATTTCACTGCGTGCCCGCAGCAGTTCGGCGATACGCTCGGCAGCGCCGGCCGCGCGCTGCAATTCCCCGATCACTTCGCTCAGCGTGCCAAAGGCCATGCCGACGATCAGACTGTAGAACACGAAGGCCGCCAGGTCGCCGGGGCTGATGCGCCCGGCGATCACGTCCATGCCGCCGACCCAGAGCATCACGCCGACCGCGCCCAGCACCAGCAGGATCACCACGCTGACCAGCCAGGAGCGCTGCAGAATGCGCTTGCGTGCGGTGTCGAAGGCGCCTTCCACCGTGTGCCCGAAGCGTGCGCGGTCCTGCGCCTGGTGGTTGTAGGCCTGCACGGTCTTGATCTGGCCGAGGGACTCCCCCACGTAGCTGCCGACGTCCGCCACGCGGTCCTGGCTGAGACGCGACAGGCTGCGCACGCGGCGGCCGAACAGCAGGATCGGTGCGATCACCAGCGGCAGCGAGGCGACCACGATGCTGGTCAGCTTGGCGTTGGTGAAGAACATCAGGATCACCCCGCCCAGCAGCATCAGCACGTTGCGCAGCGCCATGGACAGCGAGGAGCCGATCACCGATTGCAGCAGCGTAGTGTCGGCGGTCAGGCGCGACTGGATCTCCGAGGCGCGGTTGTTCTCGTAGAAGCCGGGGTGCAACTCGATCAGGTGGTCGAACACGCGCTGGCGGATGTCCGCGACGAAGCGCTCGCCGATCCAGGACACCAGATAGAAGCGCACGAAAGTGCCCACCGCCAGGCACAGCACCAGGGCGAAGAAAATGCCGATGGCGCGGGTCAGCAGTTGTTCGGACTGGGTGATGAACCCCTGGTCCACCAGCAGGCGGATGCCCTGCCCCAGGGACAAGGTAATGGCGGCTGTGAACAGCAGCGCCAGCAAGGCGCCGAGAGCGCGCCACCGGTACGGGGCGAGAAACGAGCGAGCCAGGCGCACGGCGTTGCGCTGGCGGGACGACAACAGGGACATGGCGGGCTCTGAACGGCCGGAGTGGGCAGAGGGTAGCACCGCCGGCACGCCAAGCGCGAAGGACGTTTCAGGCAAGCGAATGGGACCGTTCGTGCCATAACCGCCCCGAAAGCTGCTCGTTTGATGTACAATGGGCGGCCAATTTGCGCAGACAGGTATGGCAGATATGACTACCAAGCCCTCCACCCGCCAGAAAGCAGCCCCCAAGGCTCCCGCCGCTACCGCGACCAGCGAAGCTCTGGAAGCTCAGATCGCCGCCTTCCTGAACTCCGGCGGTGAGATCCAGCAGATCGCCAAGGGCGTGACTGGTCAGAACTACGGCGCACCGAGCCGCCATATCAGCCTCGGCAAGAAGTAATATTCGCAGGCAGGCCTGCCGGCTCCCGGCAGGCTGCCCGCCCTCTCCGCTTCACCATCCTGCGCGTCACCCCGCTCGCTTTACACCAAAACCTCCGCAATTCCGTTGTTCCTGTGTTGCCTGCACGCCTTGCACTCGGGCAGAGTCCATCCATAGTCAGGACTTGGCCAATTCCCGGCCACTCGCAAGGAGCATTCCATGCTGCCCTCTCCGGAAAAGCTGCTGTCGCGCAACCTGCTCGATGTGCTGATCCGCGCCGGCCTGATCCTGTTGCTGGCCGTCTTCTGCTTCCGCATCTTCCACCCCTTCCTCGACCTGATGCTCTGGTCGGTGATCCTCGCCATCACCCTCTACCCGCTGCACCAGTTGCTCAGCGGCTGGCTCGGCGAGCGGCCCAACAGCGCGGCGACCCTGATCGTGGTGCTCGGCCTGGTGATCCTGCTGGTACCGGTAGTGGTGATCGGCATGTCCATGGCCGATTCCGTGCGCGACCTGGTGCATGCCATCCAGAACCGCACCCTGCAGATCCCGCTGCCGCCCGAGTCGGTACAGAACTGGCCGGTGATCGGGCAGTACGTCTATCCCTTCTGGCACCGCGTGGCCACCGACTTCATGGGCGTGGCGCATCAACTGGCGCCGCACCTGCAGGGCGTGGCGAAGAAGGTCGCCGGGCAGGCGGCCGGTGTCGGCATGGGCTTGATGCAGTTCCTCGCCGCGTTCGTCATCGCCGGGGTGATCATGGCCTATGGCAAGCTCGGCAGCCGCACCGCCTGCGACATCGCCATCCGAATCTCCGGGCCGGACCGTGGCCCCGGCCTGGCCGAGCTGTGCACCGGCACCATTCGCGCGGTGGCCCAGGGCGTGGTCGGCGTGGCCTTCATCCAGACGCTGATCCTCGGGCTCGGCTTCATCGTCATGGGCATTCCCGGCGCCGGCCTGCTGGCCCTGGGCGTGTTGCTGCTGGGCATCACACAGTTGCCGGTGGTGCTGATCACCCTGCCGGCGGTGGCCTACGTGTTCATGACCAGCGACTCGCTGCTGGTGTCCATCCTGTTCACCGTCTGGACGGTCGCTGGCGGCCTCGCGGACAACGTGCTCAAGCCGCTGATGTTCGGCCGCGGCAGCAAGGTGCCGATGGCCGTGATCCTGATCGGCGCCCTGGGCGGCATGCTCAGTAACGGCATCATCGGTCTGTTCGTCGGCCCGGTGGTGCTGGCCCTGGGCTACGAGCTGTTCATGTCCTGGGTGCACGAGCGCGAGGCACCGGTCGCGCCGCCCGTCGAGACGCCCGAACAAACCACTCCCTGACCTCCCGCCCGCGGCGCGACCGCGGGCCCCACCCGCAATGGAATGCACACGATGTCCAAACACTGCTCCCTCACCGCTGCCCTGCTCGCCGCCGGTCTGCTGCTCTCCCCGCTGGCCTTCGCCGAAGAGGCTGCCGTTGTCTGGCCGGCCGTGGTCAATGCCACCGACCAGCAGCGCCTGACCAGCCTTGACGGTCAGGTCAAGCAACGGCTCGACCAGCTCCAGCAGAGCGAGGACGAAACCACTCGCAACGAGGCGCTGAATCTCTACCGCATCGTGCTGGAGGCCCCGGATCCGCTGGCCGACGCGGCCCTGACCGGCAACTGGAAGTGCCGCTCGGTCCAGCTCGATGGCGACGCGCTGTATGGCTACCCGAACTTCAAGTGCTCGGTGCGACAGACACCCCAAGGCCTGTTCCTGGAGAAAACCAGCGGCTCGCAGCGCATCAGCGGCTACCTGCAACGCCTGGACGACAAGCAGTTGGTGTTCGTCGGCGGCGCCTCGGTCAATGACGAACCGCAGGTCGGCTACAGCGGCCTGGAACACGCCGCCGCGCGGGAATCCGATGTGGTCGGAGTGGTGCGCCATTCGTACGACGGCTTCGTGCTGCTGGTGCCCGAACAACTGGGCGGCTACAACCTGTTCCGCTTCACCCGCTGAACCCCGCGGCGCGACGACGGCTAGAAAAGCGCGACCATTTCCTTGAGCGTCACCGCCCAGGTGCCCTTCGCGTTGAGGTAGCGATAGCCGAAGCGCGAGCCGTTGGCCTGGGTGGTGAGCACCGCGTTCCAGGCGAGCCCGCGCTGCAGGTCATGGGCCGGGTCGAGGAGGAAGAAGGCGTCCTCGCTCATCCCCACCGCCAGGCACCAGTGGCGAATGTCGCTGTCCTTGCGGCCATGGAAGCCAAGCACCACGGGGATGTTCTCCTCTAGGTGCCGGCGGGTCAGCTCGACCATCCGCGTACCGTTGCCGCGTTCGACACGGTATTCCTTGTCGCTGATGACCTTGAGCAGCTCCAGCAGGTCGGCGCCGGTGGTCCCGACGCGCACCAGCGTCTCGTGCTGGTTCAGCGCCTCCATCAGCCGACCGTAACGAGTGCGCGAATCCACCGGCGCCAGCCCCTTGGCCTGGCGGCGTCCCAGTTGGTTGCGGGCGAGCATGGCCATCACCAGGCAGTAGGGCCCGCAGGCGCCGTCCATGTCGCCCTGGCGCAGGTGCACCTTTTCGCCGCGCCGGTTGATCAGGCCACCGCTGCCGTGTTCGTCCAGGTCCCAACCCAAGCCGTCGATCAGGGTGATCCGCATCGTGCTTCCTCGTTGCTCGCTCAGAGGTTGTGACCGGCCAAGGCGCGGATCATTCCGCCGGCTTGCGGTTACAATGGGAGCCCTCCCCTTGCCTGGTTACCCGAAATGTCCGAAGCCATCCGCCTGTCCAAGCGCCTCGCCGAGCTGCTGCCCTGTTCGCGCCGCGAAGCCGAGTTGTACATCGAGGGCGGCTGGGTGACGGTGGACGGCCAGCGCGTGGAGGAACCGCAGTTCAAGGTCGACACCCAGCGCATCGAACTGCTGCCCGGCGCGTCCGCCGACCCGATTCCGCCGGTAACCATCCTGGTACACAAGCCGGTCGGCCTGGGTAGCGGCAACGGCGCCAACTCCGCCCAGCAACTGCTGACGCCGGACAAGCGCTGGGCCGAGAACAACCTGCAGCAGCGGCTGCTGCGCAAGCACTTCGGCCACCAGTTCAACACCACCGTGCTGGAGACCGACGCCAGCGGCCTGCTGGTCTACACCCAGAGCCGCGGCGTGCAACGCCGGCTGGTGGACGAAGCGGACAATATCGAGCACGAGTACGTGGTCGAGGTCAGCGGACAGATCGCCGATAACGGCCTCAAGCGCCTGTGCCGTGGCCTGGTGATCGACGGCCGCGAACTGCCGCCGCTGAAAGTCAGCTGGCAGAGCGAGAACCGCCTGCGCTTCGCCGGCAAGCAGTTCCGCCCCGGCCAGATCGCCGCCATGTGCCGCGCGGTCGGCTTGCACGTCCTGTCGATCCGCCGCCTGCGCCTGGGTGGCGTGGCCATGGGCAAGCTGCCCGTCGGCCAATGGCGCTTCCTGCAGCCGGGCGAGAAGTTCTGAGCGTCTGCCAGACGAAGGTCGCAGGTGCCCTCGAATAACCGGGGCGCCCTTCCAGTCCGCGGCTTCCGGCCGCTATCGATAACGTCGATAGTCAACAGTCGACGCATTCAGTTCTCTTGATGGTCCGCGCGCGGCATCTTTGCCCCATCAACTCGCTGGCAGGAGATTCGCCGGCCCCGCAGTCGGGCCGCAGGGGCGAACACGCTACTCGCGAGACGCCCCAACGGATCGTCAAGAGGACACCACCATGCAAGTCATTCTCGATTTCCTGCTGCTCGTCGGCTCCCTGGTAGAGCTGCTGTTGTACGTCGCCCTGGCCAGCATCGTGCTCGCCACCGTGGTGGTGGTCAGCGTCATCGCGGTGCTGACCCTGCGCTCGCCGGGGTCGGCCGTGGTCATCCCCGACCGTCGTCCATCGGTCAGCCGCCAGCCGCGGCCGGCGGTGAAGCATCAGATGGCCCGGCCGGTACTGGTGGGCGCGGCGAACGAAGCGATTCTCGCCAAAACGGCCTGATACCCACCTCGATTACGATCCGATCCGGTTGCCGACACCGAGCGCGCCGTCCCTGCCGCGCTCGCATGCCTGCTCACCTGCCGAAACAACGCCACCCGTCAGTGGTGGCCGATGCCCTGGTCTTCCAGGTGGTCCGCCTCGAACAGGGTTTCCAGTTCCTTGCGCGCCTCGCGGGCAGTCTGGATCACCGCGGTCTCGTCGTCGTAGACGCGGTACTGGGCCATCAGCACCGCTTCGTCATGGCGCTTGAAGCGGCGGATGCGCGCGGCGACCTGCTCTTCGTTCAGGCCGAGGCCGGTCAGCAGCAGGCGGCTCATCTCCAGGCTCGAGTGGAAGGTCTCGCGCACCGGCGTCGCATCGGCATCCAGCAGGTGGTAGACGTGCTGGCGGTTACGCGCCCGGCCGATGACCTTCAGGTGCGGATAGAGCTTGCGTACCAGCCGCGCGGTTTCGATGTTGGTCTGCGGGTCGTCGGTGGCGACCACGAAGAACTCGGCCTTCTCCACCTGGGCGGCGCGCAGGATCTCCGGGCGCAGCGGGTCGCCATAGAAGATCGGTATATTGCCGTAGCTGCGGGTCAGTTCGATGGTGTCCACCGAGGTGTCCAGCGCGACGAAAGGCACGCCCTGGGCGCGCATGATACGGGCGACCACCTGGCCCATCCGGCCCATACCGGCGATTACCACGCGCGGTGCGTCGTCCGGTAACTGGCGGTATTCCGGCGGCGGCTCGCGCAGCACAGCGGGCTTGGGCTTGATGCTGCGCGCCAGGGCCAGCACCAGCAGCGGCGTCATCGCCATGGACAGGGTGATGCACAGCACCAGCAGCGCATGCAGCTTGCCGTCCATCAGCCCCTGCGCCAGGGCCAGCTTGAACACCACGAAGGCGAACTCGCCGCCGGCGCCCAGCAGCACGCCCAGGCGAATCGCCGAGACCTTGTCCAGCCCGCCGGCCAGGCGGCCGATGAGGAACAGCAGCGGCAACTTGATACCCACCAGCAGCAGGGTCAGGCCAAGCACGACCAGCGGCTCGCTCTTGAGCAGGCCGAGGTCGGCGCTCATGCCCACGCTGATGAAGAACAGGCCGAGCAGCAGGCCCTTGAAGGGTTCGATCTGCGCTTCCAGTTCGTGGCGGTATTCCGAGTCCGCCAGCAGCAGGCCGGCGAGGAAGGCGCCCAGCCCCATCGACACGCCTGCCCACTCCATCAGCCAGGCGGTGCCGACCACCACCAGCAGCGCGGTGGCGGTGGACAGGTCAGCCTGGCCGGTACGGGCCACCGAGCGGAATACCGGTCGCAGCAGGAAGCGCCCGCCGATCACCACCACGGCAATGCTGCCGACCACTTCCAGGACATGTCCCAGGTCACCGCCCGGCGCTGCCGAATCGGCGCGCGCGCCCAGCAGCGGGATCATGGCGATCAGCGGGATGGCGGCAATGTCCTGGAACAGCAGGATGGCGAAGCCAAGGCGACCGTAAGGGCTGTTCAGCTCCTTGCGCTCGGCGAGGATCTGCAGGCCGAAGGCGGTGGACGACAGCGCCAGTCCGCCGCCCAGCACCACGGAAGTATTCACCGGCATGTCGAAGACCAGGACCGCGACGCTGCCGATGGCAAGCCCAGTGAGCAGCACCTGCGCCAGACCAACGCCGAACACCTGCTTGCGCATTACCCACAGGCGCTTGGGCGATAGCTCAAGACCAATGATGAACAGCAGCAGCACCACGCCCAGCTCGGACAGGCTGGCGACGCTCTCGGGGTTGTCGATCAGCCCCAGCAGCGAAGGGCCGATGAACACCCCGGCGAGCAGGTAGCCGAGCACCGCGCCCAGTTGCAGGCGCTTGGCCAGCGGCACCATGAACACCGCCGCGAGCAGGAAGACCGCTGCCGACTGCAGGTAATTCGTCCCATGTTCCATCGTTCAAGACTCCTTGGAAGGTTTGGGGCGAAGCGAAGATCCACCCACGTCGTTCTTCTCACACATCCAGCGCCACGCCCTCGGCCAGCAAGTGACGCTGGAACTGCCCGGCCAGCGCGTCCACCTGGTCCCAGGGCTGTTCGTAGCGCTCGTCCAGCGCCACATGGCTGCTGGCGCGCACGCGGGCTTCGAGCCTGCAGTTTTCGTAGAAGGCATTCACCGCCGCGACCATCGGCTCGCGCTGGTTTTCCATCAGCATGGCGCCGTGGGCCAATACCACGTAGCGCCCGTCGCTGGGCCGGCGGCGCCAGCGCTGGGCGGTACCCACCAGTTTGCGACCGTCCAGGGTGACGTTGTACCGACCATCGCAGAAAGCGCCCTCCACTTCCCCCAGGCCCGGATCGAGGTCGAGGGCAGCCAGCCAGTCGCACAGCGGCTGGCACAGGCGCAGGTAGGCGGTTTCGATGCGCGTCTGCTCGTTGTCGCCCGGCGGGATCGCGTAGACCAGTGCAACGTTGAGCACCCCGGCGGACTGCGGCACCGGCTCGCCACCAGTGTCACGCAGGGCGATAGGCCAACCTAGCCCGGCACAGGCGGCCTCGGCGGCGACAAAGCCCTCCAGGCGGCTCAGCCGACGCGGCATCACCAGGGACTGTTCCAGTGGGCTCCAGAACAGCAGGCCGCTGTCGCGCTCACCGGCGAAGGTGGCATCGAGCAGCGTACGTTCGGCATCGAGCCCTTGCTGCGCCGACAGTCGTTTCACTCTGTTCATGACAGCGTCCTTGAATTAACCGGGTGCGGACTATGCCCGTCGAGGGCTTATCCGACAATGTTCCAGGCCAATTTGTCGCCTGGATCGGAGTTCTCAGCGTGGCGACCTGTGACTGCTGCGATGTCGTGCGGAGTCACGTCGATTTCAATCGGCACCGCAGCGCAGCGGCGCTGCGTCTATCCTGCTATTGGCCGGCACTAGCGCAGGAGGCCAGAGCCCGTGGCCAGGACCTTGCTCCAGCGAATGCACCATGCCATCGCGGTCAACGACGCGCTGGCGCTGCCCATTGCCCGGGAAAACCTGCGGCGCCTGTACTTCGCCGCCCTGCTGGCGGTGCCTTTCGACCTTATCCACATATTGGTATTTCGCCTCAACCTCCAGGGCTCAAGCCCCGAATATGACGGCTGGCGGCTGGATATCATCCGAGTCCACGCCGTGGTCGCCATACTTTTTTCCCTCCTCGGCCTGCTGGCCTGGCTGGCCTCTACACCGCGTCGAAGCGCACCGCTGTGGTACATGCAACTGCTCACCGTTCTGGGCAGCGCCCTGGTGCTGGGGTTCGGCATCGCCATCACCGGCGCCGACCAGCAGGTTACCAGCAGCATCACACCCTTCCTCATGGCCTCGGTGGCGACCGCCCTGCTCATCCTGTTGCGCCCGAGCCTGGCCATCGCCCTCTACATCCTCGCCCTGGCCAGCTTCGAGCTGACCATGGCGCTGACACAGGCCAGCCCACAGCTGCGCCTGTCGAACCAGATGGGTGGGCTGACCATCTGCGGCATCGGCCTGGTGCTGTCGTTCATCCTCTGGCACGGCCATGTGCGCAACCTGCGCCAGCGCGAGTACCTCCGCCAGCAACGGCTGGAATTGGAGGAGAAGAACCGCCAACTGGAATACCTGGCCGGCCATGACCCCCTGACCGGGCTGTTCAACCGCCGCCAGTTCGACCAGCTGGTGGACATGGAGCTCTCGCGGGCCGCCCGCCAGCCGGCGCCGATCAGCCTGCTCATGGTGGACCTGGATCACTTCAAGTTCATCAACGACCGCTACGGCCACCCACTGGGCGATGAAGTCATCCGCCACACCGCCAGCCTGCTGAGGAATTACACCCGCACCGGCGACAGCGTGGCGCGCCTGGGCGGCGAGGAATTCCTGCTGCTGTTGCCCGATACTTCACAGCCCCAGGCGCGGGTGATCGCCGAGAAGGTACGTCGCCTGCTGGAAGAAACCCCGCTGCCGATGAAGGACGGCCTGCTCTACCTCACCGCGAGCTTTGGCATCGCCTGCCTGGAAGCCGGCGTTCCGGGCACCTATGAAGGGCTGTACGCGGCGGCGGACAAGGCGCTGTACAAGGCTAAGGCCAGCGGACGTAACCGCGTGGAAGTGATTGAACTGGGAATGGAGATGGGGACGTTTGACTGAGCGTCCAGGCGGGCTGCCATCCCGGTGCGCAGGGGCGGGTTCCGTCCGCGGTTGGACGGAGCGGCGCCAGGTCATCGCGGATGAATCCGCTTTTACGAAAAGCTCATTACTGCGCGGACCTGCGAGTCGTAGGGCGCATAACGCGCCAGCGTTATCCGCCACGAGGTAATCGGCGGATCACCCGCTCCGGGGTATGCGCCCTACGCGCTATATGGAATCTCTGTGCTCAGGAGGCCCCTCTCCCCCGCCCTCTCCCTGAAGGGGGAAGGGACCGTTCGGCATACTTCGGTGGTTAAAGAGTTAGCCGACCGGCGCGGAGATGTCAGTTCGCGCCGATCAGTCCCCTCTCCCTTCAGGGAGAGGGAGGCGGGCCCAGCATGAGAATGGAGCGGAATCGACGCTAGCAGGAGGCGTCGTCGAGAACTCCGTCCGCGATGGGCCGGCCCGCGCTTCCTGATTGGCCGGACCGGCGCCAAGTCATCGCGGACAAGGTCCGCTCCTACGAAAGCGCGTTACTGCGCGTATTTACGCGTCAGCCCCGGCGGCACGCCGCTGCTGTCGGTCTCGGTCCAGGGACCCTGCGGGCCGACGCCCCAGTACCAGCCGTTGTCCCAGTGGTAGTAGGTGCGCTGGCGGTAGAAGAGGTTCTTCTGGCCCTGGATCACATAGACGCCCAGGCTGGCATCCCAGCGGCCCTTGCCGCCGGGCGGCGGGGCGAACTGGGTCGGGCGCTTGGCCGCCGGCGCAGCGCCGGGCTGCGGGGTGATCGGCGAACTTGAGGTCTTGGCCGGCGGGATCGGCTTGCTCGGCTGCGAAGGCGGTGGCGTATGCTCGGGCGGTTGCTCCGGCTGCTGCGGCTGCACCACGCAACCACCCAAAACCAGCATGGCGCCCAGCGCCAATACTCTGCCCTTCATTCGCTCAACCCTCTCTTGTTCGTCTTACTTCTGGTCCGGGCTGTCGATGGTCACGCTCTGTTCGCCCGCGTTGGCAGTAGACAACGCTTCGCTGCGTCCGATCCATTCGCCGGTGATGGCATTGCCGGCACGGGAGATCCGGGCGACGAGTTGCACCTGCGGATGCTGCGACAGCTTGAGCTGCGGCATCATCGCGTCGGCATCGCTGAGCGAAACCTCGCTGGGCAAGTCGGAGACCTTCAGGCGCTTCACTGCCAGCGGCATCGGCGGACCGCTGACGGCGCGGGCGAAGACGAACACGCTGTCATCCGGCTTGACCTGGCCCTTCACGGCGGCAGTCAGGTCGACCTTCACCTTCAGGGTCACGCCAGCCGCCTGCGCGACGGCGGGTGCTTGCGGCGGAGTCTGGCCTTTCTCGACCATTTTCTGGCGGGCGCGCTCGATGCCACCGGCAATGGCTTCGCGGGACGGGTCGTCCTGCGGCAGCACGGCGACCAGGCGGCCCCAGTAGTCGATGGCGTCGGCGTACTTCTCGTCCTCGAAAGCGGCGATGCCGAGCAGGCCCAGCGTGGTGACTTCTTGCGGGTCCTTCTTCAGCGCTTCATCGGCCAGCCCGAGCACTTCCGGAGTCAGCGCCTTGTCACCGGCGAAATACAACGCCTGGGCCCACTGGCCGAGCACTTCCGGCTGGCGGCCGGACAGGCGCGCGGCCTGCTCGAAGGCCTTGGCGGCATCGGCGGCGCGGTTCTGGGTCATGTAGGTGCGGCCGAGGAAATACCAGCCTTCGGCGGAATCCGGCTGCGCCTGCACGGCACGCTCCAGGCGCGTGGTCATTTCTTCCATGGAGTGCGGCGCGGTGGCGAACTCGCGCGCCAGGGCGACCTTGTCGCTGGCGCCCCAGTGCAGGTACAGGCCCAGGGCGAGGAACGGCAGGACCAGCGCCACGATCATCGGCGCCGCACGGCCGAGACGGGACCGGCGGTCTTCGCTGGCACCCTCGGTATCGGACAGCAGCTCGCGGGCCGCTTCGGCGCGGCCGGCTTCGAACTGAGCCGCGTCCAGGGTGCCGGCGTCACGCTGGGTGGCCAGCTCGGCCAGGCGCTCCTGGTACAGGGCGACGTTGAGGGCGGTGCGGTCTTCCTCGGCCTGGGCCTTGCGGCCGCGCAGCAGAGGGACGAGGAGGAATGCCAGGGCCACCAGCAACAGCAGGCCGGCAGCGAGCCAGAAATCGATCATTTGTCTTGGTTATCCAGCAATTGGTCGAGACGCGCCTGCTCCTCGGCGGACAGCGTGGTGGAAGTGGCGGCTGCCGGGCGACGGCGGCGCACAACGATGGTGCCAATGACGATCACGCCCAGGCCCAGCAACGCGGCGGGGCCGAACCAGAGCAGCCAGGTGCGCTCGCTGACTTCGGGCTTGTAGCGCACGAACTCGCCATAGCGGTCGACCATGTAGTCGACGATCTGCTGGTTGCTCTTGCCGGCCGCCATCTGGGTGTAGATCTGCTTGCGCAGGTCGGCGGCGATCGGCGCGTTGGAGTCGGCGATGTCCTGGTTCTGGCACTTGGGGCAACGCAGCTCGGTGGTCAGGTCGCGGAAGCGCTCACGCTCGGCTTCATTGGCGAACTCGTAGGTGTCGATGGCGGCGTGGGCGATGCCGGTCAGGCACAGCCCGAGCGCGGCGGCGGCAAGCAGGCGCTTCATTTGCCCTCCGCTTCGTCGACCAGGCCCTGGTAGATCGGCGCCAGTTGTTCGCGCCAGACCTTCTCGTCGACGGCCCCGACCAGCTTGTGCCGAATGATGCCGTCCTTGTCGATGATGTAGGTCTCCGGCGCGCCATAGACCCCCAGGTCCAGGCCCAGGGTGCCCTGCGCATCGGCGATGTTCAGCAGGTAGGGGTTGTGCAGCTCCTTGAGCCACTTCTGCGCGGCGGCGCCATCGTCCTTGTAGTTGATGCCGTAGATCACCACGCCCTTGGCGGCGAGGTCGGTGAGCACCGGGTGCTCGAAGCGGCAGGTCGGGCACCAGGTACCCCAGACGTTGACCAGCGCCGGCTTGCCCTTGATATCGGCCTCGGTGTAGGTCTTGCCCGGTTCGGTGACGCTGGGCAGGGAGAACGCCGGGAACGGCTTGCCGATCAGCGCCGAGGGCAGCTCGCTGGGGTCCAGCCAGAGGCCACGGAAGAGGAATACCGCGACGACCAGGAAGATCGCCAGGGGCAACAGCAGGATCGCACGCTTCACACTCAGGCTCCCTGTCCGGCGAGGCCGAGGGCCTCGCGTACACGCGTTTTCACTTTCAGCCGGTAGCGACGGTCGAGTGCCGCCAGCACGCCGCCCAGGGCCATCAGCAGGCCGCCGAGCCAGATGAAGCGCACAAAGGGCTTGATGTGCACGCGCACGGCCCAGGCGCCGTTGTCCAGCGGCTCACCCAGGGCGACGTAGAGGTCGCGGGTCAGGCTGCCGTGGATGCCGGCCTCGGTCATCATTGAGTTCTGCACGCTGTACAGACGCTTCTCCGGGTGCAGCGTGGCGACTTCGGAACCGTTGCGGGTCACGAGGACAGTACCCTTGTCGGAGGTGAAGTTCGGCCCTTCGAAGTGATGGGTACCCTCGAAGCGGAACTGGTAACCGGCCAGCTCCACCGACTCGCCCGGCGCCATGCGCAGGTCGCGCTGGGCGCTGAACTGGCTGGTAAGCACCACGCCGATGGCGCAGATGGCGATACCGAAGTGCGCCAGCTGCATGCCCCAGTAGCTGCGGTTGAGACCCGCGGCACCGGCGATCACGCCCTTGTGGCGGACCTTGTCGAAGAAGTCACGCACACCGGCGAGCACCACCCAGGCGGCCAGCATGAACACGGTCAGCACTTCCCAGTGCAGCTCGCCATACAGGAAGCTGCCGAGGCCGCCCAGCACCACGGTGCCGATCAGCACCGGGGTGAGCATGTTGCGCAGCCAGCGCGTCGGGGTGTCCTTCCAGCGCACCAGCACACCGACAGCCAGGGCCAGCATGAGGATGGCGATCAACGGCACGAACAGCGCGTTGAAGTACGGCGGGCCGACCGACAGCTTGGCGCCGCTGATGGCATCGAGCACCAGCGGGTAGAGCGTGCCCAGCAGGATCATCGAAGCGGTGACCACCAGGATCAGGTTGTTCAGCAACAGCAGGGTCTCGCGGGACCACAGGGCGAAGCCGACCTGGCTCTTGACCACCGGCGCGCGCAGGGCGAACAGCGTCAATGAGCCACCGACCACCACCAGCAGGAAGGCGAGGATGAACACGCCGCGCTCGGGGTCCGAGGCGAAGGCGTGCACCGAGGTCAGCACGCCGGAACGAACCAGGAAGGTACCCAGCAGGCTCAGCGAGAAGGCCGCAATGGCCAGCAGCACGGTCCAGCTCTTGAACACGCCGCGCTTTTCGGTCACCGCCAGCGAGTGAATCAGGGCCGTGCCCACCAGCCAGGGCATGAAGGAAGCGTTTTCCACCGGGTCCCAGAACCACCACCCGCCCCAGCCCAGTTCGTAGTAGGCCCACCAGGAGCCGAGCACGATGCCGACTCCGAGGAAGGTCCAGGCCACCAGCGTCCACGGGCGCGACCAACGCGCCCAGGCCGCGTCGAGGCGGCCACCGAGCAGCGCGGCGATGGCAAAGGCGAAGGCCACCGAGAAGCCCACGTAGCCCATGTAGAGCATCGGCGGGTGGAAGATCAGGCCCGGGTCCTGCAACAGAGGGTTCAGGTCGTTGCCGTCCGCCGGCACCTGCGGCAGCAGGCGGCTGAAGGGGTTGGAGGTGATGATCAGGAACAGCAGGAAACCGGTGCTGATCATGCCCATCACGGCCAGCACGCGGGCCAGCATCGCTTCCGGCAACTGCCGGGAGAACACCGAGACGGCGAAAGTCCAGCCGCCAAGAATCAGCGCCCAGAGCAGCAGCGAGCCTTCGTGGGCGCCCCACACCGCGCTGAACTTGTAGAACCACGGCAGCGCGCTGTTGGAGTTGCTGGCGACGTAGGCCACCGAGAAGTCATCGTGGAGGAAGGCCCAGGTCAGGCAGCCGAAAGAGAACAGCAGGAAGGCGAACTGCCCCCAGGCTGCCGGGCGCGCCAGGCTCATCCACTGGCGATCGCCGCGCCAGGCGCCGACCAGCGGGAAGAACGACATCACCAGCGCCATGCACAGCGCAAGGATCAGCGAGAGGTGGCCGAGTTCGGGAACCATGTCAGTTGCTCCCCTGCTGTGGCGCGGCATTGCCGCTCTGGCTGGCTTCGTAGTGTTCCAGCTTGCCGCTGTCCTTGAGCGCCTTGGTGACTTCCGGCGGCATGTACTTCTCGTCGTGCTTGGCCAGCACTTCGTCGGCGGTCAGCACGCCGCTCTCGTCGATCTTGCCCAGGGCGACGATACCCTGCCCTTCGCGGAACAGGTCCGGCAGGATGCCGCGGTACTTCACCGTGACCTCCTTGGCGAAGTCGGTGACCACGAATTCCACGTCCAGCGAGTCCGCCGAACGCTTGAGCGAGCCCTTCTCCACCATGCCGCCGGCGCGGATGCGCGTGTCGTGCGGCGCCTCGCCATTGGCGATCTGGGTCGGGGTATAGAACAGGTTGATGTTTTCCTGCAGGGCCGACAGCGCCAGGCTGACGGCGACGCCCACGCCGGCGACGATGGCGAGGACGATGTACAGACGCTTCTTGCGGACCGGATTCACTTGCTGGCCTCCCGGCGCAGACGACGCGCCTCTTCTTGCAGGTAACGCCGGCGCGCCACGATCGGCGAGACGACGTTGATCGCCAGGACCGCCAGGCAGATGGCGTAGGCGGACCACACGTAAGGGCCATGGTGGCCCATGGCGAGGAAATCGGAGAAGGACTCGAAACTCATAGCGCGCGCTCCACCACGGCCTTGACCCAGCTCGCGCGGGCTTCGCGCTTGAGCACTTCCAGGCGCATGCGCATCATCAGCACCACGGCGAAGAAGCAATAGAAACCGGCGACCATCATCAGCAGCGGAATCCACATCTCCGGCGGCATCGGCGGCTTCTCGGTAAGGGTGAAGGTGGCCGGCTGGTGCAGGGTGTTCCACCAGTCCACCGAGTACTTGATGATCGGGATGTTCACCACGCCGACGATGGCCAGCACCGCGCAGGCCTTGGCTGCGCTGTCGCGGTTGGTGATGGCCTGGCCGAGGGCGATGATGCCGAAATAGAGGAACAGCAGGATCAGCATCGAGGTCAGGCGCGCGTCCCAGACCCACCAGGCGCCCCAGGTCGGCTTGCCCCAGATGGCGCCGGTGACCAGCGCGACGAAGGTCATCCAGGCGCCAATAGGCGCGGCGCACTGCACCGCGACGTCGGCGATCTTCATCTTCCAGATCAGCCCGACCGCGCCGGCCACCGCCAGCATCACGTAGCAGGACTGGGCCAGGAACGCCGCCGGCACGTGGATATAGATGATGCGGAAGCTGTTGCCCTGCTGGTAATCCGGCGGCGCGAAGGCCAGGCCCCAGACGGTGCCGGCAACCATCAGCAGGATCGCGGCGACCGCGAACCAGGGCATCCAGCGTCCGCTGATCTCGTAGAACCACTTGGGCGAGCCAAGCTTGTGAAACCAAGTCCAGTTCATCATCAGGCTCTGTAATTCAAAGCTCTAGTCTGCCGCCGGTGCCGCTTCGAAAGCCCGGCGATCGTTCGTTCACTCGCCGACGCTGATCTTCAGCCCGGCGGCGATGGCAAAGGGCGTCAGCGTCAATGCTAACGCCGTCAGGCTGGCCAACCACAACAGGTGCCCGGCGGTGGGCAGCCCCTGCAGCGACGCCTGCAGCGCTCCGCTGCCCAGGATCAGCACCGGAATGTAGAGCGGCAGGATCAGCAGGGCCAGCAGCAGGCCGCCGCGCTTCAGGCCCACGGTGAGCGCCGCGCCCACGGCGCCCAGCAGGCTCAGGATGGGTGTCCCCAGCAGCAGCGACAGCAGCAGATCCGGCAGGCAGCGCGCCGGCAGGCCCAGCATCAGGGCGAACAGCGGCGACAGCAGCACCAGGGCCAGCCCTGAAACCAGCCAGTGTGCCAGCACTTTGGCCAGGACCAGTAGTGGCAGGGGGTGCGGCGAAAGGACCCACTGTTCCAAGGAACCATCCTCGAAATCGCTGCGGAACAGGCCGTCCAGCGACAGCAGCACCGCCAGCAAAGCCGCAACCCAGACCAGCCCCGGCGAGAGATTCTTGAGCATTTCCGATTCAGGGCCGACCGCCAGCGGGAACAGCGCGATGACGATGGCGAAGAACACCAAAGGATTAGCCAGCTCCGCCGGACGGCGGAACAGCAGGCGCGCTTCGCGGGCCAGCAGCAGGGTGAAGACGTTGCTCATCGCGCCGCTACCTCCCGTGCATGCTGGCCGAGGTCGAGGGCGCGGTAGCCTTGCGGCATGCGTTCGAGGGTGTGGTGGGTGGTCAGCACGACCAGGCCGCCGCGTTCGCAATGGCCGGCCAGGTGCTCTTCCAACTGCGCGACGCCCTGCTTGTCCAGGGCGGTGAAGGGTTCGTCGAGGATCCACAGCGGCGGCGCGTCCAGGTACAGGCGCGCCAGGGCCACGCGGCGCTGCTGGCCGGCGGACAGGGTATGACAGGGAACGTCCTCGAAGCCGCGCAGGCCGACGGCTTCCAACGCTTGCCAGATGGCGTCGCGGTTGGCCGGCTGGTGCAGGGCGCAGAGCCAGGCAAGGTTCTCTTCGGCGGTGAGCAGGCCCTTGATGCCCGCGGCGTGGCCGATCCAAAGCAGCAGGCGAGCCAGTTCATGTCGCTGTTCGGTCAGCGGCTTGCCATTGAGCAGCACCTCGCCGGCGGTGGGCTGCATCAGCCCGCTGAGCAGGCGCAGCAGGCTGGTCTTGCCGCTGCCGTTGGGGCCGACGATCTGTAGCATCTCGCCCGCGCCCAGTCGCAAATCGAGACGCTCGAACAGCATGCGCCAGTCCCGCTCGCAGGCGAGCGCCACGGTTTCGAGGAGGGGATGGTTCAAGGGCATCGGCAACCGTCGGGCAGAAAACAGTCAGGGGTGCAAAAACGCGGCCATACCGCGCGGGCCGCCAAGCGCGGCCTCGGGCGGCGCATTATACACAGCCGTTCCTACGCCCGACGTCAGGTTTTTCGACAGGGTGTAACGTCAGATCAGCGCACCTTGCATTGCGTCTATCCTGACCGATTACGCTGCGCACTCACCGCCGGGCGGTCTAAAGTGCGGGCAACCGCCGCCGATACACTGGGCGCAAACCCGTTTTGTCTTCCGGACAGGTCCTCGATGCCGAGCGAAATTGGCGCTTCCCGCCCGCTACCGCCCATGCCTACCCCGCGCAGCGCGCAAAGCTCGGCGGAACTGACGCTCAAGCTCGCGCAGAGCCTGGGTGACCTGCTGCCGCCAGGGGAAAAGGCCAATGCCGAAGTCCTGGCGGTACGCGAAACGCCGGTAAACTTCCAACTGCTGTTGCGCCTGACCATGGCCAGCGGCCAGCAGGCCCTGGTTGTCGCGGACAGCCCGCAGGCCCTGCCCAAGGGCAGCACGCTGGAGCTCGCCACGCTGACCCAGACCAACCTCGCCGCCACGCTGATCAACCAGCCGAGCATCAGCCAGCTGGGCCTGGGCGGCCGCCAGCCGCCGCTGGGCAGTCTGGACCTCGATCTCCTGCCGGTGGGCACGCTGCTGCAGGGCAAGGTCGACTCCAGCCAACTGGTCGCCCAGAACAAGGCGGAACAGGCCATCTACAAGGTACTGGTGACGCTGCTCAATACCCCCCTGGCGGGGCGCCAGTTGAGCATCGAGTCCCCGAATCCGCTGCCTCTGAACAGCCTGCTCAGCGCTCGCGTACAGGACCAGAATGCCCTGCAGTTCCTGCCGCTGGACAGTCGCCTCGACCAGCTCGAACTCACCCGCCAACTCTCCGCACAGCAGGGCCGCCAGGGCCCGCTGGAAAGTCTGTTCAGTGCTTTGCAGGGCGCCGGGCGCAGCCCGGCGATGTCGCCGGAAATGCACCAGGCTGTGGACAAGCTGCTCGCCGCCCTCCCCGACATCCGCCAACTGAGCGATGCCAAGGGAGTCGCCCAGGCGCTGCAGCACAGCGGGGCATTTCTGGAGGCGCAGCTGCTGCGCGGAGCCGAGCCCCTGCCGCAGGACCTCAAGGCCAACCTGCTGCGACTGATCGCCCAATTGCTGCCGGCCGCGCCGAACAGCACCGCCGCCGGGGTCCTGGGCAACCTGTCCGGCAACGCCCTGGCGGGCGCCAGCAACCTGGCGCAGTCGCTGCCGGCCTTCGTCCGCAACGCGCTCGGCGTGCTGGGCCAGACCGGCGGACGCACAGCGGCGCCGACCAGCTTCCCGCTGCCCAGCCGGCTGGCCCACCAATTGGAGGAAGAAGGCGACCTCGAATCCCTGCTCAAGCTGGCCGCCGCTGCCGTCTCGCGCCTGCAGACGCACCAGCTCAGCAGCCTTGCGCAAAGCGATGTCTTGCCCGACGGCACCCTGCTCAACACCTGGCAGATGGAAATCCCCATGCGCCACCAGCACCACTGGGTGCCATTGCAGGTGCGTATCCAGCAGGAAGAAAAACCCGCCAGCGAGCGCGACCCGCAACAGCAGGACACGCTGTGGCGGGTGGAGCTGGCTTTCGATCTCGAACCGCTGGGCCCGATGCAGGTGCAGGCCACCCTCGCCCACGGCAGCATTGCCAGCCAGATGTGGGCCGAAAACGCCAGTACCGCAAGCCTGGTGGACCGCGAACTGGGCACCCTGCGCCAGCGCCTGAACGATGCCGGCCTGACCGTCGGCGAGCTGTCCTGCAGTCAGGGCAAGCCGCCACAGGGCCCCCGCACGGCGGTGGAGCAACGCTGGGTGGATGAGACCGCATGAAGAAGATGAAATCGCCGCCGCGCCAGGCCATCGCCCTGAACTATGACGGCCAGAGCGCTCCGACCCTGACCGCCAAGGGTGACGACGAGCTGGCGGAGACCATTCTGGCCATTGCCCGTCACCATGAGGTGCCGATCTACGAGAACGCCGAGCTGGTGCGTCTGCTGGCGCGGCTGGAACTGGGCGAAGCGATACCCGAGGCGCTCTATCGCACCATCGCGGAAATCATCGCCTTCGCCTGGTACCTCAAGGGCAAGAGCCCGCTGAACAACCGCTCCAGCGCCCAGGAAGGCGATGCGCCGCTGTTGCTCGAAGGACCGGCTTCCCGTCCCGACTGAGAGGAATCAGCGCAAGCGCTCGGTACCTGTCTGGTACGACGGGCGATCGTTGGCAGGTGCGTAGTCGTGGAACTCGCGCACCGATCGACGGATCGGCTGCTCGTCTTCGCTGTGGTAGAGGACCATGCTGCTGGTCGCCTCGCGCAACTGCGCCAGGGATATCGGCTTGTCCAGCACGTCCAGCAGCGGCACGCGGTTGGCCCAGGCCCACTGCATCAGGCCGCGTCGCTCCTCGGCGCTGTAGTTTCCGACCAGCAGGAACTGGCGGAAGGTGTTGCTGCGGCTAAGCGCCTTGAGGCTGAGCAATTCGCTCGGGCCCGGGCGGAAGTCGTCATGGATGAACAGACCGTAGCGCTGCCGGGTTGCCAGCGCCTTGCGCACTTCGTCCAGGTTCAAGCACAGGCTCAGGTGGTAGAACTCCAGGCGATTGAGCAGCACGCTGTAGTTCAGCAGCCGGCCCGGGTGCGAACACAGCACCATGGCGCGTCGTGAGATGGTCGCCATATCGATGGCCTCGAAAAATGTTTGACGAGGCCAATTTAGCGACGATTTGCCGCCTTTCTTATCAGACGAGTCCTAATCACCCGTAGTGAAATTCCTACAACTCAGGAATCCCGACAGATGGCGGCAGCGGGTTGCGAGCACGACGCAGGCGCGGGCTCAGTCCCGCGCCTTGCCCTGATGCAGGCGGGCGACCAGTTCGGCTTCGGCCTGGGACAGGCCGCAGCTTTGGGTCAGGTCTTCGGGGCTTGCTCCCATGCCGACCAGGCGCGCGGCCTGGCTGAAGGACAGGCTGGTGGGATCGCGCTGCTCGATGCGCGCCAGACGCTCGGGCAGCGGCGCGACCTGCTTGTTCAGCTCGCGCAGCTCCTCGCCCATGCGGACGTTGATCTGCTGGTAGGACTCGATGCGCTTGCCCTGCTCCTTCAGACGCTGCTCGAATACCGCGAGCTGCTTCTCCAGCTGCGCCGCCCGGGCTTCCTGGGCGCGCTGCCGGCCGGACAGCCAGACGCAGGCCAACGCGAGGCCCACGCAGGCGATACCGAGCACCACCAGAGCGATCAGCACCTCAGATGCTCTCCAGCTCCGACCACTCTTCCTCGGTCATCATCTTGTCCAGCTCGACCAGGATCAGCAGCTCGCCGTTCTTGTTGCAGACGCCCTGGATGAACTTGGCCGATTCCTCGTTACCGACGTTCGGCGCGGTCTCGATCTCGGACTGGCGCAGGTAGACGACCTCGGCAACGCTGTCGACCAGGATGCCGACGACTTGCTTGTCAGCTTCGATGATGACGATGCGGGTGTTGTCCGAGACCGGCGCCGGGTCCAGGCCGAAGCGCTGGCGGGTGTCGATCACGGTGACCACGTTGCCGCGCAGGTTGATGATGCCCAGCACATAGCTCGGGGCTCCCGGCACCGGCGCGATCTCGGTGTAGCGCAGCACTTCCTGGACCTGCATCACGTTGATGCCGTAGGTCTCGTTGTCCAGGCGGAAGGTGACCCACTGCAGAATCGGATCTTCGGCACCTTGCGCTGACGTTTTCTTCATATCCCCTCGCCTCTTCTGGTTCCGCGCCGCCTGCGGCGCGGAGGTTGTCTGTCAAATCAGGATTGCACCCGGCCTCAGGGCTGCAGGCGCTTGGCCGCACCGCTGGCGATCAGTTCGGCCAGGGCCGAGACGTCGAGCAGTGCGCACATCTGGTCGATCACCGTGCCGGCCAGCCACGGGCGTTGCTGGCGCTGGCTGCGCCACTTCACTTCGGACGGGGCCAGGCGCACCGAGCGGCTGACCTGGTGCACGGCCAGCCCCCACTCGTAGCCCTGCACGGAAATCACGTACTGCAGCCCCTCGCGGTAGTCGTCGCGGTAGCGCTCGGGCATTACCCAGCGCGCGGTATCGAGCACCTTAAGGTTACCGTTCTGGCCCGGCAGGATGCCGAGGAACCAGTCCGGCTGGCCGAACAGCGGGGTCAGGTCGTGCCCCCCCAGGGGGTAGATCGAGCCCAGGCACACCAGCGGCACGGCCAGGGTCAGCCCGGCGACGTCGAACAGCAGGCACTCGAAGGGTTCGGCCGCCCACACCGGGCGACCGTCGTCGAGCAGTTTCAGCGGCGCGGCGGGCAGCTCGGCACTGCCGGGCTGGTGCAGGTCGATGACCTGACCTGGTTGCGCCAACGGTTCATCGGCAACAGGCGTTTCCATGACCGGAGCCACCGGCTCTGGCACGCGCAGTTCGGCCACCGGCGCCTGGACAGCGGGCATGCGGACCGCCACGTTCAGGCGTGCATCGCGGACCTGCTCTTCGAGCACGGCCGCTTCGAATTCGTCGAGGCTGACGCTGGCTTGCGGGGTCTGCAGCACCGCAGCCTGAGGCTCGGCGGAAAGTGGCGCGACCGGCTCGCTGACCACCAGCGCCACCGGAGCCGGAGCAACAGGCGCGGCGACAGGCAGCGCCACCGGTTCCGCGGCGAAGTCTTCGAAAGTGGCCTCCTGCAGCAGCGCGTCCAGGTAGGACTGCAACGCGAGCTGGGGCCGTGTGGCGGTAGCGGAACGACTCATGATGGATAACCGCGCAGGGTGACTGACCAGCCTATCGGCAGCGGACGCGCCGCTCTTGAGCGCATCCGTCGGATTCTTTTAATCGTGCCAGCCATCTTCAGGCTACCTGGCTCGCCGGCACATGGGCCAGCAGATGCTTGAGCAGCGCGCGGTAGGCGATCACGCCACGGCTGTTGCTGTCGTTGCGCGAAGGCACGGTGCCCAGGCGGCTGGCATCGCGCAGCTTGGTGTCCACCGGAATGAACGCCTGCCAGAGGGTGTCCGGATAGGTGTCGCGCAGCACCCGCAGGGTGCCCAGCGAGGCCTGGGTACGGCGGTCGAACAGGGTCGGCACGATGGTGAAGGGCAGCGCCTGCTTGCGCGAGCGGTTGACCATCTTCAGGGTGTTGACCATGCGCTCCAGGCCCTTGAGGGCAAGGAACTCGGTCTGCACCGGGATCACCAGGTGCTGGCTGGCCGCCATCGCGTTGACCATCAGCACACCCAGCAGCGGCGGGCTGTCGATGATCGCGTAGTCGAATTGGTTCCACAGCTGCGCCAGGCTCTTGGCGATCACCAGGCCCAGGCCGTTCTGCCCTGGCGACTGGCGCTCCAGGGTGGCCAGTGCAGTGCTCGAGGGCAGCAGGCGGATGTTCTCGTGGCTGGTGGGCAGCAGCAGCGACTCGGGCAGGCCCTCGGGCACGTTGCCCTGGTGCAGGAACAGGTCGAACACGCTGTGTTCAAGCGTGTCCGGGTCGTGGCCGAAGTAGCTGGTCATGGAGCCGTGGGGGTCCAGGTCGACGATCAGCACGCGCTTGCCGGCGTCCGCCAGCAGGCCCGCCAATGCGATGGAGGACGTGGTCTTGCCGACCCCGCCTTTCTGGTTGGCTACCGCCCAGACTTTCATAGTGCTGGCTCCCCGCAGGCCGTGTTTCGGTTCAGGGTGTTCATATCATTCAGTCCCTGCCGATGACGAAGAATTGACGGCGCCGCTGCCGGGCGCCTCGCTGGCAACCACTGGTGCAGTTTGCGTGCCAGCATGCCGCAACGCCGGGTCCGGCTGCGCCTTGCCGCTGCCCACGCCGCTGATGCTGCGGCGCACCTCCAGGTTGCGGGAGATCACCAGCACCACCCGGCGGTTGCGTGCGCGGCCATCCGCCGTGGCATTGTCCGCCACCGGCTGGAATTCACCATAGCCCACCGCCGCCAGCCGACCGGCGTCGAGACCGTCCTGGGCGAGCATGCGAACGATGCTGGCGGCGCGGGCCGCGGACAGCTCCCAGTTGGTCGGGTACTGCGAATTATGGATTGGTACGTTGTCGGTGAAGCCTTCGACATGCACCGGGTTGCGGTAAGGCGCCAGAATCCTGGCGACCTTCTCGATGATTGCGAAGGCGGCGTCGTTGGGGATCGCGTCGCCACTGGGGAACAGCAGGCTGGAATTGAGGGTGATCTCGATCCAGAACTCGTTGCCGCGCACCGACAGCTGATCGGTGGCGATCAGGTCGCCGAAGGCCTGGCGCACGCTGTCGGTGATCTGCTGCAGGGTGTCCGGGTTGCCCTGGGCCTGGCCCTCGTCCTGCGGCTCGTTGAGCGATTCGTCCGGCTGCTGGGTGCGCGGGCGCTCCTCGCCGACCGGGATCGGGCGGATCGAGCGGTCCGGCTGGTTGAACACGCCGGTCAGCGTCTCCGAGAGGATCTTGTACTTGCCCTCGTTGATCGAGGAGATCGAATACATCACCACGAAGAAGGCGAACAGCAGGGTGATGAAGTCTGCGTAGGACACCAGCCAGCGTTCGTGATTCTCGTGTTCCTCATGACGTCTGCGGCGAGGCATGCGCATCCCTCCCCCTCAGCCGACGAAGCCTTGCAGCTTCAGCTCGATGGAGCGCGGATTCTCACCCTCAGCGATGGACAGTAGGCCCTCCATGAGCATTTCGCGGTAGCAGGACTGGCGCAGCACGATACTTTTGAGCTTGTTGCCGATGGGCAGCAGCAGGAGGTTGGCCAGGCCGACGCCGTAGATGGTGGCGACGAAGGCCACGGCAATGCCGTTGCCGAGCTGGCTGGGGTCGGCGAGGTTGCCCATCACATGAATCAGGCCCATGACCGCACCGATGATGCCGATCGTCGGCGAATAGCCGCCCATGGCCTCGAACACCTTGGCGGCGGCCAGGTCGCGGCTTTCCTGGTTGTACAGGTCGACTTCGAGGATGCTGCGGATGGCTTCGGGTTCGGTACCGTCCACCAGCAGTTGCAGCCCCTTGCGTGCGTATGGGTCGCGCTCGGCATCGGCGACGGTTTCCAGGCCCAGCAGGCCTTCCTTGCGCGCCGTCATGCTCCAGCCGACGACGTGGTTGATGCCGCCGACCAGGTCCACCTTGGGCGGCAGGATCATCCAGCGCAGCATGGTCACGGCGCGTTTGAGCACCGCCACGGGGGTCTGTAGCAGCGCGGCGGCGAGGGTGCCGCCGACCACGATCAGTGCCGCCGGGCCATTGGCCAGGGCACCGACGTGCCCGCCCTCGAGAAAGTTGCCACCGATGATGGCGACCAGCGCGAGAATCAGGCCGACCAGGCTGAGGACATCCATCAGCCGCAGGCCTCGGTCAGGTGCCGGCCGATGTCGTCGAGGCTGTAAACCGCGTCGGCCAGGCCTGCCTTGGCGATCGCCATGGGCATGCCGTAGATCACGCAGCTGGCTTCATCCTGGGCCCAGACCTGGGCGCCGCCCTGCTTGAGCATCCGCGCGCCTTCGCGGCCATCGGCGCCCATGCCGGTGAGCACCACCGCCAGGACCTTGTCGCCATAGGCCTTGGACGCGGAACCGAAGGTCACGTCGACGCAGGGCTTGTAGTTCAGCCGCTCATCGCCGGGCAGGATACGCACGGCGCCACGCGCGTCGACCATCATCTGCTTGCCGCCTGGAGCCAGCAGGGCCACGCCGGGACGCAGGATGTCGCCGTCCTCGGCTTCCTTGACGGTGATCTTGCACAGCTTGTCCAGGCGCTCGGCGAAGGCCTTGGTAAAGGCCGCCGGCATGTGCTGGATCAGCACCAGGGGCGCCGGGAAGTTGGCAGGCAGCTGGGTCAGGACCCGCTGCAGCGCCACCGGCCCACCGGTCGAAGTGCCGATGGCTACCAGCCGGTAGGGCTTACGCTTTGGGGCGGCAGAGGTCGCCGGAGCCGGAGCGGCCGGCGCATGGCTGCCGCCCGAGGAAACGGGAGCGGCCGGGCGCGCGCTGCCGGCAGCGGGAGTCGAAGCCGATGCGGCCGGGCTCGACGAGTATGAAGAGTACGCGGCGAAGCGGCGGTTGCTCCTGGCGATGGTGTGGACCTTCTCGCACAGCAGCTGGCGGACCTTGTCCGGGTTGCGCGAGATGTCCTCGAAATTCTTCGGCAGGTAATCCACCGCGCCGGCATCCAGCGCATCCAGGGTCACCCGCGCGCCTTCGTGAGTCAGCGAGGAGAACATCAGGACCGGCGTCGGGCAGCGCTGCATGATGGTCCGCACGGCGGTGATGCCGTCCATCAGCGGCATTTCGTAGTCCATGGTGATCACGTCCGGCTTGAGCGCCAGCGCCTGATCAATCGCCTCGCGGCCGTTGGTCGCCGTGCCGACCACCTGGATCTGCGGGTCAGCCGAAAGAATCTCCGAGACACGGCGGCGGAAGAACCCCGAATCGTCCACCACCAGGACTTTGACAGCCATAGACACTCCTGAAAAAACTGCTTCCATCACACGGGCACGCCAAGCGGCACGCCCATAGGGTCAGTTGACGATTCGGCGCGAGCCGCGTTGCTGCGCCAAATCACGCCAGGCTAGACGCGGAACGACGGCAATGGCATTCCCTTGTCGAGTTCCGCAACGACGCATGGCGTGATTTGCCGCGCAACCCGAAGGGACGGGGCCGCATTTTGCGCCGCGCTGCGTTACTGGCTCATTTGGAATAACCAAACCTATCTCCTCGTGCCTTGGCCTGCGCAAAATGTGGCTCCGTCGCGGCCGTGGCGAATCGTCAACTGACCCTATTGTCAGATTCGACGGGCGTAGCGC
The DNA here is from genome assembly GCF_000313755.1 of Pseudomonas nitroreducens TX1. Lineage (GTDB taxonomy): Bacteria > Pseudomonadota > Gammaproteobacteria > Pseudomonadales > Pseudomonadaceae > Pseudomonas > Pseudomonas nitroreducens_A. The sequence continues at coordinate 85,896 of NZ_AMZB01000123.1, read as the reverse complement.
TTGAGCATGCTCGGCACGTCGAGGATCAGCGCGATGCGCCCGTCCCCGGTGATGGTCGCCCCGGCCATGCCCGGCGTGCCCTGCAGCATCTTGCCCAGCGGCTTGATCACCACCTCTTCCTGGCCCACCAGTTGATCGACCACGAAGCCGATGCGCTGGGTGCCCACGGAGAGGATCACCACATGGCCCTCGCCCGGCTCGTCATGTTGCGCGCCCGGCACCAGCCAGCGCTTGAGGTAGAACAACGGCAGGGCCTTGTCGCGGACGATCACCACTTCCTGGCCGTCGACCACGTTGGTGTTCGACAGGTCGAGGTGGAAGATCTCGTTGACGTTGACCAGCGGGAAGGCGAAGGCCTGGTTGCCCAGCATCACCATCAGGGTCGGCATGATCGCCAGGGTCAGCGGGACCTTGATGACGATCTTCGAGCCCTGGCCCTTGGTCGAGTAGATGTTGATGATCCCGTTGAGCTGGGAAATCTTGGTCTTCACCACGTCCATGCCGACACCGCGGCCGGAGACGTCGGAAATCTCGGTCTTGGTAGAGAAGCCCGGGGCGAAGATCAGGTTGTAGCAGTCGGACTCGGACAGGCGATCGGCCGCGTCCTTGTCCAGCAGGCCCTTCTCCACGGCCTTGGCGCGCAGCACGTCCGGGTCCATGCCTTTGCCGTCGTCGGAGATCGACAGCAGGATATGATCGCCTTCCTGCTCGGCGGACAGTACCACCTTGCCCGAACGCGACTTGCCGGCGGCCTCGCGCTCGTCCGGGCCTTCGATGCCATGGTCCACCGCGTTGCGCACCAGGTGCACCAGCGGGTCGGCCAGGGCCTCGACCAGGTTCTTGTCCAGGTCGGTCTCTTCGCCGATCAGCTCGAGGTTGATCTCTTTCTTCAGGTTGCGCGCCAGGTCGCGGACCTGCCGCGGGAAGCGGCCGAAGACCTTCTTGATCGGCTGCATGCGGGTCTTCATCACCGACGACTGCAGGTCGGCGGTGACCACATCGAGGTTGGAGACGGCCTTGGCCATCGCCTCGTCGCCGCTGTTCAGGCCCAGGCGCACCAGGCGGTTACGCACCAGCACCAGTTCGCCGACCATGTTCATGATCTCGTCCAGACGGGCGGTGTCCACGCGCACGGTGGTTTCCGCTTCGTTGGATGGCTTCTCCGCAGCCGCAGCAGCGGGCTTGGCAGCGGCAGGCTTGGCCGCAGCAGCCGGGGCCGGCGCGGCAGCAGCGAGTTTGGGCGCGGGCGCCGCAGCGGCCGGTTTGGCAGGAACGACGGGCTCTTCCTTCGCGCCGGTGAACTGGCCCTTGCCGTGCAGTTCGTCGAGCAGCTTCTCGAATTCATCGTCGGTGATGTTGTCGTCACCGCCGGCAGCCGGCGATTGCTCGGCATTGTTCTGGGCAACCGGCTCGGTGGGAGCGGCAGGCGCTTCTTCCTTCGCACCGGTGAACTGGCCCTTGCCATGCAGTTGATCAAGCAACGCTTCGAACTCGTCGTCGCTGATTTCGTCGCCCCCAGCGGCGGCCGGAGCCTCGGCTGCCGGAGCCGCCTTGGCGGGCTCCTTGGCCCCAGCGCTGAACTGGCCCTTGCCGTGCAACTGGTCGAGCAGCGCTTCGAATTCGTCGTCGGTGATGTCGTCACCACCAGCGCCGACCGGCGCAGCAGCCGCATCGGCGGTGGGTTCCAGAGCGTCCATCAGTTGCTCGAACTCGGCATCGGTGATGTCGCCATAGGCGGCATCGGCAACGGGAGCCTGTTCCACCACCGGTTCGGCAACCACCGGCGCTGGAGCCGACGCTTCGGCCGGGGCGGCGTTCGGGTCGGCCAGGCGCGACAGCGCGGCGAGCAGCTCGGGAGTGGCCGGCGTGGGCTCCTCGGCATCACGCACCTGCTGGAACATGACGTTGACGGTATCCAGCGCCTGCAGCATCACGTCCATCAGCTCGGCATCCACGCGCCGTTCGCCCTTGCGCAGCATGTCGAACACGTTCTCGGCGATGTGGCAGCACTCCACCAGCGCATTCAGCTGGAGGAAGCCCGCCCCACCCTTGACGGTGTGGAACCCACGGAAGATGGCATTGAGCAGGTCCATGTCTTCCGGACGGCTTTCCAGCTCGACCAGTTGCTCGGACAGTAGCTCGAGAATCTCGCCGGCCTCCACCAGGAAGTCCTGGAGGATTTCGTCATCGGCGTCGAAGCTCATTCGGATGCTCCCTCTACAGCGTCAGCGGACGCTTAAAAACCAAGGCTGGACAACAGATCGTCGACATCGTCCTGACCGGACACGACGTCCTTTCTTGTATCGGCAGCAATCTGCGGACCTTCACCCTTGGATGATCTTTCTTTTTCCACCGCGTCGCGCATGCTCTCGTGGTCATGCTCGATGCCGGCGTAGCGATCCACCTGGCCCGCCATCCAGACCAGCTTCACGAGGTTCGACTCGACTTCGGTCACCAGCTTGGTGACGCGCTTGATCACCTGTCCGGTGAGGTCCTGGAAGTCCTGCGCGAGCAGGATGTCGTTCAGGTGCGCGGAGAGTTTGCGGCTGTCCTGGGCGCTGATGTAGAGGAACTGCTCGACGCGCTTGGCCAGGTCGCGGAAGGCGTCCGGGCCCAATTCGCGGCGCATGAAGCGCGACCAGTCTTCCTGCAACTCCTTGGCCTGGGTCTCGATGTGCATGACCACCGGGGTGCACTCTTCCACCAGGTCCATGGTGCGGTTGGCCGCTTTCTCGGTCATCGTCACCACGTAGGACAGGCGATCGGTCGCATCGGCGATCTGCGAGACTTCCTGGGCGCGCGGGGAACTGGGGTCGATCTGGAAGTTGACGATGGCGTTGTGCAGCTCGCGGGTGAGCTTGCCCACTTCCTGGTAGAGCCCGCGATCACGCGCCTGGTTGAGTTCGGAGATCAGTTGCACGGCGGTCTGAACGTCGCCCTGCTCGAGGCATTCGACCAATTCGCGCGCGTGTTTTTTCAGGGTCGACTCGAAGTCACCCGCGGATTCGTTGAAATCCATGACGCCCTCTATGCCGGCCTTAGCTGCCGACCCGCTCGAAAATCTTCTCGATCTTTTCTTTCAGCACCTGAGCGGTGAAAGGCTTGACCACATAGCCGTTGACCCCGGCCTGGGCCGCTTCGATGATCTGGTCGCGCTTGGCTTCGGCGGTGACCATCAGCACCGGCAGGTGCTTGAGGCGCTCGTCGGCGCGGACCGCACGCAGCAGGTCAATGCCGGTCATGCCGGGCATGTTCCAGTCGGTCACGAGGAAGTCGAAGTTGCCGCTGTGCAGCATCGGCAGCGCAGTGGTGCCGTCGTCGGCCTCTGCGGTGTTGGTGAACCCCAGGTCCCGCAGGAGGTTCTTGATGATGCGCCTCATCGTGGAAAAGTCGTCCACGATGAGAATTTTCATATTCTTGTCCAAACCTGCCTCCATCGATACCAAACGCGCCCTGGCGGGCGTGCCGTCAATTCATTGAGCGCCGAGCGCTCTTTGCTGTGGGGGCGTCAAAGGAACGTCACCCAGAAATTCGTAAGCCTTTAACTTGCCTAGGGAAAATCCCTTCAGCCTTTTCGCTAGGAACAAGCAGGCGCGAAACTACCCGATGCTCAGCGAGCGCGCCACTCCGCCAGACGCGAACGCAGGCGCGCGGCGCACTGGCTGTGCAACTGGCTGACCCGCGATTCGCTGACGCCCAGCACCTCGCCGATCTCCTTGAGGTTGAGTTCCTCGTCGTAATAGAGGGCCAGCACCAGTCGCTCGCGCTCGGGCAGCTTGGTGATGGCATCGGCCAGCGCCGCCTGGAAGCGTTCGTCTTCCAGCCCGTGGGACGGTTCGTTGTCGTGGTGCGAGGCGTCCTCGGCAAAGCCACTGCCCTGGTCACCGTCCTGCAACATGTCGTCGAAGCTGTACAAACGGCTGCCCTGGGTGTCGCTGAGGATGCCGTAATAATCTTCGAGGCTCATATTGAGTTCGGCAGCAACCTCCTGATCTTTAGCGTCGCGTCCGGTTCTCGCCTCGACGGCGCGGATGGCGTCACTGACCATGCGGGTGTTGCGGTGCACCGAACGCGGAGCCCAGTCGCCCTTGCGCACCTCGTCGAGCATGGCGCCGCGGATGCGGATGCCGGCGTAGGTCTCGAAGCTTGCACCCTTGCCTGAATCGTATTTCTTCGCGGCCTCCAGCAGGCCGATCATGCCGGCTTGCATCAGGTCCTCCACCTGCACGCTGGCCGGCAGACGGCCGAGCAGGTGGTAGGCGATGCGCTTGACCAGAGGCGCGTGCTTCTGGATCAGCAGTTCCTGGGAGTTGTGCGCCTGTGCCTTGCTATACATACGCGCTCCGGAGGCCGCGGTCATACGGCCGAACCCGTGGGATGTTGCACCAGGCGCTCGACGAAGAACTCCAGGTGCCCTCGTGGGTTGGCCGGCAGCGGCCAGCTGTCGACCTTCTGCGCCACCGCACGAAAGGCCAGGGAAGCCTTGCTGCGCGGGAACGCCTCATACACCGAACGCTGCTTCTGCACCGCCTTGCGCACCGACTCGTCGTAGGGAATGGCGCCGACGTACTGCAGCGCCACGTCCAGGAAACGGTCGGTCACCTTGGTCAGCTTGGCGAACAGGTTGCGGCCCTCCTGGGGGCTGTGGGCCATGTTCGCCAGTACGCGGAAGCGGGTCATGCCGTAGTCACGGTTGAGCAGCTTGATCAAAGCGTAGGCATCGGTAATCGACGTGGGTTCATCGCAAACGACCAGCAGCACTTCCTGCGCTGCACGGACGAAACTCACCACCGAGTCGCCGATGCCGGCGGCGGTGTCCACTACCAGCACGTCGATGTTGTCGCTGATGTCGCTGAAAGCCTGGATCAGGCCGGCGTGCTGCATCGGCGTGAGATGCACCATGCTCTGGGTGCCCGAGGCCGCCGGGACGATGCGGATGCCGCCGGGTCCCTGGAGGATCACGTCGCGCAGGTCGCACTCGCCTTCGATGACGTCGGCCAGCGTGCGCTTGGGCGACAGGCCCAGCAGCACGTCGACGTTGGCCAGGCCCAGGTCGGCGTCCAGCAGCATGACGCGGCGGCCGAGATCGGCCAGCGCCAGCGACAGGTTCACCGACACGTTGGTCTTGCCCACGCCACCCTTGCCGCCGGTGACTGCGATTACCTGAACGGGATGCATACCCATATCAATACCTTGTCTCGTCGTTCGACCGTCGCGTTTCTGACGCTTCGGCTAATCCGGCGGCGGTGCTCCACTGCTGCCGGTGCTCGCGGATCGTCTTGCAGAGCATCCGCATCGCTTGGACGGCTCAACCGGCCGTCCCACGCCCCACCCGGGGCTCACAATCTTCAGCTGGCGCGACGCACCGGCTGCTGGTAAAGGCCGGCGAACATGTCGGCCATGGCGTCTTCGCTGGGTTCTTCAGGCGACTGCAGGCTCACCGCGCGGCTGACCAACTGGTGCGCGCGCGCCACATGCAGGTCGTCGGGAATCTTCGGCCCGTCAGCCAGATAGGCTACCGGTAGATGCTGGCTGATAGCCAGAGCCAGAGCTTCGCCGAGGCTTCCCGCTTCGTCCAGCTTGGTCAGGATGCACCCGGCCAGCCCACAGGAACGATAGTTCTGCCAGGCGGATTTGAGCACCTGGCTCTGGCTGGTCGCGGCCAGCACGAGGTAGTTCTTCACGTTCAGGCTCAGCGACGACAGCGCTTCGAGTTGCATGCGCAGCGCCGGATCGTTGGCGGGCAGGCCCGCGGTATCGATCAGCACCAGGCGCTTGCGCGCCAGCGGGGCCATGGCCTGGATCAGCGACTGGCCCGGATCGACCAGGGTCACCGGCACGTTGAGGATGCGGCCCAGGGTCTTGATCTGCTCCTGGGCGCCGATGCGGAAACTGTCCATCGACACCAGGGCGATGCTCTGCGCGCCGTATTTCAATACGTAGCGCGCGGCCAGCTTGGCCAGGGTCGTGGTTTTGCCCATGCCGGCCGGGCCGACCAGGGCGATTACCCCGCCCTGCTCCAGCAGGTCGGTTTCCGGGGTATTGATCGAGCGCGCCAGGTGCGCCAGCAGCATGCGCCAGGCCTGCTTCGGATCGGCAATGGAAGCCACGCGCTCCAGCAGGCTGCGCGACAGGTCGGCCGGCAGCCCCATGCGCTGAAGGCGGCGCCACAGGTTGGCCTGTTTCGGACGCTGGTTCTGCAGCTGGTTCCAGGCGATGGAGCCCAACTGGACTTCGATCAGTTCACGCAGACCATTGAGCTCGAAGCGCATGGCCTCCAGCGCCTGCTGACCGGCAGCGGCCGGCGCCGGGGCGACCGGTGCGTCCATGGCTTCGGCCAGGGTTTCGGCAGCGCTGCGACGCGGCTTCTCGGTGCCGTACATTTGACGGTCCTTGCGCACGCCATCGCCGGCACGGGCGGGGGCCGACAGGTCCGCCTTCGCCTGGGCGATCTTCGCCTGGGTCTTGCGCAGCTCGGCCTCCAGCGCCGGGTTCGGCTTGCTGGCCGCCACCGGGGCCTGGTAATCCAGCGCCGCGGTCAGCTCCACGCCGCCGGCGACACGGCGATTGCCGATGATCGAGGCGTCCGGGCCCAGTTCGTCGCGGACCAGTTTCATGGCCTGACGCATATCGGCGGCGAAGAAGCGTTTTACCTGCATGGCCTTGGACCTCAATCAGTTCTGCCCAACAGTGGCGACAATCGTGACTTGTTTGTTGTCGGGGATTTCCTGGTACGCCAACACATGCATGGTGGGGACTGCCATCCGGGCGAATCGGGACATCATCGCGCGGACCGGACCCGCCACCAGCAGAATCGCAGGCTTGCCAAGCATCTCCTGGCGCTGCGCCGCTTCAACCATCGAGCGTTGCAGCTTCTCGGCCATTCCGGGCTCCAGCAACATGCCGTCTTCGGAGCCCTGTCCGGCCTTTTGAAGACTATTCAGCAATATCTGTTCCAACCTGGGCTCCAGAGTGATCACAGGCAGCTCCGGCTCTAGTCCCACAATGGTTTGCACGATGGCGCGGGACAGCGCGACACGAACCGCCGCCACCATCGCGGCGGGATCTTGACTCTTCACCGCCACGTTGGCGATGGCCTCGGCGATGGTACGGATGTCGCGCACCGGCACCTGTTCCTGCAGCAGCGCCTGCAGCACCTTGAGCAGGGTCGACAGGGAAATCATCCCCGGCACCAGTTCCTCGGCGAGCTTGGGCGAGGTCTTGGCCAGCAGTTGCATCAGTTGCTGGACTTCCTCGTGGCCGAGCAACTCGTGGGCATGCTTGTGCAGCACCTGGTTCAGGTGGGTGGCAACCACGGTGCTGGCGTCGACCACGGTGTAGCCCAGGGACTGCGCCTGGTCGCGCTGCGAGGCCTCGATCCACACGGCCTCCAGGCCGAAGGCCGGATCCTTGCCGGCGATGCCGTTGAGGGTGCCGAACACCTGGCCGGGGTTGATTGCCAGGTCGCGGTCCGGGTAGATCTCCGCTTCCGCCACGCTGACGCCCATGAGCGTCAAACGATAGGCGTTGGGTAGCAGGTCGAGGTTGTCGCGGATGTGTACCGACGGCATGAGGAAGCCCAGGTCCTGGGAGAGCTTCTTGCGCACGCCCTTGATCCGCGCCAGCAACTGGCCGCCCTGGTTGCGGTCCACCAGCGGAATCAGCCGGTAACCCACTTCCAGGCCGACCATGTCCACCGGGGTCACGTCGTCCCAGCCCAGCTCCTTGGTCTGCTCGGCGCGCTGCGCCGGCAGCAGTTCCTGCTGGGTCTGGGCTTCCTGCTCGGCCTTCTGGCTGGCCTGGCGCTGGCGATGCCAGATCAGGTACGCGCCGGCGGCGGCCAGGCCGCCCAGGCCGACGAAGGACACGTGCGGCATGCCCGGAACCAGGCCCATGGCGATCAGGATGGCGGCAGAGATCGCCAGCGCCTTGGGCGAGGCGAACATCTGGCGGTTGACCTGCTGACCCATGTCCTCGGCGCTGGAAACGCGAGTCACCATGATCGCGGCAGCGGTGGACAGCAACAACGAGGGCAACTGCGCCACCAGACCGTCACCGATGGTCAGCAGGGCGTACACCTTGCCGGCATCGCCGAAGCTCATCGCGTGCTGGATCATACCGATGGCCACGCCACCGATGAGGTTGATGAAGAGGATCAGCAGGCCGGCGACGGCGTCACCGCGGACGAACTTGCTGGCACCGTCCATGGAGCCGTAGAAGTCGGCTTCCTGGGCGACTTCCGCGCGACGCTTCTTGGCTTCCGCCTGCTCGATCAGGCCGGCGTTGAGGTCGGCGTCGATGGCCATCTGCTTGCCGGGCATGGCGTCGAGGGTAAAACGCGCGCTTACCTCGGAGATACGCCCGGCGCCCTTGGTGACCACCACGAAGTTGATGATCATGAGGATCGCGAAGACCACGATACCGACGACGTAGTTGCCGCCGATCACCACTTCACCGAATGCCTGGATCACCTTGCCCGCGGCCGCATGGCCGTCGTGGCCGTGGAGCAGCACGACGCGGGTGGACGCGACGTTCAACGCCAGGCGCAGCAGGGTGGCGACCAGCAGGATGGTCGGGAACACGGCGAAATCCAGCGGGCGCAGGGCGTACACGCTGACCAGCAGGACCACGATGGACAGGGCGATGTTGAAGGTGAACAGCACATCCAGCAGGAACGGCGGGATGGGCAGGGTCATCATCGCCAGCATGGCGAGCAACAGCAGGGGCACGCCGAGGTTGCCCCGGCTGAGCCCTACCAGATTGCTGCGAACAGTGCCGATCAGTTGCGTGCGATCCACCCGAATTTCCCCTGCGCGTTGGCGGCCCTGACGGCCACCAGATCAAACTTTTGACGCCCAACCGGGCATCCGCACAGGGTTTTGCAGGAAGCGTTCCAACTTTTCTGAAAGCCTTGAAATGCCTGAAACAGAGCGGGACTTCTCACCAGCCTCCGGATGCGCCGCCCCCGCCGCTGGAGCCGCCGCCACCGGAGAATCCGCCACCGCCCGAGCTACCGCCCGACGATCCGCTGGACGAACTGCCACCGGAGCCTGACCCTCCTCCCGCACCGCCCTGCCCTGCGCCGAATACCAGCAGCCCTGGCAGGCACATGAAGGGCAACAGCAGCAGCCAGTTCAGCGGAGCGGCCGGCGCACCGATAGCCAGGCCGAGCAACGGGTACAGGCCGATGAAGACTGCCAGGCGCCAGTAAAAGGCCTTGCGGCCGTTCGCTCCCTTGGCCGCCTTGCGCCCCTTCCGGCCCTTACGGAGCTTGCTCCCGCCGCGCCATGCATCGCGCATCATCGAGATCAGCAGCCACCAGAGGCCCAATACGAACATCGCCATGATGGGAGCGGCGAGTGCGTAGACCCACAGGACGCCGCCAAAACGCGGCGTCAGGAAGCCGAGCAGGATGCAGTAGGCGATCAGCCCGAGCACGGTGTAGAACGCCGCCCGCACCGTCCATAGCGCGCCGAAGGTGGCACCGCCGACCAGCAGACAGATCGGCGTCGTTGCCACGGTCGCCAGCCAGTCATTGCCGCCCGCCACCACTGTCACTAGCGCAACGACTGCCGCACAGATCACCAGCGCGCCACGCCAGCCGATACGGCGCGCCGCCAGCAGCGCGCCGCCCACGCCGCCCACGACGAAGGACGCCAGCAGCAGCCAGGCTTCCAGCGGAATGTGCAACGGCTCGGACGCTGGCTCAGGCAGCGTATCGCCGTCGATCAGCCCGATCAGCGCATTCACTGCCGCGTCGATACCACCCGCGTAATCGCCTTCACGGAAAGCCGGCGCCATGCGCTCGCGGATGATGCGCCCGGCCAGCACGTCGGGGATCGCGCCTTCCAGGCCATAGCCGACCTCGATGCGCATCAGATGGTCGTCCTTGGCCACGACCATCAGCACGCCATCGTCGATGCCCTTGCGGCCGAGCTGCCACACGTTGAACAGTTTGTTGGCGAAGGCCTCGATGCCCATCTTGCCGACCGTGGGCAGCATCACCACGGCAATCTGTGCGCCGCGCCGGTCTTCCAGGGCCTTGAGCTTGCCGATCAGGTGCGTCTTGGCGGAGGCGTCGAGAGTACCGGTGACATCGACCACGCGTTCGCCCAACGGCAGCAGGACTTCGCCTTCGGCACCCGCCGCCCAGGCGTGCTGGGAGCAGAACAGGCAGAGCACAAACCAGAACGTCGAGCGCCAGCCGGCGGAGAATCCATGAAGCATCGAAGTGTCCCTTCGCGACCCTTGCAGCCGGAGCATGCTGCCCGGCCATGAACCGCCCATGCTACTGCGCTCGGAAGGGCGAGATATAGCAGACGCGGTCCGGAATCACTCGTCGCGGCGTAAATCCGGCGGAATTGGCAGATCCGGCATCGGCCCCGGGCGCTTGCCCTTGCCGGCGCGGTATTGCTTCAGCTGGTAGACGTAGGCCAGCACCTGGGCCACAGCGAGGTAGAGGCCGGCGGGAATCTCGTGATCGAGTTCGGTGGAGTAGTACACCGCTCGCGCCAGCGCCGGCGACTCGAGCACCGTGACCTTGTGCTCCTGGGCGATCTCGCGAATCTTCAGCGCCATGAAATCGTTGCCCTTGGCCAGCAGCTTGGGCGCGCCGGTGGCGGCCGGGTCATACTGCAGGGCCACGGCGAAGTGGGTCGGGTTGGTGATCACCACGTCGGCCTGGGGCACGGCCTGCATCATCCGCCGGTTGGCCATCTCGCGCTGCATCTGGCGGACCTTGGCCTTGACCTCCGGCTTGCCTTCGGAGTCCTTGTACTCGTCCTTGACCTCCTGCTTGGTCATCATCAGCTTCTGGCGGTTGTCCCAGAGCTGGTAGGGCACGTCGAAGGCGGCGATGAGCATCAGGCTGCAGGCCAGCCAGAACGCGCTCCACCCCACCACCCTGGCGCAGTGGATCAGCGCCTGTTCCCTGGGTTCGTGGGCCATGGCGAGCAGGTCGTCCTGGTCGGACTTGAGTACCAGGATCGCCACCGCCAGCACCACCGCGAACTTCACCAGCGCCTTGGACAGCTCCACCACCGAGCGTATCGAGAACATGCGCTTGAGCCCTTCCAGCGGGTTCATCCGGCTGAACTTGGGTGCCAGCGCCTCGGCCGAGAACAGCCAGCCGCCCAGCGATACCGGGCCGATCAGCGCCGCCGCCAGCAGCACGGCAAGAATCGGCCAGACGCCGTCGCCGGCGATCTTCGCCGCCGCCACCAGCAGGTTGAGCATGCTCTCGCTGTTCATCACCGTGGCGCGGTCCAGCTCGAAGCTGCCGCGCATCAGGCGCATCAGCGCGTCGGCCAGGTTGGCACCGTACATCAGCAGCGCCCCGGCGCCGCCCACGAGCACGGCCAGGGTGTTCAGCTCCTTGGATCGCGGCAGCTGCCCTTTCTCGCGCGCCTCCCGGCGCCGTTTCTCTGTGGGTTCCTCTGTCTTGTCTTCGCTGCTGTCGTTCTCGGCCATCAGCGGGCCCCCACGAGTTCGCGAAGCAGTTGCAACCCATCGCTGGCAAGCGACTGGTACTGGGAGAGAACGTCGGCGCTGCCGATCCAGACGATGATGAAGCCCATGATCAGGGTCAGCGGAAAGCCGATGGAGAAGATGTTCAGCTGCGGCGCGGCGCGGGTCATGGCACCAAAGGCGAGGTTGACCACCAGCAACGCGGTGACCGCCGGCAGCGCCAGGATCAACCCGGCGCCGATCACCCAGCCGAGCTTGCCGGCGACGGTGATCAGGTGGTTACCCGACAGGCCCTCGCCCACCGGCAGGGTCACGAAGCTCTCGGCGAGCACTTCGAATACCACCAGGTGGCCGTTCATGGAGAGGAACAGCAGGGTCACCAGCATGGTGAAGAACTGACCCAGCACCGGAACGGAAATGCCGTTGGTGGGATCGATCATCGAGGCGAAGCCCAGGCCCATCTGCATGGAGATGATCTGCCCGGCGATGACGTAGGCGTGGAACATCAGCTGCAGGGCGAAGCCGAGCATGGCGCCGATGAGGATCTGCTCGCCGATCAGGAGCATGGCCTGCATGCTCAGCGCATCCACCTGCGGCATCGGTGGCAGGCTGGGCACCAGCACCACGGCAATCGCCAGGGACAGGTAGAGACGCACGCGGGTGGGCACCAGCTGGGTGCCGAAGATCGGCATCACCATCAGCAGGCTGGCGATGCGGAACAGCGGGAACAGGAAGGACCCGATCCAACTGCCGATCTGCGCGTTGCTGAGCTCGAGCATCAGCCGATCAGCGTGGGGATGCTGGTAATCAGCGTCTGGGTGTACTCCATCAGCTGGCGGATCAGCCAGGGGCCCAGCACGATGAGGGTGAGCAGCACCACGATCAGGCGCGGCAGGAAGCTCAGGGTCTGCTCGTTGATCTGCGTGGCGGCCTGGAACATCGCCACCAACAGCCCCACCAGCAGGCTGGGGACGATCAGGATGGCGACGATCATGGCGGTCAGCCAGAGCGCTTCGCGAAACAGGTCGACGGCGACTTCGGGGGTCATGGTGACTCCGTTCTTTCAGGCTCGGGTAGGAGCGAGCTTGCTCGCGAACCGCGGCTGCTCAAGAGCTTCGCGGGCAAGCTCGCTCCTACAGGAAATATGAACCATCGCTAGACCGTCCCGAAACTGCCGGCGAGGGTGCCGATGATCAACGCCCAGCCGTCCACCAGGACGAACAGCATGATCTTGAACGGCAATGAAATGATCAGCGGCGAGAGCATCATCATGCCCATCGCCATCAGTACGCTGGACACCACCAGGTCGATGATCAGGAACGGAATGAAGATCATGAAACCGATCTGGAACGCGGTCTTCAACTCCGAGGTGACGAACGCCGGCACCAGGATGGTCAGGGGCGTGGCGTCGGCGTTCTGGATGTCGGTGCGCTTGGACAGGCGCACGAACAGCTCCAGGTCCGACTGCCGGGTCTGCGCCAGCATGAAGGCCTTGATCGGCCCCTCGGCGCGGCTGATCGCCTCCTGGGCGGGAATCTGCTCGTTCAGGTAGGGCTGCAGCGCGGTGCTGTTGATCTTGTCGAAGACCGGCGCCATCACGAACATCGTCAGGAACAGCGCCAGGCCCACCAGGATCTGGTTCGACGGCGTGCTCTGCAGGCCCAGCGCCTGGCGCAGGATGGAGAAGACGATGATGATTCGCGTGAAGCTGGTCATCAGCATGACGAACGCCGGGATGAAGCTCAGCGCGGTCATGATCAGCAGGATCTGCAGGCTGACCGAGTACTCCTGCTGCCCCTGCGGGTTGGTGGTCACGGTGATCGCCGTCAGTTGCGTCGGATCGGCGGCGAAGGCCTGCGGCGCCAACAGCGCCAGCAGGGCCAGGAGCAGCGGCGCGACGGCCTTGAGCGCACCGATCAGAGCGGAGAGGTTCGGCGAACGGGTCACTGTGGGCGGCCCTTGTCCTTGTTCAGCAATTCCAGCAGGCGCTGGGCGAATTCCGGCTGCGCCGCTTCCGACTCGGCGGCATGCACCGGCTGGCGCATGACGTGCAGCGGCGTGATACGGCCGGGGGTCAGCCCGAGCAGCACCTGTTCCTCGCCGACCTGCACCAGCACCAGCCGATCGCGCGGACCCAGCGCCTGGCTGGAAATCAGGCGGATCGCCTGGTTGCTGCGCGGGCTGACCTGTTGCACGCGGCGCACCAGCCAGGCCAGCAGAAAGATCAGGCCAACCACCAGCACCAGGCCCAGCAGCAACTGCATGAGTTGCGCGCCGGCGCTGCCGGTGATCAGGCTCGGCGTGGAGCTGGCATGGACGATGGCCGGGTTGGATGCCGGCGCCTTGGCGGCCTCTTCGGCCACAGCCAGGAGGGACAGCCCTGCCAGCGGCAGGACGGAAAGTTTCGCGAGCAGGCCGGCCATGTCAGCGCAGCTTCTTGATGCGTTCGCTGGGGCTGATCACGTCGGTGAGGCGGATGCCGAACTTCTCGTTCACCACCACCACTTCGCCGTGGGCAATCAGGGTGCCGTTGACCAGCACGTCCAGCGGCTCGCCGGCCAGGCGGTCGAGCTCGATCACCGAGCCCTGGTTGAGCTGCAGCAGGTTGCGGATGCTGATGTCGGTGTGGCCCACCTCCATGGAAATGGTCACCGGGATATCCAGGATCACGTCCAGGTTCGGGCCTTCGAGGCCGGCGATGGTCGGCGCCTTGGGCGCCATGCCAAACTCTTCCATCGGCGCACGCGGTGCGGCCGGGACCACCGGCGTGGCGCCGCCCTGGGCCATCAGCGCGTCGATGTCGTCCTGGTTGGCGTCACCGGATTCGGACAGTGCCGCGGCCCACTCGTCGGCCAGCGCCTGTTCTTCGGGAGTTACGTTTTCTTCGTCTGACATGGTGGGTCCTCTGGGGATTCGCTCAGCGCGGACGCACGAGCGGATCGAGAATCTGCAAGGCCAGGTTGCCCTTGTGCGAACCCAGCTTGACCTTGAAGGAAGGCACGCCGTTGGCGCGCATGATCATGTGCTCGGGCAGCTCCACCGGGATCACGTCGCCCGGCTGCATGTGCAGGATGTCCCGCAGCTTGAGCTGGCGACGCACGACGGTGGCGCCCACCGGCACGTTGACGTCGAGGATGTCCTCGCGCAGGGCGTTGATCCAGCGCTCGTCCTGGTCGTCCACGTCGGACTGGAAGCCGGCGTCGAGCATCTCGCGGATCGGCTCGATCATCGCGTAAGGCAGGGTGATGTGCAGGTCGCCGCCGCCGCCGTCCAGCTCGATATGGAAGGTGGAGACCACCACCACTTCGCTGGGGCTGACGATGTTGGCCATCGCCGGGTTCACCTCGGAGTTCACATACTCGAAGGCAATCGGCATCACCGCGTGCCAGGCCTCGGCGAGGTCGACGAAGGCCTGCTCGATGACCATGCGCACCACCCGCAATTCCGTGGGGGTGAATTCGCGGCCTTCGATCTTGGCGTGGCGGCCGTCCCCGCCGAAGAAATTGTCCACCAGCTTGAACACCAGCTTGGCGTCAAGGATGAACAGCGCGGTTCCGCGCAGCGGCTTCATCTTCACCAGGTTGAGGCTGGTGGGCACGTACAGCGAGTGCACGTATTCGCCGAACTTCATCACCTGCACGCCGCCCACGGCGACATCCGCCGAGCGACGCAGCAGGTTGAACATGCTGATGCGGGTGTAGCGGGCGAACCGCTCGTTGATCATCTCCAGGGTCGGCATGCGGCCCCGGACGATGCGGTCCTGACTGGTCAGGTCGTAGGACTTGATCGCCCCCGGCTCGACGTCGGACTCGGTTTCCACCAGGCCGTCGTCGACGCCGTGCAACAGCGCGTCGATCTCGTCCTGGGAAAGTAGATCCTGCATGGCCATGGCGGATACCTACTGCAATACGAAATTGGTGAAAAGCACTTGCTCCACGGTCAACTGACCGGTGGCTTTCTTCGCCAGTTCCTGAAGGCTGCTGGTCGCCTGCTGGCGCAGCATCTCCTTGCCGACCGGCGTCACCAGGTTGTCGAAATTCTGGCTCGAGAACAGCATCACCAACTGGTTGCGCACCAGCGGCATCTGCTCGCGCAGGGCATCCATCTGCGCCTGGTCGCGGCCCATGAGGGCGACGGCCACCTGAAGATAGCGCTGACGGCCGTTCTGATTGAAGTTGACCACGAAGGACGGTGCGAGAATCTCGTACACCGCCTGCTTCTTCGTCGGCTCGGCGTGTTCCGCGGCCTTGGCCTCAGCCGCTTCGGGCTTGGCGCTCTTGTGCAGGAAGAACCAGGTGCCGCCCACCGACGCGCCCACCGCCAGCAGGAAGGCCAGCGCGATGATGATGATGAGCTTCAGCTTGCCCTTGCCGGGCGACTGGCCATCAGGGAGAGAAGGCGTCTGTTCTTTCTTGGCCATGCCAATAATCCGTCACATTTGCGGCGCGATACGCTGATACCGGGGTAGCAGCAAGGGCTGTGCCAGTTCGGAATTGTACGACTGGCGCCGCCGCGGATATTACAGGCTAGACGGAGGATGTCACGGGGAGCGTAAGAATTTTCCTTGGCGCAGCCAGGGTCAGGGAGAGGGCGCTTTGAGGCAGCACCGCGCCCCCCCGGAACGCGCCCACCCCATCACGCGTAATAATCCACCAATCCCCTGCCCTGCGCCGTCGATGCCGGGCGGATCTCCGACATGCCGCTGATCATCGGCTCGTCATCACCGCTGTCAGCGCCGGCCACGCGCCGCGAGCTGCCACGCTCATCCCCCTGCTGCTGTTGCTGCCAGCCACGGGCAGACTGGTCGGACACGTTGACGTCCAGCTGGCCCATGCCCTGCTGGCTGAACATCTCGCGCAGGCGATGCTGCTGGCTGTCCAGCGCTTCGCGCACCCCAGCGTTGGCGCTGATGAAGTTCACCTGGGTCTGGTCGGCGCTCATGTGGATGCGCACCTCCAGGCGACCGAGGTCAGCCGGGTCCATCTGGATCTCGGCGGACTTGAGGTTCTGCGAAGACATCCACATCACCCGGTCCACCACCTGGTCGGTCCAGCCGTTCTGCTGCACCGACACCGGCTGCCCCGGCACCAGCGGATTCACCGGGCGGTTGGTCATGGCCTGCGGCGTGTTCAGCGCCTGGGTCAGCGAATCCAGGCGCGCGGCGAAGGTGTCGTTGCGCGGCGCTTCCGGCTTGGCCTCCACCTGCAACTCCGGCAGTTGCTGGCTCAGGTCGACACTGGCCTGCAGGGCGCCTTCCGTCAGCTTGCCTGCGGCGTTCCTGGCGGTGGCATCCGGGTCCAGCGCGGCCAGGGCGGCGGAAAGGTCCGGCTTGGCCTTGCCGTCAACCGGCGCATCGCTGGTCTTGGCCGTGGCCGCCAGGTCAGCGACGGCCTGCGTCTGCTGCGCCTGGTCCTGGGCCCCGGCGATGACACCCGGCAGCACGTTGAGCTTCTCCAGATCGCCGTCGGTGCTGGCCGCGGTCTGCTGGCCAATACCACTGCTGACCACCAGCGGCGGCGCCTCGGTGACGGGCAGTTGGCCGGTCATGCCCAGCATCAGCAACGGGTCGAGGGTCGCCTCGGGCTTCTCATCGCCCCCGGCCACCTTGCCCGCCTCCGCCTGGCTGACGTCATCGGCCGGCAAGGCCTTGCCGTCTTCGGCAACCGCTGGCTTGTCGGCGGCAGCGGCGTCCTTGGCGTCGCTGACCTTGGAGTCCTTGTCGGCGCCGTCCCTGGGCTTTTCGGTCTTGGCCTTGGGCGCTTTGTCCGGGCGCTCGCTGGCCGCCGGACGCTGCTCCTGCGCATAGACGTCGGCGAAGCTGGAGCCCTTGTCGTTGCTGGAGTTTGGCGAATTCTGCGCAGGCTTGGAGAGCGCCGCCTTGGGCCTGGAGTCAGGCGTGGGCGTCAATAAAATATCCGGGGCGACAGCCATCGGAGTTCTCCGTTGATGTGAATATCCAACACGGAGATAGCAAGGCGCGGGCCAACTCGGAAAAGGTCAGGGGCGACCGGGCAACAGCAGGGTGCGGACGATGCTGAATTCATGTTCGACCTTGGCGATCAAACCTTGGGCGCTGTCCAGATCATTGTGCCGTGCGGCCTCCTCCAGACGCTTGCACAGGCTGCTCAGCACCGCTGCGCCCATGTTGCCACAGCTGCCCTTGAAGCTGTGCGCGGCATGGCGCAGGGTCGGTGCGTCGCTGGCGGCGAAGGCCTCGCGGATGCTGCGCAGGCGCTCCTCGGAGTCGCTGAGGAAGGTCTCGACCAGCAGCGGGTATTCGTCTTCCATGATCGACAGCAAATTGCTCAGCACGGCGCCATCGAGATGCGGCTCGGACATGGGGCACTCCCTGAAGGACGGCTCGCCACCCTTGGGGGGACAAGAAGGGACCGATTATGCCTGAGCCGACCAGAAGAACTCCACGGACACCGACTTGCCATCGCCCGACCACTGGCAGCGGTCGGCCAACTGCCGGACCAGTGTCAGGCCCCGCCCGCAAAGGCTGCCGGCGGCCTGCTGCGAAGCCAGCACCGCGCCCACGTCGAACCCGTCGCCACTGTCCTCGACCCGCACCAGCAAACGCCCGCCGTCGCCGTGGGGAGCAAGGTCGACGTGGAAGCGCACGAAGCCGTCGCGCAGCGTGACCAGGCGCTTGCTGCGCTCCTGATAATAGCGGGCGAAACCGGCGGCGTCGCACTTGAGCGTCGAGTCCAGGCCCATCACGCCGTGCTCCAGCGCATTGGAGTAGAGTTCGGCGAGCACGGTGTAGAGCGCCCCGCCGCGCGGGCGCAGGTCGTGCACCTCCATCAGCAACTGCAGCAGGAAGGGCAGCGGATTGAAGTTGCGCAGGGTCGGCGCACGGAATTCGAAGCTGGCGGACCAGTCCAGCGGGCTGCTCAGGCCGTTGTCGGAGAACGCCAGCGGCGGACGCTGCAGCGAGTCCTCGGGGACCAGCGCGATTTCCAGCATGCTGACATCGTCCTGGGCCTCGCCGCGAAAGCGCCCAACCGCCGCCTGGATGTCGTCGAACAGGCGCGACGGCACATGGCCCTCGCTGAGTACCAGGCGCAGGCGATCCTCCCCGAAGGCCTCGCCGGACGCATTGCGCGCCTCCAGCACACCATCGGAGAAGAGGAACACGCGGTCGCCCTCCTCCATTGCGTAAACCTCGAAGTGGTCGCTGAAGGCGGCAGCATCGAGGATGCCCAACGGCAGATGGCGCGACACCAGCGGCTGCAGTTCACCGCCACCGTGGCGGTGGAGGTAGCCGTTGGGCAGGCCGCCGTTCCACACCTCCACCAGACCGCGCTGGAAGCTCAGGTTGAGCATCGCGGCGCAGCAGAAAACGCCCACCGGCAGGATGCGCTTGAGCTTGGCGTTCATCTCGCGAAGGATGTCCGCCATGGGGTAGCCCTTGGCGGTCATGCCGTAGAAAACCTCCGCCAGCGGCATGGCGCCGATGGCCGCCGGCAAGCCGTGGCCGGTGAAGTCGCCAAGCAGCACATGTATGCCGCCCGAGGGCTTGAAGGCGGCCAGCAGCAGGTCGCCGTTGAACAGCGCGAAGGGCGATTGCAGGTAGCGGATGTTCGCCGCATTCAGGCAACCCGAGTGCGCCACCTTGTCGAACACTGCCTTGGCCACCCGTTGCTCGTTGAGCAGGTGCTCGTTGTGCCGGGCGATCAGGTCGCGCTGCTCCAGCACCATCCGCTGCAGGTGATGCAGGCGCCCCATGGCGCGGATCTTGGCTTCGAGGATGACGCGGTTGTAGGGCTTGGAGAGGAAATCGTCGCCGCCCGCCTCCAGGCTCTGCACCAGAGCCTCGGGCTCGCTCAGCGACGTGAGGAAGATGATCGGCACCAACTCTTCGCCGGCCTGACGGCGAATCCGCCGCGCCGCCTCGAAGCCGTCCATCACCGGCATCAGGGCATCCATCAGCACCAGTTGCGGCCGCTCCTGTGCGAACAGCGCCAGGGCTTCCAGGCCGTTGGCAGCGGTGATCACGCGATGGCCCTGGCGGCTGACGATGGTCGACAGCAGCAGGCGATCGGCGGCGTTGTCGTCGGCGATCAGGACGGTGAGAGGTTCGGACATGGCCGTTGCCACTGCAGACCGCGCCGCGTCAGCTGATCTTGAACAACTGCTCGAAGTTGGAGATGGACAGCACCTTGCGCACGTCCGGGTTGCAGTGCGCCAGTCGGATCTGCGCGCTCTCCCCGCCGGCGTGGTCGCGCAACAGCAGGAGCATGCCCAGCGCAGAGCTATCGAGGTAGGTGGCGCCCTTGAGGTCCACCACGTAGCGCTTGGGCGTCGTCTCGACGCGCTCGTAGGCGTTGCGGAATTCCTGGTGTGCGCCGAAATCGAAACGCCCCTGGACCACAATGGTGAGCTCCTGCCCGTCAGCGGAGGGTACGGAAGTGATGGCCATGGGATTCTCCTTATCGATCGATGGTCGCGCACGAGCTTGAAGATGTAGCAGTTAGCGATGACAGGGGCAACCTCGGCGAACGATTGGAAAGCGCCCCGCCAGACCGGTCGAACGGCACCCGCCAGCTCGATTAATGGACCGCCGGTCGACACAGCCACGGCGAATGCCTTTACCCTTTTACCCGTGCGACGCAGAGCGAAGGCTCACCAGAGGCCTTGGAAGGGTCGCACCAGGCAAAGACGGGGGGAGCATGTCCAAGTCCATACTCATCGCGGCCTGCGTGTTCTGCGCGGCGTCGTACGCACACGCCCAGGTGATGCAACGCGAGCTGGGCGACTTCGAGCT
The DNA here is from genome assembly GCF_000313755.1 of Pseudomonas nitroreducens TX1. GTDB lineage: Bacteria > Pseudomonadota > Gammaproteobacteria > Pseudomonadales > Pseudomonadaceae > Pseudomonas > Pseudomonas nitroreducens_A. The sequence goes on along the minus strand of NZ_AMZB01000123.1, from coordinate 65,660 downwards.
CAAATTCGCCAACTCGCCCACGCGCAGCATGGCCCAGGGGCTGGTCCAGCCGGGCCAGGCCAACAGCGCCCAGGGCGGCCTCGACATCACCCACGACAGTGGCTGGTACGTCGGCAGCTGGACGTCGAACCTGGACCAGGAAAAGCCGCTGGAGATCGACAGCTATGCCGGCTACAAGCATCCGCTGGGCGACGGCAAGCTGGGCTACGAAGTGGGCACCCTGCGCTACAGCCGCCCGGAGCAGCCCGACTATGACAGCCAGGCCCTGTACGGCGGCCTCTCGGTATTCGGCAGCCGCCTTGGCGCAGCCTACAGTGCTCAGGCCGGGCGCAGCACCGCCACCCTGTTCACCGACCTCGGTGTGCAGCAAGACCTGGGCTTCGACGTGACCTTCAAGTATTCCGCCTATAGCCTCGCCTCGCCGGTGAGCCTGGGCAGCGGCGGCACTGTCAGCGAATTCGGCGACTGGTCGTTGAACTTCAGCCGCCCGTGGAAAGGCATCGACCTGAACTTCTCCTACAGCGGCAGCAGCCTCACCGGCGGCGACTGCAGTGCCTACTCCGGACACAACGCCTATTGCGATTCGGCGTTCATGTTCAAGGCCTCGCGGTCGTTCTTCTGAGCGGCCTCGCTGCCGCAGAAAGTCAATTTCATTCAAGAGCGCCGCTGCACGGCGGGCTAAGGTTGCAGTCACTCCTCCCACTTCAGGCACGACCCCATCGCCTGAAGGCGCCCCACAACCCTGGTGACCCAGCGATGCTGCACCGAGTGAACTGCTCCGCCGCCGCCCTGCCCGGCCTGCGTATCGTCGAGATACTCACGCAGCGCAGCTTCCCGCGCCACGCCCACGACGAGTACGGCCTCGGCGTGATGCTCGAGGGCGGGCACCGCTCGTGGAGCGGCCGCGGCCAGGTCGAGGCGAATCCCTGCGACATCATCACCGTGAGCCCCAATGAACTGCACGACGGCATTGCCCTGCGCGGCGCGCCGCGGCGCTGGCGGATGCTCTACGTCGAACCGGTGCTGCTGGCGGAACTGGCCGGTGCGGAAATGGCCCGTCGCGAGTTCACCCAACCCGCCCTCGCCGACCCGCAACTCGCCCGGCGCATTGCCAGCGTGCTGCAACACCTGCCGCAGGTTTGTGCAGATCAAGCCAGCGAAGGCGTGCTCGACCTGTTCGGCGAACTGCTCGACCAGCGCCTCGACACAAGCGTGGCATCCCTGCCGTCCCGCAGCGTGGCGCGTATGCTCGAACGGATCCACGACGCCCCGCGCAACGCCCCCACACTGGCCGAGCTGGCCGGCATCGCCGGGCTGACGCCTTACGCGGCGCTGCGGCGCTTCCGACGCGAACTGGGCACCACTCCCCACGCCTACCTACTGCAGTACCGCGTACGGCAAGCGTACAAGGCCATCGGCGAGGGCCGCACACTGGCCGACGCCGCACTGCTCGCCGGCTTCGCCGACCAGTCGCACATGACCCGTGCCTTTGCCCGCCAGCTCGGACTGACGCCGGGCCAATGGCGCTCTTCACTCCGGCAACCGCCAGCACCCTGAACGCACCAGCCTTGCGGCGCCACTGACTCCATACAGGAACCCAAGGGAATGAGCGCAGAATTCCTGCTCACGGCATTCGTCGTCGTTCTGCTACCCGGCACCGGTGTGCTCTACACCCTGGCCGTCGGCCTCGGCCTCGGCGCCCGCGCAGCCATGGTCGCGGCGCTGGGCTGCACGCTGGGCATGGTCCCGCAACTGCTGGTCGCCACCTTCGGCCTGTCGCTGATCCTGCAGGCCAGCGCGGCCAGCTTGCAGGTCATCCGGCTGATGGGCACGGCCTATCTGCTGCTCATCGCCTGGCAGGTATTTCGCGGCAGTGGCGCGCTGGCGCTGGATTCGGCCGGCAGCCCACGCAGCACCACGCAGGTGCTGGGCACCGGTCTGTGGCTGAACCTGCTCAACCCCAAGCTCGGGCTGTTCTTCCTGGCCTTCCTGCCGCAGTTCGTGCCGACCGGCAGCGAGGATACCCGCGCCCTGTTTCTGGTGTTGGGCCTGGTGTTCGCCCTGATGACCTTCACCGTGTTCATCGGCTACGGACTGCTGGCTTCCTGGGTGCGCCAGCATGTGATCGGACGCCCGGCGGTGATGACGTTGATCCGCTGGACTTTCACCCTGGCTTTCGTCGCGATGGCGCTAAGGCTGGCTGTCGAAACGCTGCAGTCCTGACCACGCGGCCAGCCGATCAGCCGCACGAGCCGCCAGGCTCAGCCATCGATACGTGGCAGCAGGCCAGGATTCAGGCGCAGCGTGCCATGCGGTCCAGCTCGGCGGCGGCCAGGTGCGCCACGCTCAGGTCGCTGTCGGCGGCCATGCCGTCATCGAGGAACCAGGCCGCGGAGAGACCCGCGAAGGCCAGGACCCACTCCAGCAAACGACGCCGGTCGACGCCGGCGTGCTCGACTATCACGTCCAGCTGGCGGAGAAAGCGCGTGCGCTCGCGGGAGGTCGGCAGGTCCGGATTGCACAACAGGTTGGCGTAGTCGAATAGCCGTTCGCCATGCAGGCGCTTGGGGTCGATGGCCAGCCAGCCGCGCGGGCCGAAGTCGAGGATGTTGTCGTGGTGTACGTCGCCATGCAGCACGCTGCGATCCTGCTCACTGGCCAGCAGCGCTTCGGCGGTTTCCAGGCAACGCGGGAACAGGCCGCCATAGCGCCGGGCAGCCGGGGCGAGGTCGCAGAACCACTGGCGCAGGTCGATCAGCTCCGGCAATGGCTTGCCGCGTGGTCGATGCAGGTGCCGCACTACGTCACAGGCGATACGGCTGGCCTGGTCGTCTTCGCCATGCAGCGCCATGTGCAGCAGCGAGCGCCTGCCCTCGGCACGTTCCAGCAGGACCGCATCGCCTTCGTGGGCGAACACCCGGGCTGCACCCTCGCCGTCCCACCAGCGCATGACGTGCGCACCGCCCTGCTCGTCCACATCGAGGGCGACCTTGATCATCGCCGCCCGGCCCTGCCAGCGGACCGGCAGCAGGTGACTGCTGGGGGTGACGATGGGCTCGCCTTCCGGGACCAGTTTCCAGAGGCTCAGCAGATACTGGAAATCGGCGGTGCGCGGAGGAGGCAGTGACATGGAGGGTTTCCGGTCAGGGTTCGCACCGGAGCCTACCACGGCCATCGGCTGTCAATCGGGCGAGGGTTTCAGGCGCTGGGCGAATTCGTCGAGCTGCTTCTGCTCGTACTTGTCGGCAGCCAGGCGTGCCTCCTCGCGGTAGCGCTCGACCAGCTTGCGCAGGCCTTCCAGGCGGGCGTACTTCTCCTGCCAGGCGACGCGGGCCTTGTCGACGATGCCCTGGTGCCAGTCCACCGCGCGGTTCTGCTGTTCCACCGCGCCTTCGAGCTGCGAAAGGAAGCGCTGGTAGTTGATCAGCCACTGGCCGCTGACGCCCTGCTGGCCGTTGCGGATCCACTGCTGCTGGTAGTCGTGGCGGTAGCGCTCCAGCTCGGCGAGCTTGCGCTGCGCCTGCTGCAACTGCCCCTGCACCTGGCCGAGTTGGCGCGCGGTTTCGCGCTCGGCCTTGAGTGCCATGTCCACCACCGGGGCGAGGCGTTCGGCGCGGCGGTTCATGAACACATCTCCCGCCGCGCTTTCCGGAGGATGGGTGGAGCGTGCGATACCCATCGATCCAGAGCGTCGGTCACCCCGGTGATGACGTAGCCAGGGCAGCAGGGGTATCGCTGTGCTCCACCCCTCCTACGGGAGCCACCGTGCAGGTTGATCATCACCCGGCCTTGCCGCTGACGACGGCATCCAGCAGCAGGCGGCTGTCGTCGAGGTTCTGGCTTTCGTCCAGCGCCTGGCGCAGGAACTGGCGCATGATCGGGAAGCGCTGGATCGCCAGGTCGGTCTCCGGATCGCCGCCGGCCACGTAGGCGCCGACGCTGATCAGGTCACGGCTCTGTTGATAACGCGACCACAGTTGCTTGAAGCGCTGGGCGTCGCGCAGGTGTTCGGGCGTGGTGACCTGGGGCATCACCCGGCTGATCGAGGCCTCGATGTCGATGGCCGGGTAATGGCCTTCCTCGGCCAGCCGGCGTGACAGCACGAAGTGACCATCGAGCACACCCCGCGCGGCGTCGGCGATCGGGTCCTGCTGGTCGTCGCCTTCGCTGAGCACGGTGTAGAAAGCGGTGATCGAGCCGCCGCCCTTCTCGCCGTTGCCGGCACGCTCGACCAGGCGTGGCAGCTTGGCGAACACCGATGGTGGATAACCCTTGGTCGCCGGCGGCTCGCCGATGGCCAGGGCGATCTCGCGCTGGGCCTGGGCGTAGCGGGTCAGGGAGTCCATCAGCAGCAGGACGTTCTTGCCCTTGTCGCGGAAGTATTCGGCGATACGGGTGCAGTACTGCGCGGCGCGCAGGCGCATCAGAGGCGCGTCGTCCGCCGGCGAGGCCACGACCACGGAACGCTTGAGGCCTTCCTCGCCGAGGATGTGCTCGATGAATTCCTTCACCTCGCGCCCCCGCTCGCCGATCAGCCCGACCACGATGATGTCGGCCTTGGTGAAGCGCGTCATCATGCCCAGCAGCACCGATTTACCGACGCCGGTCCCGGCGAACAGGCCCAGGCGCTGACCACGGCCGACGGTGAGCAGGGAGTTGATCGAGCGGATGCCGACGTCCATCGGCTCATGGATCGGGTCGCGCGCCAGCGGGTTGATGATCGGGCCGTCCATCGGCACCCAGTCCTCGGCACGCATGCCGCCCTTGCCGTCCAGCGCGCGGCCGACGCCGTCGAGCACGCGGCCGAGCATGGACATGCCCATCGGCAGGCGGCCGGAATCCGGCAGCGGCACCACGCGGGCACCGGGGGCGATGCCGGCGAGGCTGCCCACCGGCATCAGGTAGATCTTGCTGCCGGCGAAGCCCATGACTTCGGCTTCCACCTGCACAGGGTGATAGCCGCCGTCGTTGATGACCTGGCAACGGCTGCCCACAGCGGCCTGCAGCCCTTCGGCCTCCAGGGTCAGGCCAACCATGCGCAGCAGGCGGCCTTCCACCACCGGCTGGGTCGGCAGGCTCACGGCGTCGCTGTAGCCCTGCAGACGGCGGGCAAAGCTGACGCGATCAAGACGCATCGGAGCCGTCCTGGATGACGTCGAGGCTCACGTGCAGGTCGGGCGCCAGGGCATGGGTCGCCTGGTCGCGCTGCTGCTCGAAAAGTTGCTTCACGGCCTGGGCCAGGCGCGTCTCGACAGTGGCGTCGATGCGCGAATGTTCGGTCTCGATGCGGCAGCCGCCGGGCAGCAGGCCGTCGTCCTCGATGATCTTCCAGCTTTCCTCGTGGCGGTCGCGCAGGGCCTTCACCAACTCGAAGTCCTGCGGGTTGACCTGGATACGGATGTTGCTGGCGCCCATGGGCAGCAGCTTGAGCGCTTCGCGCAGCACCAGGCGGATCTGGCTCGAATCGGTGGCCAGCTCGCGCTGCACCACCTGGCGCACCACATGGGTCACCAGGTTGAGCATGCCCGCCTCGAGCATCTGGTCCTGCTCGGCGATGGGGTCGAGCAGGTGCGACATCAGGGTTTCGAGATTCTGCAGGCGCGGTTGCAGCGCCGCGTCGGCTTCCTGGCGCGCCTTGATCTGGCCGGCATGGAAGCCGTCCTTCTCACCGGTGGAGAAACCTTCGTTGTAGGCCTCCTGGCGGATCGCCTCGAGCTCGTCGAGCGTCAGCGGCTTGACCTCTTCCTCCGGCACTTCCTCGATCTGCGGCTGCTCCGCGACCTCCGGCTCGGGTTCCGGCTCGGGCTCGGGGGCCGGGCGCGCCGGGTCGAAGCTGGGCAGCGACCAGCGGTCGAAACCCGACACGTCGCGCGCTCGGATCAGCTCACTGAGTTTGTCTTCGTCTTTGGCCGGCGGTACCACGTCAGATCATCTCCTCGCCGCCCTTGCCACCCAGCACGATTTCGCCGGATTCGGCCATACGGCGAGCGATGGTGAGGATTTCCTTCTGTGCGCCTTCCACTTCGCTGACGCGCACCGGGCCCTTGGCCTCCAGGTCGTCGCGCAGCAGTTCGGCGGCACGCTTGGACATGTTGCGGAAGATCTTCTCCCGGATCGCCTCGTCCGAGCCCTTGAGGGCCAGCACCAGCACGTCCGAGGAAACCTCGCGCAGCAGCGCCTGGATACCGCGGTCATCGACATCGGCCAGGTTGTCGAAGACGAACATGAGGTCTTCGATCTGTCCGGACAGGTCCTCGTCGACTTCGCGGATGGCGTCCATCAGCGCGCCTTCGACCGAGCTGTCGAGGTAGTTCATGATGTCCGCCGCGCGCTTCACGCCGCCCATGGTGGTGCGGGTGGAGTTGGCGTTGCCGGCGAACTGTTTCTCCAGGATCAGGTTCAGTTCCTTGAGTGCGGAGGGCTGCACGGTGTTGAGCGAGGACACGCGCAGGATGATGTCCAGGCGCACCTTGTGGTCGAAGTGACTGAGCACTTCGCCGGCCTGGTCCGGGTCGAGGTAGGCCACCACGATGGCCTGGATCTGCGGGTGCTCGTAGCGGATCACGTCGGCCACGGCGCGCGGCTCCATCCACTTCAGGCTGTCCAGGCCGCTGGTGTTGCCCCCCAGCAGGATGCGGTCGATGAGGTTGTTCGCCTTGTCCTCGCCCAGGGCCTGGGTGAGCATCTTGCGGATGTAGCTGTCGGCGCCCACGCCCAGGCTGGTCTGGTCGCCGACGATCTCGACGAACTCGCCCATCACCTGCTCGACCTGCTCGCGGTGCACGTTGCGCATCTGCGCCATGGCCACGCCGACCTTCTGCACTTCCTTCGGGCCCATGTGGCGCAGTACCTGCGCGGCATCGGTCTCACCCAGGGAGAGCAGGAGGATGGCAGCCTTGTCGACCTTGTTCAGTTTGGCGCTCATGCGGGCTTCACTCATCGGAATTGATCCAGTCCTTCACTACCTGGGCAACACGCCCCGGGTCCTGGGCGACCAGTGTCTTGATCGCATTCAATTGTGCATCGTACCCCTCGGACGGGCTGGGCAGCAGGATGCTGGCCGGGCCACCGAGGCTCACGCGGTCTTCGGACAGTTCGCCCTCCAGGCCGCCCAGCTCGCCCAGGCCGCCTTCGCCTGCAGCGCCGCCGGCCACCAGGGCCTTGCCCTTGTTGCCCGACAGGTTGTTCAGCACCGGTCGCAGCACGCCCAGCACCAGCACCAGGATGAAGACGATGCCCAGCACCTGCTTGACCACGTCCCAGAACCAGGGCTGCGAGTAGAACGGCGGCGAGGCGATTTCTTCGCCCTGTTCCGGAGCGAACGGCGCGTTGATCACGCTGACGCTGTCGCCACGGCTGGCGTCATAGCCTACCGCGTCCTGCACCAGGCGGGTGAAGCGACCCAGCTCGTCGGCGGTCCAGGGCTGGTGGCTGACTTCGCCGGTCTTCGGATCGGCGATCACGCGATCGTCCAGCACCACCGCGACGGAAAGCCGGCGCAGGCGACCCTGCTGCTGCTTGGTGTAGCTCACCGAGCGATCCAGTTCGTAGTTGCGGGTGTTCTGCGCGCGCTTGTCGGTCGGGTACGGGGCGAGCTCCGGCTTGCCGGTCTTCGGATCGATGATCGGCTGGCCGTTGGCATCCTTCAGCGGCTGGCCCGGCGCGACGAAGTCGGACGGGGCGCTGCCGCCGGTGGTCTGCGGCGCACTGGCCGGTGCCGGCGGCTGGTTCGACAGCGCACCCGGCACGCCCTGCGGGCCGCTGCTGTTCTGCCGTTCCTCGTTGTTGCTCTGCTCGCTGCGCAGGGCCGGCTGGTCCGGGTTGAACGACTCGGAGGTGGATTCCACCGCGCTGAAGTCGACGTCGGCCGAGACCTCGGCCTTGTAGCGCCCGTTGCCCAGCACCGGCGCGAGAATGCTGTGCACGCGCTGGGTGAAGTTGCTTTCCATGCGACGGGTGAAGTCGAACTGCTTCCCGGCCATGGTCAGTTCGGAGAGTTCCTGCTGGTCGGACAGCAGGTTGCCTTTCTGGTCGACCACGGTGACCTGGGACTTATCCAGTTCCGGCACGCTGGTGGCGACCAGGTTGACGATGGCCAGCACCTGGCTCGGCTCCAGGGTGCGGCCCGGATACAGCTCGACCAGCACCGAGGCGCTGGGCTTGCGTTCGTCACGGACGAATACCGAGCTTTTCGGGATCGCCAGGTGCACCCGGGCGCCCTTGACGTTGTTCAGGCTGGAGACGGTACGCGCCAGCTCGCCTTCCAGGCCGCGACGGTAATTGGTCGCTTCCATGAACTGGCTGGTGCCCAGCGCCTGCTCCTTGTCGAGGATCTCGAAGCCGACGTTGCTGTCGGTGGGTGCCAGGCCGGCACCGGCAACTTTCATGCGCGCACGGCCCAGGTCATCGGCCTTCACCAGCAACGCGCCGGAGTTGGGCTCGATCTTGTAGCCGATGTCGGCAGCGGACAGCGCCTCGACTACCTTATTGGCGTCCACGCCATTGAGGCTGCCGTACAGCGGCTTGTAGTCCGGCTGCTGGGACCACAGGACCATGCCGAAGCCAATGGCAATGCTCGCGGCGAGACCGACCAGCAGGCCGACCTGGCGCAGCACCGGCATGTCCGCGAGGTTCTCGAGGAACGTCAGGCCGAGCAGCGGCTTCTTCGGCGCGTCGGCGCCGACCTTGGCCGGGACCTGGCTGTCAACAACGGAGGCTTGGGACATTACCTACGATCCTCGCCGCTCAAACCGGCATCTGCATGATGTCCTGGTACGCCTGCACGAGCTTGTTGCGTACCTGGGTCATCGCCTGGAAAGAAACACTGGCCTTCTGCGAGGCGATCATCACGTCGGTGAGATCGACACCGCCCTGCCCCATCTCGAAAGCGGACGCCATGTCGGAGGCGACCTGCTGGGTACCGTTCACCTTGTCCACCGCCTGGCCAAGCATCTGCGAGAAGCTCGGCGCCCCCGGCTCGACCGGCGCGGCCTGCGTCTTCGCCTTGGCCATGGCCTCCATTTGCATGGAGCGCATTTCCAGCAACAGACGATTGAACTCGATACCCTGACTCATCACTTACCCCTCCGACTGACCGCGGTTTTTTGACACTGCGCGGTGCTTTGCAGAGGGGATTGCAACTTGGGTGCCAGGTTTTCAGGGCATGGAGAAAATGCGGAAGAAAGCTCTGGAATGCACCTTTCAGGGAAAAAAGCGATAGCCCCATCCCCTGCCGAATCCGACGGCGGAAGAATGCTTTTCTGCAGGAGCGCTTTCAGCTGACCTGAGCACGCCGCCAAGAAAAGGCCCGCACGAATGCGGCCAAGAGGGGGTGTTCTGTCACCGATCAACTGGCGTAGAGGTAAGCCTCCACGTCCATGCCGGCGTCGCGCATCTGCGCGAGCTTGTAGCGCAGGGTGCGTGGGCTGATACCCAGGCGCTCGGCGGCTTCCTTGCGGCGGCCGCGCTCGCTGCGCAGGGTGTCGATGATCATCTGGAACTCGCGGCGCTTGAGGTCTTCGCCCAACTGCCCGGCCTCGGCTGGAGCCGGTGACGGAATTTCGACGCAGGCAGCCTGGGCTGCCGCCGTCGGGACTGCCGACAGCAGCCGGCGCGGCGCCAGGCCGATGGGCGCGGTCAGACACAGGTCGGCAGCTTGCACCTGCCCACCCTGCTGCAGGATCAGCGAACGCTGGATGGCATTGTCCAGCTCACGCACGTTGCCCGGCCAGGGATGCGCCAGCAAAGCGGCACGGGCGTCTTCGGCCAGGGTGACCGGCGCATGGTTCATCTTGCGGGCGTACTTGGCCAGCAGGCGTTCGGCCAGCGGCAGGATGTCGGCGGGACGCTCGCGCAGCGGACGCCAGCCCAGCGGGAAGACCGACAGGCGGTAGTAGAGGTCTTCGCGGAAGCGGCCGGCAGCCACTTCACCGAGCAGGTCGCGGTTGGTGGTGGCGAGCACGCGAATGTCGAGGCTGATCGGCTTGCGCGCGCCGACGCGTTCCACTTCCCGCTCCTGCAGCACGCGAAGCAGCTTGGCCTGCAGCGCCAGCGGCATCTCGGAGATTTCGTCGAGCAGGATGGTGCCGCCGTCGGCCAGTTCGAACTTGCCCGGCTGGGCGGCGATGGCGCCGGTGAACGCGCCCTTCTCGTGGCCGAACAGCGTGGCCTCGAGCATGTTGTCAGGGATCGCCGCGCAGTTGATGGCCACGAAGGGCTTGCCGGCGCGCGGCGATTGCTGGTGGATGTACTGCGCCAGCACTTCCTTGCCGGTGCCGGACTCGCCGGAAATCAGCACGGTGGAATCGCTGCGCGCGACACGGGCAGCCAATTCCAGCAACTGCTGGCTGGCCGGCTCCAGTGCTACAGGGCCTTCGCCGGCGCTCGCGGGAACGGCGCCCAGCGCATGGCGGGCCACCAGTTCCAGCAGCGCGCGCGGTTCGAACGGCTTGACCAGGTAATCGGCGGCACCCTGGCGCATGGCATCCACGGCACGATCAACCGCGCCGTAGGCGGTCATCAGCAGCACCGGCAATTGCGGGTAGCGCTTGCGGATCAGGCCGAGCAACTGGTGCCCGTCCATGCCCGGCATGTTCACGTCGCTGATCACCAGGCTGAAGGCGTCCTTCTCCAGCGCCGGCAGCGCGGCCTCGGCGCAATCCACGGCGACGAAATCGTGCCCGCCGAGCGACAGGGTGTCGCACAGGGCTTCACGAAGGGCGCGGTCGTCTTCGACCAGCAGGACTTTGGCGGCCATGGAAATCACTCCTCGTTGACGACGGGTTGAGCCACGATCAGCGGCAGAATCAGGGTGGCGCAGGTGCCGACACCAGGGCGCGAGCGCAGGCTCAGCTCGCCCTGGTGGGCCTTGGCCACGGCTTTCACCACTGCGAGGCCGAGGCCGGTGCCGGTGGTCTTGGTGGTAAAGAAGGGTTCGCCCAGGCGCGCCAGGGTTTCGGCGCTCATGCCGGGGCCGTTGTCACTGATGCACAGGCGCAGGCTGCTGTCGCGCGAGTACAGGTGCACCTTCAGGCGCACATCGCGCCCGGCAGCCTGGATGGCGTTCTCCACCAGGTTGAGCACGGTGCCGACCAGGGTGTCGCGGTTGCACAGCAGTTCGCCCACGCGGGCATCGCACTGCCAGCGGACATTCAGGCCGGCGACGTGGGATTCGGCCGCGGCGCGCAGGCTGGCGAAGAGTTGGCTGGGCATCAGGCGATCCGGCAACGGCAGCTCGCCACGGGCGAACACCAGCATGTCGCGCACCTGGCTTTCCAGTTCGTGCAGGCGCTCCTTGATCCGGCCGGCGAAACGCTGCTGCTGTTCGACCGGCAGCTCGCCTTCACTCAGATGGCCGGCATAGAGCATGGCAGCCGAGAGCGGTGTGCGGATCTGGTGGGCGAGCGATGCGACCATGCGGCCCAGGGCGGACAGCCGTTCGTGACGGGCCAGTTGATCCTGCAGCCGACGGGTTTCCGTCAGGTCATTGAGCAGCACCAGTTGGCCGGGTTCGCCGTTCAGGGGGCGGATGGCGATGGACACACGGCGGCCATCGCGCAGGGAAACTTCGTGACCATCGTCAGCACGGGGGGCGAAGCTGCGGGAGATCACCTCGCGCCAGAGCATGCCTACCAGCGGCTTGCCGAGCAGAGCCACCGCCACCGGATTGGCGTCGCGCACGACGCCCTGGCCATCGATCACGATGACGCCGCCGGGCAGTACGTCGAGCAGGCTTTGCAGGCGGTTGGCCAGGCGCTCCTTCTCGGCCAGCTCCTGCATGCGTTGCGCGCTGACCAGGGCGAGTTCGCCCTTGAGCTCGGTAACGCGGGCTTCCAGCAGGCTGTAGGACTGGTTGAGCTGGCTGGACATCTGGCTGAACAGCGCGAAGGTCTGCTCCAGATGGGCGCGGCTCTGCTGTTCCACCGGCACCTGCAGCGGATCTGCAGGAAGCTGGGCAGCGAGTTCAGTCTGGCGATGGGTGGCGGGCATCATGCGGGTTTTTCCTCATCCGTCCGACGGCGTGAATCTGTCGGTCGGATGAGTCTTAGCAAACCCCGTGCCTAAAATTTACTCGTTATATTTCAATGACTTGAAAAAACGAATGTGACGGAGGCGTCAATCCTCCGCCATTTCCTCTTCGCGGCGGCTCATGCCGTACTTGCGCATTTTCTCCACCAGGGTGGTGCGGCGGATGCGCAGGCGTTCGGCGGCGCGGGCAACCACGCCACTGGCGTCATCCAGTGCCTGCTGGATCAGGCCCTGCTCGAGGTTGGCCAGGTAGTCCTTCAGGTCGATGCCCTCGGCCGGCAGCATGGCCGGCGAGTCGAGGCCCGGCAGCCCGGCAGTGATCGCCGCTCGCTCTTCGAGTTCCTCGCGCAGGCTGGTCGCCAGTTGCTCGTCCTCGTCGTCGACGTGACGGAATTTCTTCGGCAACTCGCCCACGCCGATCACGCCGTAGGGGTGCATGATCGCCAGGCGCTCGACGAGGTTCGCCAGCTCGCGCACGTTGCCCGGCCAGTCGTGACGGCAGAGCGACATGATGGCGGCGGAGTTGAAGCGGATCGAGCCGCGCTTCTCGTGCTCCATGCGCGAGATGAGCTCGTTCATCAGCAGCGGGATGTCTTCCACGCGCTCGCGCAGCGGGGCCATCTCGATGGGGAAGACGTTGAGGCGGTAGTACAGGTCTTCGCGGAAGCTGCCGTCCTCGATCATCTTCTCGAGGTTCTTGTGGGTTGCGGCGATGATGCGCACATCGACGTTCTGCGTCTTGTTGCTGCCGACGCGCTCGAAGGTGCGCTCCTGCAGTACGCGCAGCAGCTTGACCTGCATCGGCAACGGCATGTCGCCGATCTCGTCGAGGAACAGGGTGCCGCCGTTGGCCAGTTCGAAGCGCCCGGCGCGGCTGGTGATGGCGCCGGTAAAGGCCCCCTTCTCATGGCCGAACAGCTCGCTTTCCAGCAGCTCCGCCGGGATTGCGCCGCAGTTCACCGGCACGAAGGGTGCGTCGCGGCGCTTGGAGTGATAGTGCAGGTTGCGCGCGACCACTTCCTTTCCGGTGCCGGATTCACCGAGGATCAGCACGCTGGCGTCGGTGTCGGCGACTTGCTGCATCATCTGCCGCACCTGCTGGATGGCACGGCTGGTGCCCACCAGGCTGCGGAACAGGTTGGGTTCGCGCTGGCGGCCGCGCTCGCGGGCCTGGTCGTACATCTCGCGGTAGACCTGGGCGCGGTGCAGGGAATCGAGCAATTTGTTGTAGCTGGGCGGCATCTCGAGGCTGGCCAGCACACGGCGGCGCAATTCCTCGGGCCACTCGTTGGGTACCGGCTCGCCCATCAGCAGGACGGGCAGGTATTCGTCCCAGGCCGCGAGCTGCTTGAGCAGCTCCAGCGCCCCGCCCTTGCTCTCCACGGCGCCGACCAGAACGCAGAGGACGTCGCGGCTGCCGTTGGGCAGCGGGTCGACGATCTGCCGCCAGTCGCGGCTGCCGCAGGACAGCTGGTCTTCGCCCAGGAAGCTGATGATCACCGAGAGGTCCCGGCAGCGGTCCTGGTTGTCGTCGATCACGAGGATTTTCGTTTCGCGCCACATCTTAGCTTGTCATCCCGGGCTGGCCGTACTACGGCGGCTGACACGATCTGGCCTCAGCACAATTTCCCCGTGCTAGCCAGCATTTGGCCACTAGTTAAGTCAAATTTGTGGCTCGAGTCAAATTTATGGCGTGTTTTTTTTGATGACGCCCGACGAAGGGTGTTGATCCCCGTCATGGCAATTGAAGAGGAGCGTAGTTCGAAGCGAAGGCGGTGACCACCGACACTTGGCCGATCACCGCCCAGGGAAGGTCGATCCGGACGGATCAGCCGAACATCTGGTAGACCTTGGCACCCTTGCTGGAGCGATTCACCGCGGTCAGTTCTGCGCCGATAGCGCTGCGCTGGGCGGTGCACACCTGGACCAGTTCGGCGTACAGCGCCAGCAGCTGTTCCATGGTTTCGCGCAGGGCCTGCTCGTCGCGCTCGGCATCCTGCATGGCCACTTCGACCTGCTCGCGGCATTTCTGGTCGAGGTCGCCGATGGCTTCCCAGTCCTGGTTATGCATGGCGTCGCTCAGGGCGGCGCGAGTCTCGTTGAGTTGAAGCATGGCCTGGCTCATGACTGTTCCTTCCTTCAGGCGGCGATGGCGTCCCAGCCCGACTTCACTTCACGCAGCAGCCCCGAAACCTCGTCGAGGATCGCCGCATCGCCGTTGCGGTTGGCTTCCAGCAGGCGCTCGGTCATGTACGCATACAGGCGGTCCAGATTCAGGGCCAGCTCGCCACCCACTTCGGGGTTCAGCGCCTCGCGCAGGCCACCAACGATGCCGATGGCCTTGCTGATCAGCTCGCCGCGCTCAGCCCGTTGGCCACGCTCGATAGCGCCACGGGCCTGGGCCAGACGCTCCAGGCCACCTTGCATGAGCAGCTGGATCAGCCCGTGCGGCGACGCCTCGGCGACGCGTGCTTCCAGGCTGACTTGCTGGTATTGCTTCATGGCTTTCATGGCGTACATGGCAGGCTCCTGCTGCAAATTTTCTTACTGACCAAGCTATCGGCCAGTGAAGCGGGAGCTTGAAGATTAGTTTGCGATTTTTTCACCGCGGCCACGCTTCAGCGGGCCACGGTGGCGTCAGGGTCAGCTCTTGGCGAACGGCAGGCTGGCGAGCTGGCTGGTGAGGCTCGTGGTGGTCTGGGTGAGCTGGCTGACCAGGGAGTCCATGGTGTTGTACTGCTTGTACAAACGTTCCTGCAGCGAGGTAATGCGACGGTCCAGGGCTGCCTGCTGATCGTCGACGCTGTTGAGAGTCTTCTGCAGGATGCTGTTGCGCTGGTCGAGGATGCCGTTGGTATCGGTGTACGCCTTGAGCTTGGAGTCCAGGCGGGTGGCCAGGCCCTTGTCACCGGTGAACAGATTGGCGACGTCCTGGAAGTTGTTGGCGACTGCCTTGTCCAGCTTGTCGTTGTTGATCTCCAGGGTACCGTCGGCCTTGGTGGTGATGCCCAGGTCGGCCAGGACGCGCATGTTGCTGTCGCTGTCGCCCTGGGTGGCGACCAACTCGTTGCGTACGGTGCTCAGCAGCGAACGCGCAGTGGCGTCTCCCACCAGCGCACCGGTCACCGGCGTCTTGTCCTCGCCGACCTTGGTCACCTTGGTCTGGGTGTTCACGAAGCTGACCAGGGTGTTGTAGGCGTCGACGAAGGACTTGATGTTGTTCTTGACGGTCGTCCGGTCCAGGTCGATGGTCAGCGTCACGGGCTTGTCGACTTCGGTCTTGGTCTTCAGGTCGATGGTCACGCCTTCGATGGCGGTGGACACGCTGTTGGAGTCGCTCTTGATCTCCAGACCATCAACCGTCAGCAGAGCGCTCTGCGCATGGGTGATGAAACCGCCGTCGCCGTTGGCCTTCTGGGCGTCGGTCAGCTTGGACAGATCGGGCGCGCTGGCCGGGTCGAAGGCCAGTTTGCTCAGGGCCTGGGTACCCCCCGCGCCGCTGTCGACGGCCTGAATCTTGATGTCCTTGCCTTCACCGGTCTTGTTGCTGGACACCACCAGGCGCGAACCCTGCGCATCGTTGACGATGGTCGCGGTGACGCCCTTGTCCTTGCCGGCCTTGTTGATCGCGTCGCGAACGCCGGCCAGGCTGTTGTTGCTGCTGTCGATGGTGATGTCGTCGAGATTGACGTCACCCACGGAGATTTTCAGGGTGCCGCTGTTGAAGGTCGAGGTCGAGGTTGCCGGAACGGCGCCCAGGGCCACCTTGCTGCTGGCGGCCAGTTGCTCGACCTGGATCTGATAGGTGCCCGCGGCAGCCTTCTCGGTCGCACTGCCCTTGAGCACATCGGTGTTGGACGAGGTGAAGCTGCGCGCCTGGAACTGCGTCAGGGTGTTGAGTTTCCCCAGGGCGGTCTGGAAGGTGCTGATGGCGCTCTTGAGCCCACCGATCGCGGTGATCTGCGTGGTGGTCTTTTTCTCGAGGGCATCGATCTGGTTCTGCTTGGGAGTCTTCTCGGCATTCACCAGCGCGGTGACGATATTGTCGATGTTGAGTCCCGAACCCAGTCCCGTGATACCAGCCATCTTCCACCTCCGTCAAAAATCTGTTCGGCGCTATCCAATCACCAGATTAGAGCAATTGCCGTACCAGCTCTGTGAACTGCCCGTCACGCCTGGGCTTCGAACATCAGGCTGCGTATGTCGTCGAGTCGAGCGGCAAGTTTCAGCACTTCCTCGGAAGGAATTTGCCGCACCACCTTGCCGGAGTCGCCGTCGATGACCTTTACCACCACATCGCCGGTCGTGTCGTCGATGCTGAAGTTCAGGTTGCGACGCACGCTCTGCACATGCTTCTGGATGTCCGACACGGCGTCGTCCAGGCGTGCGCGCGAATCCTTCTGCTCCACCGGGCGCGCCTCGCCATCCTGCGCCGCAGCGGTGCTGGTGGCGGGAACCGCGGAGTCGGTGCGATTCGTCCCCTTGAACGCCGGAAGTCCGGCTATGTTTCCAACGTCCATCGTTCACTCCTTCGAAAAGGCAAAAAGGAGGAAGGGTTGCCCCTTCCTCCTGCGGTCGGATCGAAGATCCGCCAACCGTTAGCGGAGCAGGCTGAGTACAGACTGCGGCAGCTGGTTGGCCTGAGCCAGGATCGCGGTGCCGGCCTGTTGCAGAACCTGGTTCTTCGACAGGGTGGCGGTTTCCGAGGCGAAGTCGGTGTCCTTGATGCGGCTACGGGCAGCGTCGACGTTCTCGGAGATGTTGGTCAGGTTGGAGATGGTGTTGTCGAAGCGGTTCTGTACGGCACCCAGGTCGGCACGCTGGGAGTCGATCGCGGCCAGGGCGTTGTCGATCACCGCGATGGCGTTCTGGGCACCTTCCACGGTGGAGATGTCGATGTTGGCGACAGTGCTCTTCTGCGCGGCGGAGGAGTTACCGAACACTTCGGCGCTGCCGGCACCGCTGACCGAGTAGGCGGTCGGCGAGTTCAGCTGGACGTAGCCGGTGATCTTGGCGTTGGCCGCGGTCAGGGCATCGTGGGCGGTAGCTTCGAGCTTGCCGTCCGAACCCATCACCTTGACGTTCACCGAACCCGCAGTAGCGGTACCGGTGTTGGCGCCGAAGGTCACGTTCTCGCCGGTGGCGGAGGTGACGGTCAGCACGTTCTTGTCGTCGATGCTGGCGGTGATGCCGAGTTTCGAAGCGTTGGAGTTCAGCTGGTCAGCCAGGTCCTGGGTGGAGGTTACGCCAGCCAGGTTGACGGTGTTGCTGCCGACCTGAACGGTGAAGTTCAGCGAGCCGCCGGTCACGCCGGAAACGTCGGCGGTGAACTCGGTACGGGCACGAGCAGACAGGTTCGGGATGGCGCCGTCGAACTGCTCGGCGATGTCCTTGGCGCTGGCGCCAGCGGCGGTGGTGATGGTCTTGGCCTGACCGCCGCCCACCAGGTTGATTGCGCCGCCTGCAACGCCCGAGGCGCTGGAGGTGCCGGCTGCGGTGGCGGCGGTGCCGGCACCTTCGCTACCGATCTGGTAGGAGCCGATGGCGCTGGCCGATGCGTTCTGCAGGCTCACCTCGATGGTTTCGTAGGCGTTGGAACCGACCTGGAAACTGGAGGTACCGAAGGAGCCGTCGAGCAGCTTGCGGCCACCGAAGGTGGTGGTGTCGGCGATACGGGTCAGTTCAGCCTGCTGGGCGGACACTTCCTTCTGCAGGGCAGCGCGGTCGGCGTCGCTGTTGGAGCCGTTGGCGGACTGCAGGGAAAGGTCACGAATACGCGACAGGATGTTGGTGGACTGCTGCAGGGCACCTTCAGCGGTCTGCGCCAGGGAGATACCGTCGTTGGCGTTACGGGTGGCAACGCCCAGGCCGCTGATCTGGTTGGACAGACGGTTGGAGATCTGCAGGCCGGCGGCGTCGTCTTTGGCGCTGTTGATGCGGTTACCGGTGGACAGACGCTGCAGCGAGGTGCTCAGCGCGTTCGACGAACCGTTCAGGTTGCGCTGGGTGTTCAGGGAAGCAATGTTGGTATTGACGGTAAGGGCCATGATGGTCTCCTTCAGAGGTCCTGTTAGTTCCTGAGCTTGCGAGATCTCGGCCTGCTTGCTCAGGGACACCAAGAATTCGCATTCGTACTGTTTATCGGCGTTGCCGCGAAGAGCTTTAGCGAAAAACGGGAAGTTTTTTTTCCCCTTGTTTTTCAAGACATTGAACGCACTTCGCGACGCATTCCAACGACCTGCCGGGGCGACATTCCAACCATTGCGTCAGGTCTTGCACCGTCCGCGAAGGTCAGAACCCGCGCGGACAACGAAGAAATCGGCCAGCGCGACCATTCCTTTAGGGCAATGCCAGAGCTGGTTTTTCCATGGACAGAAAAAAGGGGCCCTGGGGCCCCTTTGCATCGATGACGGCGGCGTCAGTCAGGCAACCAGACTCGCGCCCAATCCACCACCTTCTCGCCTTCGAGCATCCAGTCGCGGCGCACCACTTCGCGCAGCGCATCGCCGGCCCGCGCGGTGGCATCCAGATCAGCCAGGTGCATGCGGATGGCCTCCACCCAATCGCGATAACGGTTCTTCACGCGGGTGACGGGCAGGTCGCCCTGGTAGCAACGTACGTCGCTGCACACCACCGGATAGCCCAGTACGCCGTACTCGAGCAGACGCAGGTTGCTCTTGCACTCGTTGAAACGGTTCTGCTCCAGGGGGGCCAGCGCCAGGTCGAGATTCATCGAAGCCAGGCGTTGCGGGTAGTCCTCGATGGTGCGTCCGGGGTAAAACTCGGCGATGTAGGGCCGCAGCGCCTCCGGGCAGAGCCCGAAAAACACCCACTCGACCTCGTTCGCCAATTCGCGCACCACATCGGCGATCAGCTGCAGATCGCCACCGTGCCCCATACCGCCCGCCCAGCCCACACGGGGCTTGCGCCCGACGCGGCGCTGGCTGGAAAGGTCCTTCCACCACTCCACCGGGAGCAGATTGGGCCGCACGCGAATGTCACCGTGCAGGTCAGCGAAGGCCTCGGCCAGCGCCTGGGTGGAGACGACGAAGCGATCACACAGCGAGACCGCCTGGCGCAGCGAGCGCAGGATGTCGCGCGGCATCTCGCCCTGGTGCGCACTCTTGAGCGGCAGGTTGGGCAGATAGTCGTCGACTTCGTAGACCCGGAAGGTCGAGGTCGAAGCGCGCAGATCGCCCATGATTTCCAGCTGCCGTGCCGTGATCTGGCGTTGAAAGATCACCGCGTCCGGCGCGAGGCGCGCTTCTTCCACCGTTTCCAGCAGGTTTGCACTGATCACGCCGTCCAGCAGGCCGTCACGACGCATTGCCGCGAACGGCTGGCGCACGCGGTAATGGCCGCAACCGGCTTCGTCGGCGGCGTATAGCAGCAAGCTCGGCGCCACTCGCTGCACCAGCGGCTGCCAGGCCTTGGCCGCGCACTCGTCCAGGGTGAAGCCCTTGCCGCGCAACGAGAGGTTGCGGTTGTAGGCCGCGTCTTCGGCGAGCGCCGGCAGCCAGTGCCGGTACATGGCCTGCTGCTCGCCCCTGAAGCGCGCACGCTTGGCTTGCTGCGCGGAGGAATCGACATGCGTCTGGCTGACCCCGCCTTCGTGCAGCAGCACCGCATAGGGCGTCCACACCGAGAGGTAACCCGCCTGCCGGGCCTTCAGGCAGAGGTCGACGTCGTTGTAGGAGACCTTGAAGTCCTCCTCGTCCATACCGCCGAGTTCTTCGTAGAGCGACTTGCGGATCATCAGGCAGGCCGCCGTTACCGCACTGTAGTTCTGGTCGGCGAACAGGCGGTGCATGTAGCCGGGGGAATGGCCGGGGTCACCGATGAACACGTGATCGGCCGGCCCGTTGAGGCCCAGCACGACACCGCCGTGCTGAAGACGCCCGTCGGGGAACAGCAGCTTGGCTCCGACGACGCCGACTTCCTCGCGCTGAGCGTGGTGGAGCATGGCCTCGAGCCAATCCTCCTGCAGCGCGGCAGTGTCATTGTTGAGCAGCACCAGGTAATCGCCGGTGGCCTGCTTCGCCGCGAAGTTATTGATCGCCGAGTAGTTGAACGGATGCGGGTAGCGCAGCACCCTCACCTGTTCGCTGTCCAACTGCTCGATGCCGGCGAGCCAGGCGCAGGCGTCGGCAGCCTGGCTGTCGTTATCGATGATGAGGATTTCGTAGTGCGGATAGCGGGTCTTCTCCAGCACGCTTTCCACGCAGCGTTGCAGGATCGGCAACTGATCGCGGGTCGGGATGAGGATCGACACCTTCGGCTGTTGCTCGTGCAGATACTGCACCCGATTGATCGGGGCGACCGCGCCCGCGTAGATCTCATGCCGCAACCCCAGGCGATCCAGGTGCGCCGAGACCAGGCGCGCGGCGTTGTCGCCAGCGGCGGCCTCGGCCAGCCAGGCACCGAAGCCCTGGCGGGTATGCAACAGTATCTCGGCGATGTGCCCCACGGCATTGAAGCCGGTGGATTCCACCAGGCGCAGGAGCAGGTCGTGTAGCGCAAGATCGCCGAAGCGGCGATCGATACCCCCCCGTTCGAAGGCAGCCGAGCGTTGGAAGGCCAGGGCGCTGCCGGTGTAGGGGTAGCTGCGCAGCAGGTCCAGGTTGAAATCGGGTTTGAGCAAGGGGAAAGCGTGCCCGCTGTCGAGGAGTTGGTCCTCGTCGTAGTAGCAGCAGCGCATGTCCGGCGACAGATTGATGCGTTCGGCGAGCACCAGCAACGCGTGGGCATCCAGGCGGTCGCCCGCCACCAGGACCTGCACCCAGTCGCCAGTGAGGGCTTCCAGCGAGAGACCGAGCACCTCCATGGGCTCGCCGCCGGCGGAGAGCCACAGCAAGCCGTCGCGAGCCTGCGCGGGAGCATCGGAAATGACCAGCGTCTGCTGCGCGAGGTACAGCTGCGCGTCGAGGCTGTCCAGGGTCGCCTGGACGCTGCGGGCATCACTGTGTTTATCGAGGATCACCGCGCTTACGCGAGGCCATGCGGACCAGCCGGCGACGCGCTCTTCCAGCGTGGCCCGCTGGACCGGCGACAGCTCGCGGTGAGCCAGCCATTCGCGGTATTGCCGGGTGGCGCCATCCAGTGCCGCGGTGCGCGCCGGCTGGCAGAAGCTCTGCGCCTTGTTCGCCAGTGCATCGCGGGTCGCCTGCAGGTAGGCCATGCCGAAGCGCTCGTCCGGCTCCAGGTGGCAACCTTCACCCCACTCGTTCCACGCATTGATGAACACCAGGCGCTCGTCGCCCTGCTGCTCCTGCGCGGTCAGTTCCAGAGTGCGCTCCAGCCAGCGCTGATAGCGTTCGGGCGTCGAGCCGACGAACATCGTGGCGCCCCCCTTGCGCCGGCGTGCAGCGTTGTCCCAGCCGGGAACCAAACCACGGAAACGTTTGTAGCCGGGCGCCGGACGCGCCAGCTGCGCCTGCGCCAGTTGCTCGTAATCTCCCACATGGATGCTTGCATCCTTCAGTTGCCGCAGCGGCTGCGGCGACCGGATGCGATCCAGGCGCACCTGGTGGGGGAGGAATTCGCAGGTCGCATCGAAGCCGCTCTCGGCGGGGGCAATCACCTGGAAGCTTTCCACGCCGATCAGGTACACCTCACCCAAGCCCGCTTCGCGCCAGTGCTGTCGCCAGGCCGCCAGGGTGCCCGGCAGGTCGGGAATGATGTCACCGCGGTAAACCAGCAGCACCGGCTTGCCACCGACGCGGATGTAGCGCGGGTCGCTCATGTACGGCACCAGGTCCGCGGCGAACCGCGGGTTCAGCTGCGGCGAATAGCTCTGGCGCATGAGAATTTCCTGCTCGCCACCGTCCCAGCGGCGCGTCCAGTTCTCATTGGCCCAGCACAGGCAGAACGGCAGGTCGATCTGCGGGTTGGCGAGCAACTGGTCCACCGGCCGCTCCAGCAGGCGCTCGCCATCGAACCAGTAGTAGTAGAAGCAGAAACCATGCAGCCCATACTCCAGCGCCATGCGGGCCTGACGTTCAAGGGTCGCGACGTCGGCCAGGTCGTAATAGCCGAGCTCAGCCGTCGGCACGTGGGGTTGATAGTGGCCTTCGAACAGTGGCGTGCCCTGGCGGACGTTGGTCCATTCGGTGAAGCCCTCGCCCCACCAGTTGTCGTTCTGTTCGATGCGGTGAAACTGCGGCAGGTGGAAGGCGATCAGGCGCGGCTCAAAGACTTCATGCGCCTGGTCGGCCTGGGGAACTGCCGGCAGCGCTTCGAGTTCCGGCCGCCCGCCAGCGCGTCGGTACATGTCCACGCGCCAGCGCCCATTGCCATAGATTTCCTGCCAGAGTCGGCGGTTCAGCCGCGATGCCTCGTCGTGTCCCGCCTCGGAAAACTCCAGCGACAGCCACTGGCAGAGCTCCGCCACACGCGCCATTTCGTCGGCGCCCGGCAGATGCCTGGCCACGGTCGCGTCGGCGGCAAGGCACTGCAATCCACGGTAGAACAGCACCGACAGGCTGATCGGCTGTGCCGTCCGCCATTCGTCATCGATAAGGGCAAGGCTGCCATCACTTTGCAGGATGAAATTGTCCGGCGTGGCATCAAGCCAACCCGACGGCAACTCACCGTCACGGGCATGTGCGGTGAGCTCAGCCAGCCAATGGTTGAGCAAGGCGACCACGATGTCGCGCTGCTCCCGGAGAATGGCGTTACGCAGCAGGACGCCCAGGTTGCGGCCAGCGACGTAAGCCTGTTCGTGGAGCGACTGCGATACCAGTTCGCTGCTGGCATCGCCCACGCCCAGCGGCGACTTCTGCACCCTCACCTCCCCGTCCTGCTCGACGAAGGAGGTGATGCAATTCAGTCCCGGACGCCGGTTATCGGTGTACCTCTGCGCCAGCAGGTTGCGCCGCACGAACCGGCAATCGCCCGCCCGGTGAGCGAGGATCAGGAAGGAGTTGGCCAGCTCGCCCAGCAGCCCCTCCTTGGCCACGCCTTCCCAGGCCAGGGGCAGGTTGAACTGGGGAGCACCGACGCCGGAGTAGTCGCGGTTCTCCAGATAGGCGACCAGGTCCTCGGGGGCGAAACCGTCGCGAGCCACCCCGGCGTCGCCGACCACCACTTCCGGTAGTTTGTAATCGGGGAAGGGATAGGCGAAATGCTGCTCGGTGAAGCCCGCTGCCGCCAGTTTCGCGGCCAGCCGGCGGCGGCCGTAGGTGGTCGTCTGGCGATGACCGTAGCGCCCTTCCACGCCGTAGTAGGCCTTGGCGAAATGGTCTTCGGTGATGCCGGAAAAGTACTTGAGCCCCATCTGGTTTTCGATGGCGACCACCAGGACGCCACCGGGCCTGAGCGCGCGCTCGGCCATCTGCAGGCAGGCGACGAAGGCGTCTTCGGCATCCAGGTAGACCGGCGAATATTCGAGTACGCCGATCAGCGTGACGACGTCATAGACCGGCTCGAAGGCAATGTCCTGGAAGTTGGAGTGAAACACCCGCACATCGGCGAACGCTTGCACGCGGCGAGCAGCGATGCCGGCCCGGCGCGGGGAACCTTCCACAGCGTCCACCTGGCAGCCGCGCTCAGCCAGTGCGCGGGTTATCGCCCCGCAGCCGCAACCCAGCTCCAGCACGCGGGTGCCCTGCCCCAGCCCGTCGATCCAGTGCAACAGGTTCGAGCGGCGCGGCGAGAAGTGGTATTCGCTGGGCCAGTCGTCGACCTGGGCGATCAACTCGGCGGAATGGACCGAGACATCCGTCGCCCCGGCAACGGTCCTGCCCACCTTCTGTTCGGCGGCATCGCCATCGGAGTAACCGAAATCCTTCTGCGCGCCATTGCTCCAGACGCCGGAGGCGGCGTCCTGGCTGAACGCGGCCAGCGGCTGGCGGTGGAGGCCGGAATCAGCGGGCGGATTGCTCTGGTTCATCACTCATCTCGGAAAGTCTGGGCAACGCGGCCGCTGCCGCGCTGCGGGAAAGTCGATACAGGAGTCAGCCGCGCGCCTTGCGACGCAGCACGAAGAGCGCCTGGGGCAGCACACGGCGATCATCGACGAAGTCGATGAGCTCGAAGTCCTCCAGCCAGTTCTGCTCGATGTAGCCACGCGAGATCAGCGACTCGCCGTAAGTACCGTCGTACTGGCCGAAACCGGCATGCAGGAACGCGCCGCCATCGTAGTCGGCATAGGCCTGCTCGGGATCGACGAAGGAATCGGCGAGGTTGGCGTACCAGGGATGACTGCGGTCGTTGCTGGCGCGGATGCGCCGGCAGAACTCGATGAAGTCGCGCCCCTGGGTCGTCATCAGCACCAACGCCCCCGGGCGCGTGATGCGGGCGAATTCCTTGATCCAGGCGTCGGCGCAATCGGGCGCCAGGTGGGAGAACACCGAGTAGCCGAAGATCAGGTCGACCAGGTCATCGCGCAGGTCGCAGGGCGGGAAGCTCTCGACCTTCAGGAAGTTGCCCATGCCGAATGCCTTGCGGCAATGCTCGGTCATGCCCGGATTCACTTCCAGACCGTAGAGGTTGTCCGGCTGAACGTACTTGAGCATGAAGCGGGTGTAGCGGCCCCAGCCGCTGCCAAAATCCACCGCGCGCGTACGCTCGTCGAACGCCAGGCCATTGTCGCGGGCGTAGTCGAGCATCAGTCGGATAAAGCGATGGGCCTCGTTGAGGGCCGCCACGCCGGAGGAGCCGACATAGATGCGCTGCATCTCCGGGTCGATGAATCCGGGCAGGAAGTGGCCATCCAGTGTCTGGCCTTCGACGCTGCCGTGCAGCGCTTCCAGCCACTGCTCATCGCTCAGTGCGGACGCTGCCTTGTGCAACGCACGAGCGCTGTCCTTCTGCCAGAGGCCCAGGCTGCGGCTGAAGAATTCGCTGCCCAGGGTTTCGAAAGCACTCGGCTTGGCCCGCGCCGCGGCGAACGCCTGAAGTGCTTCCTGTTGCGACTGGTTCTGCTGCACCTGCTCAGCCAACAGTCCGATGAGGTTGCCGGCGACCAGGGATTCGCCCTCCAGCGCGGCGGACTGCTGGAAGCGCCGCAATGCCGCCAGGTGGTCGCCCATGCGGAACAGCACGACACCCAGGTCGTTCGCCAGTTCGGCATCGACACCGGCCTTGGCCTCCAGCTCCGTCAGCAGCGCGAGGGTCTCGCCCAGCTCGCCGGCGGAAAAGTGACGATAGGCCCGGTCCCGGATGTCCTGAAAATCGCTCATGGGTGCTCCCCTGGACGCCACCCGCAGGCTGCGGGGCGGCGCTGATTATCTGCACTGACCTGGCGACGGAATCATGACGCGCGAGGTCTCCGGAGACAGGTAAAGCAATCCGGATGCCCAAATCACCCAGGAGGGAAAGAAATCTCGATGAAAGGAGCGGCAGCGGCGCAGAGCACCGCCGCTGGGAAGATCAATTGAGGTAGTTGAACAGGCTCAGCCCGCTGATCTTCACGTAGCTCTGCTGCGCCGCCTGCAGGATGGTCGACTGCATCGACAGGCGCGACAGCGCTTCGGCGTAGTCGAGGTCCTGCAGGTCGGAGATAACGCCGGTGTTGACCAGCTTGACGTCGTCGATGAAGGTCTCGGTGGAGTCGATCACGTTCAGGCGCGCGCCGATCTTGCCCTGGCCGGAGAGGACCTGGGTGTTCACCGAGTCGAGGTTGGAGATGGCCACGGCGGTCGCGTCACGGATGGCGTAGTTGCCTTCCTGGTCCGAGGTCGCGCTGGAGAGCGCCTTGCGCAGGTCGGCCACGACGTTGAGCAGGCCCTTCTTCTCGGTAGAGGGATCGCGGTTGATGCTGAAGGTATCGCCCGCCGCGGGCTTGCCGTCGATCTGCACCTTGACCCCACCGTACTCGATGAAGTCGTTGGTCTGGCTGTTGTCGTCGATGGCGCCGGATTTCAGCGGGGTATAGCTGCCGGGCAGCGCTGGGTCGTTGAGATCGTAGACCTCGTAGTTCTTGTCATCGATGAAGCGGATGCCGATGCCGTCGGTGGCGGCCGGCGGCACGCTGGACGGGAAGGTGCCGTCATAGGCCTGCTTGTCGTTGACCAGGCCAAGGGAGATGCGCCCGGTGCCGGTGTTTGCGGCAGCAGCGCCGGTGGTCACGCGATTGATGTTGTTGACGTCGTCGAACAGCGCCTTGCCGCTGTCACTGATGCCCAGCAAGGTGCTGCTGGCGATCTGCACCTGGCGTTGGCTTTCGTCGCCCTGGTAGCTGTAGCTGCCGTCGGGGTTGCGCACGAAGGGCTGGGTGTCTCCCTGGCTGCCGGAGAACAGGTACTTGCCGCTGGCGTCCTTGCTGTTGAGCAGGTTGAGCAGCTCGTCTTCGCGCTGCGACAGCTCGGTGGCGAGGGCGTTCTTGTCGCTGGGGTCCTGGGCGCCGTTGCCGGCTTCGACGGCGATCTCGCGGATGCGCTGGATGACGTTGCCCACCGACTGCAGGATCGACTCCTCGGTCGTCAGGCTGTTCTTCGCCGCCGTGATGTTGCTCTTGTACTGGTCGTTGAGCGATTGCTCCTGGCTCAGTTGCAGCAGGCGCACCGAGGCCACCGGGTCATCCGCCGGGGTGAGGATGCGCTTGCCGGTGCTGATCTGCTCCTGGGTGCGGGTAACGCTGCCGTAGTTCTTCTGCAGGCCGCCGACGGAGTTGTTGTACGCCTGGATGGTGGAGATGCGCATGGTCGAGTCCTTCGTCAGCTATCAGCGGAACGCGCCGATCAGGGTGTCGAACAGCGAGCGGGCGACCTGGATGACCTGGGCCGAAGCGCTGTAGTACTGCTGGAACTGGATGAGGTTGGCAGCCTCTTCGTCGAGGTTCACTCCCGACAGCGAGTCGCGGTTGTCCTGGGCCTGCTTGAGCACGGTGGCGCTGGCGTCGGCGTTGTTGCGCACCTGCGCGGTCAGGGTGCCGATGCGTTCCACCAGGCCGCCGTAGGCGTCGTTGTAGGTGGAACCGGCGCTGCCGGTGCCGCCCACGGTGGCCTTGCTCTGCAGGCCGGAGAGCGCCAGGGCGTTGCTGTTGTCGGAGATGCCCTTGGTGTTCATGCCGAGGGTGAAGCTATCGCCGGCCTGGGGGGCGCCGCTCAGGGTGAATTCATAGCGGTAGCTGTTCCCGGTGCCCGGGTCGGTGTAGTCCAGGCGCACGGTGTTGGTCTGCCCGGAGGTCAGGCCGGTGGTCGAGGGCGACACGTAGCTCAGGGTCGCGCCCGCCGGCAGGGTGCCGGTGAGGCTGTTGGTCGTCGCATCGAAGCTCAGCTTCAGGCCATTGGCGCCAAACAGGTTCTGCAGGTCGGCGGTGTTGATCGGCGACGGGCCGCTGGTGAGCTTGGGCTGGCCGATGGCGCCGGTGCCTCGGTTGTTGGTGGTGGCCTCGCTGCGGGCGGTGCCGGCGAAAGCCAGCTGGTCGGCCTTGGTCAGCACGGTGCTGATGTCGGCAGCGCCGCGACGGGTCGGTTGCAGGGTGAAGCCATCGCCGGCCGGCGGCAGCGTCGGCAGGGTGACGGTGAAGCCCTGGTCCGCCCCGCTGCCGTCGGCGAGGCTCAAGGTGTAGGGCCCGGTGCCGCTGACCGTGACGTTGACCTGCGCGTTGTCGGAAAGCCGCCGCGCGGTGAAGTTGTTGCCGTCGTATTCCAGGCGGTAATCGCTGGCGCCCAGCTTGCTGGTGTCGGTGATCTGCAGTTGCGCATCCACCGTGCCGGTGTTGCTCGCCTGTGCCAGCACGCGCAGGCGCGCGATGCTCGGGTCGTTGATGTTGCCGAACAGGTTGCTGCCGGCGTTGCCGGAAAGGTCCAGGCCCTGGCCAAGCTGCTTGTTGACGGTGTCGGCGAAGGTCAGGGCGATCTGCCCCAGCTTGTTGTAGGAGGCATCCAGGGCGGTGTCGCGGTAGGCGATCAGGCCGCCCATCTGGCCACCGGAAACCTGCGAGGTGATGGTCTGGGTGGCGCTGCCGCTGACCAGCTGCACCTCGAAGCGGCTCGGGTCATTGGTGCCCGGCACCACCTGCAGGGACGAGGTCGTGGTGCCTACCACCAGCGGCTGGCCGGTGCCGATGAACAGGTTGACCGAGCTGTCGTCCTGCGGAACGGCCTGCACGCCGATCAGCTCGGAGAGCTTGCGGATGGTCTCCTCGCGGGCGTCCATCAGGTCGTTGGGCTGCCCGCCGGCGGCCTTGGCCTTGGCGATGGCGTCGTTGTAGCTGGCGACGCTGGAAGCCAGCGAGTTGACCTGGCTGGCCAGCGAGCCGAGCTGCTGGTTGATCAGGCTGTTCTGCTTGTCCAGCTGGTCGTAGAGGGTGTTGAACGACTTCGACAGCCCCTGTGCCTCGGCCAGCAGCGCCTCGCGGCCCTCGCTGGCGGAAGGGTTGGCGGCGGCGGTCTGCAGCGCGGCGAAGAACTTCTGCAGCGCCGGGCTGATGCCGGTAGTGGTGTCGGAGAGCAGCGAGTCGAGCTGTTCGATCTGGCCCTGGAAGGCACTCAGTTCATTGGACTGGCTGGTAGCCGTGCGCACCTGCGAGAACAGGAAGTCGCTGGCGAGCCGGCGCACGTCCACGACCTGGCTGCCCGAGCCGATGTAGCCGGCGCCGCTGTATTGCGGGATACCGGTCTGCTGCACCGATTGCTGGCGGGAATAGCCGGGCGTGTTGACGTTGGTGATGTTGTGGCCGGTCACCGTCAACGACGTCTGGCTGGAACGCAGGCCAGACAGGCCAATGGAAAGTAGATCGCTCATCGCTCTTGGTCCTTATCCCAGGGGCGGGGTGTCCGCCGCGGCGACCGCCTGGTAGACCTGCATCTGCCTGGCGATCTGCGACACCTTGCGGGCGTAATTGGGATCGGTGGCATAGCCGGCCTGCTGCAGTTCCTTCATGAACTGCTCGGGACGCTCGGTGGAGTCCAGGGCGTCCGCGTAGCGGTCGTTGTTCTGCAGGAAGCTCACGTAGTCGTTGAAGCTCTGCTCGAAGGAGTCGTAGGAGCGGAACGCCGCGACCTCCTTCACTTTCTTGCCGTTCTCGTATTCGCTGGTCAGCGCCCGCGCCGAGTCGCCGCCCCACTTGGAGCCGGCCTTGATGCCGAACAGGTTGTGACTGCTGGAGCCATCCTGTTCGCGAATGATGGACTTGCCCCAGCCGGTTTCCAGCGCGGCCTGAGCGACCAGGTAACGGGCGTCGACGCCGATGCGGGCGGCGGCTTTCTGGGCCATGGGCAGCATGGTGGCGACGAATTCGTCCGCCGAGGCGAAGGCCGACTTGGCCCTGGCTTGCAGCGTCGTCTGGGCGGAGCGGCGGCTGCCGGCGTCTTCCGCCGAAGCCGAGGCAGTGGCGCCGACGGCGGCCGCCGCGGCATCCACTTCCTGCACCGCATCGGCGAAGGATCTGGAGGTCGTCCAGTCGTTGCCGGCCAGCGGCTTGCCCTCTTCTGCGGACTTTGCCGCACCCGGCACGATGCCGGCCATGACGCGGTCAGCGAGCCTGCCCGGCAGCGCCAGGCGGCGGGCGTTGAGCAGCTTGGAGTCGTCGCGGCCCTGCTCGGGTTGCGGCAAGGCCTTGCCGCTGGCGTTCACACCGGTGGTCGAAGGCCAACTGGCGGTGCTGTTGAGCTTCGAATCGGCGCCGGCGACCTGGGCGAAGGGGTTGGCTGCGCCGCTGTGCCTGCCGCCGTTCATCTTCGACAGCTGCCGGGTCAGCACGTCCGACAGGCCGATGCCGCGGCCCTTGGTGGACAGGCTGACGGACAGCTGCTGGTCGTACATTTCCTGGTACTGCTTGGTGGTCGAGGTGTTCATGAAGTTGCCCTCGGCCAGCACGTCGTTGGCCGAACGCATGGACTTGAGCATCTCGTTCATGAACAGCGATTCGAACTCCTGGGCCACCTTGCGGATGTTGCCCTCGCTGTCGCGGCCGGCGCCGTTCTTGAGCTGGGCGAGGCGGTTGAGGTCGGTGTAGGCGCCGGAGTTGGTCCCGGAGGAGCCTGCCGAAAGCAGTTTGGCATCCACGTCGGCGTCCTCAGATCACGATCAGGTCGGCCTGCAGCGCGCCGGCCTGTTTCAGGGCTTCGAGGATCGCCATCAGGTCGCTGGGCGCGGCGCCCACCTGGTTAACGGCGCGGACGATTTCATCCAGCGTGGTGCCGGGGCCGAACTTGAACATCGGCTTGGCTTCCTGCTCGGCGTTCACCCGCGAACGCGGGACCACGGCGGTCTGGCCGTTGGAGAACGGGCCGGGCTGGCTGACGATCGGGTCTTCGGTGATGGTCACGGTCAGGCTGCCGTGGGTCACGGCGGCTGGCGACACGCGCACGTTCTGGCCGATCACGATGGTGCCGGTGCGCGAGTTGATGATGACCTTGGCCACGGCTTCGCCGGCCTGCACGTCGAGGTTTTCCAGCACCGACATGTAGTCCACGCGCTGGTTCGGATCCAGCGGCGCGCTGACGCGCACCGAGCCGCCATCCACGGCCTGGGCGACGCCCGGGCCGAGCAGCTCGTTGATGCGATCGACGATGTGCTTGGCGGTGGTGAAATCCGGGCGATTGAGGTTCAGGGTCAGCGTGTTGCCCTGGTCGAAGCCGCTCGGCACGGCGCGTTCGACGGTGGCGCCACCGGGGATACGACCCGCCGACGGTACGTTGACAGTGATCTTGGAGCCGTCGCGACCTTCGGCATCGAAGCCGCCGACCACCAGGTTGCCCTGGGCCACGGCGTAGGTCTGGCCGTCGATACCCTTGAGCTGGGTCATCAGCAGGCTGCCGCCGCGCAGGCTCTTGGCGTTGCCGATGGACGACACGGTGATGTCGATCACCTGGCCGGGCTTGGAGAACGGCGGCAGGTCGGCGTGGATCGAAACCGCCGCGACGTTCTTCAGCTGCACGTTGCCAACGTTGGCCGGCACCTTGATGCCGAACTGCGCCAGCATGTTGTTGAAGGTCTGCAGGGTGAAGGGTGTCTGCGTGGTCTGGTCGCCGGTGCCGTTGAGGCCGACGACCAGGCCGTAGCCGATCAGCTGGTTGTTGCGCACGCCCTGGATGGTGGCGATGTCCTTGAGCCGCTCAGCCTGCGCGAACGGAATCATCACCAACGCACACAACACCGCGAGAACGTAGGAGCGGACTTTGTCCGCGATCGCTACCAGCGTTTTTCCAGAGGCCATCATCGTCATCACCCTCAGAACGGGAACAGCGGGCTGAGGAAGAAGCGATCGAACCAGCCCGGCTGGCTCGCGTCGGCGAACGCACCGGTGCCCGAGTAGGTGATGCGCGCATCGGCCACCCGGTTGGAAGCGACGGTGTTGTCGGTGGCGATATCGTCGGCGCGGATCAGACCGGCAATGCGCACCAGTTCATTGCCCGTGTTCAGGGTCATCCACTTCTCGCCGCGCACGGCGAGGATGCCGTTGGGCATGACATCGGCCACGGTGACGGTGATCGAACCGGTCAGGCTGTTGCTCTGGCCGGCCTGGCTGTCGCCCTTGGCGTCGCGCGAGCCGCCGTATTCGGCGGAGAGGCTGAGGTCGCCGCCGCCGATGGGATTGTCGGTGGTCAGGCTGCTGCCGAGCATGCCGGTCAGGCCCATCTTGGTCTTGCTGTCCTTGGAGATGTCGGAGCTGGCCTTCTTGCTGGCCTGGGTCTTCTCGTTGAGGGTGATGGTGATGATGTCACCCACGCGGAAGGCCTTGCGGTCGCCGTAGAGATTGTTGTCGAAACCCGACTGGTAGATCGAACCGTTGTTCTGCGCAGCCGGCATCGGCGTGCGCGGCAGCACCGGCGCGTAATAGGGATCGTCCGGTTTGGGCGGCGGGCTCACGCACCCTGCCAACGCGGCGATGGCCAGCAGCGGAAGGAGGTGGGAACGGTTCATCTACAGCTACCTCTCGGGGAGAGCGACTACGGGATCAATGCCGCGAAGCCTGGGTGAATCAAAGGTTTTGCGTGACGAAGGAGAGCATCTGGTCAGCGGTCGAAATCACCTTGGAGTTCATCTCGTAGGCGCGCTGGGTGGTGATCATGTTCACCAGTTCCTCGACCACGTTGACGTTGGAGTTTTCCAGGGTGTTCTGCTGCACCGTGCCCAGGCCGTTCAGGCCCGGAGTGCCGACCTGCGGCGCGCCGCTGGAGCCGGTTTCCAGGAACAGGTTGTTGCCGATGGCCTGCAGGCCGGCCGGGTTGATGAAGTCGGCGGTCTGCAGGTTGCCGATGATCTGCGGCTGGGCGTTGCCGTTGGTGGTCACCGAGACGGTGCCGTCCTGGCCGACGGTGAAGGTCTGGGTCTCGTTCGGCACGACGATGGCCGGCTCCAGCGCATAACCGTTGGCGGTGACGATCTGCCCGTCGGAATTCAGGTGGAAGCTGCCGTCACGGGTATAGCCGACGGTACCGTCGGGCATCAGCACCTGGAAGAAGCCGCGGCCGTTCACCGCCATGTCCAGCGGCTGGTCGGTGGTCTGCAGGCTGCCTTCGGTGAAGTTCTTCTGCGTGCCGACGATGCGCACACCGGTACCCAGTTGCAGGCCCGAGGGCAGTTGGCTGTCCTGGGTGGAGTTGGCGCCGGGCTGACGCTTGATCTGGTACAGCAGGTCCTGGAACTCGGCGCGATCACGTTTGAAGCCGGTGGTCGAGACGTTGGCCAGGTTGTTGGAAATGGTGGTCAGGTTCATGTCCTGGGCGGACAGACCGGTCTTGCTGACCCAAAGTGCCGGAAGCATGTCGATCTCCTCGGACGCCGGATTCGTGGCGCCTCGAACGGTTAATCAGGTTTCTTGTCAGCTGAACTGCAAAACACGCGCCATGGCGGCCGAATCATCTTCGGCGGTGCGCATCATCTTTACGTGGAGCTCGAACTGGCGGGACAGCGAGAGAATCGAGGTCATCTCCTCGACAGCATTGACGTTGCTCGCCTCGAGGAAACCCGATTCGATCTTGGCGTTGGCGTCAGCCTGCACCGCCGGCTGGCCGGGCTGTTGCTTGATGCGCACCAGGCCATCGGCGCCCTTTTCCAACTGCTTGGGGTCCGGGGTAACCAGCTTGATGCGGTCCACCTCGGCGACCACGCTGGGGTTGTCGCCCAGGCCGCGGATGCTGATGGTGCCGTCTTCGCCGATGTCGATCTTTTCCTGCGGCGGCACGGCAATCGGCCCGCCATTGCCGATCACCGGCAAACCGTCGCCGGTGCGCAGCTGGCCAAGGGCGTCGATCTCCAGGCTGCCGGTGCGCACATAGGCTTCGCCACCATCGGGCGCCTGCACGGCGATCCAGGAGTCGCCCTTGGCGGCCACATCCAGGTCACGGCCGGTTTCCTGCAGGCTGCCGGCGGAGAAGTCGGTGGCCGGGCGTTCGCTCATGGCGTAGACCCGCGACGGGAAACTGTCGCCGAACACCTGCATCGAACGCGCCTGCTCGAAGTCACGGCGGAAGCCGTTGGTGGAGATGTTCGCCAGGTTGTTGGCGTGGGCGCGCATGGCCAGGGTGTTCTGGCTTGCGCCGCTCATGGAGACGTAAAGCATCTTGTCCATCGAATCCTCCAGACCCGCGTACGGGTTGTCTTGGAAGCAATAGAGCAAGTGCCGTGCCAGAGTCGCGAACAGAGCGCAAGACACTGATATATAAAGACTTATAAAAATAAAGAGCCCCTGAAGGGGCTCTTGGAAGCCGCTGACGGCGACGGTCTGCCGCCACCGGCAAGGGGAGATTTGCCGCCCGCGCCGTGATCCCGGCGCGGAGCTCGCCGCCCTCCTCCTCTTGCAGGAGGGCGGTGGCGATCAGCGCAGGTTGATGATGGTCTGCGTGACCGCGTCTTCGGTCTGGATGGTCTTGGCGTTGGCCTGGTAGTTGCGCTGGGCGACGATCAGGTCCACCAGTTCGTTGGACAGGTCCACGTTGGACGCCTCCAGCGAACCCGATTGCAGGGCGCCGAGGGTGCCCGAGCGCGGCGTGCCGACTACCGGCTCGCCGGACTCGGAGGACTGTACCCAGGAAGTCTTGCCGATCGGCGTCAGGCCCTGGACGTTGGCGAAGTTCGCCAGCACCACCTGGCCCTGCACCTTGGACTGGCCGTTGGTGTAGCGAGCGAAGATGTTGCCCTCGTCGTCGATTTCCAGGCCCGACAGCTGGCCAGTGGTGTAGCCGTCCTGGTTGACGCTGTTCACTGCAAAGGCGGTGGCGTACTGGGTCGACTTGCGGATGTCCAGGGTGATGCCGCCGGCGTTGGGGGTGGCACCGTTGGCGCTCCAGGTGGCCGGCGTCTTGCCATCGGAGATGGCCGGGACCCAGTCGCCCATCACCAGGGTGCCGTCGGTGGGGTTGACCGTGAAGGCATCACCGGTGCCGTTGTTCACCGGGGTCTGGGTGAGCAGTTGGCCCGCCGGGCTGAAGGTCAGGTTGACTTGGTACGGGCTGGTGCCCATGCCGTTGACGGCGGCCAGCACGCTGGCCGGGGTCGCGCCAGTGGCAGCGGCAGCCGCGTTGGCAGCGGCAATCGCCGCCGGGGTCGCGCCAGAACCGGCAACGGCAGCGGCAACGCTGGCCGGGGTCGCGCCGGTCGCTGCGGCAGCAGTGGTGGCCGCGGTGATGGCGGTGGTGTCGTCGGTCGGGTTGGCCGGGTTGCGGCCGTCCACCAGCACGTTCATGGTCCAGGTGTTCGCGCCGGTCTTGGTGAAGTATTGGGTCATGACATGGGAGTTACCCTGGCTGTCATAGATGTTCACCGAGGTTGACGAGTTGTAGCTGGCCGGGTCGCTGGAGTTGAACGGGGGCACCGTCGGCACGGTGTTGGTGGAGTTCAGGTTGAAGGTCTGGCTGACCTGGGTGGTCGCCTTGGGCGCCTGGTTCGAGGTCTCGATGCGCAGGTCGCCGACCACGCCGCTCTGCAGCTGCCCCTGGGCGTTCACCGGGTAGCCCTGCAGGCGGTAGCCGTTGTTGTCCACCACGTAGCCATTCTTGTCGGTGCCGAAGTAGCCGGCGCGGGTGTAGCTCACCGCCCCGTTGTTGCTGGTGACGAAGAAGCCGTTGCCGTTGATGGCCATGTCCAGGGCGTTCTGCGTCGAATCGATGGTGCCCTGGTTGAACAACTGCGAGACGTTGGACAGCAGCACGCCGCTGCCCACCGGGTTGCTGCCGCTGCCCAGTACGGAGGCCGCGTAGACGTCGGAGAATTCCGCGCGGGACTGCTTGAAGCCCACGGTGCTGGCGTTGGCGATGTTGTTGCCGGTGGTGTTGAGGTCACTGGAAGCGGCCTTGATACCACTGAGCCCGATATTGAATGACATGCTTAGCTCCTGGTCGGTATCGCCGACTTACTGGCCAATGATCTGGACTTTGGACAGGCCGATGCTGCCCAGTCCGGCGAGGTTGAGGGTCAGCTCGCCGCCGTTCTGCCCCAGCGTCACGCTGTCCACGTTGGCCGGCAGGAAGGTGGTCAGGCCGTAGGTCTTGCCCTCGTAGTTGGTCTGCGCTTCGAACTTGTAGCGGCCGGGCGGCGCGAGCTTGCCGCTGGAGTCCTTGCCGTCCCACATGAAGCTGACGTTGCCGGCGGTCTGCTGGCCCATCTCCACGCGGTTCACCAGGGTGCCGCTGTCGTCGTAGATGTTGACCCAGCTGTTGGCCGTGGACACCGGCAGGGTGTAGGTGCCCTTGAAGGTCTCGGCGGTATCCACCATCGATTTCTCGGTCGGAACTATCACCTTGCGGCCGACCAGCGACGAGGCCTGCAGCGCCTGTGACGACTGGTAGTTGGAAAGGACGCTGTCCATGCTGGTGTTCAGCGACTGGATGCCCTCCACGGTGCTGAACTGCGCCAGTTGGGCGATGAACTCGCCGTTCTCCTGGGGCGACATCGGGTCCTGGTTGTTCATCTGCGCCACCAGCAGCTTGAGGAACTCGTCCTTGCCAAGATTGCTCTTGCCGGCGGTCGCGGTGCCGCCACTGTCCTTGTTGATCGCATACTGGTCCAGAACCGAGCTGGAGCCGTTGATGCCACTGTTATCGATGCTCATCGTGCTCTTTCCTCAGCTTACTGACCCAGGGTCAGGACCTTCTGCATCATCTGCTTGGCGGTGTTCATCATTTCCGCGTTGGTCTGGAACGAGCGGCTGGCGGAGATCATGTCGGCCATCTCCTCCACCACGTTGACGTTCGGGTAATAGACGTAGCCGTCCTTGTCGGCGGCCGGGTGGTTCGGCTCGTAGCGCGGCACCAGCGAGCTCTTGTCTTCCACCACACCCAGGACCTGCACGCCGGAGCCGGCCTGGTCGGTCTCGCCGAACAGCGAACCCTGGTCACCGCCGCCCTGGGCCTGCTGGAACATGGTGGCGAACACCGGATGGCGCGCGCGGTAGGTCTGGTCGACGCTGGAGGACACGGTCTCGGCGTTGGCGATGTTCGAGGCGGTGGTGTTCAGACGGGTAGTCTGGGCACTCATGCCGGTACCGGCGATGTTGAAGACACTGGCGAGCGACATGGCGATTACTCCCCGCGCAGGGCGTTCATCAGCCCTTTGAACTTGCTGTTGAGAAAGGTGAACGAGGCCTGGAACTGCACGGAGTTTTCCGCGTAGTTGGACTGTTCGATCTGTTCATCGACGGTGTTCTGGTCGATCGACGGCTGGGTCGGATTGCGGTACTTGAGCGACTCGTCGCCAATGCCGAAACCGTCCGCGGCAATGTGATGCGCGTTGGTCAGGGTGGCGCTGAAGGTGCCGTTCTTCATCTTGTCCGACTGGGCCGCCAGCACCGAGGCGAAATCCAGGTCGCGCGCCTTGTAGTTGGGCGTGTCGGCGTTGGCCAGGTTGTTGGCCAGGACTTCAGCGCGCTGGGAGCGGAAGCTCAGTGCTTGCTGGTGGATGCCGAGGGCTTTGTCGAAGCTGATGCTCATGGTCACGAACCTGTTTGCCGGTGTGGGCTTGCGAACACTTCAGCAAGGTGCGTGCCATATTTTCATTTCCTTGTTAATCAAGGACTTGCGAGGACTTCCGACACGGCAAGGAGCGGCAAACAGCGGCAAAGCGGCAAGCGCTTTCCTTGCCGCTCCAGGCAAGACGGCAAGCTTGCCGCGCTTGCCTGGAGCTTATTTGCAGGAGCGAGCTTGCTCGCGAACCTGGCCACTCGACGGACTTCGTTCGCGAGCAAGCTCGCTCCTGCAGAAAGAACATGCGAAGCGGTTACACGGAATATTGCGGACGGAACCCGCCTCTAGGCAGCGGAAGCATACGAGGAAGCAACCGGCTTTCTTCCGGTAACTCGGTGCCCACTCCTTCCCTCCCCCCACCCCTGGCTGCGCGCCCCGCTCCAAAGGGAGAGGGCTAGAGCACGCCAGAGCGCAAGCGTATCTCGCAGGTGCCGACGCCGCCGGCAATCGAATGGTCGGCAATCGAATGAATGCGAATGCGAAAGCAAGAACCCCGCCCGAACAGGCGGGGCATCGGCCATCACTTGGCCTTGTAGATGATCCCCGGGCTGCACTGGACCATCTGGTAGTGGTCAGGCAGCGCGTTGAGCGCTTCGGAGGCGCCAAGGAACAGGTAGCCGCCCGGCTTGAGCGTGGCATGAATGCGCAGGAGGATGTCGCGCTTCACCTCGGCCGAGAAATAGATCAGCACGTTGCGGCAGAACACCATGTCGAACTTGCCCAGTGTGGCGTAGCTGTCCAGCAGGTTCAGCGCGCGGAACTCCACGCGGCTCTTGATCGCCGGCTTCACCGTCCAGCGCCCCGGGGTCTTCTGGTCGAAGTAGCGGGCCAGGCGCTCCTGCGACAGGCCACGGCCAATCGCCAGGCTGTCGTACTCGCCGGCCTTGCAGGCGGTGAGCATCGAGCCGGAGAGGTCGGTGGCGACAATCTGCACGCCCGCCTTCAGCTGACCGAGGTTGGTGCGCTCGAATTCGTCGATGGCCATGGACAGCGAATACGGCTCCTGCCCCGAGGAACAGGCCGCCGACCAGATGCGCAGACGCTGGCCGGGCGATGCCTTGATCATTTCCGGCAGCACGCGGTTCTTCAGCACCTCGAAGGGATAGGTATCGCGAAACCACAGGGTCTCGTTGGTGGTCATCGCGTCGACCACCTGCTCGCGCAGCTGGCTGCGAACCTGGATTTTCTGCACCAGCTCGCCCAGCGACTTGATGCCCTGCTGCTCCATCAACTTGTTCAAGCGGCTGGAGACCAGGTACTGCTTGTTGGCGCCCAGGAGGATGCCGCAGGTCTTCTCCAGGAAATCCCGGAACAGCTCGAATTCAGAATTGGTGGATGTCACAGATACGCCTCTTTACTCGTGGACAGCTGTTGCCTGCTAGGACGGCAGCCGCCTGACCGGTGTTCCAAAAAACATAGACGATACGGGCGGCACCGGCGCCACCCGCGTCTTTACATGCCGTATCAGGCCGTTGCGCCATCCACTGCCTTGATCCGTTCCGACACGCGGGCGGCCAGGTCATCGGGACGGAACTTGGCCAGGAAGTCGTCAGCACCGACCTTCTTCACCATGGCCTGGTTGAACACCCCGGATAGCGAAGTATGCAGGAGAATGTGCAGATCCTGCATGCGCGGGTCGTGACGGATTTCCGCCGTGAGCGTGTAGCCGTCCATTTCCGGCATCTCGATATCCGAGATCACCATCAGCAGATCGCTGCCCGGATGCCCGCCGGCTTCCACCATCTGGTTCAGGTAATCCAGCGCCTGGCGGCCATCGTTGAGCGCCAGCACTTCCACGCCGACAGTCTCCAGGCAACGCACCAGCTGCTTGCGCGCCACCGACGAGTCGTCCACCACCAGCACGCGCTTGCTTACCGCGCGGGCCTGGGTTTCGGCGTCCAGCACGCCTTCGGAGATGTCCTCCGAAGTCGGTGCCACCTCGGCGAGGATCTTCTCCACGTCGATGATTTCCACCAGCTGGTTGTCCACCCGCGTCACCGCCGTCAGGTAGTGATCGCGACCGGTGCCCTTGGGTGGCGGATGGATCGACTCCCAGTTCATGTTGACGATGCGCTCCACCGAGTGCACCAGGAAGCCCTGCACCTTGGTGTTGTACTCGGTGATGATCACGAAACTGTTGGCGATGTCGCGCAGGGCGTGACGCCCCGTGGCCAGCGCCAGGTCGAGGATCGGAATGGTACCGCCGCGGATGTTCGCCACCCCGCGCACCACCTGGCTGGATTTGGGCATCACGGTCAGGCGGGGGCATTGCAGCACCTCCTTCACCTTGAACACGTTGATCCCGTACAGCTGGCTGCCGTTCAAGCGGAACAGCAGCAGTTCGAGACGATTCTGGCCAACCAGCTGCGTACGCTGGTTGACCGAATCCATGACTCCGGCCATTGAGCCTCCTGTGCACGCAACGCCGCCCGACTCGCGAAGACGGCATGACCATTGCTTGGATCGTTGCATGAAACAAGCAACGACATTTTTCCGACGTCTGCCAAGCGCGCCCACCCGGGTGGCGGCCCTGTTCGGCATGACGGGTGCGCTGACCTTCTCCCCGGCTGGGGCGCAAGGCTTCACCGCGCCTGAAATCCTTATCGGCTCCACCCAGGGCTTTCTTGAGTTCAAGGTGGAAGATTATCTGCAGACTTCCGGCATAGACGCGCGCTACGACATCCAAGTCGCGCGCATCGACCCCCGCCTGCGCCTGGCGCAATGCGACAAGGACCTGACGCAAGCGCTGGAAAGCCCGGCGCAGCCCGTTGGTCGGGTCACCGTGCGGGTTCGCTGCGACGGTTCCTCGCCCTGGACGGTCTTCGTGCCGGCCACGGTCAGGCTGTTCCGTCAGGTTGTCGTC
Organism: Pseudomonas nitroreducens TX1; assembly: GCF_000313755.1. Lineage (GTDB taxonomy): Bacteria > Pseudomonadota > Gammaproteobacteria > Pseudomonadales > Pseudomonadaceae > Pseudomonas > Pseudomonas nitroreducens_A. The sequence goes on along the minus strand of NZ_AMZB01000123.1, from coordinate 25,916 downwards.
ACCACCCAGCCGCTCAAGCGCGACCACGTGATCGAGGCCGCCGACATCAGTGTCGTCGAGCGCGACGTCGGTCCCCTGACCCAGGGCTACCTGACCGACCCCGAACGGGCCCTGGGACAGAAGCTCAAGCGCGCCACAGTGAACGATCAGGTACTGGCACCGGTCTTTCTCGAACAGGCTGCCGCGATTCGCAAGGGCGAGCAGGTGGTCATCCGCGCGCGCACCAGCGCCATCAACGTGCTGATGCCCGGCGAGGCCCTGTCCGACGGCGTGCCCGGCGAGCAGATCCGCGTGCGCAACCTGCGCTCGCAGCGTATCGTCAAGGCGCGGGTGATCGAGCCGGGGACCGTCGAAGTCACCCTGTAGCTCTGCGGTTTACGGCCATTTCTGGCATGATGACGGCAGCAGTCAGCAAAATGTGTAAGGGCGCACAAAAATTCGGCCTAAAGTTTTTCTGCAGACGGCCGAAAAGCTTGGCAAGCGTCCAATACCTCCAGAGGTTTCCACCATGGTTATCGACTTCAACCGGCTGAACCCGGCCACTACGCCAGCCACCGCTGGTCGTAGCGGTGCCGCCCAGAGCGGTCGCAGCGAAGCCGCCGCCGAGCCCACCATCAACGCCCCGGCCAAGAGCGGCGAACCTGTACAGCTCAGCGACACCGCGCAACAGCTGCAGAAAGTGAGCGATCAACTGAAGGACCAGCCCGTGGTCGACAATGAGAAAGTGGCTCGCATCAAGGCGGCCATCGCTGACGGCAGCTATCAGGTCGACAGCCAGCGGGTAGCCGGCAAGCTGCTCGACTTCGAATCCCAGCGCTGAGCCCGCTCGCGCTGGACCACCCTCGTAGACTGCCGAGCCCAAGATGTCTGACGCCCTGCTTTCCCTGATCAATGGCGACATCGAAGCAGCCACCGCGCTGCTGCAGCTGATCGACGACGAGTTCCAGGCGCTGCAGGTGCGCGACCTGGGCCAGCTGCAGAAGCTGCTCGATCGCAAGCTGCCGCTGCTCCAGCAGCTCGAGCGCAATGGTCGCGAACGCAGCCTGGCGCTCCAGCAGGCCGGCGTGAGTGTCGACCGCGAGGGTCTCGCCCAGCTCGCCCAGGCCAGTGGCAACGGCGAACTGCTGGCGCGCGGCGATGAACTCGCCGCCCTCCTCGATCAATGCCAGGAAGCCAACCAGCGCAACGGCAAGATCATCCGCGCCGGCCAGGCTAGCACGGGCCGCCTGCTCGACATCCTGCGGGGCCAGGACACGCCCAATCTCTACGACCGCCGTGGCGGCGCTACCCAGAGCAGCCGCCAGCGCCCGCTCAGCCAGGCCTGATCGCCGCTGCGACGCCACTCCGATTGTAGAGAGACGGCGCTGGTCTGCCCGCCCGCCCTAGGGCAAAATGCCATTACTCGCCCTGCCCTGTGCAACACTCATAACAAACACAATGGAGACCCGCGGACCGTGTCCAATCTGTTCGCCGAGGAAAATGGCCCCCAACCGCCGAAAGTGCTGAAAGCTCCGGTGGAGATCCATGCCAGCCTGAAAACGCTGATGGACAGTCACGATCCTCTGGTCGTCACCTTCGAAGGGCGCAGCCAGCGCTTCCAGAGTTTTGTCGTCGAGATCAACCGCGAGCGCAACATCGTCGCCCTGGACGAGCTGATCCCCAACGACGGCGAACGCTTCCTGCAGAACGGCGAGCAGTTCCGTATCGAGGCCTTCCATGAAGGCGTGCGCATCGCCTGGGAAAACACCCAGAACGCCTTCTTCGCCGAGATCGACGGCGCTCGCTGCTACTGGCTGCCGGTACCGGCCGAGATGCTCTATCACCAGCGCCGCAACGCCTTCCGCGCCCCGGTTGGCCAAGGCCAGCCCGTGCCGGTGGAGATTGGCGGCAGCAAGCTGAAGGCGCCGCTCAAGGGCACCCTCATCGACATTTCCGCCACCGGCTGCAAGATCCGCATCGAAGGCAATGCCGCCGAGCGCCTGCAGCCCGGCCAGGTCTACGAGGAATTCACCGCGCGACTGCCCTTCGGCGCGCTGACCATGGAAGTCGAACTGCGCCACGTACACTTCGAGGACAAGGTCGGCTACAGCTTCGCCGGCATGCGCTTCCACCAGATGAGCGGGCTGGCGCAGCGCAACATCGAGCGCTTTGTCTACCAGCTGCAACGCGAAGCCCGGCGCTTCGAGAAGGACGAGCTGTTCTAGTTCGCCCGGGGCGGCAAGCATTTGCCGCCCTCCCCAGCCGCCTCATGCGGGCCGGCTTTCTTCCTCGGCTTCTGCTTCCACTTCCGGCTCGGCTGCCGGGGCGCTGTTGTCGTTGCCTGTCATCTGTTCCTTCACGGCCGCTTCATCGACCCGCGGGTCGAGGGCGGCGGACAGCGGCGAGGACGCCAGGCTGTCCGGCGTGGCGACATGCTTGACCGGCGCCTCGTCGACCCGGTGCACGCCGCTGACCTTCTCCGGCTGCACGCGCCAGATGAGGATCAGCGAGCAGACGCAGACGAAGGCGTAGAGCATGTTGCTGCCAAACAGTTTCATCAGCGCGCCGGCCGCCAGCGGGCCGATGCAGGCGCCGACGCCGAAGGTCACCAGCAGCATCGCCGTCAGGGAAACGCGGCGCTCACCCTCGACGTGGTCGTTGGAGAAGGCCACCGCCAACGGATACAGGGTGAACTGCACCAGGCAGACGACGAAGCCCATCGGCAACAGCCACGCCAATGAAATCGGCGGCACCGGCAGCAACGGCAGCGCCGCCAGCGGCAGGGCCACCACCAGCAGCAGGATAGCGGCGTTGCGGATCAGCACGGCGCGGTCGATGCGGTCCGACAGCCAGCCCAACGGCCACTGCACCAGCAGGCCTGCAAAGATGCAGCCACCCATGAACAGGCCGATCTCCTCGGTGCCCAGGCCCTGGTCCACCGCATAGAGCGGCGCCAGGCCGTAGAACGAGCCCACCACCAACCCCGACACCAGCACCGTGGTCAGCGATTGCGGCACCCGCTGGATGAAGAAACGCGGCTCAAGCGGAGCCGGACGCAGCGGCGCGGGATGGACCTTGTGGGTGATAGCCACCGGGATCAGCGACAGCGCAAAGCACAGTGCGATCAGCATCGGCAGCTCAGGACCGAGCCCCGGATGCACCACCAGCACCAGTTGGCCAAGCACCAGCCCCAGGTACGAAGCGACCATGTAGCCGGCGAACACGACGCCGCGCTGGCGCGCCTCGGCCTGCTCGTTGAGCCAGCTCTCGATGACCATGTACTGGCACATCATCCCCAGGCCGATGGCGACCCGCAGCACCAGCCAGAAGCCCAGCCAGGGCAACAGGCCGATGCCAAGCACCGCAGCGGTCACCAACCCGCCACAAGCGACGTAGGCACGGATGTGGCCGACGCGGGCGATCAGCCGGTGGCCGATCTTGCCGCCCAGCACCAGGCCGAGGTAATAGGCAGCCATCATGGCGCCGATCCACAGCCCGTCGACCTTCTCCGCGCCCAGGCGCAGCGCGAGGTAGGTACTGAGCAGACCGGAACCGGTCAGGAGCATGACGGCGGCGAAGTACAGAGCGCGGAAGGCAGTGACGATCCGAAGCATTGGACCTCCTGGTCCAGGACAACCCCGGCACGACGGTCGGGTAACGGAAAGCGGGACTTGCGCTCACACCTTAGAGGCTGCCAATCGGCGCGTCGAGAGGCCTGCCGGGCCTGGAATGGCGCGTGTCGCGCGCGGTCATGTGGGGCATATCGAAGGATGTCGGCGGGATGAACGAGGATGGCCTGAAGATCGCCTGGAGATGGCTGCCGATCACAGCCGCGCCGGTTTCGACGCAGCTGTGTCAGCGCTCCCGCACTCAGGCCTGTGCGGCGAGAACGCGGCGCTCCCAGGGAGTGATCTCGTCGAAGAAGCTGGTCAGCTCCATGGATTTGGTTGCGCTGTAGCCGTCGATGAACTCGTTGCCGAACGCCTCGCGGGCCAGTTCGCTGCGCTGCAGGCGCTGCAACGCGTCGTACATCGTGCAGGGCAGCAGCAGCTCAGGGGGCACTTCGAACTCACCCTGGATCGGCGCAGTGGGTTCCAGCGCTCGCTCGATGCCATGCAGGCCGGCCGCCAGGCTCGCGGCGATGGCCAGGTAGGGGTTGGCGTCGGCGCCCGGCAGGCGGTTCTCCACGCGACGGGCCACCGGCGCGCTGGCCGGAATGCGCAGGCCGGCGGCGCGGTTGTCGTGGGACCAGCAGGCGTTGTTCGGCGAAGCGTAGGGATGGCACAGGCGCTGGAAGGAATTCACGTTCGGCGCGAACAGCAGGGTGAAGTCCGCCAGGCACGCCTGCAGACCGCCGATGAAATGGCGGAACGCCGGCGTGGCCTCGCCCTGGGCGTCGGTGAAGATGTTGCGGCCCTCGCCATCGACGATGCTCTGGTGGATGTGCATCGAACTGCCCGGCGTGTGCGCCAGCGGCTTGGCCATGCACACCACGATAAGCCCGTGCTTGAGCGCCACTTCCTTGAGCAGGTGCTTGAACAGGAAGGTCTGGTCGGCCAGCAGTACCGGATCGCCGTGCAGGAAGTTGATCTCGAACTGCGTGGTGCCCATCTCGTGCATGAAGGTGTCGCGCTCCAGCCCTACCGCCGCCATGCAGCGATAGACATCCTGGAAGAACGGGCGCAGGCCGTTGTTGGACGACACGCTGAAGGCCGAGTGACCGATCTCGCGGCGACCATCGAGGCCGACCGGCGCCTGGAAGGCTTCCAGCGGGTCGGGGTTGGGGGCGAACACGAAGAACTCCAGTTCGGTTGCCACCACCGGGCTCCAGCCCCGCTCGGCATAGCGCGCGACCACCTGCTTGAGCAGGCCGCGGGTGGACAGGCCGGAGGGCTTGCCGTCGAGCTCCAGCGCATCGCAGATGGCGAAGGCGCGGGGTTCGTCGCTCCAGGGCAGGCGGTGGATCTGCGTTGGCTCGGCGACCAGGGCGAGGTCGCCGTCGTCGCTGCCGTAATACCTGGCCGGCGGATAGCCGCCCATGATGCATTGCAGCAGCACGCCGCGCGCCAGTTGCAGCCGGCGCCCGGTGAGGAAGCCCTCGCCGGTCATTACCTTGCCACGCGGCACCCCGTTGAGGTCGGGGGTGACGCACTCGATCTCTTCCACTCCAGCCAGGCGTTCGGCGAGTGGGCTGCGTAGATCGCTACTCATGACTTCTTATCCTTGTTCTTCTTGTCCTTGTCACAGGACGCCGCGCGAGGTGCGCGAGCCCGTACAAAATACGCATCACGCGTTCGATATTTCAAGCGGGGTGGTAGGAAACGAGGAGCCTGCCGATAGGAACGCGCGACGTGCGGGAATCACGGGCTCCCGCCGATGGCGTCGTGCATCGGGGGTTCCGGCCAGCGTGTATTCCGCCGGAGGGATTTCGCGGACAAGGTCCGCTCCTTTGGAAACTACTGCGCTGGGGCTCCCTCTCCCTGAAGGGAGAGGGAGCCATCCGAGCCGGCTGACCGCCACGGTTTCAGCCGGCACCGACTCAGTCCCCTCTCCCTTCAGGGAGAGGGAAACACAGGCACGGACCCAAAAGAAAACAGTTGCCCTACGCCCGATAAATATCGTCGTCACATCGTAGGAGCGCGCCATGCGCGCGATCGCGGGCATGGCCCGCTCCTACAGGGAACTGGCGCCAAGAGGAGCGGCGCTTTCAGTAGATCACCGCGTTCAGAACAGGTGGGTGAACAGCCAGTACAACGACGCGGAGAGCACGATGGCCGCCGGCAGGGTCAGCACCCAGGCCATCAGCAGGTTGCGGATGGTGCGCATCTGCAGGCCAGAGCCATTGGCCGCCATGGTGCCGGCCACGCCGGAGGACAGCACGTGGGTCGTCGACACCGGCAACCCATACATGTCCGCCGCGCCGATGGTCATCATCGCCACCAGTTCCGCCGAGGCGCCCTGGGCATAGGTCAGGTGGGTCTTGCCGATCTTCTCGCCGACGGTGACCACGATGCGCTTCCAGCCGACCATGGTGCCCAGGCCGAGGGCGATGGCCACGGCGACCTTGACCCACAGCGGGATGAAGCGGGTCGACTCGTCGATCTTGCCCTTGAACGCGGCCAATTTACCGGTGGTGTCCGCGTCGAAGTTGCCGACCTTGTCCTTGTCCATCAGGCGGATCGCCTCGCTGGTCAGGTACATGTCGTTACGCACGTTGCCCATGGCTTCGGCCGGCACGCGCGCCAGGCTGCCATAACCCTTCACTTCCGCGCCGATGGCGCCGGTCAGCGCCGCCAGGGAAGGGATCAGCTCAGGCTTGGCTTCCTTGGTGCGCACGTACTCCGACAGCACCGCGCGCGGGTCGGCCGGGGCCGGCTGCGGCGCAGCACGGACCAGCGCCTGCTGGGTGACTTCGGCGACGGCGACGAACTGCACGGTCTGGTCCGCCGGCATGGTGCGGTTCAGCGCATAGGCCATCGGCAGGGTGCCGACCAGGATCAGCATGATCAGGCCCATGCCCTTCTGCCCGTCGTTGGAGCCGTGGGCGAACGACACACCGGTGCAGGTGAGGATCAGCAGGCCGCGAATCCACCACGGCGGCGGCGTCTTGCCCTTGGGCGCCTTGTACAGCGCGCGGTTCTTCACCAGCAGGCGCAGCGACAGCAGCAGGAGCGCGGCGCAGACGAAGCCGATCAGCGGCGAGAGCAGCAGCGAGTAGCCGACCTTGGTCGCCTGCGCCCAGTCCACGCCGCTGGTGCCGTCGCGGCCGTGCATCAGCGCATTGGCCACGCCGACGCCGATGATCGAGCCGATCAGGGTGTGCGAGGACGACGCCGGCAGGCCCAGCCACCAGGTGCCGAGATTCCACAGTATGGCGGCGATCAGCAGGGCGAAGACCATGGCGAAGCCGGCCGAGGAGCCGACCTGCAGGATCAGCTCTACCGGCAGCAGAGCGATGATGCCGAAAGCCACCGCGCCGCTGGAGAGCAGCACGCCAAGGAAGTTGAAGCAGCCCGACCAGACCACCGCGAAATGCGGCGGCAGCGAGTGGGTATAGATGACAGTGGCTACCGCGTTGGCGGTGTCGTGGAAGCCGTTGACGAACTCGAAGCCCAGGGCGATGAACAGGGCGACCCCGAGCAGCAGGAACGGCGTCCAGGTGGTGACCGCGGTGGTGACGTCGTCGACGTCGCGCACCAGGCTCCAGGCCGAGAACAGCAGGCCGATTGCGAGCACGGCGAAGAAGAGGAAGGCGGTGATCCGGCCGGGCTTGTGTTCCAGATGGGGCCGGTCTTCGACGACAGGAACGGCCAGGGTATCGGTGGTCATGCTGGGAGTCCGCTGAGTGGATGTCCCGGTCATGATCGGCGGGGAATGTTACAGGTTGTGTCTCTGCGCAATTGACCGGAGCACCACGGAAAACCGGTGCTTACCTGTAGGAGCAACTGTCTTCTTCTGCGAGTCCGTGCTCGGGGTCCTTCCCTCTCCCCAGCCCTCTCCCTGAAGGGAGAGGGAGCTGTCCGTGCTGGCTGATGCCACGGTTTCATCCTACTCCGAACGGTCCCCTCTCCCTTCGGAGCGGGGCGCGCAGCCAGGGTTAGGGAGAGGGAAAATCCAAGGCACGATCTATCGGAAGAAGGCAGTTGCTCCTACAAAGCGCCCAACCTGCGGGAGCGGCGCATGCCCGCGACCAGCGCCCGCAAGAGCGCCCCCCCTCCGTTACTGCTCGCGCAACTCCATCACCTTCAGCTCCGGATCGGCCTTGATCTGCTCGTCGGTGAACGGCAGCTCCGGCCATTGCTGCCGGGCGAACAACTCGGTCTGGTCACGATGATGCGGCGAGCCGGGTTCGCTGGATTGCGAGAACGCCAGCAGCCCGCGCGCCTTCGGCCCGTCGGCGGTGAAGTCCACCAGCTGGATGTAGCTGCTGCCGCTGAGCACGCGGTAATGGTCGCCCTGCCACTCCGAGGTGATGGCGTTGTACACGCCCTCGTTGCCGCTGCCGCCTGGGATACCCAGCGGGTTGGCGACATCCCCGGTCAGTTGCAGCTCGCCCCACTTCTCGTCCGCACGGATGCTGCGCCCGTCGATCTCCTGTGCGGCGGCGGCCAGCGCCTGCTGCGCCTGCTGGCGAACCTCCGGCTTGTCCAGGGCGATGCCCGAGGGCGTGGCCAGCGGCAGCTTGGGATCGAAGGGCAGACGCCAGCCGCCGTGGATCTTCATGAAGCGCGCGACGAAGGCCTGGAAGTAGGCAAAGCCCGGATTACTGTCGAGGTTGACGTGGCGGTCCCACGAACCCAGCGCGGCGCAGGCCGCTTCGGTGCCCGCCGGGGCCGGCTTGCACAGTTGCAGCAGGTCGTCGAGCAGCATGTCGGCCAGGTAGACGCGGTTGTCGGTGACCATCTTCTGCAGGTCGTCCGGGCCGATCTTGTCGTCGCCCTCCAGGCGCTCCAGGGCGAAGCGCGCGCGGGCGCTGATCGGCACCGAATCGCGGCTCACCAGAGGCGAGAAACCGGTCAGCGGCTGCGCCGGGTTGCTCAGCCAGGCGCTGTCGTTGGAGTTCTGCACGAAGTCCTCGCGCACAAGCGAAGGCATCTGCTCCGGCGGCGTCAGCCCTGCATGGCGAGTGCCCGGCGCGCTCGACCAGTTGCAGGCGCGGCGTCCGCCCTGCAGTACCGGCAGGCCTTGTTTCTGGTACTCGGGGATCGCACAGTCGGCCAGTTGCTGCTGGCTCAGGTACGGCACCACCGACTGGTTGAGGTAGAGCACCTTGCCTGCCGCATCGGCCGCCAGTGTATTGACCCACGGAATGCCCTGTAGGCGCTCCACGCTGTCCCGCAATTCGTCCAGGCTGCGTGCGTGATCGATGGCGTACCACTGCTGCAGTACGCGGTCGTTGCCCAGGTTGGCGTCGCGTACCGCGAAAGCTTCGTTGCCATTCCAGGGGAATTTGCCGGGCACGCTGAGCAACGGGCCATACTCGGACTCGTACAGCGTATGGCTGCGCGTGCCCACTCGGCCATTGGGCTCCAGCACGCGAACGCGCAGGGTGACTTCCTTCAGTGGCCGCGACAGGCCATCGACGCGGTAGCTGTGCGGGTTCTGTGGATCGAGGTCGAGGCGGTACAGGGTGAAGTGACTGGAGGTGTCCACCGTGTGGCTCCAGGCCACGTCCTTGCTGAATCCGATGTTCACCAGCGGCATACCCGGCAGCGAGGCGCCCATCACGTCGAGCTGGCCGGGAATGGTCAGGTGCATCTGGTAGAAGCGCAGCGCGCCGAACCAGGGAAAATGCGGGTTGGCCAGCAGCAGGCCGTTGCCGTCCGCCGAGCGCTCGCCGCCCACGGCGACGGCGTTGCTGCCGTGATCGCGGTGGAAGTTTTCGCGCCGCTCCATTGATGCCACGACCTCAGCGTCGCTGACCACCGAGGTGCTCGCCTGTCCCGGCGGCGTGGCCGCAATCATGGCTTCGGCGAACTGCCCGGCACCGGCCTGCACCAGCAGACGACGGGTCAGACGCAGCAGGTCGTCTGCCTCCAGCGGGCGCAGCCAGGCCTTGCCGGCGCACTGCGTGCCGGCGGCCTGGGTGTCCCACAGCCAGCGGTTGTAGCCGGCGGCGTAGCCATCGAGCAGGTCGCGGATCGGTTGCGGCTGGGCGCTGCGCATGCGGCGCAGGGATTCGTTGTCGTTGAGCCAGGTGTAGAAGAAGTCCGAAGGCAGGTTGCCGATGCCGGCGGAGGATTTGCCGTCTACGCCGAAGTAGCGCGAGCGCTCACCCCGCGCAGTGAGGACTTCCTCGGCCAGCAGGCAGGCGTTGTCGCGCGCATAGGCGTAGCCGATGCCATAGCCCAGGCCCAGTTCGTCCTTGGCCTGGATGTGCGGAATGCCGTAGCGGGTCCAGCGGATCTGCGCCTCGAGTGCTGCGCCATAGGCCAGCGCGGGCAATCCGGTGGCCAGCAGGCTACCGGCCACAGCGGCCAGTCGGAAGGTCTTGCTCATTGATTCCCTCAATGCTCGGATGACGGCCGGATGCCCGGCCAGGGGCACGCGGCCGCGCCGCTCGCGCGGTGCCGGTGCAAGGGTTGAGTGGCGGCTCACGCCAGCCAATGCAGTGCGCTGAAGCTCATCGCGCCGCGCCTTCCGAGGCACGCGCGCAGGCGGGTTGCTGAGGACATGGGTTCTCCTTCTTTTGTCGGGCGCGGCGCTGGAAATGACGACGCGTCTCTTGATGGCAACGGATGGGGAGCGCCTGAAATTACTCCGCGCCGCATGGCGATCTGCCAGCTCGCAAGGCTCTATCTCGCGGCTTTCCCCGCCCCGGATGCATCAAGGGCGGTTCGACTTCAATGAAGTGCGAGGGTTCCGGAAAAACCGCGTCGAGGTGCCAGCCGCCGACCTCACCGGTGTTTCGCGGGCAAAAAAAATGGAAGAAAGCGCCAGCGCTGACCATGCTTGCCAGGCCAATAAAACCCACAAGAGGCTTCCCCATGTTCGAGTTCTTCTACGCGCTGCCCAGCCAGAACCGCGCGGCCGACTACCGCCACTTCCGCATAGTCCCCGCCACCGGCGCGATCGGCGCGGACGTCAGCGATCTCGACCTCATCAGCCTGGGCGAAGAAGGCTACGCCGAACTGCGCCAGGCACTGCTGGCGCACAAGGTGCTGTTCATTCGTGGGCAGCAACTGAGCGTAGAAAACCTCGAAGCCGTGACCCTGCGCTTCGGCGAATTCGGCCGCGAGCCCTATGTGGTCGGCATGGAGGATCACCCCCACGTGGTGCGGGTGGTGAAGGAGGCCAACGAGAAGACCCCGGTGGTGTTCGGCGGCGCCTGGCACAGCGACTGGTCGTTCCAGGAGCGCCCGCCGGCCTTCACCCTGCTCTACGGCCACGACATCCCGCCCTTCGGTGGCGACACCCTTTATGCCAACCTGGCGCTGGCCTACGAATGGCTATCGCCGAAACTGCGCGCGCAACTGGAAACCCTCGACGCCATCCACAGCCCCGAGCGCGCCTACGGCGCCGAGGCCAAGCACAACGACCTGATGGAGAACATGGCGGTGCACTATGGCAGCCATGAGGGTGAAGTGCGCTCGCATCCACTGGTGACCCGGCATCCGGAAACCGGCAAGAAGATCCTCTACATCAACCCGGCCTACACCAGCGGCATCAAGGGCATGCGTCCGGCCGAATCGCAGCCGCTGTTGGACTATCTGTTCAGTATCGCCACCCAGCCGGCGTTCACCTGCCGCATGCGCTGGACTGCCGGCACGCTGGCGATCTGGGACAACCGCAGTACCTGGCATTACCCGGTGTCGGACTACCACGGCATGCGGCGGGAGATGTACCGCACCACCGTAGTGGGCGAAGTGCCCAGCCGCTGAACACGCGGTGTGATCGTAGGGCGGATAACGTGGAACAGGTTATCCGCCGGATGCATTGCGGCGGATAACGCTGTCGCGTGATTCGCCCTACCCCCCCTGGTGCCGCTACAACTCCGCGCCAAACCGCCGCGCATGTTCGCGCAACAGCCCGCGCAGCAACTGCGCGGCGGGCGACAGATAAGCGCCCTCGCGCACGGCCAGGCCGATGGTCCGCGTCAGCGTGGTCTCGGGAAGCTGCACCTCGCGCAGCTGGTCCATGCCATGCCCGCCGGCCAGCGCCTCGCGGGCGATGAAGCTGAGCAGGCGGGTGCAGGCGATCAGGTTGGGCAGCATCGGGATCGCGTTGGTCTCGATCTGCACCTGCGGCATCGGCAACTGGTGAGCCTGGAAGGTGGCGTCCATCCAGCGCCGCGACGACACCCCGGCGGCCGGCAGCACCCAGCGATAACGACACAGGTCGGCCATGGCGACGGGGGCGTCGAAGATCGGATGGTCGCGACTGGCAACCACCACCACCTGGTCCTGCAGCAGCGGTTCGCTGCTCAGTTGCGGATCGTCGACGATCCGCGAGCAGATCGCCATGTCCAGCCGTCCGCTGCGCAGTGCCTCGCGCAGCACATCGTCCTGGCCCAGCACCAGGCTCATGGTGATATCCGGCGCACGTGCGAGCAGATCCTCGGTCAGACGCGGCAACAGGTACTCGGCCATGGTCGCAGCGCAGCCGAGGCGGATATTGCCTACGACGCCGCTGGCAAAATCGCGCACCTCTCGGCGGGTTTCCTCGATGTCCTGCCGTAGCTGCCGGGCACGCTGGAGCATCAGTTCACCGGCCGGCGTCAGGCGGATCCGCCGTCCATCGCGCTGGAACAGTCGCGCACCGAGGGACTCCTCCAGGCGCTGGATGCTCTTGGTCAGTGCCGGTTGGCTACGCCCCAGGCGCTCGGCGGCGCGGCCCAGGTGGCCGAGTTCGGCAATGGTTTCGAAGTAAGCGAGATCGCGCAGGTCCATGGTCGCAGACTGATAAATTTCAGGAATGGATTCATGACTATTAGAAAATAGACTTGATCGATCCGGCTACCGATAATTTGCCCGTCTTCCCCGCCCGGAGCCGTCCGTGTCCAGTCGCCCTGCCCTGTCCGTCGCCCGCATTCCCGTCAGCCTGCAATGGTTGGCCCTGGCGCTCGGAGCCGCAGGCGCCGGGCAACTGCTGACCTGGCTCGGCATCCCCGCCGCGCTGTTCCTCGGCCCCATGCTGGTGGGAATCGCCTTCGGGGTCAGCGGCGCTGAAATCCGCCTGCCGCGCAGCGCCTTCCGCCTGAGCCAGGGCTGCATCGGCCTGCTGGTCGCCCATGCCATGAGCTGGTCGGTGCTGCAGGCAATGGTCGCCGCCTGGCCGTTGATGCTCAGCGCTACCGTGCTCACCGTGCTGCTCTCCGCCGCCGTCAGCTACGCCATGGTGCGCTTCGGCGGCATCCCCGGCAGCACCGCCGCCTGGGGCACCGCTCCGGGCGGCGCGGCGGCCATGGTGTCGATGGCCGAAGCCAACGGCGCCGACCCGCGCGTGGTCGCCACCATGCAGTACGTGCGGGTGGTCTGCGTGGTCATGGCCGGCGCCCTGGTCGGCCGCCTGCTGGGCATCGAAGGCGGCGGCTCGGCGGCGCACAGCACACCGATCCTCGACACCGCCACCCTGCCCGACCTGATCAACTGCCTGCTGCTGATCTTCGTCTGCACCACCGCTGGTGCGAAGTTGCCGGCTGGCCCCCTGCTGGTGCCACTGATGGCCGGCGCCGTGCTGCAACTGACCGGCGTACTGCAGATCACCTTGCCGCACTGGCTGCTGGCCACGGCCTACGGCGTCATCGGCTGCTACATCGGCCTGCGCTTCGACCGCGAAAGCCTGGCCTACGTCGGCCGCCATCTGCCGGCCATGATCGTCAGCGCACTGGGGCTGATCGCCAGCTGTGCGCTGTTTGCCTGGTCGCTGGCGGCCATCACCGGGATGGACTTCCTCTCCCTCTACCTCGCCACCAGCCCCGGTGGCCTGGACGCCATGGCGATCATCGCGGTGGACACCCACTCCGACGTCGGCCTGGTGCTGGCGATGCAGACGCTGCGGCTGTTCGTGGTGCTGTTCACCGGCGTCTGGGTGGCACGCCAGGTCATTCGCCTGAGCCACGCCTGACCTGTCGGAGCGAGGGGGCGCCTGGCGCCGCCCTCGGTCCCACGGAAATACCGTCATCTGAGTATTGAACTCACCACCTCGCCGCCTCTAAGGTCGTCGCTCTTTATCGAGCGAGACCGCCATGGATAGCCTTCGCCACCGCCCCACCGCTTTCCACGTCACCCACTGGAGTGACGACCCGTTCAGCCGCGGTGCCTACAGCACCCTGCTGCCCGGCGGCACGCCGGAACATCGGCGCAGCCTCGGCGAAGTGCTGGACGGCAAGCTGGCGCTGGCGGGCGAGGCCTGCAATTCCATCGCCCCGGCCATGACCCATGGCGCCTGGAACGACGGCCTGCGCGCCGCCGAACTCGCCATCGACAGCGGTGCCCGACGGGTACTGGTGATCGGCGCGGGCTTCGCCGGGCTCGCCGCCGCCCGGCGTCTGCGAGAAGCTGGAATCGACTGCGTGGTGCTGGAAGCCCGCGACCGCATCGGTGGCCGCGTCCACAGCGTCACCCTGGGGCCGGTACGGGTCGACGAAGGTGCCGCCTGGCTGCAGCAATTCGATGACAACCCACTGGCCGCCCATGCCCGGCACTTCGACCTGCCGTTGCGGGAAACCGATTTCAGCCAGCCCCTGGCCGCGGCGGCGGATGGTCCGGTGCCGGACATCGAGGCAGCGTGGGAGGCCTTGCGCGCCGGGATCGACCGCCGCCTGCCGCTGGCGCAAGGTGTCACGCGCTATCTTGAAAGCTGCGATGAGCCAACTCGCCGCGCCACCCGTTTCGCCCTGGACGCCAACCTGATCCTGGAAGCCTGCCTGCCGCTGGAATCGCTGTCGGTCGATGCGCTGGACGAAGAAGGCGTCGGTGCCGGCGACCGCTTCCTGCCGCAGGGTTATTCACAGTTGGTCGAGCCTCTCGCCGCAGGGCTGGATATCCGCCTCAACCAACCGGTGACCGCCATCGACTGGTCTGGCGAGCAGGTAAATGTGGGCGCTGAAAGCGCCGACTTCTGCATCTGTACCGCCCCCATCGGCGTACTTCCCGCCATCCGCTTCATCCCGCCCCTGCCGGCAGCGCAGCAGGATGCGCTCGACCACCTGGGCATGGGGCAACTTGAGAAAGTCGTGCTGCAATTCGACAAGCGCTGGTGGCCGATGTCGCCGTCGGGTTACCTGCGCTGGTACGACACGCCGGCCAGCTTCGGCGAGTGGCTGGACCTCACCGACGCGGTAGGCACGCCGACCGTCGCCGGGCTGATCGCGGCGGATGCACTGGAGCGGGTGTTTGCCGGGCGTAGCGATGAAGAGATTGCACTCGCAGCCTGCGACGCTCTTCAGTCGTGGGCGGATGCCATTCGAAGCGCCGGTGCTGACCTGTAGGATGGGTGGAGCCTAGGCGATACCCATGCTGCCGTTGCCAGGATCGATGGGTACCGCCGCGCTCCACGCCATCCTATCCATACGTCAATGGCAGGCGCGGAGCTTGACTGCGAATCCGTTACAACCCCTCCAGCGTCACATCGACCAGCCGCCCCACATACGCCACATCGAGCTCCTCGGCGGAAAACAGGATGCGGTACACCAGCGGCGCCATCAGCCGGTCGACGATGCGGTCGACCTCGGGCAGGTTCTCGCCGCGCTCCCTGGCGCGCAGCAGGATGATGTCGAACTGGCCACAGGCAATCGCCATGCAGCGCCCGGAGCAGCCGCCGCCGGCCGCCAGCAGGTCGAGCACCACCGCACGGCCGGGCACTGAAGCAGTCTCCTCCATGTACTGCTCGCCCCAGGCCAGCAGGTCGCCGCGCAGGCTGCCGGTATCCGCCGGTTCGGCGTCGGGGCGGATGCGCTGCAGGGCGACGTCGCCCAAGAGTTCGTTGAGGTCGCCCCAGCGCCGGTAGATGGTCGAAGGCGTGACACCCGCGCGGGCGGCGATCATCGGCACCGTAAGTTCCGCGCGCTCACGCTCCTCCAGCAACTCCGCCACGGCCTTATGCACCGAGGCCTGCACCCGCGCGCTGCGGCCCCCCGGCCGAACACCCTGATTGATTGCCATAAGCACCTTAACGCAAAGAATTTGCTTTTATCCCGAAAGGGGTCCAGCATCTCGCAAAAGCAAAATCTTAGCCTTTGCGAGCAGAATCATGACACACCCACCCTCGAAAAGCGCGGCCGGCTTCTCACCCCGGGCCTCGGCGTGGCTGCTGACGGCCATCCTCATGACCTTCCTCGCCGCCGCGGCCGCGCCCACGCCGCTGTATGCGCTGTACCGCGAGTCCTGGCAGTTTTCCCCGGCCCTGCTGACCCTGGTATTCAGCATCTACGCTGGCGGGCTGATGCTGGCGCTGCTGGTGTTAGGCTCGCTGTCGGACTACCTCGGCCGCCGTCCGCTGATCCGTGCGGCGCTGATCATCGAGTTGCTGGCGATGAGCGTGTTCCTCTACGCCAGTTCGGTGGAGCTGCTGATTGCCGCGCGCCTGCTGCAAGGTTTCGCCACCGGCATCGCCACCGCCGTACTCGGCGCCGCGATGCTGGACATCGACCGCGAGCGCGGCCCGCTGATCAACAGCGTGGCGCCCATGCTCGGCATGGCGTTGGGCGCCCTGGGCAGCAGCGCCCTGGTGCAGTTCGGCAGCGACCCGCTGCACCGCGTCTACGTCTGGCTGCTGGTGGTATTCGCGTTGGCGCTGATGCTGCTGCGCTGGTTGCCGGAAAGCGTCAGCCCGCAGCCCGGCGCCTGGGCCTCGCTGAAACCGCGCATCCGCGTTCCCCCGCAAGCGCGCCGGACGTTCTGGAGCGTCGCGCCACTGAACGCCGCCCTCTGGGCGCTGGGCGGTTTCTACCTGTCGCTGGGGCCGACCCTGGCGCGGCAGGTGACGGGCCTTCAGGTCCCGATGATCGGCGGTGGGCTGGTGTCACTGCTGTGCTTCTGCGGCGCCGTGGCGATCTTCGCCCTGCGCAACCAGCCGGCGCCGGCGATCCTGCGCCGTGGCGGCCTGGCGCTGATCGTCGGCCTGCTGGTCACCCTGCTCGGCGTGGACAGCGCCAATCTCTGGCTGTTCTTCCTCGGCACCGCCGTCGCTGGCCTGGGTTTCGGCGGCGCCTTCCTCGGCGCATTGCGCTCGGTGGTGCCGCTGGCCCATGCCCACGAGCGCGGCGCGCTGATGGCAAGCTTCTACGTGCTGAGCTACCTGGCCTTCAGCGTGCCGGCGATTCTGGCCGGGCTGGCGATCCAGCGCTACGGCCTGGTGGCCACCACCAACGGCTATGCCAGCCTGCAGATCCTCGCGGCCTCGCTGGTCCTGCTGCTGTCCCTGCGGGCGACGGGCGTGCGGAAAGTCCGTGCTTGAGGCAACGCACACTGCGGGATTTTCCCTTCAGGACTTCCCTCTTCCTGACCCTGGCCGCACGCCCCTCACCCACGCAATCATCATGCGCCCTGCCGCGCTGCCCAGCGGCGGTACTGTCTGGCGCGGCGCAGCGTGTGCCACTGCTCCATCACCAGGGTGCGCAAAGGCGAAGCCTGCGGGTTGGGCGCGCGGCGGGCGCCGATACGCTTCAACTGCAGCTTGACCAGTGCCATGTAGGCCAGCGCCGCCAGCGGTTTTGAGCGCCAGCGGATCGGCGGCAGCTGCGGCTGGGTCTGGCTGCCGCGCTGCCAGTGCAGCACCAGTTGCGGTTCCAGCGCCAGGGCGGTGCCGATGCCGACCATCTCCAACCCGCTGTCCAGAACCTGCTCCGCCACCGGCAGGCGACGGATGCCGCCCGTCACCATCAGCGGCATGCGCGCTGCCTCGCGCATCTCACGGGCGAACTCGAGGAAGTAGGCTTCCCGCGCCAGGGTGCGACCGTCGCGGGCCTCGCCCTGCATGGCCGGCGCCTCGTAGCTGCCGCCGGAGAGCTCGACCAGGTCGACCTGTTCGTCGTTCAACCACTCGATCACCTGGCGCGCATCGCTGGCGTCGAAGCCGCCGCGCTGGAAATCGGCTGAGTTGATCTTCACCCCCACGCAAAACGCCGGCGACACCTCGGCACGGACAGCGCGAACGACCTCCAGCAAAAGGCGCGCGCGATTTTCCAGCGAACCGCCCCAGCGGTCCTGGCGCTTGTTGGCCAGCGGCGAGAGGAACTGGCTGAGCAGGTAGCCGTGCGCTGCATGGATCTGCACGCCGGTGAAACCGGCCTGTTCAGAAAGCTTTGCAGCGCGGACGAAGCGCCGAATCACCTCGGCGATATCGTCCTCGGTCATCTCGCGGGCAACAGCAAACAGCTTGGAGAACTTGCCCATCTCCAGCGGCACAACCGAGGGCGCAATGGCCCCCTGGCCGAGGTTGGTCTGCACCTGGCGACCGGGGTGGTTCAACTGCAACCAGAACTGCGCGCCACGGGAACGACCGATGCGCGCCCATTCGCGGAAGCGTTCCAGATGGCGATCGTTTTCCAGCACCACGCCGCCGGGGCCGGTCATGGCGCGGCCGTCGATCATCACGTTGCCGCTGAGGATCAGGCCGACGCCGCCATCCGCCCAGGCCTGGTAAAGGCGCAGCAGTGCGGCAGAGGGCGCCTGGTCGGCGTCGGCCATATTCTCCTCCATGGCGGCCTTGGCGATACGATTGGGGACTTCGCCGCCGTTGGGCAGGCGCAGGGGCTGGAAAGGCGACATGAGGCGACTCCGAGGTTGTGGTGCCAGCAAGGCTAAGTTTAAAGTTCACTTCAAGGTCAAGCCCCTTTCGGAGCCCAGCATGAAAATCGGTGAACTGGCCAGCCTCAGCGGCCTCGCCCCCTCGCGCATCCGCTTCTACGAAGCCCGCGGCCTGATCGCCCCGGCGCGCCGCCTGGCCAACGGCTACCGCGCGTACCCGCCGGAAACCCTCGACCTGCTGGAGATCATCCGCAGCGCCCAGCAGACCGGCTTCAGCCTGGAGGAAATCCGCAGCCTGCTGCCCCACTCCAATTCCATCGAAAACGGCCACGGCGAACTGGTCGCCAGCCTGCGCCGCAAGGTGGCGGAGATCGAGACGATGGAGCAGCAGCTGCGGCAGAACCGCTTACGCCTGCTGGAAGTGATCGATGGCATCGAGAACAAGCCCGAGGGCATGGGTTGCGCCGCGAATGCCGAACGCATGCTGGCGGAGATGCGCGAGCGCAAGACGCGGCGCTGACGCGGAATCTGTAGGAGCAAGCTCGCTCCTACAGCAAGACTCCGCGCAAGGCGGAAGCACCGGCGCTACTTCCAACCCTCGAGGCGCAAGGTCGCCCGCACCAGCCGCTGTTCCTCCTGCTCGATCTCCCGCAGGTTATCCCTCACGCCGTGGATATGTTCACGGGCGGCACGCTGCGCCTGCTCCGGCTGGCGTTCGCAGATGGCGCGATACAATCGCGCATGCTGGCGGTCGATCTGGCGCTTCTGCGGCGGGCGGTTGTAGAGGTTGTTCACCGAGGCGAACACGGTGCTGAGCATCAGTTCGTTGAGCGACTGCAGCGTGTGCACCAGCACCGGGTTGTGCGAGGCCTCGCTGATCGCCTGGTGGAAGGCGTGATCGCGCCGCGCATGCTCGCGCGGGCCCAGCGGCTGCGGTTGCTCGAAGGCGGCACGCATTTCCTCGAAGCGCCGGCCGATCAGCAGCAGGTCGACCTCGGTGGCGCGCAGCGCAGCCAGGCGCGCCGACTCTCCTTCCAGCAAAGCGCGAACCTCCAGCAGGTCGTAGAGTGTGCGCGGCTGCGAGCGGAACAGGTGCAGCAGCGGCGACACGTCCTCGGCGCCGGTCAGGTCGGCGACGAACGAACCGCGCCCCTGCTCGGTGTCGACGATGCCGCGCCCGCGCAGAGCCCGCAGTCCTTCTCGCAATGCCGAGCGCGAACAGCCGAGCTTCTCCACCAGCCGCCGCTCCGAGGGCAACGCCTGGCCGACCTTGAGCACGCCGTCGACGATCAGTCGCTCGATCTTTTCGGCCACCTGGTCGGCGACGCGCTGCTTGCCTTGTGCATAAGTCGTCATTGCCGCTCTCCCGAACTGGTAGGACCAGCAGGCTCTCGCCTGCACAGCTGCCCAGAACCCTAGCTGTCAGGACGGGGCCTTTCCAGTGGACACCCGCACAAGAACTGGTAGGACCAGTGCCGGCGCCAGTGGACGCGGCCTGACCGGCAGTCGCATTTTCATGGAGCCGTGGCTCCACGCGACCGCCTGGCGGGCGCGAACCTCGCTGTTATCGAACAAGAACAAGATCAGAGCACCGCCTGCCTATGAACATCCTCTACGACGAACGCGTCGATGGCGCGTTGCCTGCCGTCGACAAGTCCGCCCTGCTGGCCGAGCTGCGCGCGGCCCTGCCCGACCTCGAACTGCTGCATCGCGCCGAGGACCTCAAGCCCTACGAATGCGACGGCCTCTCCGCCTACCGCAGCGTGCCGATGCTGGTGGCGCTGCCCGAGCGCATCGAGCAGGTGCAGGCGCTGCTCAGGCTCTGCCATGCGCGCAAGGTGCCGGTGGTGGCCCGCGGCGCAGGCACCGGGCTCTCCGGCGGGGCGCTGCCGCTGGAGAAAGGCATCCTGCTGGTGATGGCGCGCTTCAACCGGATTCTCGAAGTGAACCCTCAGGGGCGCTTCGCCCGCGTGCAGCCCGGTGTGCGCAACCTGGCGATCTCCCAGGCCGCCGCGCCACACGGGCTGTATTACGCGCCAGATCCGTCCTCGCAGATCGCCTGCTCCATTGGCGGCAACGTCGCCGAGAACGCCGGCGGTGTGCATTGCCTCAAATACGGCCTGACCGTGCATAACCTGCTCAAGGTGGACATCCTCACTGTCGAGGGCGAGCACCTCACGCTGGGCAGCGACGCCCTGGACAGCCCCGGACTCGACCTGCTGGCGCTGTTCACCGGCTCCGAGGGCATGCTCGGCATCGTCATCGAAGTCACCGTCAAGCTGCTGCCCCGCCCGCAGGTGGCGCGGGTGCTGCTGGCCAGTTTCGATTCGGTGGAAAAGGCCGGCCGCGCGGTGGCCGACATCATTGCCGCCGGGATCATCCCCGGCGGGCTGGAGATGATGGACAACCTGTCGATCCGCGCCGCCGAGGACTTCATCCACGCCGGCTACCCGGTGGACGCGGCGGCCATCCTGCTGTGCGAACTGGACGGCGTGGAAGCCGATGTCCAGGACGACTGCCAACGGGTCGACGGCGTGCTGCGCGCGGCTGGCGCCACCGACGTGCGCCTGGCCTGCGACGAAGCCGAGCGCGTGCGCTTCTGGGCCGGGCGCAAGAACGCCTTCCCGGCGGTGGGGCGCATCTCGCCGGACTACTACTGCATGGACGGCACCATTCCGCGCCGCGAGCTGCCGCGCGTGCTGCACGGCATCGCCGAGCTGTCGGAGGCATTCGGCCTGCGCGTGGCCAACGTGTTCCATGCCGGCGACGGCAACATGCACCCGCTGATCCTCTTCGACGCCAACATGCCCGGCGAGCTGGAACGCGCCGAAGCCATCGGCGGCAGGATCCTCGAACTCTGCGTGGCGGTGGGCGGCAGCATCACCGGCGAGCACGGCGTGGGCCGCGAGAAGATCAACCAGATGTGCGCGCAATTCAACAGCGATGAACTGACCCTGTTCCACGCGGTCAAGGCGGCCTTCGACCCGGACCGCCTGCTCAACCCCGGCAAGAACATCCCGACCCTGCACCGCTGCGCCGAATTCGGCGCGATGCATGTGCACCACGGCCAGTTACCTTTCCCCGACCTGGAGCGTTTCTGATGGCCGATGCCAGCGCCGACCTGCTCGAACAGGTGAACCACTCGCTCAACGCTCGAACGCCGCTGCGCATTCGCGGCAGCGACAGCAAGGCCTTCCTGGGGCGTCCGGTGAACGGCGTGGAACTGGACACGCGCCCGCACAGCGGCATCGTCAGCTACGACCCGACCGAGCTGGTGCTCACCGCCCGAGCGGGCACGCCGCTGGCGGAGATCGAAGCGGCGCTGGAGGCGGCCGGGCAGATGCTGCCGTGCGAGCCACCCCATCATTCGGGCGCGACCTTCGGCGGTGTGGTCGCTGCCGGGCTATCCGGTCCGCGCCGGCCCTGGTCCGGCTCGGTGCGCGACTACGTGCTGGGCACGCGGCTGATCACCGGCCACGGCAAGCTGCTGCGCTTCGGCGGCGAGGTGATGAAGAACGTCGCCGGCTACGACCTGTCACGTCTGCTGGCAGGCAGTTTCGGCTGCCTGGGGGTGATCACCGAAGTCTCGATGAAGGTGCTGCCCAAGCCGCGGATGTGCGCCAGCCTGCGTCTGGAAATGGACGTGCATCAGGCGCTGGGAGAACTGGCCGAATGGGGCGCGCAACCGATCCCGATCACCGCCGCGTGCCATGACGGCACCGCGCTGCACCTGCGCCTAGAGGGAGGCGAAGGCTCGGTGTGTTCGGCGCGCTTGCGCCTGGGTGGCAAGGAGATCGACAGCGCCTACTGGCAGGACCTGCGCGAACAGCGCCTGGCCTTCTTCGCCGGCACCGGCACGCTGTGGCGGTTGTCGCTGCCCAACGCGACGCCGGCGCTGGCCCTGCCGGGCGAACAACTGATCGACTGGGGCGGCGCGCAGCGTTGGCTGAAGTCCGAGGCGGACGCCGAACTGATTCGCCACAGCGTCGCCGAGGTCGGCGGCCACGCCCTGCGCTACACGCCGGGCGAGGACGGCTTCCACCCGCTGCCCGCCGCGCTGCTGCGCTACCACCAGAGTCTCAAGCGGCAACTCGACCCGCAGGGCATCTTCAACCCCGGCCGGATGTACAGGGAGCTCTGATGCAAACCAACCTGAGCGAGCAGGCCAAGCTCCTGCCACGCGCCAAGGAAGCCGAGCGCATCCTGCGCTCCTGCGTGCATTGCGGCTTCTGCACCGCCACCTGCCCCACCTACCAGTTGCTGGGCGATGAGCTGGACGGCCCGCGCGGGCGCATCTACCTGATCAAGCAGGTGCTCGAAGGCGCCGAGCCCAGCGCCAGCACCCGTGAGCACCTTGATCGCTGCCTGAGCTGCCGCAACTGCGAGAGTACCTGCCCTTCCGGCGTGGATTACCACAACCTGCTGGACATCGGCCGCGCGGTAGTCGAACAGCAAGTGCCGCGTACCTTCAGCGAGCGTATGTTGCGCCGTGGCCTGCGTGCCGTGGTGCCGAATGCCGCGCTGTTCGGCGCACTGGCCAAGGCCGGGCGCACTTTCTACCCGCTGCTGCCGGAGAACCTGCAGAGCAAGCTGCCACGCCATCCGCATCCGCCCGTGGAACGTCCGAAGCCGCGTCACACGCGGCGCATGCTGATACTCGAAGGCTGCGTGCAGCCGGCCCTCTCCCCCAACACCAACGCCGCCGCCGCGCGGGTGCTGGATCGCTTGGGGATCAGCGTGATCCCGGCGGCGGACGCCGGCTGTTGCGGCGCCGTGGACTATCACCTGAATGCCCAGGAACAGGGTTTGGAACGGGCGCGCCGGAACATCGACGCCTGGTGGCCGTCCATCGAAGCCGGCGCCGAAGCCATAGTGCAGACGGCCAGCGGGTGCGGCGCCTTCGTTCGCGACTACGGCCACCTGCTGGAGCGCGATGCCCAGTACGCGACCAAGGCCCGGCGAGTCAGCGAGCTGTCCCGCGACCTGTCCGAAGTGTTGCGCGACGAGCCGCTGGAGGAGTTGCACCTGCACGGCGACCGCCGCCTGGCCTTCCACTGCCCGTGCACGCTGCAGCACGCGCTGAAGCTCGGCGGTGCGGTGGAAGGCGTGCTCACGCGCCTGGGCTTCAGCCTCACCGCGGTACCGGACAGCCACCTGTGCTGCGGCTCCGCCGGGACCTACTCGCTGACCCAGCCGGCGCTGTCCCGGCGCCTGCGCGACAACCGCCTGAAGGCACTGGAGAGCGGCGCCCCGGAAGTCATCGTCAGCGCCAACATAGGTTGCCAGACGCACCTGGGCGGCGCGGGGCGCACGCCGGTGCGGCATTGGATCGAACTGGTGGAACAGGCATTGGCCGACGCCCCACAAAACTCCCAAGGCGAGGTGGAAACATGCTCAGCAAAGCCGTTCTGACCCAGCAGGAAGTCGGCCGCATCCTCGCCGCCGCGCGCGCCGAAGCCCAGCGCAATCGCTGGGCGGTATCCATCGTGGTGGTCGATGACGGCGGCCATCCGCTGGCCCTGGAACGCCTCGACGGCTGTGCCCCGGCCAGCGCCTACATCGCCACCGAGAAGGCCCGCAGCGCAGCGCTGGGCCGGCGCGAAACCAAGGGCTACGAGGAAATGGTCAACGGCGGCCGCATGGCTTTCGTCACGGCGCCACTGATCACCTCGCTCGAAGGCGGCGTGCCGGTCGTGCTGGACGGTCAGGTGATCGGCGCGGTGGGCGTTTCCGGTGTGAAGGCCGGCGAGGATGCGCGGGTCGCCAGCGCCGGAGTAGCCGCGCTATGAACAAGATCATACGGCCCTGGCGACTGGTGGTCGGCGGCCGAGTCATGGTCGCCACCGGCCTCGAGCGAGCCTGTGGCGACACCCCGAAAAGCTTGCCCGCACCCGCTTTCAGAAGCCCCGCTACGCGCCGCGTTGCGGGGCTTTTTCAATGCCTGCCGGCCCGTGCGCCGCCCCGGCATGCGCCTCGCGTTACCCACCGCTGACGTTTTGCCTCCGACAACAACAAGGGACAATCCCCATGCAAACCTGGCAGCAGCTCTACACCCCGCTCGGCAGCCTCGGCCTCTCGGCCCTGGCCGCCCTCGTGCCGATCATCTTCTTCTTCCTCGCCCTGGCGGTGTTCCGCCTCAAGGGCCATGTCGCCGGCGCCATCACCCTGGTGCTGTCGCTGCTGATCGCCGTGACGGTCTACCACATGCCGGTGGACAAGGCGCTGGCCTCGGCGGTCTACGGCTTCTTCTACGGGCTCTGGCCGATCGCCTGGATCATCGTCGCGGCAGTATTCCTCTACAAGCTGACGGTGAAGAGCGGCCAGTTCGAGATCATCCGCAGCTCGGTGTTGTCGATCACCGTCGACCAGCGCCTGCAGGTGGTGTTGATCGGTTTCTCCTTCGGCGCCTTCCTCGAGGGTGCGGCAGGCTTCGGCGCGCCGGTGGCGATCACCGCGGCGCTGCTGGTCGGGCTGGGTTTCAACCCGCTGTACGCGGCGGGGCTGTGCCTGATCGCCAACACCGCGCCGGTGGCGTTCGGCGCGCTGGGCATCCCGATCATCGTCGCCGGGCAGGTGTCGGGGGTGGACGCGTTCAAGATCGGCGCCATGGCCGGGCGACAGCTGCCGATCCTGTCGGTGATCGTGCCCTTCTGGCTGGTGGCGATGATGGACGGCTGGCGCGGAGTGCGCGAAACCTGGCCGGCGCTGCTGGTGGCCGGCGGCACCTTCGCGATCAGCCAGTTCCTCACCTCCAACTTCATCGGCCCGGAGCTGCCGGACATTACCTCGGCGCTGCTGAGCATGGTCTGTCTGACGCTGTTCCTGCGCGTATGGCAGCCGGCGAACGTGCGTGAGACGGAGTTCTCCAGCATCAACGCCGATGGCTCTGCGACGCTGGGCAGCGTCGGTGGGGGTGGCGGGCAGCGCCGGGAATCGCAGTACAGCTTCGCGCAGATCTTCAAGGCCTGGTCGCCCTTCCTGATCCTCACCGTGCTGGTGACGATCTGGACGATGAAGCCATTCAAGGCAATGTTCCTGCCCGGCGGTGCGCTGGAAAGCTGGGTGGCGGTGATCGCCGTGCCCTATCTCGACCAGCTTGTGCTGAAGGCGGCCCCCATCGTCGCCAACCCGACGCCCATGCCGGCGATCTACAAGTTCGACCTGGTGTCAGCCAGTGGCACGGCGATCTTCCTCGCGGCGCTGATCTCCATGGCCATCCTGCGCATCGGCGTGAAGAGCGGCGCGGCAACCTTCGGCGAAACGCTGAAGGAGCTGAAGTGGCCGGTGCTGACCATTGGCATGGTGCTGGCCTTCGCCTTCGTCACCAACTACTCGGGAATGTCCACGACGCTTGCGCTGGTGCTGGCGGGAACCGGCGCGGCCTTCCCGTTCTTCTCGCCCTTCCTTGGCTGGCTGGGCGTATTCCTGACCGGATCGGATACCTCGTCCAACGCACTGTTCGGCTCGCTGCAGGCCACCACCGCACACCAGCTTGGAGTCAGCGATACGCTGCTGGTGGCGGCCAACACCACCGGCGGGGTGACCGGCAAGATGATCTCGCCGCAGTCCATCGCCGTGGCCTGCGCGGCCACCGGGATGGTCGGACGCGAGTCGGACCTGTTCCGCTTCACGGTCAAGCACAGCCTGATCTTCGCCGCGTTCATCGGGCTGATCACCCTGGCTCAGGCCTATGTGTTCACCGGGATGCTGGTGCACTGACGCATCGGCGATGCAACTCCTGCTAGC
>NZ_AMZB01000122.1 GCF_000313755.1 Pseudomonas nitroreducens TX1 | reverse complement strand
CTCGGGGTCGCTGGCGGTGCGCAGCAGGTCGTGGCCGGCCAGCGGGCCGGACAGGTCCAGCGGCGAGCTGCCGGTGATGCGGCGGTTGTAGCTCGAGCCCTCGACGCGCTGCCACCGGCCGCCGGCGTCCTTCTTCACCTCGATCACGCTCAGGCCGTGGGCAGCGATTTCCTTGCGCACCTCGCCTTCCGGGCGGCCGCGCGAACCGTCGGGGCGGTCCTCGAAGGTCTGGCCCTTGGGGTGCAGCGTCGGGTTGATGTACTCGTGGTTGATCACCAGCAGGCCGTGGCTGTCCGGCGCATCGGGGAAGGGGAAGTAGTGCATGCCGTCATGGTTGTCGCCGGCCTGCAGCTCCTGGGCTTTCCAGTCCTCACTGGCATCGCCCTTCCAGGCCGGCGAGCCGGTCACCACGGCGTCCCCCCAGGAAAAGAATGGCCGGGCACTGTAGCCTTCGGCGACGATCACCCTGTCGAATTTCGGGTCCTGCTGCACCGGCACGCTCTTGAAGCCCAGCAGCGCGGTGGGTACCGGGGCGTCCGCAGCGAACAGCGAGCGGCCGGGGAACAGGCCGCCGCCGAGGAAGCCGACCGCGCCCAGCACCAGGCTGTTCTTCAGCAGGCGGCGGCGCGAGGCGTCGATCAGCTCGCTCATCGGCAGGTTGCCGGAGGGGTTGATCGATTGGTCGTCGAAGGCGGCCAGTCGGTCATGGAAATCCTGGAAACGCTCACTCATCAGATGGATCCTTCCGCGCGGCCGTCTTTCTGACGGCTCGGGTTGTCAGTAAAAGCTATCGGCGGAAGGTTAGGAACGCGGTGTTACGTCGGCATGACAACGCCGCCGAACCCTGTGACAGGCTCGGCGGCGGCGATAAAAGCCGCCCCGCAGGACCAAGACGACGTCCGGGGGCGGGCGCGAGGACATTTGCGAAACAGTGCGGCTCAGCTCTGCAGGCCGCCCTGCTCCGAACATTCGGGGCCCGCCAGGCGGGCCGTCCAGTCTTCCAGCACGCCACTGGTGAGGCGTTGCGCGGCGGTCTTGCGCCAGCGCAGGGAGAGCGCGTCGCAGGCCATCATCAGGCGCAGTCCGGTACGTTCCAGCGGGTGGCCGAAGTACCAGTCCAGCAGGCTCGCCACGGTGAGCTGCGGGTAGTGCCGCTGCACCAGCTCCAGCGGTGCGTCGGGGGCGACCATGCCGGAACGGCGCACCCGGTAGAACCAGCCACAGCGCCCCTGTTCCTGCACCTCGAAAGGCAGGTCGGGCAGGTTCCAGCGCTTGGCCAGGCGGTAGCTGGGCGAACGCGGCTGGCTCACTTCGATCAGCGCTTCGCCCCAGCGGAACAGGTCGCCGATGCAGACCTCCTGTTCATTGAGGCCAAAGGTCGACAGGTTCTCGCCGAAGGCCGGCTGTCGCCAGCGCGTCTGCGGGTGCTGCTTGCGCCAGTGGCGGTAGTGCTCGGCCGGGTAGTGGTGCAGCGCGCGGTCCAGGCCACCGTCGCGGCGCAGGTCGGCCCGTGCGTCCCCCGGCAGCCCTTCGGCGCCGAGCCAGACTTCCTGATGGGTTTCCAGCTTGCCGATGTCGCTGAGCAGACCTCCCCAGCTTTCTTCGACTTTGCCTATGAAAACGCCCTGGATGACGATGCTTTCCACCTTTGTCTACCCATCTGAGACAGCGGACAAGCGCTAGAGTAGAGGCCTGGATAGGCATTACTCCATTTCGATTTTCCAGTTTCATTGATAAGCAGACCTTATGGATTTCCGCCAGCTCCGCTATTTCGTTGCGCTGTATGAGGAAGGCCACGTCGGGCGCGCCGCCGAACGCCTGGCGATTTCCCAGCCGGCGCTGTCGCAGCAGATCCGCCACCTGGAGCAGAACCTCGACGTGGCGCTGTTCCAGCGCAGCGGCAAGCGCCTGCTGCCCACCGCCGCCGCACACACGTTGTACAACCATGCGGTGCCGCTGCTCGAAGGCCTGGAACGGGCGCGCGAAGCCCTGCGCGGTTTTCGCGGGCAGAGCGCACGCAGCCTGGCCATCGGTGTGCTGCAGACGGTCAACGCAAGCCTGGTGCCGCACCTGGTGGAACGCCTGCACGCCGCGCAGCCGCACGTACAGGTGCGCATCTACGAGCTCTCGGGGGTGGAGATCGAGCGCCGCCTGCTGATCGGCCAGCTGGATATCGGCATCGGCTTCCTGCCCCCGCGCCAACCGGCGCTGCACGGCGTGGAGCTGTACCCGGACGAGCTGCAACTGGTGATCCCGGTGGATCATCCGCTGAAGGACTTCAAGAAGGTGTCGCTGGCCCAGGCGGCCGAGCTGCCGATGCTGCTGCTCGGCGAGGAATTCCGCGCCCGGCAGATCTGGCAGGAGCAACTGGCAGCCATCGGCCGGCGACCGCGGGTGCAGGCGGAGCTGAACCACATGGGCGGCATCCTCGACAGCCTGCCGCAGAGCCGCTTCGCCACTGTACTGCCCGGCCGCGCCCGGCAGATTCATGGGCACAAGGACCTGCTCTGGAAGCCGCTGAGCGAGCCGCGCATTCCGCTGAGCGTAGGGCTGGTCTATCGCGATGCGCAGCGGCAGCAGCCGACGGTGGAGCTGTTGCGGTCATTGCTCGACGGGGCGGTGTGACGGGGCAGGAGTTGCGGCTCTCGTAGGAGCGGAGCTTATCCGCGAATCCGGCCGATAGGCCGGTGGCAGGAGATTGCACCGCTGTCGCGGTGATCGCGGAGAAGCTCCGCTCCTACGAAAGCAGGCGCATAGCGACACAAAAATCCCAGGCAAGAAAAAACCCCGCCTCTCGCGAAGCGGGGTTTTGCAGACCGATATCCTGACGTCCGTGCTAGCCACCGTCCTTGGTGGATTCCCTTGTTTCCGTATTGTCGTTGGCGCTTCCTGCGCAATGTCCTGACTGAGAGAAAGGTTACCGCTGTAGGCCTTTATCAGAAAGACGCCGATCACCGCCGCTGTTTGTAAGCTTTGGCTTACACGGATTCGGACTAGCGTCAGTCAGAAAGGAAATATCCCCATGAAAAAGCCCCGCCGAGGCGGGGCTTTTTCATACGCGACCGCTTAGAACTGTGCGGCATCCAGCAGGTACAGCGACTCGCTGCCGGCCTTCACCGAGGCGCTCAGGGAATGGATGCGCGGCAGCAGGCGGGCGAAGTAGAAGCGCGCGGTGCCCAGCTTGCTGGCGTAGAACTCGTCCTGGCCTTCCTTGCCCAGTGCAGCGCGCGCCATCAGCGCCCACATGTAGGCGTAGGCGGTGTAGCCGAAGGCGTGCAGGTACTCCACCGAGGCGGCACCGATCTCGTTCGGGTTACCTTTGGCGCGATCCAGGACCCAGGCGGTCAGCTCGTCGAGATTCTGCACGGCGGCGTTCAGCGGGCCGGTGAATTCAGCCAGCTCGGCGGAGGCGGAAGCGGTGAAGGCACGGATCTCGTCGGTGAACAGCTTGGCGTAGGCGCCGCCGCTGCCGACGATCTTGCGGCCCATCAGGTCCAGCGCCTGGATGCCGTTGGTGCCTTCGTAGATCTGGGTGATGCGGCAGTCGCGCACCAGTTGCTCCTGGCCCCATTCGCGGATGAAACCGTGGCCGCCGAATATCTGCTGGCCGTGAAGGGTGGTTTCCAGGCCCATGTCGGTGAGGAAGGCCTTGGCCACCGGCGTCAGCAGGGCGACCAGTTCCTCCGCGCGCTTGCGGGTGGTTGGCTCTTCGCTGTACTTGGCGGTGTCCAGCTGCATGGCGACGTAGCTGGAGAAGGCACGACCGCCCTCGTTCAGCGCCTTCATGGTCAGCAGCATGCGACGCACGTCCGGGTGGACGATGATCGGGTCGGCGGCCTTGTCCTTGGCGACCGGGCCGGTCGGCGCGCGGCTCTGGATACGCTCGCGGGCGTACTCCACGGCGCTCTGGTAGGAACGCTCGCCGGTGGCGAGGCCCTGGATGCCCACGCCCAGGCGCTCGTAGTTCATCATGGTGAACATGGCGGCCAGCCCCTTGTTCGGCGCGTCGACGATCCAGCCGGTGGCGCCGTCGAAGTTCATCACGCAGGTGGCCGAGGCCTTGATGCCCATCTTGTGTTCGATGGAGCCACAGGACACGGCGTTGCGCTCGCCCAGCGAACCGTCGGCATTGACCATCACCTTCGGCACCAGGAACAGCGAAATGCCCTTGGAGCCCGCCGGCGCGTCGGGAAGCTTGGCCAGCACCAGGTGGATGATGTTCTCGGTCAGGTCGTGTTCGCCGCCGGTGATGAAGATCTTGGTGCCGGAAATCTTGAAGCTGCCGTCAGCCTGCGGCTCGGCCTTGGTGCGGATGATGCCCAGGTCGGTGCCGGCATGCGGCTCGGTCAGGCACATGGAACCGGCCCAGGTGCCGGCGTACATGTTCGGCAGGTACTTGGCCTTGAGTTCTTCGCTGGCGTGGTTGAGCAGCGACAGGCAGGCGCCAGCCGTCAGCATCGGGTACAGGCCGAAGGACAGGTTGGCCGAGTTGACCATTTCCTCGACCTGGGCGCCGATCACTTTGGGCATGCCCATGCCGCCGAACTCCGGCGCGCCGCCCACGCCCACCCAGCCGCCTTCGGCGTAGGTGCGGTAGGCCTCGGGGAAGCCCGCCGGGGTCTTCACGCCCTCGGCGCTCCAGCTGCAGCCTTCTTCGTCGCCGCTGCGGTTCAGCGGGGCGATTACGCCGCCGGTGACCTTGCCGGCCTCTTCGAGAATCGCGGAGGCGGTCTCGGCATCCACGGTTTCGGCCAGGGCGGGCAGTTCGGCCCAGAGATTGGCGACCTCGAAGACTTCATTGAGGACGAATTGCATGTCGCGCAGGGGAGCTTTGTAGTCAGCCATGATGGATCCTCGAACGAAAACGACGGCTGATCTGGCAGCCAGCGGTATCAGAATAGGAGGTACTCGAAGGTACGCCGCCGGAGTTTACTCCAACAACTTTTCAGACTTTAAGCGTCATGATGTGACCGAACAACTATTTATTGGTCACAATATGTAGCCTGAACGAGAAGGCCCGCTCGGGGCGGGCCTTCTTGTCTGGCGCGGGGATTTACAGGGCGAATTGCTCCGCCGACAGGCGCATCAGCACCTCGGCGCCGGCCTCCACTGCCGCCACATGGCCCGACGCGCGGGGCAGCAGGCGGCTGAAGTAGAACTCGGCGGTGGCCAGCTTGGTCTCGTAGAAGGCCTTCTCGCCAGCGCCCTCCTCCAGCTTCTGCTGGGCGACCAGCGCCATGCGTAGCCAGAAGTAACCCAGGGTCACGTAGCCGGAGAACATCAGGTAGTCCACCGAGGCGGCGCCCACTTCGTCCGGGTTCTTCATGGCGGCCATGCCGACCTTCTGGGTCAGCTCGCCCCATTGCTTGTTCAGCGCAGCCAGTTGGGCCACCTGGGCCTTGAGCTGCGGATGCTCGGCATGCTGCTGGCAGAGTTGGTGCACCAGCTTGGTGAAGCCCATCAGCAGCTTGCCCTGGCTGCCGAGGACCTTGCGGCCCAGCAGGTCCAGCGCCTGGATGCCGTTGGTGCCCTCATAGATCGGCGCGATGCGGCAGTCGCGTACCAGTTGCTCCATGCCCCATTCGCGGATGAAGCCGTGGCCGCCGAACACCTGCATGCCGTGGTTGGTGACTTCCAGGCCGGTCTCGGTCATGAACGCCTTGCAGATCGGCGTAAGGAAGGCCAGCAGGTTGGCCGCGCGCTCGCGCTCCTCGGCGTCCTGGGACAGGTGCTCGATGTCCAGCAGTTGCGCGGTGAAGTAGGCCAGCGCGCGGTTGCCTTCGTTGAACGCCTTCATGGTCAGCAGCATGCGGCGCACGTCGGGGTGGACGATGATCGGGTCGGCGGGCTTCTCCGGTGCCTTCGGCCCGGTCAGCGAACGCATCTGCAGGCGGTCCTGGGCGTAGCGCACGGCGCCCTGATAGCTGGTCTCGCCGAGGCAGAGGCCCTGCATGCCGGTGCCCAGGCGCGCGTGGTTCATCATGGTGAACATGCAGGCCAGGCCCTTGTTGGCCTCGCCGATGAGGAAGCCCTTGGCGCCGTCGAAGTTCATCACGCAGGTGGCCGATGCCTTGATGCCCATCTTGTGCTCGATGGAGCCACAGGCCACGGCGTTGCGCTCGCCGGCGTCACCATTCGCGTCGAGGTTGAACTTGGGCACGATGAACAGCGAGATGCCCTTGGTACCAGCGGGCGCGTCGGGCAGCTTGGCCAGGACCAGGTGGATGATGTTCTCGCTCATGTCGTGCTCACCGGCGGAGATGAAGATCTTGGTGCCGGTGATCGCGTAGCTGCCGTCGGCGTTGGGCACGGCGCGGGTCTTGATGATGCCCAGGTCCGTGCCGCAGTGCGGCTCGGTGAGGCACATGGTGCCGGTCCATACCGCGCTGGTCATGCGCGGCAGGTAGGTATTCTTCTGCTCCTGCGTGCCATGGGCATGGATGGCGGCCATCGCGCCCTTGGTCAGGCCGGGGTACATGCCCCAGGAGCAGTTGGACGCGCCGATCATCTCGCTGACCAGCAGACCGAGGGACGGCGGCAGGCCCTGGCCGCCATATTCCGGGTCGCTGGAAACGCCGTTCCAGCCGGCCTCGACGTACTGTGCGAAAGCTTCCTTGAAGCCTTTGGGCGTGGTCACCACGCCGTTGTCGAAGTGGCAGCCTTCCTCGTCGCCGGAGCGGTTCAGCGGGGCGATGACCTGCTCGCAGAACTTCGCGCCTTCCTCGAGGATGGCGGCGAACATGTCCGGGGTGGCGTCGGTGGCGCCGAGGGCTTCGTAGCGGCCGGTGAAGTCGAAGACTTCGTCGGTGAGGAAGCGCACGTCGCGCAGGGGGGCCTTGTACTCGGGCATCGCGAATCTCCGTTCGGTTCGTGCGCCGAAGCGGCGCGTAAAACCCGAACCTAACGATCCGTGACCGCCCGGACAATCACGCTGCACGCCCTGAATGCGCAGTCATAACGCAGGCCGCTCAGGCGGTGCGCACCGCTCCACGGCGGGATTGCCCATGCACGGCCACGCGGTTGCGCCCGCCGCTCTTGGCCGAATACAGCGCTTCGTCAGCGCCCTTGATGACCTCGTCCGGGCTGCGCCGCTCGGCATCGCGCTCGGCGACGCCAACGCTGATGGTCACCGAGACGGTCTGCGAATCCTTGCCGCTGCGCTTGCTGCGGCCCTGGCGATCATCCTTGGGACGGTTGCCGCGGTCGCGCAGGTGCATGGCATAGCCCTCGATGGCCTGGCGCACGCCATCCAGGTAGGGCAGGCACTGCTCCACCGTCTTGCCGGCGAACACCAGGGTGAATTCCTCGCCGCCGTAGCGGTAGGCCTTGCCACCGCCACCGGTGCGGCGTAGCTGGCTGGCGACCATGCGCAGCACCTGGTCGCCGACGTCGTGGCCGTGGCTGTCGTTGAATTTCTTGAAGTGGTCCACGTCGATCATCGCCAGCACGTACTGCTGGCCCAGGCGCTGGAAGCGTTCGTTCAGCGCGCGACGCCCCGGCAGGCCGGTGAGCTCGTCGCGGAACGCCATCTGGTAGGCCTCGTGCGCCACCGCGCCGGCCAGGGTGAGCATCACCAGGCTGGTCATCACGGTGAGCGCGTGGGGCAGGATGAACACCTTGGGCAGCATCCACAGCAGGCCGACCAAACCGAACAGCTGCGCAGCATGCAGCGGGCGGGGCTGGCGCACGTAGGCGGCGACCAGGGCGATGAAGGCCATGAGGAACCCGAAGTAGGACAACTGCGCGAGGTTCATCCACTGGCCGTGCAGCACCGGCCAGTAAGTGTCGCTGAGCAGTTCCGCCAGGCCCTGCGGGAAGCGCTTGGCCAGGGCCATCGCCACGCCGGCCACGGCGATCAGCGCGGCGCTGCGGGCGAGCAGGTCCTGCAGCATGTGCATGCGCTCCTGCCAGATGCCATACAGGCCGTAGAGCAGCGGCAACAGCACGCAACACAGGTGGAACACCAGCGCCGCCTCGGGCATCACCACGCGGTGCGCCTGGAAGTAGTCGACCTGGGTATCGAGGAGGAAATACGCGATATACACCACCGCCAGCATGAACAACTGGCGCTGGCGGCCATAGACCAGGCACAGCGCGCCACCGAGCAGGAGCAGCAGGGTCGGCAGCACATTGAACAGGGAGATGAAGAAGTCAGACAGTTCGCCCAGGGAGCCGGCGGCTATGCCGGCCGGAATCAGCAACAGGGGCGTGAGGAAATGGCTGATCCGGTAAGGGGCCTTGGGTCGCACAGGGGGTTCCGCAAAGTGGGTGCCGGGCTCGCCATCAGCGCAACGGCATGTGGCGTAATGATGGCATTTTCTGCGGAGATTTGTGTGGCTTGGGAGACGAAAAAGCCCGCCTTGCGGCGGGCTTTTTCCTGGTCAGCAGACGGACGGCGAGCCGCCCGTTTATAGCGCCGATCAATAACCGAGGGCGAAATCTTCCTCGGCCAGGTCCATCAGGTTGTTGGCGCCCGACAGCATGGCACCGACGTGCGCGCGGGTGCGCGGCAGGATGCGCTGGAAGTAGAAGCGCGCGGTCTTCAGCTTGGCCTGGTAGAAGGCCTCTTCGCTGGTACCGGCAGCCAGCTTCTCGGCAGCCAGGCGAGCCATGTCGGCCCAGAAGTAGGCCAGGCAGGCGTAGCCGGAGTACATCAGGTAGTCCACCGACGCGGCGCCGACTTCCTCGCGGTCCTTCATGGCGGCCATGCCGACCTTCATGGTCAGGTCACCCCACTCCTTGTTCAGGGCGGCCAGCGGTGCAACGAACTCCTTGACCGCTTCGTTGGCTTCGTTGGCCTGGCAGAACTTGTGCACGATCTTGGTGAAGCCCTTGAGCGCTTCGCCCTGGGTCATGAGGATCTTGCGGCCCAGCAGGTCCAGCGCCTGAACGCCGGTGGTGCCCTCGTACAGCATGGAGATGCGGCTGTCGCGGACGTTCTGTTCCATGCCGTGCTCGGCGATGAAGCCGTGGCCGCCATAGATCTGCACGCCGTGGTTGGCGGCTTCGAAGCCCACCTCGGTCATGAATGCCTTGGCGATCGGAGTGAGGAAGGCCAGCATCGAGTCAGCGGCTTTCTTCTCTTCTTCGTCCTGGCTGCGCTGGACGATGTCGACCTGCTTGGCGGCGAAGTACAGCATGGCGCGGTTGCCTTCGGCGAAGGCCTTGGCAGTCAGCAGCATGCGGCGAACGTCCGGGTGCACGATGATCGGGTCGGCGGCTTTTTCCGGCGCTTTCGGGCCGGTCAGCGAACGCATCTGCAGACGCTCGCGAGCGTAGGCGATGCCACCCTGGAAACCGATTTCGGCGTGGGCCAGGCCTTGCAGCGCGGTACCCAGGCGAGCGGTGTTCATGAAGGTGAACATGCAGTTCAGGCCCTTGTTCGGCGGGCCGATCAGGAAGCCGGTGGCCGCGTCGAAGTTCATCACGCAGGTGGCGTTGCCGTGAATGCCCATCTTGTGCTCGATGGAGCCACAGGACACGGCGTTGCGCTCGCCCACGTTGCCTTCTGCGTTGGGCAGGAACTTCGGCACGATGAACAGCGAGATGCCCTTGGTGCCTTGCGGGGCATCGGGCAGGCGGGCCAGCACGATGTGGACGATGTTATCGGCCATGTCGTGTTCACCCGCGGAGATGAAGATCTTGGTGCCGGTGATCTTGTAGGTGCCGTCAGCCTGCGGCTCGGCCTTGGTGCGCAGCATGCCCAGGTCGGTGCCGCAATGCGGCTCGGTCAGGCACATGGTGCCAGTCCACTCGCCGGATACCAGCTTGGTCAGGTAGGCCTGCTGCTGCTCCGGAGTGCCGTGGGCGTGCAGGGTGTTCATGGCACCGTGGGACAGGCCCGGGTACATGCCCCAGGACCAGTTGGCCTGGCCGACCATCTCGCTGATGGCCAGACCAAGGGATTCGGGCAGGCCCTGGCCGCCGTGCTCGACGTCATGGGCCAGGCTCGGCCAGCCGCCTTCGACGAACTGCTGGTAGGCCTCTTTGAAGCCGGTCGGAGTCTTGACGCCTTCCGGGCTCCATTTGCAGCCTTCCAGGTCGCCAGTGCGGTTCAGCGGAGCGATCACCTGTTCGCAGAACTTCGCACCCTCTTCGAGGATGGCATTGACCATGTCCGGGGTGGCGTCTTCGGCGCCCGGCAGGTTCTGGTAGTGCGCTTCGTAGCCCAGCAGCTCGTCGCGAACGAAACGGATATCACGCAAGGGGGCCTTGTAATCAGGCATAGCGGTAAACCTCTACGAAGGGTTCTGGTTAATGGGCGACCGGTTGCTGCGGTCGCAGTGCGGGAGCATTCCCGGCCGCCCAGTCGGTGCGCGTACGCATCCGGACAGTCAAACAGGCGTTTGAAACATACATTTACGCCATACCCTTGTCAAGCGTGCAAACCGACCGCCTGGTCACGCTCGCCGGGCTGTCTGCGGGGAGTATTAGCAGTGTCGCCCTGAGGGTAATTAAAGCCCATGGCAGAGCGGCCGGCGTGTCACGAGGACAGCCGGCCGCGGCGCAGAATTCAGGGGAGAGGAAGGTCGCGATCAGGCGCGGATATCAAGCAGCGTGCCGAGCGTTTCGTCGGCGGCCTGGATGACCTTGGCGCCGGCTTCGACCTCGTGCTGGCCACGGCGCAGGTCCACCAGATGGTCGGTCAGGGCGTCACTGGAGGCGATACGTGCACCGGCATTGGCGATATCGCTGCCGGCCTGGTCAACACGGCGCTGCCCGGTCTGGACGCTGGCCAGACCCGCAGAGAAAGCATTACCGGAGATTTCCATCGCAGTGCCTCCGCGACACAGCAGCAAGTGGCCACTATTCAAGCAGACGGCGCCCGCCAGGCCAAGGGCTGGTTACAAATCCAGGATGCCCAGGTCCAGGTGCGCAGCCACCGCCGCCGGAGTCGCCTGGGCCAGGCGCGGCACGCGTCCAACGCAAGGTGCCGGCAGGCGTTCGGCGAGGGTGGCGAGGTTTTCTTCCAGACGGGAGGTCTGCACATCGACGATGTTCGCCACCCAGCCGGCCAGCGCCAGGCCGTCGCGCTGGATCGCCTCGGCGCTGAGCACGGCGTGGTTGATGCAGCCCAGGCGCACACCGACGACCAGAATTACCGGAAGCTGCAGAGCGATGGCCAGGTCGGAGAGGTTCTCCTCCCCCGCCAGTGGCACGCGCCAGCCACCGGCGCCTTCCACCAGGGTGAAGTCGGCGCCCAGTTCCAGCACCGAACGCACCGGGCCTTTGAGCGCCGCCACCGTCAGCTTCACGCCCTGCTCGCGGGCGGCGAGGTGCGGAGCGATGGCCGGCTCGAAGGCGAAGGGATTCACCTGGTGGTAGGCCAGCGGCAGGCTGCACTCGCCCAGCAGCGCCAGCGCGTCGGAATTGCGCAGGCCTTCGGGAATACGCTCGCAACCAGAAGCCACCGGCTTGGCCGCCGCCGTGGACAACCCAGCCAGCCGCGCCGCGTGCAGAAGGCCGGCAGCGATGGTGGTCTTGCCGATTTCGGTGTCGGTACCGGTGACGAAGTAGGCGTGGGGCATGGTTTTCCTCTGGTGCTCTTCGTAGGAGCGAGCTTGCTCGCGAACGGGACTCACCGGCAGCGCCGGAGCTGAGGGGTTCGCGAGCAAGCTCGCTCCTACAGGATTCAGCTCTTGCGCAGGACGGCGTAAACCACCCGGTAAGTCGCCGGCAGCCCTTCGGGCTGGCGCAAGCGCTCGTACGCGGCGATCAACGCGCGCACTCGCTCGCGCCCGGTGAGGCCGTCGGGCCGGCCGGGATTGAGGTTGTGCGCGCCCAGCGCCTTGAGTTCATGGGTCAGGCTGCGCAGGTCGGGGAAGTGCAGGACACGGTCCTCGCTGCGCAACTCCAGCACTTCCAGGCCGCTGCCTGCGCAGTGCTGCTGGTACTGCTCGAAGGCGCGGAAGCGGTTCACGTGGACGAAGCCGTCCACCGCTTCCCAGCTCTGCCGCAGCTCGCCCAGGGTGCCGATACACAGGCTGCTGAAGGCCGCGACGCCGCCAGGACGCAGCACGCGGCGCGCCTCGCCCAGCACCGCAGGCAAATCCGCGCACCACTGGATCGCCAGGCTGGAAAACAGCAGGTCGCAGGCCGAGTCGCGCAACGGCAGCCGTTCGGCATCGCCACCGATGAAGTGCAGCGCACCACCCTGCTCGCGAGCGTGGCGCAGCATGCCCTCGGCGATATCGACGGCCAGGCCCTGTGCCTGGGGATAACGCGCCGCCAGGGCGCGGGTGAAATAGCCGGTGCCGCTACCCAGGTCGATCCAGCGCTGCGGCGCAGCCTGTGCCGGCAGCAACTCCAGCAGGCGGCTGCCGACAGCGCGCTGCAGGTCGGCCACTGCGTCGTAGGTCGACGCGGCGCGGGAAAAGGAGGCGGCTACCTGCCGTTTATCGGGCAGCGCGCTGGTACTGCAATCAGGCATCTTCGCCCTCGTGGATGAACTTCAGGATGGCGCTCGCCACTTCGTCCGGCTGCTCCAGCGGCAGACCGTGGCTGGCGCCGGGTAGCAGGCTGACTTCGACGTCCGGCAGCCCGTCCAGCAACGCGTCGGCGGCGCTTGCCGGGACCAGCGCATCGTTGGCGGCGAACAGGTGCAGTTGCGGGCCGGGATAGCGGCCGAGGGCGGCGCGGGTATCGAGCTGCCCCAGCAGTTGCAGGCCAGCGGTCAGGCCCTCCACGTTCAGTTGCGGCAATGCCACCTGCAATTGGCGAGCGAGGGTGCGCGCATCGCGGGCGCCCTGGCTGACCAGCAGCGTAAAGCGCTTGCGCACCAGCTGCGGCTCGAGCAGGAAGGCCTCGAAGAAGTCCTCGAAGACGTCGTTGGCCATGGCATCCGGCCAATCCTCGCGGCGACGGAAGCAGGGGTTGCTGGCGATGGTGACCAGCCCACGGCAGGACTCGCCACGGCGAGCCGCCAGCTCGGCGCCGAGCATGCCACCCAGGGACCACCCGGCAATCCAGGCATCATGGGCGACGTTGTCGTCCAGCTCGTCGAGCCAGGCGTTCGGGTCGGCATCCGCCGGCAGCGGCTCGATCTGCACGTTCAAATGCGGCGCCTGCTCCAGCAGCGCGTCGCGCAGCGGTTCCAGGGGAGCGCTGCCCAGGCCCCAGCCCGGCAGCAGGATCAGTTGGTCACGCATCATCGCCCTCCTCGGCATCGATCTCTGCCAGAAGGCTAGACGACACGCGCTGCCAGCTTTCGGCAAGCGCCAGCAGCAGGCGGTCAACCTGAGCCTCGGTGTGCGAAGCGGACAGGGTCACGCGCAGGCGTGCGGTACCCGCCGGCACGGTGGGCGGGCGAATTGCGCCGACGAGAATGCCGCGCTGGCGCAGCTCTGCGGACAACGCCATGGCCTGGGCGCTGCCGCCGATGAGAATCGGCTGGATCGGCGTCGGGCTATCCATCAGCTCCAGGCCGATGGCTTGGGCACCGGCGCGGAAGCGCGCGATCAGCCCATTCAGGTGGTCGCGGCGCCAGCTTTCGGCGCGCAACAGTTCCAGGCTCTTCAGGGTGGCGCAGGCCACCGCCGGCGGCTGGCTGGTGGTGTAGATGTACGGCCGGGCGAACTGGATCAGCGTCTCGATCAGTTCCTCGCTGCCGGCGACGAAGGCGCCCGCGGTGCCGAAGGCCTTGCCGAGGGTGCCGACCAGCACAGGCACGTCCTCGATCCCCAAGCCGAAGTGCTCGACGATGCCGCCACCGGTCGCACCCAGCGGGCCGAAGCCGTGGGCGTCGTCAACCATCATCCAGGCATTCTTCTTCCGCGCCTGCGCGCACAGCGCCGGGAGGTCGGCCAGGTCGCCATCCATGCTGAACACGCCGTCGGTGACCACCAGCGTGTTGCCCTCGGCTTTCTCAAGCCGAGAGGCGAGGCTGGCGGCGTCGTTGTGCAGGTAGCGCGAGAAGCGCGCGCCGGAAAGCAGGCCGGCATCCAGCAGCGAGGCGTGGTTGAGGCGGTCCTCCAGCACGCTGTCACCCCTGCCGACGAGGGCGGTGACAGTACCCAGGTTCGCCATGTAGCCGGTGGAGAACAGCAGCGCACGCGGGCGACCGGTGAACTCGGCGAGCGCCAGCTCCAACTCATGGTGCGGACCGCAATGGCCGTTGACCAGGTGCGAGGCGCCACCGCCGACGCCCCAGCGCTCGGCGCCGGCCCGCAAGGCGGCGATCACCGCGGGGTGATTGGCCAGGCCCAGGTAATCGTTGGAACAGAAGGCCAGCATCGGCTGGCCGTCGATGACCACGTCCGGTCCCTGCGGCGATTCCAGCAGCGGACGGCGGCGGTAGAGGTCCTCCGCCTGGCGCTGGGCCAGGCGGGCGGCGAGATCGAAAGGCATGCGTAACCCCGTGTCGGCGGCGGTCCTCCGGATGAAGGACCTGCAGGAGCAACAGTCTTCTTCCACGAAGTCCGTGCCGATGCTTCCCCTCTCTCCAGCCCTCTCTCTGAAGGCAGAGGGAACAGTTCGTGCCGGCTGATACAGAGACTTCGGCCTGCACTGAACGGTCCCCTCTCCCGCTTGCGGGAGAGGGTTAGGGAGAGGGGCACTGGAGGAGCGAGCTTGCTCGCTCCTATGAAAAGCAGGTCAGGCCGAAGCCGCGTTGTAGAACAACTGGGAGTCGCGTTGTTCCACCAGCGCCTGCTCGATGGCGGCCTGGTGCACCTCGTCGGCGTGCTCCTCGCGCTCCTCGGGCTTGATGCCCAGACGCGCAAACAGCTGCATGTCCTTCTCGGCCTGCGGATTGGTGGTGGTCAGCAGCTTCTCGCCGTAGAAGATCGAGTTGGCGCCCGCCATGAAGGCCAGGGCCTGCATCTGCTCGTTCATCTGCTCGCGGCCGGCGGACAGGCGCACATGGGATTTCGGCATCAGGATGCGGGCGACCGCCAGGGTGCGGATGAAGTCGAACGGATCGACATCCTTCTCCTCGGCCAGCGGGGTGCCCTTCACCTTCACCAGCATGTTGATCGGCACCGATTCCGGGTGCTCGGGCAGGTTGGCCAGCTGGATCAGCAGGCCGGCGCGGTCGTCCACCGACTCGCCCATGCCGAGGATGCCGCCGGAGCAGATCTTCATCCCCGCCTCGCGCACGTACGCCAGGGTCTGCAGGCGCTCGCTGTAGGTACGGGTGGTGATGATGTTGCCGTAGAACTCTGGCGAGGTATCGAGGTTGTGGTTGTAGTAGTCCAGGCCCGCTTCGGCCAGCGACTGGGTCTGCTCCTGGGTCAGCTTGCCCAGGGTCATGCAGGTCTCCAGGCCGAGCTTCTTCACGCCCTTCACCATTTCCAACACGTAGGGCATGTCCTTCGCCGACGGATGCTTCCAGGCGGCGCCCATGCAGAAGCGCGTCGAGCCGATGGCCTTGGCCTCGGCTGCGGCCTGCAGCACCTTCTGCACTTCCATCAGCTTTTCCTTGTCCAGGCCGGTGTTGTAGTGGCCGGACTGCGGGCAATATTTGCAGTCTTCCGGGCAGGCGCCGGTCTTGATCGACAGCAAGGTCGACACCTGTACGCGGTTCGGATCGAAATGTGCCCGGTGCAGGGTCTGCGCCTGGAACAGCAGGTCGTTGAAGGGCTGTTCGAACAGGGCCCGGACTTCGGCAAGAGTCCAGTCGTGGCGGGTTGCTTGGGCTGCGGTGGCACTCATCGGCAAAAGTCCTTCGACGCTTGGGGGCGCCTCTTGTCCAGGGGTGCCCCGGCGGCGCGCCACCGGGGAAATCAGGCTCAAGGCATCATATGTGGAGCTGTGACGCTGTCAACCACTCTCGCGACACAGGTCGACAAGTGAACATTTATCGACCAATTGCACGGATGGATTTGCCGCCGCGGCTGAACCGATCCGCGCCCTCGCCGCTCCAATCAGTCAGAACATTCAGGAGTCATACCCCAGATGGGAACAGAAGGATTCTTCGACGGCCTTGGCCAGATGGTCGGCAAGGCCATCCGCTTCATCGTCGATCTGCTGTCAGGCGTGCTCGGCGGCCTGTGGCGCGCGATGGACGACTTCTTCCACGGCCTGGCGCGCGCCGTGGGAATCGACGTCTCGATCTTCAGCTTCGTCCTGCTCTTCATCGGCTTGCTGCTGCTCTACAGTGGCATCCGCGCCTTCATGCGGCGCTCGATCTTCGGCGGGCTGATCTGGACGGTGCTGGGGCTGGTGGTCCTGAGCTGGCTGATCCATTGAGCAGCGCCGCCCACGGAGGGGCGAAATGCGGTTGCTTCACTGGCGCCCCGTCTGGTGGCGCCCCCGGGTGCAATGTCTTCTCTGCGGCGCAGCGGCGGAACAGGCCGCCCTGCCCCTGTGCGCCGGCTGTGACGACGACCTGCCCTGGCTGGCCGGGCATTGCACCGTTTGCGCACTGCCCCTGCCCGTTACCGGCCTGACCTGCGGGCCCTGTTTGCGCCGCGCACCCGCATTTCACCGCGTCGAAACTCCGCTGCGCTACGGCTTCCCCGTCGATGCGCTGATCACCCGCTTCAAGCACCAGGCCAATGCGCCGCTCGGGCGGCTGCTTGGTCAGTTGCTCGAACGCCATTTGCTGCATGCCTTTGACGAAGGATTGCCGCGCCCGGACCGACTGATCCCCGTGCCGCTGTCGCGCCGGCGCGAACGGCAACGCGGCTTCAACCAGGCGCAGCTGCTGGCGCAATGGCTGGCCGCGCCACTGGGCCTGCCGGTGGATAACCACCTCGTCCGCCGCGTGCAGGACACCCCGGCCCAGCAAGGCCTGGACGCCGCCACCCGCAAGCGCAACCTGCGCAGCGCCTTCGCCCTGGGCGACGGTGCACGGATCGAAGGCCTGCACCTGGCGCTGGTGGACGACGTGCTGACCACCGGCGCCACCGCCGAACGCATCGCCCGCCTGCTGCGCCGCGCTGGCGCACGGCGGGTCGACGTCTACTGCCTGGCGCGCACACCGCTCATGCAATAGAGGGCCGTTCGGCCACATTCCCGACATCTGCCCCTTGCGTTTTGCACGCCCGCAACGGAGCCTCCCCGCATACCAATAAATATTCACGAGACCATGACCACCCTCAGCCTGTTGACCCAACACGTCACCCGCCGCCCGCAGCGCATCGCCCTGTTGGCGCAGATCGCCCAGCTCGGCTCGATCACCCACGCCGCCAAGGCCGCCGGGATGAGCTACAAGACCGCCTGGGACGCCATCGATGAACTGAACAACCTCTCCGACCGCCCGCTGGTGGAACGCAGC
This sequence comes from Pseudomonas nitroreducens TX1, assembly GCF_000313755.1. Classification (GTDB taxonomy): domain Bacteria; phylum Pseudomonadota; class Gammaproteobacteria; order Pseudomonadales; family Pseudomonadaceae; genus Pseudomonas; species Pseudomonas nitroreducens_A. The sequence goes on along the minus strand of NZ_AMZB01000122.1, from coordinate 138,373 downwards.
GTCGGCGGCAAGGGCGGTGGCGGCGCCCGCCTGACCGCCGACGGCGAGCGCCTGCTGGCGCTGTACCAGCGCCTGGAAGCCCTGCGCGAACACTTCGTCGAGCATGTCGAGCACCAGGCTGATTTGGAGCTGATCGGCCGCCTGATGATGCGCACCAGCGCGCGCAACCAGTTGCACGGGCGCGTCTGCGCGGTGGAACCGTCCGGCCTCAACGACCTGGTGAGCATCGAGCTGCCCGGCGGCTCGCGCATCCAGGCGCGAGTCACCCGCGAGAGCACTGAGAAGCTCGAACTGGCCGACGGCTTGCCAGTGGTGGCACTGATGAAGGCTGGCTGGCTCTACGTCGACCTGCCGCACATTCCCTGCCCGGAAGGGCTGAATGCGCTGGAGGGGCATGTCGACGATATCCGCGAAGCCGAAGACGGCCCCAGCGAAGTACGCATCCAGTTGCCCAGCGGGCAGATGCTCTGCGCGCTGACCGACCCGGAACGGGTCGATATCCTCGGCCTGAAAGCCGGCTCGGCGGTGCGCGCACAGTTTTCCCCGGCCCAGGTGATCCTCGGCACGCCGCTATAGCCCCGGCTACCCTGGATTTCCCTGCCTCATATCAAGCCCGGCAGCACTGTGCCGCGCTCCAATAGCCAACAGCGTTTCGCCCGTGCCGGGCGGAACCCTGGCCAACCGGAGCTCCCACCATGTGCCGCCCACTCCTGCTGCTCGCCCTGCTGCTCCTGCCCCTTGCCGGTCACGCCGGCCCCGACGTACTGCGGGTCGGCGCCAGCGACGAACTGATGTCGATACTCGAACCCGTGGTGGACCAGTATCAGATCGAGACACGCAACAAGGTTCTACTGATCGGCGGCGACGAAGCCGAACTCGTCGAGCAGGTCCGTCAGGGTACGCCCTATGACCTGCTGCTGACCCCGCTGCATCACGCGGACAAGCAGGCGCAGCCGGTCACGTGCAAACTCCGATCGATGCAGGAGTCGACCCTGGTGAAGGGCGAACGTCGGGGGCTGGCCACGGACTTCGTCAAGTACCTGAGAAAACACTGCGCCGACCGTTGAGGCAACTGCCCACCCAAACGAAGCGGACTGGGTAAACTAGGCAGCTTTACCCTTGCCGGAACGTCGCCATGTCCCATCCCTTTTCCGCCCTCACCCCCGACCTGGTGCTGGATGCGGTGGAAAGCATCGGTTTTCTCAGCGACGCCCGCGTACTCGCGCTCAACAGCTACGAGAACCGCGTCTACCAGGTCGGTATCGAAGACAGCGAGCCACTGATCGCCAAGTTCTACCGCCCCGGCCGCTGGACTACCGAGGCCATTCTCGAGGAACACAGCTTCTCCGCCGAGCTGGCCGAGTGCGAAGTCCCGGTGGTGGCGCCGCTGGTGCACGAGGGCAGGACCCTCTTCGAGCATGCCGGCTTCCGTTTCACCCTGTTCCCTCGCCGCGGCGGCCGCGCACCGGAGCCGGGGAACCTGGACCAGCTCTATCGCCTGGGCCAACTGCTCGGCCGCCTGCACGCCGTGGGCGCCAACCGTCCGTTCGAGCACCGTGAGTCGCTCACACCGCAGAACTTCGGCCACCAGTCCCTGGCCACCCTGCTGGAGGGCAACTTCATTCCCAAGAGTCTGCTGCCGGCCTACGAGTCCGTGGCGCGCGACCTGCTGAAGAAGATCGACGACCTCTACGCACGGGTGAAGTACACGCCGATCCGCATGCACGGCGACTGCCATCCCGGCAACCTGCTGTGCCGCGACGAAACCTTCCACGTCGTTGACCTCGATGATTGCCGCATGGGCCCGGCGGTGCAGGACTTGTGGATGATGCTTGCCGGCGAACGCCAGGAGCGCCTCGGGCAGCTCTCGGAACTGGTCGACGGCTACCAGGAATTCCACGACTTCGACCCACGCGAGCTGCCGCTGATCGAAGGCCTGCGCGCCCTGCGCCTGATGCATTACAGCGCGTGGCTGGCACGCCGCTGGGACGACCCGGCGTTCCCCCCGAGCTTCCCCTGGTTCGGCACCGAGCGTTACTGGGGCGAACAGGTCCTGGTACTGCGCGAGCAATTGGCGGCGCTGGATGAGGAGCCGTTGCGGCTGTTCTGACCGCGCTCACAAGCGCATTGGCTCTTCGTAGGAGCGAGCTTGCTCGCGAACCGCATGACTCCGATGTCGCCGGCTAACAGGTTCGCAAGCAAGCTCGCTCCTACAAACAACGCCCTTCTGCGTAACGGCAACGTTACGCAGAATCTTTCAGACCCTGACGTCATCTACCGCAGCGGCACAGACAAGCCAGCGCGAGCGCCCTAGAATTGTGCAGCCACTCATTAGCTGCCTAACCAAGGATGTTCCATGGCCACCGCCAATCCCCGCCGGGGCTACGCCCTGGGCTTGACTGCCTATGTCATCTGGGGGCTCTTCCCGATCTACTTCAAGTTGCTCGAACGCATTCCAGCCCTGGAAATCATCACCCACAGGGCCATCTGGTCGGCGGTGTTCGGCGCCCTGCTCCTGCTGGTGTGGAAGCATCCCGGCTGGTGGCGCGAGCTGCGCGAGAATCCCAAGCGTATCGCCGTCCTCACCGCCAGTGGGCTGTTGATCGCCAGCAACTGGCTGGTCTACGTCTGGGCGGTGAATAACGGCCACATGATCGAGGCCAGCCTGGGCTACTACATCAACCCACTGATCAACGTGTTGCTGGGCCTGGTTATCCTGCGCGAACGGCTGCGCCCGCTGCAGTGGGTAGCGGTCGGCCTCGCCGCGCTGGGCGTGGCCCAGCAGCTCTGGCAACTGGGCAGCCTGCCCTGGGTGTCGCTGGCATTGGCGCTGACCTTCGGCTTCTACGGGCTGATCCGCAAGCAGGCACCGGTGGCAGCGCTACCGGGCCTGGTGGTAGAGACCTGGATTTTGCTGCCACTGGCGATCGGCTATCTCGTGCTGTTCGCCGACGGCCCGAGCGTGCACGCTGACTTCTGGGCCACCAAGGACGCCATCTGGCTCGCCGCCGCCGGCCCGATCACCCTGGTGCCACTGGTGTGCTTCAATGCTGCCGCGCGCCACCTGCCTTACGCGACGCTGGGCTTCCTGCAGTACCTGGCGCCGACCCTGGTGCTGCTGCAGGCAATCCTGCTGTTTGGCGAGCACCTGGACACCACGCGCCTGATCTCCCTCTGCTGCATCTGGGCTGGCCTGGTCGTCTACAGCGTGGACATCTGGTACCGCCTCTCCCGCGGCGACTGATCATTAATTGATCCACTGCCTGCAAGTCACGCCAGCTGCGACTTGCAGGCAGTCACCCGCAAATTGTCCACAGCTCTATCCCGCAAATGCGGGGATAACGGGTGTTTCTTCCACAAGACGCCCCTCGCCAGGCTTCCATGCGCCGTCTTCTCTGTCAGCCCCGGGCGTCATGATCAGTATTTGATCAATTTCACGCAAACCCCGTGCGTTAGGGCCTGTAGAGACATTCCCCCGGCTTGTCCACAGGCTCATCCCCGCTTCGTGTGGACGGGCAAACGCCGCCCGCTCAGAAAGTGGACAACCCTGTGAAATCCATAGGAATAGCGGCCTCCAGCGTTTCATGAACGGCTTCTCCACAGACTCTTCCAGTGATTTTGTGCACAGCGGCAGGCAAGTCCGGATCGCCCAGTTCGCCACGCGCGTTCTGCACAGAAAATGACCAGAACACTGAAGACCACGGAAACAGCAGGATTCAGCCACTTATCAACAGAATGCCCACGGGGCGATCCCCGCAATCTGTGCACAGCGACAAGACTCGCAGTGGATAAGAAGATCAACGCGCGGACCAAATAAAATGGGCCCTCCGCCAATCCATCAACAGAGAGCCCACAGGTTTTTCCACAAGCCGTGCGATCAGAGCGGGACGATCATTCCCCGCTGTGGAAATTCAGCTCCACCATCAGGTCGTCCGCCAGCTCTTCCAGCTTCTGCTGCAGGTTCTCCAGCGGCAGGGTCAGCGGCACGGCCAGCAGCGCCTCGGCGTGGAACAGCGGCTCGCTGCTCATCGGTGCGGGCAGCACTTCTGTGCTCAGGCGCTCCAGGTTTACACCGTGCTCGGCCAGCAGCTGGGTGATGTCGCGAACGATGCCGGGACGGTCGTTACCCACCAGGTCGAGGTGAATCGGCTTCCAGTTGCAGGCCGGCTCGATGCCGCTCTCCGCCAGCAGCACGCGAATGCCGTGTTCGCTCAGCTCCTGCAGGCCTTCCACCAGTTCGTCATAGCCCTCGGCGGGCACGGCTACGCGAAGGATCCCGGCGAACTGCCCGGCCATGCGCGACATGCGGCTTTCCAGCCAGTTACCGCCGTGGGCGGCGATGCATTTGGCCACGCGCTCCACCAGACCGGGCTGGTCCTGGGCGATGACGGTCAAAACGAGGTGGTCCATGAGCAGTCTCCGCGAAGGGCTAGGCCGTAAGGTCCAGCCAATAGGTATAGAACTGGTCGTCCCGCTTGTAGCCCAGGCGCTCGTACAGCGACTGGCCAGCGTGGTTGGTCTTCGCCGTCTCCAGCATCAGCCCGCAGGCGCCGGTGGCTTCGCCGTGGGCGCGGGCGGCGTTCATCAGCGCCTCGCCATAACCGTCGCGGCGCGCAGCGGGCAGCACGTAGAGGTCACTGACCAGCCATGACGCCTGCAGCGCCAGGGAAGCGAAGAACGGGTACAGCTGCACGAAGCCGACCGCCAGCCCATCGATGCTGCGCGCGATGAACACCGTGGACTGTCCGCTGCCAATGCGCGCCTGGAGGAACTCGCGAATCTTCGCGTGGGGCGCGGGCACCTCATAGAAATCGAGGTAGCCGGAAAACAGCGGGACCAGGTCATCCAGATCGGTGGGGGTGGCAAGCGTCACGGACATGCGGGATTCTCCAGGAGGGAAGAAGCAGTATAGGCACGGCGAGGTCAGCCGGCTGCGACGGGCTGCCACAGGTACCCATTCGGGTAATGCGTGTACAGTTTTAAGATTTATCTGGAACAATCCAGATGATATTTGCGAACATAAGACCTGCTACGTGACTGATATGCGTACTTTGGTCTAACCGCGACGCTAGCCCACTGATTTTTCCCACGGCATCATGTAGTATTCCGCGGCTCGGACTACAAGGCGTTTTGCCTGTGTCCAGAGCCGGTCCTGAGCAGAGTGAGGCAAGCAATGACTGAACGCGTTCAAGTCGGTGGCCTGCAGGTCGCCAAAGTCCTTTTCGACTTCGTGAACAACGAAGCCATTCCCGGCACCGGCATCGACGCCGGCAAGTTCTGGGCAGGCGTAGAAACCGTAATCAACGACCTGGCCCCCAAGAACAAGGCCCTGCTCGCCAAGCGCGATGACATCCAGGCGAAAGTCGACGGCTGGCACCAGGCCCGCGCCGGCAAGCCGCACGATGCCGTTGCCTACAAGGCCTTCCTGCAGGAAATCGGTTACCTGCTGCCCGAGCCGGCCGACTTCCAGGCCAGCACTCAGAACGTCGACGAAGAAATCGCCCGCATGGCCGGCCCGCAGTTGGTCGTGCCGGTGATGAACGCGCGCTTCGCCCTGAACGCCGCCAACGCCCGCTGGGGCTCGCTGTACGATGCACTGTACGGCACCGACGCGATCAGCGAAGAGAACGGCGCCGAGAAAGGCAAGGGCTACAACAAGGTCCGCGGTGACAAGGTCATCGCCTTCGCCCGCGCCTTCCTCGACGAAGCCGCCCCGCTGGAAACCGGCTCCCATGTCGACGCCACCGCCTACGTGGTGAAGAACGGCGCGCTGGCCGTCACCCTGAAGAACGGCAGCGAGACCGGCCTGAAGAACGCTGCCCAGTTCCTGGCCTTCCAGGGCGAAGCCGCCAAGCCGAAAGCCGTGCTGCTCAAGCACAACGGCCTGCACTTCGAAATCCAGATCGACCCGACCAGCCCGATCGGCCAGACCGACGCCGCTGGCGTGAAAGACGTCCTGATGGAGTCCGCGCTGACCACCATCATGGACTGCGAAGACTCCGTGGCCGCCGTCGACGCCGACGACAAGGTCGTGGTCTACCGCAACTGGCTGGGCCTGATGAAAGGCGACCTCGCCGAGCAGGTTTCCAAGGGCGGCAGCACCTTCACCCGCACCATGAACCCGGACCGCGTCTACACCAGGGCCGATGGTTCCGAGCTGAGCCTGCATGGCCGCTCCCTGCTGTTCGTGCGTAACGTTGGCCACCTGATGACCAACCCGGCAATCCTCGACGCCCAGGGCAACGAAGTACCCGAAGGCATCCAGGACGGCCTGTTCACCAGCCTGATCGCCATTCACAACCTGAACGGCAGCGCCACCCGCAAGAACAGCCGCACCGGCAGCGTGTACATCGTGAAGCCGAAGATGCACGGTCCGGAAGAAGTCGCCTTCGCCGCCGAGATCTTCAGCCGCGTCGAGGACCTGCTGGGCCTGCCGCGCAACACGCTGAAAGTCGGCATCATGGACGAAGAGCGCCGCACCACCGTCAACCTGAAGGCCTGCATCAAGGCCGCCGCCGAGCGCGTGGTGTTCATCAACACCGGCTTCCTCGACCGCACCGGTGACGAAATCCACACCTCCATGGAAGCCGGCGCCATGGTGCGCAAGGGCGCCATGAAGACCGAGAAGTGGATCGGCTCCTACGAGAACAACAACGTCGACGTCGGCCTGGCCACCGGCCTGCAGGGCAAAGCCCAGATCGGCAAAGGCATGTGGGCCATGCCCGACCTGATGGCCGCCATGCTCGAGCAGAAGATCGCTCACCCACTGGCCGGCGCCAACACCGCCTGGGTTCCTTCGCCGACCGCTGCCACTCTGCACGCGCTGCACTACCACAAGGTCGATGTGTTCGCCCGCCAGGCTGAACTGGCCAAGCGCGCGCCGGCTTCGGTGGACGACATCCTGACCATTCCGCTCGCCCCCAACACCAACTGGAGCGCGGAAGAGATCAAGAACGAGCTGGACAACAACGCCCAGGGCATCCTCGGCTACGTGGTCCGCTGGATCGACCAGGGCGTCGGCTGCTCCAAGGTGCCGGACATCAACGACATCGGCCTGATGGAAGACCGCGCCACCCTGCGTATCTCCAGCCAGCTGCTGGCCAACTGGCTGCGCCACGGCGTGGTGACCGAAGAACAAGTGCTGGAAAGCCTCAAGCGCATGGCTTCGGTGGTGGATCGCCAGAACGCCGGTGACGCCCAGTACCGTCCGATGGCACCGAACTTCGACGACAACGTGGCCTTCCAGGCTGCGCTGGAACTGGTCATCGAAGGCGCCAAGCAGCCCAACGGCTACACCGAGCCGGTCCTGCACCGCCGCCGCCGTGAGTTCAAGGCCAGGAACGGTCTGTAAGCACCTCGCGCCGCGTTGAAGAAACCGCCCTCCGGGGCGGTTTTTTTATGGCTGCGTCTGTGCAACGCCCACCCAAACGCGGACGAAGTCCTCCTACCCTAAATATCTCGCCGGGGCGTGCCCTCTCCCCCGCCCTGGCTGCGCGCCCCGCTCCGAAGGGAGAGGGAGCCATCCGAGCCGGCTGACGCTCCAGTTTCAGCCGGCACCGTCCCCTCTCCCTCCAGGGAGAAAGTCAGGGAGAGGGGAATCGCCGCTACGGAGGTTCATGCTACGCAGGGTCCGCCCGTTGGCGTAGCCGCGATGGATTCCGCCCGCTGCGAATCGGCCACGTAACGCATGTGCACAATTATTGTGTACAAAATCCACACCGTGCACCCCCAAGAATCGCAACCATCCTGAATCGCAAGTCAATGATTGCCATGGAAAATTAATTTCCTGACCACCTGGACAGCCACCAATGTCGCACCACCAAAGGGCTCAGACAGGATCCGAACCTGCGTTCAACAAGGTCAGAAAGACTGCAGACGGTTGCCCTGGCACGGAACTGGCTTTGCACACAAACCACAAAAAGCCGTGCATACAAAAGCCGAGTAGCCCATGAACTCCAGCCCTACCCACCTGTCCGGCGTTTCCCCTGTCCAACCAGCCGACGGCGGCGCCTGCGCGAAACCCGCCGCGCCGACCCTGAGCCCGCGCCTGTACAGCGCCGACCTGGCCCCGACCAAGGCCCAAGGCCGCAGTTGGGGGCGCTACAGCCTGTTCGCGTTGTGGACCAACGATGTGCACAACATCGCCAACTATTCATTCGCCATCGGCCTTTTCGCCCTGGGCATGAGCGGCGCTCAGATCCTCGCTGCCTTCGCACTTGGCGCACTGGTGATCTACGGCCTGATGAACCTGTCCGGCTACATGGGCCAGAAGACCGGCCTGCCCTACCCGGTGATGTGCCGCATCAGTTTCGGCATCCACGGCGCCCAGGTGCCGGCGCTGATCCGCGCAGTGATCGCCATCGCCTGGTTCGGCATCCAGACCTACCTCGCCTCGGTGGTCCTGCGCGTGCTGCTCAGCGCCATCGCGCCGAACCTCGCGTCCTATGACCAGAATTCGATCCTCGGCTTGTCGACCCTCGGCTGGATCACCTTCCTCGGCATCTGGTGCGTGCAACTGGTGATCTTCGCCTACGGCATGGAGATGGTGCGCCGCTACGAGTCCTTTGCCGGGCCGATCATCCTGGTGGCCTTCGCCAGCCTCGCCGGCTGGATGTACTGGCGCGCCGGCCTGTCGATCTCCTGGTCCAGCGGCGACGCGCCGACCGGCTCGGCGATGTGGCTGAAAGTGCTGGGCGCCGCCGCGCTGTGGGTCTCGCTGTACGGCACCATGATCCTCAATTTCTGCGACTTCACCCGCAACTGCCCGGACCGCCGCACCATCAGCGTCGGCAACTTCTGGGGGCTGCCGGTGAACATGCTGGGCTTCGCGCTGATCGCCGTGGTGCTGGCCGGCGCGCAGTTCAGCATCGACGGCAAGCTGGTGCAGAACCCCACGGAAATCGTCGCCGCGATCCCCAACACCTTCGGCCTCGTGCTGGCCTGCCTGGCCTTCCTGATCGTCACTGTGGCGGTGAACATCATGGCCAACTTCGTCGCCCCCGCCTATGTCCTCACCAACCTTGCGCCGAACCTGCTGAACTTCCGCCGCGCCGGCCTGCTCAGCGCGACCATCGCGGTGCTGATCCTGCCCTGGCATCTGTACAACAGCCCGGCGGTGATCGTGTATTTCCTCGGCGGCCTGGGCGCACTGCTCGGCCCGCTGTACGGGATCATCGTCACCGATTACTACCTGGTGCGCCGCAGCCGGGTGAGCCTGCCCGAGTTGTACAGCGAAAGTTGCGAGGCGGCCTATCACTACAACGGCGGCGTGAACCTGCGGGCGGTGGCGGCGTTCGTCCCGGCGGCGCTGATCGCCATCGTGCTCGCACTGGTGCCGGCGTTCGAGGCGCTGTCGCAGTTCTCCTGGTTCTTCGGCGCCGGCCTCGGCGCGCTGATCCACTACACACTGGCCGACCGCAAGCGCCGCTATGCGGACGTCTGCGGCGAACCCATCGCAGTGGATGCCGCGCACCATTGAGCCGGAGTAATCGAGCTTGTGGATAAACGACAAGGCCGCTCTCGGGCGGCCTTGTTCGTTCAGGGCGCCAGCAGGAAATCCAGCACCGCCCCCTCGAACTCGCGGGGAAACTCGATGTTCGACAGGTGCACCGCCGGCAGCGTCAGCAGGCGCGACCCTGGGATCGCCTCGGCGATCAGCTCGCTGTGGCTGGCGGCGGTCACGGTGTCGAACTGCCCGGCAATCACCAGCGTCGGCAGGCGAACCGCCTTCAGCGCTTCCCGCAGATCGGCCCCCTGCACGGCGGCAAAGGAACCGGCCAGGCCATGCCGGTTGGTCGCCAGCAGCGTGGCGCGGAACGGCTCCACTTCCGGCCGCCGCTGCGCCAGCCAGGATGCCGGAAACCAGTTGGCGAGAAAGGTAGCGGTGGTGCCTTGCAGGTCCTCGGCCTCCAGCGCCTCGACGATGCGCGCGTCCCACTGCTCCTGCGGCCCGAGCCAGGCCGAAGTGTTCGCCAGCACCAGCCGCTCGATGCGCTGCGGCGCGTTTACCGCCAGCCACTGGCCAACGAATCCGCCGAGCGAGAGACCGAGGAAATGTGCGCGCTCTACGCCGAGCGCATCCAGCAGCTCGATCACGTCTTCGCCCAACCGCGCCAGCGGATAGGGCCCCGGCGGCACGCTGGACGCACCATGGCCGCGTGCGTCATAGCGCAGCACGCGGAAGTGTTCGGTCAACGTGGCGACCTGCCCATCCCACATATGCAGGTCGGTGCCGATGGAGTTGGACAGCACCAGCAGCGGCTGCTCGGTGGGGCCGTCCAGGCGATAGGCGATGCGGGCGTTGTCGCGGGTGTTCAGGTAGCGCAGCGGGCTCATGGCGGCCTCCTCAGGGGTGATGAAAGCGAGGCTAGTTGCGGCGGCCCTACGAAAAAATTACAAAGAATGGACGATCTCTGTCAGGAAATCTGACATGCCCGATTTCACGCTACACGACCTGCAATGCTTCGACGCTGTGGTCGAAGCCGGCGGTTTCCAGCGCGCCGCCCAGCAGCTGCACCGCTCACATCCGGCGGTTTTCGCCGCTGTCACCCGGCTGGAGCACCAGCTGGGATTCGAGCTGCTCGACCGCAGCGGCTACCGCGTCGCCCTGACCGCGGCCGGCGCATCCTTCCATCGCCGTGCCCAGGATCTGCTGCGCGAACTGGGCAACCTGCGGGACCACGCCGCGCACCTGGCGGCGGGCGAAGAAAGCGAATTGCGCGTCGTGCTCGGCGACTTCTGCCCGCGCCCTGCCCTGCTGGAAAAACTCGCGCGCTTTTTCGCCGCGCAACCCCGCACGCACTTACAGCTGTACTTCGAAAGCGTCAGCGGCCCGCTGGAGAAGCTGCTCGATGGCGAGGCGGAGCTGATCCTGCACCGCGTGGACAAGGCCGATCCGCGCCTGGAATGGCTCGACCTGGGCACGGTGGACTTCATCCCGGTGATCGCGCCGACGTTGCTGGAGGGCAGAGGTGACATCCACCCCGGGCAGCTGCGCTCGCTCACCCAATGCGTGATGCGTGACAGCGCTCGCCACTCGCCGCCGGTGGATTATTTCACCCTGGACGGCGCACCGCAGTGCACGGTGCCGGACCAGGCGACGAAGAAGGAACTGGTGCTGCATGGCCTGGCCTGGGGCCACCTGCCGCGCCACCTGATTGCCGACGAGCTGGCTGACGGTCGCCTGCGCGATCTCAGCGGGCCCCACCTGCCCGGCCGCCGCGAGGAACTGGTCGCCGCGCGCCTGCGCGACCGCGCCCACGGCCCGGTGGCGCAGCGTCTGTGGAGCTTTCTGCAGGAAGCCTGATCAACTGCGGCTCATCGGCCCGCGCACCGGCTGCTCGCGCATGTGGCTCACCTCGCTAACCGGCGCGCCAGCAGCGATCAGCGCTTCGCGCTGCTGCAGGATCGGCGTGCGGGCGATGGCGCGCTCGAACTGGTTGAGCTTCTGGAACGCTGGCAGCGCGAAGGCCGCCGCGAGCATGGCTGCCAGTTTCGGCCAGCGCTGGGCGTCCGGTTCGTAGCGGGCCAACTGCGCGTTGCGCATGAAGCAGGCGACGCTGATGTCGGCGATGGACAGCTCGCCGAACAGCCAGCCGCTTTCCGGCAACTGCGCCTCCAGGTAATCGAATACAGCCGGCAGGTCATGCTGGTAGGTCTTCTCCAGCAGCGTCGCGTCCGGTTCACGGCCCCACACGCCGCGGCCGATCACCAACTGGTCGAACAGCTGCCAGATCACCACCTGGCCCATGCGGCTGTCGGCAAACTCCTCGATCCAGCGCGCGCGGGCGCGCTCGGCGATATCCGCCGGATACAGCGCCGGCTGTGGATAACGCTCCTCCAGATACTGGCAGATCACCGAGGAGTCGTTCAGCACCAGCTCGCCATCCACCAGCACCGGCACCTGGCGCAACGGGCTCAGGCGCTCGAACGCCTCGTTGCCGAAGAACGGCACGACGGAATCGATGCGGTAGTCCACGCCCTTCATTTCCAGCAGGACCAGCGCCTTGCGCACATAGGGCGAGAGGAAGGAACCGATGATCAACACGGGATCGGACATGGCGAGGCTTTCCGCGAAAGGGTCGGCCGATTGTAGAACGGCGGCGACAAACGGGCGATGGGCGGCAAAAGGCGACAGGCGCCAATTGCGCGGGTCACTGCACTTTGCGATCATTTGCGAATAGTTATCGTTTTTGAGCTTGATCCCATTTGGGATCATTGGGGAGTAGCGTGTCGGCCATCCAGATGGGTAGCGGCGAACTCGTTGGCGCCTTGTATCGCGATCACCGCGACTGGCTGACTGCCTGGCTGAACCGCAGCCTGGGCTGTCCGCAGCGCGCCGAAGACCTGAGCCAGGACACCTTCGTCCGCGTGCTCAGTCGTCGCGAGCTGCCCTCCCTGCGCGAACCCCGAGCCTTCCTGGTGACCGTGGCCAAGGGCATTCTTGTGGATCACTGGCGCCGCGTGGCGCTGGAACAGGCCTACCTCGAAGAATTGAAAGGCCTGCCCGAGGCGGTGCAGCCCTCAGCCGAGGAGCACTGCCTGATCCTTGCCGACCTTCGCGAGATCGACCGCCTGCTGGGCAAACTGTCCAGCCGCGCACGCAGCGCCTTCCTGCTCAACCGCCTGGATGGCCTGGGCCATGCAGAGATCGCCGAGCAACTGGGCGTCTCCGTGCCGCGCGTGCGCCAGTACATCGGCCAGGGCCTGCGCCAGTGCTACATCGCGCTGTACGGCGAGCCGACGTGAAGGGACCGGTTTCCCTGCAGGTGCTCGACGAGGCGATCAGCTGGCAACTGCGCCTGGGCTCCGGCGAACCGCGCCCCGACGATGAAGCCGCCTTCGCCCGCTGGCATTCGGCCCACAGCGAACACGCCCGCGCCTGGAGCCAGTTGGGCATGCTCGACCGCAGCCTCGCCGGCGCCGCGCCCAAGGCCGCGCGCAACGCCCTGCTGCGCTCGCCGGGCGAATCCCGGCGCAAGGTTCGCCGCCTGGCCGGCACCGGCTTGTCGTTGCTGCTGGTCGGCGCGCTCGCGCTGGGTGTCGGCAACCGTTACATGCCGGTGCGTTATGCCTTTTCCGACCTGCTGACTGCCACCGGCGAGCAGCGAGAACTGCGCCTGCCGGACAATACAAGGCTGTTGCTCAACAGCCGCACTGCCGTCGATGTGCACTTCGACGCCGAGCAACGGCGCATCGTCCTGCTCAGCGGCGAAATCCTGGTGGAAACTGCCCATGGCGACAGCCGCCCGTTCATCGTCGAGACCGACGAAGGCCGCTTGCGCGCCCTCGGCACGCGTTTCCTGGTGGAGCGCGACGATGGCGACAGCACCTTGCTCAGCGTCCTGCAGTCCGCCGTGGCCGCACGCCCCGAACAACTGCCGGACGAGCGCGTGATCAACCAGGGCCAGCAGGTACGCGTGCGCGCCGGTGGCTTCGGCGCAGTCCAGGCCAATAGCGCGACCGCCGATGCGTGGACCCACGGCATGCTGGTGGTGGACAACGTCCGCCTGGGCGAGCTGATCGAGCAACTGGCGCGCTACAGCCCCGGTTACCTTGCGGTGGACCCGGCACTGGCGGACCTGCGCATCACCGGCAGCTTCCCGCTGAAGAACATCGACCTGGCGCTCCGCTCGCTGGAGCCGACGCTGCCGGTGCGTATCGAGAGGCATGGCGCGTGGTGGTCCCGCGTGGTACCGCGCGGCTGAAACCACATACCCCGTAGGAGCGGACTTCGTCCGGCGCGATGCGGACCTATCGCGGACGGAGTCCGCTCCGCCGTGAAGCCCCTGCGTGGAGGCCTGCCCTCTCCCTAACCCTGGCTGGGGAGAGGGAAAGCCCAGGCACGGATTTTCAGAAGAAGACAGTTGCTCCTACGACACGCCGGCCGCGGATGCAGACTCGAAAAATTTTTTCACCCTGCCCTATCACTTTTCCATTCTCGTTCGGCAAGGAGGCATCGAGAACCGTAGGAGTCGTTTTCAATGCGCCGCTCGTTCAAACTGTCCCTCCGCCCCTGCCTGCTGGCCACCGCGATCCTGCTGGCCACCTCGTCGGCCATCGCCGCCGACGCCGTGCGTGACTACCAGGTGCCCGCCGGCCCGCTGGCCAGCACCCTCAACCGCATCGCCGCCGAAGCTGGCCTGTCGCTGAGCCTGGACCCGGCGCTGGCCCAGGGCCGCAGCGCGCACGCTGTGCAGGGTCGCTACGATGCCGCCGGTGCACTGCGCCAGGCGCTGCAGGGCAGCGGGCTGGAGCTGGTGGAAAGCGAGTCGGGCAGCTTCAGCCTGCGCCCGGTACCCAGCGACACCCTGTCGATGTCCGCCACCACCATCAGCGGCACCCAGGAAGACCCGGATGGCCCGGCGGTGGGCTACCTCGCCACCCGCTCCCGCGCCGGCACCAAGACCGACACCCCGCTGCTGGAAGCGCCGCGTTCCATCTCCGTCGCCACCCGCGAGCAGATGCAGGACCGCAACGTGCAGAGCCTGGACGACGCGGTGCGCTACATGCCCGGTGTGATCGCCAGCAGCTACGGCAACGACACCCGTGCCGAGTGGCTCAAGGTACGCGGCTTCGAACCGACCCAGTTCCTCGACGGCCTGCCGCTGCCCAAGGGCGCCTACGTCATGCCCAAGCTGGAAACCTGGGACCTGGAGCGCGTCGCCCTGCTGCGCGGCCCGGCCTCCTCGCTGTACGGCCAGACCCCGCCCGGCGGCCTGCTGGACATGACCAGTCGCCGCCCGCAGGCGGAAAGCAGCCACGAAGTGCAGTTGCAGGTGGGCAGCTACGAGCACAAGCAGATCGCCTTCGACAGCACCGGCAAGGTCGACGACACCGGCAACCTGCTGTACCGCGTCAGCGGCGTGGTGCGCGACAGCAACACCCAGGTCGAACACGTCGACAACAAGCGCTACAACATCGCGCCGAGCCTGACCTGGAACATCGACGACGACACCAAGCTGACCTTCCTCTCGCAGTTCAACCGCGACGATACCGGCATCACCAGCCAATTCCTGCCGCTGCAGGGCACCAAGCTGTCCACCCCGGCGGGCGAGGTGCGCTACCACAAGAACCTCGGCGACCCGGACTGGGAGTTCTACGACAAGACCTACTACGCCCTGGGCTATGCCTTCGAACACCGCATCAACGACGTCTGGCAGTTCCGCCAGAACCTGCGCTACACCAAGAGCGACCTGTCGTTCCAGGGCATCACCGCCGGCGGCACCGCCACCTCGGTCAGCGACGACGGCACCCTGGCCCGTGGCGCCAACGTGGTGAACGAAGACATCAGCCAGTTCGCCATCGACAACAACCTGCAGGCCGACTTCTCCACCGGCCCGCTCAAGCACACCCTGCTGCTGGGCCTGGATCACCAGCGCGCCAATACCAACTACCAATGGCTGTACGGCACCGCGCCGACCAGCAATATCAGCAAGCCGATCTACGGCCAGGACTTCAGCAACGTCGTCTACACCGCGTACAACGACTACAACCAGAAGATGCGCGATACCGGCCTGTACGCCCAGGACCAGATCGCCCTCGACAACTGGCGCCTGACCCTCGGCGGCCGCCAGGATTGGGCACACACCGGTTCGAAGTTCTACAACGCCGGCGGCGCCACCGATACCCGCCGCGATAGCCAGTTCAGCGGCAACGCGGCGCTCAGCTATGTGTTCGAGAATGGCGTGGCGCCCTATGTGTCCTACGCCGAGTCATTCCAGACCGAGGCCGGCGGCACCAACGGAGCGGCCTTCGAGCCGAGCACCGGCAAGCAATATGAGCTGGGCGTGAAGTACCAGCCGGTGGGCACCGACCTGATGCTCAGCGCCGCGGTCTACGACCTGACCCGCAAGAACATCGTCCTCACCGGCAGCGACTTCATCAGCCGCCCCGTGGGCGAGGCGCAGGTGCGCGGCTTCGAGCTGGAGGCCGTAGGCAACGTCACCGAGAGCCTCAAGGTGACCGCCGCCTACACCTACGCCAACAGCAAGATGACCAAGGTCGCCAATCCGCTGGACAAGAACCGTCCGCTGCCGCTCACCCCGGAAAACCAGGCCTCGCTGTGGGCCGACTACACCTGGCATGACGGCCTGCTCGACGGCTTCGGCCTGGGCTTCGGCACCCGCTACGTCGGCGAGACCCACAACATCGCCATCGGCAGCATGGGCTACGTGCGCGACAAGTCCGACGGCGACACCGGCTCCTACACCCTCTACGACGCCGCGGTGCACTACGACCTCGGCCGCCTCGACAACAGCCTCAACGGGCTGAACGTCGCCCTGAATGCCAACAACGTGTTCGACAAGGAATACCTCTCCACCTGCGACGGCTTCTACTGCTACTACGGCGACCGTCGCAACGTGGTGGCGAGCGTCAACTACACGTTCTGACGGCCAGCAGCTACCTGTAGGAGCGGACTCCCTCCGCGATAGGCCGGCATCGCGCCGGATGCCATCGCGGACGAAGTCCGCTCCTACACAATGGCCACCGCTCAGCGCACCACCTCTCCCCACACCACGCTCGCATCGTCATGGATCTTCAGGCGCGGATAGACCAGCGCCTGGTCGTCGGCGCCTTCCAGCGCGCGCAGCTCGTCGATCAATGCTTCCACACCGCGCTCGGGCAGCGCCGCGAACAGCGCATCGAGGTCGTAGCGGCGGAAATCCAGCAGCCGGTCGAAGCCGTCGGTCACCAGCATGAACGCCTTCAGCCCCGTCGGATCGAGCACCCGACGCTGCACATGGGGAATCCAGCGTTCGCTCGGGTCGAGGCACCAGTATCCTTCCGGCGTATTGGCCAGCGCGCGGTTGCGCCGCACCCACGCGCGGCTGGCCTGCCAGAGCTGCTCGTGATTCCAGTCCGGATTAGCCTCACGCAGCGCGATCAGGCGTGCAACGGATTGCCGGTCGATCTCCTCCAGCGGCGTATCGCCGAAGCTCTCGACGCAGCCATCCTCCCAGGCCAGGTGGATGCAGGTATCGCAGAGGTTGAGCAACTCCAGCGAGCCATCGCCCAGCACCCGCAGCAAGCTCAGGCAAGCGGTGGGCAGGTTGAGCTCCAGGCTCACGGCCACGCCGGAATCACGCTGGAAGTCCGCGGCGACACCTGCCTGCAATTGCACCAGCAGGTCTTGAGTCGGCCGGTACGGCTGCTCCTCCAGCAGGCGCTGAAGATGCGCATTGGCGCTCTGCGCCAGCCAGCGCGCATCACTCTCGCCGCCCACCAAACCACGACCCAGGCTGGTCGCGCCATCCAGCACCCAGGCTGCCGTCGCGGTATAGCCTATGGCGTCGTCGTTTACCGGCGAGCCCTGGCGGCACGCCGCCCCCACTACGGAAATCGTCGTCACAACCGCTCTCCTTCATTTCGTCGGCCACACTGACCGGCGTACAGTCTCATCACCTTCCGGACTCTGCCAAGGAGAGCCCATGCCTCGCGTCCTGTCCCTCCTCCTGAGCGGCCTGCTGCTCACCGGCCTGTTGCTGGCCACTGGCGCCCATGCCACGCAAGTGAAGTACTTCGACCTGCCCAAGGGCTCCGGCCCGCACGACGTGGCGCCCACCGAGGACGGCAAGGTCTGGTACACCGCGCAGAAGCTCGGCGTGCTCGGCCGGCTCGATCCGCAGTCCGGGCAGAGCGAGCAGATCAGTCTCGGCAAGGGCTCCAGTCCCCACGGCGTGATCGCCGACGAGAATGGCGATGCCTGGATCACCGACAGCGGCCTCAACGCCATCGTCCACGTCGACGCCCAGCGCCTGGGCGTGGAAGTCATCCCGCTGCCCAAGGAGGCGGCCAACGCCAATCTCAACACTGCGGTATTCGATGACGACGGCGTGCTGTGGTTCACCGGGCAGAACGGATTCTACGGTCGCCTCGACCCGGACAGCCGCGACCTGAAGGTCTGGCCGGCGCCGCGCGGCAAGGGCCCCTACGGCATCGCCCTGACGCCGGATGGAGGCGTCTGGTACGCCTCGCTGGCGGGCAACTACATCGGCCAGGTCGACGATATCGCCGATAACGCGACCACCTTCGACACCCCCGGCAACGACAGCGGCCCGCGTCGCCTGTGGGCCGACTCCGTGGGGCGGCTGTGGATCAGCCAGTGGAACGCCGGGAGCCTGGCGCGCTTCGACCCCAGCGACAACCAGTGGAAAACCTGGCAGTTGCCGGGTGATCATCCGCAGCCTTATGCGGTCTACGTCGATGCCATGGACCAGGTGTGGCTGAGCGACTTTTCCGCCAATGCGCTGCTGCGCTTCGACCCGCAGAGCGAGACATTCACCGCCTTCCCCAGCGACCATGAACATGCCAACGTCCGCCAGCTGCTAGGCCGGCCCGGCGAGGTCTGGGGCGCCGAATCCGGCGCCGATCGCCTGGTGCTGATCCGCGATTGAACCGATGACCCAACCCCAGGAGTTGCTGTCGATGAATCCCCGTCCCGTCCTGTTCCACGCCGCCGCTTCGCCCTTCGTGCGCAAGGTCATGGTCCTGCTGCATGAGACCGGCCAGCTTGACGCCGTGGAGCTGTACGCCGCCGTCCATACGCCCATCGCGCCGGATGCCGGCGTGCTGCAGGATAACCCCGCCGGCAAGATTCCCGCCCTGCGCCTGGTCGACGGCCAGACCCTGCACGATAGCCGGGTGATCCTCGAGTACCTCGACCAGCAGCATGCCGGCGAGCCGCTGATCCCCCGCGAAGGCGCAGCACGCTGGCGTCGTCTCACACTGGCTTCGCTGGCTGATGCGGTGCTCGATGCCGCCGTGCTGATCCGCTACGAAACCGCCATGCGCCCCCAGGAGAAGCACTGGGATGAATGGCTGGACAACCAGCAGCTGAAGATCACGCGCTCCCTCGCCTACTTCGAGGGCAAGGCCCACGCCGAACTGGCCGGGCGCTTCGACATCGCCGCCATCGGCGTAGCCTGCGCCCTGGGCTACCTGGACTTCCGCCAGCCGCACTGGGATTGGCGCGCTGACTATCCACAACTGGCGAAGTGGTTCGCCGAGATCAGCCAGCGGCCGTCGATGCAGGCGACCGTGCCGGCCTGACGGTTTGATGGGTATCGCTGCGCTCCACCCATCCTACGGTGCGCAGTTCCACAAGCGAGCCGGCATGTTCCAGACCCGCCAACCAGCACCGCCCAACTCCCTCTCCCCTCGGGAGAGGGTTGGGGCGAGGGGAAGCCGGCTGCGCCAGGTTTTCATCATCGACTGGCTGTGCCGCACCACCCGCCGCTGAAAACGTTCATCACGCCTCTCCCTCTGCCTCATCCCCTGCTCGAACAGCCCGGCAATCTGTCGCGCCAGCCGCCGTCCCACTTCGCGCTCCTCGCGCAGCCCAGCGCACGCACTCATGACTGCTTCTCCTGGCGGCCGAAGCGATAGATCGGTAGCGCCAGCAGCAGGCCGAGTTGGGCCACGCCCATGCACATTTCCAGGAAGGAACGCACGTGGGGATTGTTCGCCGCGTCCTCGACGTCGGTGAGCTGCGTCCACAGCTCGCCCGGCAGCAACAGCGCCAGATGCGCCAGCGGTTTGCCGGTGGCCACCAGCAGGGCGATCCAGTCGAAGCGGCCAAGCAGCATCAGCACGGGCAGGCACAGGCCACTGACCAGCAGGCCGGCGAACAGGCACAGGGAAAAACGCATCAGGTTGGGCATTTCCATTCTCCTCAGCGCTGCACGCGCACGTCTTGCAGGGAAAATTCCGGGTCGTCGCCGCGGGGCTTGCCGATGCCGTACCAGTCCAGGCGACGGGTCAGCACCATCACGCCGCCCAGCACGCCGAACAGCAGCAGCGAGCCCATCAGCAACGCGTAGTCCTCGGCGCTGAGCAGCGCGTAGAGCATCCCGTAGAGCCCGGCCAGCCCGACGCTGAAGCCGGCGCCGCGCCACAGGCTGTGCAGCACATGGCAGAGATAGAAACCGATCAGCCCGACACAGGCGCCAGCGGACAGCAGGTAGGCGAGCTCGAAGCCGACATGCTCGGAGAGCGACAGCAGCAGCAGGTAGAACAGCGCCAGCGCCATGCCCACCAGCGCGTACTGGATGGGGTGCACCGCCAGGCGCTTGAGCACTTCGAAGAGGAAGAAACCAGCGAAGGTGAGGACGATGAACAGCAGCGCATACTTCACCGCACGGTCGGTCTTCAGGTACTGGTCCACCGGGTCCACCAGCGCCACGCCGAAGCGGTGCTGGCCGAACTCGCTGCACTCGGCGGTACTGGCGCGGGAGGTATCCGGATCGTCCGCGCCGACCGCGCGGGCAACGTCCGCCTGGGCCGGCGCCGTGCAGGCGCGCAGCTGGTCCTCCAGGTTGGTGGCGAAGAAGCTGGTGCGCCAGCGCGCGCTGAAGCCCTTCTCGCTGATGCTGCGTTCAGTGGGCAGGAACTCGCCGCCGAAGCTGGGGTGCGGCCAGTCCGACACCAGGTTGACCTGGCTGTCGCGACCGACCGGGGTAATGTCCAGTCGGCTGCTGCCCAGCAGCGACAGTTCGAAGGCGTAGTCGAAGCGCTGCTCGCGGTCGCTGGCCTTGAGCGGCAGCACCGCGTGCACGCCGTTGCCGAGGAACTGGCTCTGGGTGCCTGGCTGGAAGTTGCGCAGTTCGTCGCCGACCTTCAGTTTCGGCGCGTTCTCGATGCCGCGCACATCGCTGATGCCAACGGCCAGCAGTGGGTCGTCGAAGCGGTAGCTGCCCAGGTCACTGGTGATGCCGTAGTTGGCCGGCAGCACGAAGCTGCCGCTGACCTGGCTGTCGGCATGGAACAGCCGCGCTTCGTAGATGCCACGGTGACGCAGCTCGGTGCGCATCTGCCCGTCGAGGCTGAAGACTTCCGGCAGGAAGTACAGACGCCCGCGCACCTCGCGCTCCTGCAGTACGCGCTGCTGGTTCGCCTTGTCCAGGCGCCAGCCACGGATGGTGCGGGTGTAGGGCACGACCACCAGCGGGCCGGTGAGCTGCTGGCTGTAGCTGGCGCTGCGGGCGATATCCTGCAGGACTTCGTCGCGGTAGTTCTGGCGCTCGTCGACCAGGCCGTCGATCATCAGCAGGGGGACGAGCAGGAGGATGATCAACAGCGCGATGGCGCCGAGCTTGATCCCGAGGTGGCGGTTCATCGAAGGCTTTCTCCGTAGGTGGACGACGGAGCAAGCCTGGGACCTGCGCGTGGGGACGCTCGGGCGGAAGTGTGGAGACTGTGTGGAGTTTGTGTGGCGTCGAGGCAACCTGTAGGAGCGAGCTTGCTCGCGAACATCCCCCACTGCGAGGTTCAGCTTCGCGAGCAAGCTCGCTCCTACGAAGGCAAGAGCAAGCCGGCGCGCACCCCGCCGTCGACGTTCTCCACGTGCAACTCCCCGCCATGCAGCGCCACTACCTCCGCGACGAAATTGAGGCCGAGACCGGTGCTCTTGCGTCCGCTCGCCGGGCGCGGCAGCGAGTAGAAACGCTCGGTCAGGCGCGGCAGGGCGAACTCCGGAATGGCTTCGCCCTGGTTGAACAATTCCACCCGCCAACCTTCGCCGTCCGGCTGCGCATCGAAGCGGATCACGCCTCCGGGCGGGGTGAAATCCAGCGCGTTGTCCAGCAGGTTGCCCAGCGCCTGGCGCAGCAGGAAACGCTCGCCGTGCACCATCGCCCGTGGCGCAATTGCATTCTCCAGCTGCGCGCCCTGGACGCGCGCCAGGCGCTCGTCGATCAGTTCATTCACCAGTTCCCGCAACGCCACCGGCACACGCTCTTCCAACCCCTGGCGCTGCTCGACCTGGGCGAGGTTCAGCAGGCGCTCGATCAGTTGCTGCAGACGCTCGCTTTCCCCGGCGATGTTGCCAACGAAGCGCGCCCGCTGCTCGGCGGGCATCTCGCCTTCGAGCAGTTCCGCCGCGCCGCGAATGGCCGCCAGCGGGCTTTTCAGCTCGTGGGTCAGGGTGTGCACGTAGCGCTCGACGTAATCCTTGCCCTCCAGTTGCACGCGCATGTGCTCCACCGCGTCGGCCAGTTGCGCCATCTCGCCGCCTCGATAACGCGGCAGCTCCGCGCGCCGGCCTTCGCTGACCGCCTGGGCGTAGCGGGTCAGGCGATCCAGCGAGCGGCTCAGCCACCAGGACAGGCCCGCGCCCACCAGCAGGCCGAGCACGATCAACCCGGCGCCGAGCCACGCCAAACGGCGCTGCGAGCGGTCGATGTAGGGCTGCAGCGTGCGGTTGGGCTTGGAGACCGAGACCACGCCGATGATCTTCCCGCCGTCGCGGATGGGCGCGGCGACGTACATCACCGAGGACTCCGGATCGTCCGCCGATTCCCGGCTGGAGCGGGCGCCGTACTGGCCGCGCAGGGTCAGGAAGACGTCATTCCAGCGCGAATAGTCCTGGCCCACGGCCTGGCCGAGGGAGTCCAGCAGGACGATGCCGCGCGCGTCGGTGACATAGATGCGGTGGTTCACCGCCGTCTTGTTCACGCCCCAGATGTCCGCCTGCGGGCTGCGCGCACCATAGGCGCGCAACATCTCCGGCAGCCGGCTCTGGTCGAAGGTGCCGTTCTTCACGTCGGCCTGGAGAATCTCGGCCAGCAGGTTGGCGGTGTCCACCAGCGTCTCTTCGCTGGACTGCCGCACACCGGGGCGGATCTCATCCATCACCGTGCGCAGGACGAACCAGCCGGTCAACCCGACGAAGAAGAAGTAGACCAGGAATATCCGCAGCGACAGCCGCATCAGCTCTTGTCCGGCGCGTAGCTGTAGCCCAGGCCGCGGTGGGTCTGGATCGGTTCGGCGGCGGGAACCACCTGGCGCAGCTTGGCACGCAGGCTCTTGATGTGGCTGTCGACGTTGCGCTCGTAGCCGGCATCGGCGGCGACGCCCAGGGCATCGAGCAATTGCTCGCGACTGAAAACGCGTTCGGGGCGCGCCAGCAGCGTCTGCAGCAGGCGGAATTCGTGACGGGTCAGGGCCAGCGGGTGGCCGTGGTAGCGAATCTGGAAGCGCTCCTCGTCGACCTCGAACGGGCCGTTGCCGGCGGGTACCGTGGCGGGTATTTCGCGGGGCGCGGTGCGCTTGAGGATGGCTTTCACCCGCGCGGCGACTTCGCGCGGGCTGAAGGGTTTGACCACATAATCGTCGGCGCCGATCTCCAGCCCCACCACGCGATCGATCTCGGCGTTGCGCGCAGTGAGGAAGATCACCGGTACTTCGGAAAAACGCCGCAGCTGTTTGCAGGCTTCGAAGCCGCTGATGTCGGGCAGGCCGACGTCGAGGATGACCAGGTCGAATGCGTCACGCTGCAGGCGTTCGAGGGCGGGGCCGGCGAGGTTCAGCCAGGTGGTCTCGAAACCTTCGGCCTGCAGGGCGTAGAGCAACGTGTCGGCGATGGCGGCTTCATCTTCGACGATGAGAATGTGGGGCATGGGATTCCGATTCCCGGGAAAGTCCCGAAAGGGTCCACCAAGCCCCGCGCCGCGTCAATCGAGGATCAGGAGCAGTCCGGCTTGCCGGCCACGAAGCGCTCGCCCGCATCCACCGCCACATGGAATTTGCGCAGGCCCTTGGCGCCCATCAGGAACGGGTAGTTGAAGTGACTGCGGTCGGTGAGGTTGACCTCGATGGTGCGCTGGTCACCGCCCAGGCACACCGGCAGCTCGATCACCGGACGCTGGCTGAGGCCGGGGCTGGACTCTTCCTCTTCATCCTCGCCGGCTCCATCGGAGCGGTTCTTGATCTTCGAGATGCGCGCGAGCTTGTGCTCGTACACCGAGTCGCCGCCGTCCTTGGTCGCCAACTTGAAGCGCACCCAGTCCTCGCCGTCGCGCTGGAAGATCTGGATGTCCTTGGCCGACAGCGAGGAGGTGTAGGCGCCGGTGTCCATCTTGGCCTGCAGGGTCTGGTCGAGCTCGGGCAGGCTGACCCATTCGTAGCGGCCGTAAAGCTTGGTCTCGGCGGCCAGTGCGAGGCCGGGCAATGCGATGAGCGTAAGCAGAGCGAGGGCGCGTTTCACGCGAAATCTCCGGGGTGGAATACGTCGCATAGGACTAGCACGGCAGCCATTGGTTCGCCATACCTGCGCCGCTTGGGCCGGAACAATTGTCTGCGTATCATGGCCGCGCCACCGTCGCACAAGGAATGGACCCCATGCCGGCCGTCAAAGGCGTCATCGCCAGCCTACTGCTGTTGCTCAATACCCTGATCCTGATCGGGCCGATGATGCTGATCGCGCTGTTCAAGCTGGTCATCCCCGGCCAGGCCGCGAAGGACGCCTGCTCGCGCGGGGTGATGTGGATCGCCGAGACCTGGGCGGAGATCGACAAGGCCATCTTCGCGCTGATGACCCCGACCGTGTGGGACATCCGCGGCGGCGCCCAGCTGCGCGGCGACACCTCCTACCTGGTGATCAGCAACCACCAGTCCTGGGTCGATATTCCCGCGCTGGTGCAGGCCTTCAACCGCAAGACACCCTACTTCAAGTTCTTCCTGAAGAAGGAACTGATCTGGGTGCCCTTCCTCGGCCTGGCCTTCTGGGCGCTCGATTACCCCTTCATGAAGCGCTACAGCAAGGCCTTCCTGGAGAAGCACCCGGAGCTCAAGGGCAAGGACCTGGAAATCACCAAGGCCGCCTGCGAGAAATTCAAGCGCATGCCGGTGACCGTGGTGAACTACCTGGAGGGCACGCGCTTCACCCCGGCCAAGCAGGCCCAACAGCAGTCTCCCTACCAGAACCTGCTGCGGCCCAAGGCCGGCGGCGTGGCCTTCGTGCTGGCGGCGCTGGGCGAGCAGCTCGATACCCTGCTGGACGTCACCCTGGTCTATCCGAAGGGCCCCCGTCCAGGCTTCTGGGACCTGCTGTGCGGACGCGTGCCGCGGGTCATCGTCGACATCCAGGCACGGGAGATCGACCCCGCGCTGTGGCAGGGCGATTACGAGAACGACGCGGAATTCCGCCAGTACGTGCAGCACTGGGTGTCGCAGTTGTGGGAACAGAAGGATGCACGCATCGAACAGCTGCGCCAGGAGTTCTGACGCTCGTTACGCACCCCGCCCGGCGACCGGCGCAGCCGGCGTCAGCGGGGCCGCTGGCGTGCCCCAGAGTCCGCCGAGCGTTCCCAGCAGCTGGCTGCTCAGGCCCTGCTCGGTGAAGTAGTCGAGGATCACTCCGGCGAAGCGGCCAATCATCGACTGGTCCATGCCCAGCACGCCGAATATCTGGTCGACGTCCTGCAGGTTGTTGATCCCGCCCAGCAGCGCCGCAGCGCTGCCCAGGCCACCGAAGCCACCCAGTGCGCCCCCCAGGTCGCCCAGCGCGCTGTTGCCGGCGAGCTGGTCGAGGTTCGGCAGGGATTTCTGCAATTGCGCCGTGTCGGTGTCCTTCAGGCTGTTCATCGCCATCGCCAGCAGGGCGCCGGTGCCCCCAATGGCCTGCTGCTCGCTGACGCCCAGCTGTTTGGTGAGGTCGCTCAGCAGCGCGCTGGCAGCCGGCGGCACGCTCTGCGACTGCGCGGCGGGCTCGCTGGTGTCGGTGAAGGTAGCGGCGAACACGGGGGAAGCGGCCAGCCAGGCGGCAGCCAGGAAGACGGCGGGACGGGTGGGCATCGACGGCTCCGGAATACGGAATTCCGGCCCCAGGACGGGGCCGGATCGACGATAGGACCGGAGCGCCTGGCGGCGGTTCCGCGCCGCCCGGCGGATATCAGGCGCCGGTGCCCCAGAGGTTGCCCAGGGTGCCGAGCAGGTGGCTGTTGGCGCCCTGCTTGCCGAAGTAATCCAGCAGCACGCTGGCGAACTTGCCGGTCATGTCCTGATCCATGCCCAGCGCGCCGAACGCCTTGTTGACATCGCCCATGCTGCTGACGTTGCCCAGCAGGCCGGTGGAGGCGCCACCACCCAGATTGCCGAGCTGGCCACCGAGGCCGCCCAGGGCGCTGCTGCCGGTGAGCTTGTCGAGGCCGGGCACGGTCTTGGCCAACTGCGAATAGTCCGTGCTGCTCAGCTTGTTCTTCGCCAGGCCCAGCAGTGCGCCGGTACCGCCGAGCGCCTGTTCGTCGCTGACGCCGAGCTGGCCGGTCAAGGCGCCGAGCAGGCCGCTGGTCTGCGGGGTAGAGGCAACGCGCGAGGTGTCGGAGCCGGTCGCGCCGGAAACCGCCTTGGCGGCATCGCCCAGGTTGAAGGCAAACGCCGAGGAAGCCGCCAGCAGGGCGGCCAGTGCGAGGGTGACGCGGGGCTTGACGGACATCGCTGGCTCCAGGTAGTTGCAACCGCCATATCGACCCAGCCAGGCGGGCATCGTTCCGCCGCCACAGCCGGCGCAATCGGAAAGCGCGGGCCGATCACGCCACGGTAAAGAACGGGAGCCAGCGCAGCGGCCAATGGAACCTTCCGCTCGATCCTCCGCCTCACTCGCAGGCCACTCGTACAATCCTTTGCGTCGGCCCCGAGCAAGAATGGCCCCACCGTCATTGCGGCGTTTTCTCCCGCGATTGGCAAAGATTCCCTAAGCTAGACGCATTCACGTCCAATGGACCGACCATGAGCGAACCCTTCATCCTCACGCCCCGCGTGGCCCGCCTCCTGCCCTGGCTGGTGGCCATCGCCTTCTTCATGCAGGCCCTGGACGGCACCATTCTCAACACCGCGCTGCCGAGCATGGCTCGCTCGCTGGCAGAGGACCCGCTGCGCATGCAGGGCGTGGTGATCGCCTACCTGCTCACCGTGGCGCTGCTGATTCCCTCCTCCGGCTGGATATCCGACCGCTTCGGCACGCGCCGGGTGTTCCTCTTCGCGATCTTCCTGTTCAGCCTCGGTTCGCTGCTCTGCGCCCTCTCGCCGAGTCTTGGCACCCTGATCGGCGCCCGCGTGGTGCAGGGCATCGGCGGTGCGCTGATGATGCCGGTGGGGCGGCTGGTGATCCTGCGCGTGTACCCGCGCACGGAGCTGGTGCGCATCCTCAGCTTCGTCACCATCCCCGGCCTGCTCGGCCCGCTGGCCGGCCCGACCCTGGGGGGCTGGCTGGTGGAATACGCCAGTTGGCACTGGATCTTCCTGATCAACCTGCCGGTGGGCCTGCTCGGCTTCATCGTCGCCCTGAGGCTGATGCCGGACCTGCGTGGAGTGCGCGCAACCCGCTTCGACTCGATCGGTTTCCTGCTGTTCGGCGGCGCCATGGTGCTGATCACCATCGCCCTGGAAGGCCTGGGCGAGTTGCACATGCCCCACGTGCGCGTGGTCCTGCTGCTGGTGGGCGGGCTGGTGCTGCTGGCGGCCTATTGGCTGCGCGCCCTGCGCATCGAGTCGCCATTGTTCCCGCCATCGCTGTTCACTACGCGCACCTTCGCCGTGGGCGTGCTTGGCAACCTGTTCGCGCGCCTGGGCAGCGGCTCCCTGCCCTTCCTCACGCCGCTGCTGCTGCAGGTCGGCCTGGGCTTCTCGCCTTCGCGGGCGGGCATGACCATGATCCCCATGGCGCTGGCGGCCATGGGGATCAAGTCACTGGCGCGCCCGCTGCTGGACCTGTTCGGTTACCGCAGGCTGCTGGTCGGCAACACGCTATTGCTGGGGGCGTTGATCGCCAGCCTCGGCCTGGTGGACCAGGACACCCCCTACGCGCTGCTGCTGGTTCAACTGGCGATACTGGGCGGGATCAACTCGCTGCAGTTCACCGCGATGAACACCCTTTCCCTGATCGACCTGCGTGATGACAACGCCAGCGCCGGCAACAGCCTGCTCTCGGTGGTCATGCAGTTGTCCATCGGCATGGGTATCGCCTGCGCAGCGGCGCTGCTGGGCGGTTTCAACGGCGATCAGGAAAGCGCCCAGGGCGACGTGCTGTCGGCCTTCCACGCGACCTACTTCAGTGTCGGCATCCTCTCCATGCTGGCGGCGGCGATCTTCTTCCAGCTCAACTCCGACGATGGCCGCACCACGCCACGACGGGTCGATCCGGAGCATGGTGTGGAGGAGCACTGATCAGGGCTTGCAGGTGGGCGCGACGGTCTGGGTCTTCGACGCGTCCACCGCGCCCAGGTGTTCCAGGGTGCGACGCCCCAGCAGTACCGGGTAGTCCAGGGTCTGGCGGTCACGCAGGGTGAACTGCTCGCGGTAGACCTTGCCGCCCAGGCACACGTCCATCAGCACCACCGGGCTGCGCTCGACGCCGCCGTCAGTCTTGAACTTGAGCACACGCTCGACGCGCCGCTCGAAGGGCAGGCGCTCTTCCTTGCCGGTGGCCGGGTCGGTGAGCATCACGTCGTACTGCACCCAGCGCTCGCCGTTCTTCTTGATCCGGACGATGTTGCGCGCATCCATCACCGACGTCTGCGCACCGGTATCCAGCTTCGCCTTGAGCGGCGCCTGTTCGGGCATCAGCGTGAGCGTTTCCACCCAGCCCCAGGTGGTGGGGGGCGCAGGCGCGTCGGCGGCGAGGGCGCTGCCCGAGGCGAGCAGGCCGGCGAACAGCAGGCGGAAGGCGGGCGATGGCATGGATGGCGGCTCCGGTTGTCATAGGCGGCACTGTAGGCAATAAAAAACCCCGGATGTTTCCACCCGGGGCTCTTTTGGCTGACGCCAGGGGATCTTAGATCACCTGTACGCGCTCGGCCTGCATGCCTTTCTGGCCCTGCACGACTTCGAAGCTGACTTTCTGGCCTTCGGCCAGGGTCTTGAAGCCGTTACCTTCGATAGCGCGGAAGTGTACGAACACGTCCGGACCGCTTTCCGGGGTAATGAAGCCGTAGCCTTTGGTCTCGTTGAACCACTTGACGGTGCCGTTCTGACGATTCGACATGGTGTTCTCCTTGGAACGTACTTTTTGAAATTAGCCACGAATGGCCAGGAACTGAGTTGCAAGGAGTTACAAGGAGTCGAGCAGGACGGGGTGGAATAACCGACCGCATCAGGTCACGATCGACGGCGACCCATGCAAACACAGTCCGGAAACTCTACGACAAAAATCTGCGGAAAGCGAATCTCTTGGAAAAACCGTTTATCGCGGCCTCGGCAAATTCGGACGAGTGGCCTCAAACCCTTGCCATATCGGCTTCTCAGCCCTGCTGAGGGTGCTCTCCTGCTACACTGCGCGGCCATATGGATTCACCCGGGCTCCCTTCGTGACCACCTCCGCATTTTCCAGCCTCGCGCTGTCGGCCGACCTGCTGGCCAACCTCGACTCTCTCGGCTATCGCGAGATGACGCCGATCCAGGCCGCCGCCCTGCCGGCGATCCTCAAGGGCCGCGATCTGATCGCCCAGGCCAAGACCGGCAGCGGCAAGACCGCTGCCTTCGGCATCGGCCTGCTGAGCCCGCTGAATCCGCGCTACTTCGGCTGCCAGGCACTGGTGTTGTGCCCGACCCGCGAGCTGGCCGACCAGGTGGCCAAGGAGATCCGCCGCCTGGCCCGCGCGGCCGATAACATCAAGGTGCTGACCCTGTGCGGCGGCACGCCCTTCGGCCCGCAGATCGGCTCGCTGGAGCATGGCGCCCACGTCGTGGTCGGCACGCCGGGACGTATCCAGGAACACCTGCGCCGCGGCACCCTCAAGCTCGACGGCCTCAACACCCTGGTGCTCGACGAGGCCGATCGCATGCTCGACATGGGTTTCTACGACAGCATCGCCGACATCATCGGCCAGGCGCCGGCGCGCCGGCAGACTCTGCTGTTCTCCGCTACCTATCCCGATGGCATCGACCAGCTCGCGGCGAAGTTCCTGAAGAACCCCGAGCGCATCGAAGTGGAAGCGCTGCACGACGACAGTCAGATCGAGCAGCACTTCTACGAGATCGACGCGAAGCAGCGCCTGGATGCCGTCGTCCGCCTGCTTCAGCATTTCCGCCCGCAATCCTGCGTCGCTTTCTGTCATACCCGCCAGCAGTGCATGGAAGTGGTGGAGCAGCTCAACGCCCGCAAGATTTCCGCGCTGGCCCTGCACGGAGACCTGGAACAGCGCGAGCGCGACCAGGTGCTGACGATGTTCGCCAACCGCAGCTGCAGCGTGCTGGTGGCCACCGACGTGGCCGCGCGCGGGCTGGATATCGCCGCGTTGGAAGCGGTGATCAACGTCGAGCTGTCGCGCGATGCGCAGGTCCACGTGCACCGCATCGGCCGCAGCGGCCGCGCCGGCGAGAAGGGCCTGGCGTTGTCGCTGGTGACTCCCGCCGAGGCCAGCCGCGCCCAGGCCATCGAGGACCTGCAGGGCGCGCCGCTGAACTGGGAGCGCATCGATTTCCTCAAGGCCAACGACACCCCGCTGCTCCCACCCATGACTACCCTGGCGATTGCCGGCGGGCGCAAGGACAAGCTGCGCCCCGGCGACATCCTCGGCGCACTGACCGGCGACGCCGGTCTCAAGGGCACGCAGGTCGGCAAGATCGCCATCTTCGACTTCCAGGCCTTCGTCGCGGTAGAGCGCGATGTGGCCAAGCAGGCGCTGAAGCATTTCAACGAAGGCAAGATCAAGGGCCGCTCCTTCAAGGCGCGCATCCTCTGAACTGATCTTCTGTAGGAGCGAGCTTGCTCGCGAACGGTGTTTGCCGGCGATACCGATGCCGTGCGGTTCGCGAGCAAGCTCGCTCCTACGAAAAGCCCCTCTGCGCAGCCAAGACAGCTGCGTGTCGCGCTCGCGATAGCAGCGCGGCAGACGTTCCGCTAGTCTGAGCGGCAGACATTCGGAAGTCCCGCACGCGCATGCTCTCCTCCCCACTGCTCCAGTCTCTGCGGCGCCTCTGGGCGCTGGACAAGTTCGCCTACAGCCTGCGGGTGTTCGTCGCCCTCAGCGGGGTCATGCTCGCGTGCTGGTTGCAGGGCCGCCCGGAGCTGGTGATCCCATTGTTCCTCGGCGTCATCGCCAGCGCCCTGGCGGAAACCGACGACCATTGGCTGGGCCGCCTGCAGGCGCTGCTGGTGACCCTGGCCTGCTTCACCATTGCCTCGCTGGCGGTGGAGTTGCTGTTCCCCTACCCGCTCGTCTTCGTCACCGGCCTTGCGCTCTCGACCTTCGCCATGACCCTGCTCGGCGCCCTGGGCGAACGCTATGCGGCGATTGCCTCGGCCACACTGATCCTGTCGATCTACACCATGATCGGCGTCGACCAGCGCGGCGGCACGCCCACCGACTTCTGGCGCGAACCGCTGCTCCTGGTGGCCGGCGCGGCTTGGTACGGATTGCTCTCGGTACTGTGGAACGCGCTGTTCGCCAACCAGCCGGTGCAGCAGAGCCTGGCGAAGCTGTTCCTCGAGCTGGGCGAGTACCTGAAGATCAAGTCGACGCTGCTGGAGCCGCTGCGCCAGCTCGACGTCGAGGCCCAGCGCCTGGCGCTGGCGCGGCAGAACGGGCGGGTCGTGGTGGCGCTCAACCAGGCCAAGGAAACCATCCTCGCGCGGTTGTCCCACGGCAGGGCGAGTCCGAAGATCAGCCGCTACCTGAAGCTCTATTTCATCGCCCAGGACGTCCATGAGCGCGCCAGCTCCTCGCACTATCCGTACAACCAGCTGGCCGAAGCCTTCTTCCATAGCGACGTGCTGTTCCGCTGCCAGCGCCTGCTGAACCAGCAAGGCAAGGCGTGCAAGGCTTTGGCAAAAGCGATCCAGCTGCGCCATTCGTTCGACTACAACGATAGCGAGCTGGCCCTGGCCGACCTCAACGCCTCGCTGGACTACCTGCGCCAGCAGGGCAACCCGTCCTGGCGCGGTCTGCTGCGCTCACTCGGCGCGCTGGCGGCCAACCTCACCACCCTGGATCGCAAGCTCAGCGGCGCGAGCAACCCCGACGCACTGGACGACGAGCAGGACAGCACCCTGCTGGACCGTTCCCCGCGCTCGTTCAAGGACGCCCTGGAGCGCATCCGCCTGCAGGTCTCACCGACCTCGCTGCTGTTCCGCCACGCCCTGCGCCTGTCGCTGGCGCTGGCCGCCGGCTACGGCATGCTGCACCTGATCCACCCGACCCAGGGCTACTGGATCATGCTCACCACGGTGTTCGTCTGCCAGCCGAACTACGGCGCCACGCGCATCCGCATGGTGCAGCGGATCCTCGGCACGCTGGTCGGCCTGGTGGCCGGCTGGGCGCTGATCGACCTGTTCCCCAATCCGCTGATCCAGTCGCTGCTGGCGGTGGTCGCCGGGGTCGCCTTCTTCGCCACGCGGAGCACGCGCTACACCCTGGCGACGGCGGCCATCACCCTGCTGGTGCTGTTCTGCTTCAACCAGGTGGGCGACGGCTACGGGCTGATCCTGCCGCGGCTGTTCGATACCCTGCTCGGCGCGCTGATTGCCGGCATCGCGGTGTTCCTGATACTGCCCGACTGGCACGGGCGCAGCCTGCACCGCCTGGTCGGCGGCACCCTGGCGTGCAACAGTCGCTACCTGCGGGAAATCATGCAGCAGTACGCCAACGGCAAGCGCGACGACCTCGCCTACCGCACCGCCCGGCGCAACGCACACAACGCTGATGCGACGCTCTCGACCACCCTGTCGAACATGCTGCTGGAGCCCGGCCACTTCCGTAAGGACGCCGAGATCGGCTTCCGCTTCCTGGTGCTGTCGCACACCTTGCTCAGCTACCTTTCCGCCCTCGGCGCGCACCGCAACCAGCTGCCGCCGGACGTCAACGACGACCTTATCGCCGAGGCTGCCGAGCGACTGACCAGCAGCCTCGACGACATCGCCACGCGCCTCAATGAACGACGCCCGGTGGCTATCTACAGCGACGAGGAGGACGCACTGGCCAAGCGCCTGGAAGAGCTCCCGGAGGAACAGGACGATGCCCACCGTCTGGTGCAGACCCAGCTGGCACTCATTTGCCGGCAGCTCACCCCGCTGCGCACCCTGGCGGCGCACCTGCTGAAGAAGGACATCGGCGCGGAGCAGGCCGAAGCCGCCTGATGCCTGGGTAGGAGCGAGCTTGCTCGCGAACGCATTGCACCGGATGGTCTGGCGTGAAACGGAGTTCGCGAGCAAGCTCGCTTCTACATAAAGCCCCAAACCCCGTCAAAGACCATGCTCGCGCATCAGCTCGTCGTAGCTGCCGTCTTCGCGCATCTCGCGGATCGCCTTGTTGAACGCCGCGACTATTTCGGCGTGGTTGCGCACATGCCGGCCGACCAGGATGTGCAGGCCATTCTCGGTCAGCGGCAGCGGCAGGAATTCCAGTTGCCCCTTGAGTTCGGCCAGATCGCCATTGAAGTGCATGCGCGCGGTGATCTCGTCTTCCAGCGTCAGGTCCACGCGGCCGGCCTGCAGCATGAGCGCCGCGTTGACGAAGCTGAACACCGGCACCCGCTGCAGTTTCGGGTCGTTGTTGAAGGCCTCGGAATAGGCATAGCCGCGCACCATGGCGATGCGGTACGGGTAGAGATCGGCCAGCTTGCCGAAGGTGATGGGTGAGCCCTGGCGCTTGATCAGGCGCACGCGGTTGACCAGGTAGGGCTCGGAATACTCAGCGAAGGCTTCGCGCTCCGGCGAATACCAGGCGTCCGCCACCAGGTCATATTCGCCGTTTGCCACGCCATGCAGCACCCGAGGCCAGGGCACTTCGACGTATTCGCTGGCATACCCGGCGCGCTTGAGCGCTGTCTGCACCAGGTGCACTGCCACCCCGTTGCCGGGCAACTGGCGGTCCGCATAGGGCGGCCAGCGGTCAGCTGCAACGCGCAGCACTTCCCCGGCCCGCGCCGCGCTGGCAGCGCACAGGAACAAGAGGATCAGCAGCAGGCGCAGCGGCATCGGCGATGTCGTCCAGGGAGAAGCCTTCAAGACTAGACGCTCCCCCCTGCGCCGCGCCAACTCAGAACAGCATCGCCGCGCGCAAACTCATGCCACCGCCGGTTTCCGGCACCACCGTGACGTTGTAGCGCTGGCTCGGCGGCCCTTCGAGGAACAGGTTGTAGGTGAAGTTGGCGAAGAAGTTGCCCACCGCCATCCCCACCAGTACGTCGGTGGGGTAGTGCTTGTCCCCTTCCACGCGCGACAGTGCAGTCAGCCCGTCGAGGGTATAGAGCCCGGCCTTGGCCGTGTAGCGCCAGGTCGGGTCCATGTCGATGTAGTCCAGATTGCGGCGGGTGAAGCTGGTGTGCACGGCCGTTACGGCGGTGTGCTTGGACGGGAAGGAGTCATCGGGAATCCCGTCCGGCCGTTCGCGCCCGGACCATTCCTTGGCTTCTTCGACGAAGCCGGTCACCGCGTAGCGGTCCGCCGCCAGCAGCGTCAGGTTGCGCCCCCGCCAGCTCCACTTCTCCTCGCTGCTCACGTCCTTGGGCGAGGCCACCAGGGCGGTGACGACGCTCAGGCCGGTGGCGAGGTTGAGCATGCGGTCGGCGGCCTGGTTGGCGTCGCCGCCGAAGAACCAGTCATGGTTGCTCGCCGACTTCTGCCACTTGTGGTCCCAGTTGCCCGCCGCGATCACCGCAGCGCCGGCCACCGGTCCCCAGACGTCGGCGCTGGTGACGGCGCGCTGCGCCGAATCCCCCACGCGGTCCCAACTCATTTGCGGTGCTCCTGCGCAACCGCTGAGCGCGGCGCCGGCCGCCAGGGTGGCGGCTACCTGCAAAGTCCGATTCATGACGTTCCCCCCATGCGCCCGGCCCGCTCCAGGGCAACGGACGCGTCAATGCATGAGCGGGGAAGGATAGTCCGGTGCGCTCTGAAGGCTCGTGCCTTCAGTCATTAATGGGTAACTCTTCGTTTCGTACATCGAAAAAAGAAAAACCCCGCCGAGGCGGGGTTTTCAGGTCAGACGGAATCAGCCCTTGAAGACGTCTTCGACCGACTGCAGCGGATAGTGCTTCGGATACGGCAGGGTCGCCACGCCGGTCTCGATGGCGGCCTTGGCCACGGCGTCGGAAACGACGGTGATCAGGCGCTTGTCCATCGGCTTCGGAATGATGTATTCGCGACCGAACTCGATGGCGCTGACGCCGTAGGCGTCGCACACGTCCTTGGGTACCGGCAGCTTGGCCAGGTCGCGCAGGGCCAGGGCGGCGGCGATCTTCATCTCTTCGTTGATGCGGGTGGCGCGCACGTCCAGGGCACCGCGGAAGATGAAGGGGAAGCCCAGCACGTTGTTGACCTGGTTCGGGTAGTCCGAACGGCCGGTGGCCATGATCACGTCGTCGCGGGTGGCGTGGGCCAGTTCCGGTTTGATTTCCGGATCCGGGTTGGAGCAGGCGAAGACGATCGGGTTCGGCGCCATGCGCTTGAGGTCTTCGGCGCTCAGCAGGTTGGCGCCGGACAGGCCGACGAATACGTCGGCGCCTTCCAGGGCGTCAGCCAGGGTGCGCTTGTCGGTCTCGGTGGCGAACACGGCCTTGTACTGGTTCAGGTCGTTGCGGCCGGCGTGAATCACGCCCTGGCGGTCGATCATGTAGATGTTCTCGACCTTGGCGCCCATGCTCACCAGCAGCTTCATGCAGGAGATGGCGGCAGCGCCGGCGCCCAGGCAGACGATCTTCGCGGTCTCCAGCTTCTTGCCGGCGATTTCCAGCGCGTTGAGCATGCCGGCGGCGGTCACGATGGCGGTGCCGTGCTGGTCATCGTGGAAGACCGGGATGTCGCACTGCTCGATCAGCGCGCGCTCGATCTCGAAGCACTCGGGTGCCTTGATGTCTTCCAGGTTGATGCCGCCGAAGGTGATGGAGATGCGCTTGACGGTATCGATGAAGGCCTGCGGGCTTTCGGCGTCGACTTCGATGTCGAACACATCGACACCGGCGAAGCGCTTGAACAGCACGCCCTTGCCTTCCATGACCGGCTTGGAGGCCAGCGGGCCGAGGTTGCCCAGGCCGAGGATGGCGGTGCCGTCGGAAATGACCGCGACCAGGTTGCCCTTGCCGGTGTACTTGAAGGCCAGTTCCGGATCACGCGCGATTTCGCGTACCGGTTCGGCGACGCCGGGGCTGTACGCCAGCGACAGGTCGCGGGCGGTGGCGGTCGGCTTGGTCAGCTCGACGCTCAGTTTACCGGGGCGGGGTTGGGCGTGATATTCGAGGGCAGCGGTCTTGAGATCAGACATTTGGGCACTTCCGCTTTTGTTGCTTGTTGGACAGACGGGGGTCCGAGCATACGCACAAACCCCGCACCTGCCAAGGTAGCCCAAGCCCCTGCTGTCAAGACCTCTAGCGTACGACTTTCAGCCAGCCGCCAGGTTTTGGCTGACCTGTTGGATACAAGTCATTCAATAAACGTATACGATTTATCGAGTCAGATTCCGGACCGGATTCGGCCTTCGCGAACTGTTCGACAGTCTGCCCGGATTGAACCTGAACAACGGCGATCCGGCGCGGTTGTGCGTATTTCTGTTCGTCAGCACGCATGGGTCGGAAGCTGCGGATGACCTGCATGAATTCGTCGTCCACGCTCTCCAGGGAGGCGCGGCCTTTGACCGCACCCACGAAGAGGTAGGCGCGGTCCTTCTGGTAGACCACCGCGACACGCCGCGCCGGTGACCCCGGCACCACACCGGTGGCCACCTGCAGGCCGGCCTGCTGGAAGCTTTCTTCGTTCGATAGCCGCCCACCGGTGCCCTTGCGCAGGTATTCCGCCGGGGTCAGCTGGCCTTCGCGCTGCACCAGCTTCATGCCGATGTAGGCCTGCTCGTCGGCGGTGAAGCCCACCAGCGCGGTCGGCTGGTTGAGGATGCCCCAGCCCGACGGGTAGGTCAGGGTGAAGTCCAGTTCGGAATGGTAGAAGCTCTGCCCGCGACGCACGCCGCTGGAGGCGGAGTCGCCGAAGGGCATGCCGTCGATGGCCTTGAGGTAGCGCTCGGCGCCGACCTCGTGCTGACTGTTGGCGGCCAGGGTCTGCGCGGGACCGATGACCTGCTTGAGGCGCTGGTCGTTGTCCGGGTGGGTATCGAACAGGCCGTGGTAGCCGACCGGCTGAGCGGCCTGGCCCTTGCGCGCGGCCTCGTCGCGGGCGAAGTCTTCCTGGTTCTTCAGCACCCGCACCACCTGGATCATGGCGGTCGGGTCGTAGCCGGCGCGGGCCAGGTACTTGGCGCCGAGGCCGTCGGCCTCCAGTTCCATGTCGCGGCCGTAGCCGCGCACGAACGCGGTGCCGAGCACGTTGGTGAGATCGGCGGCGGCGTTCACCCCGGTGCCAATAGCAACGGCCTGGCCGAGGATGTTCCAGGCACTGGACTGGCTCTGCTGGCGCACGCTGTGGCGCGCGGTGACGTGGCCGACCTCGTGGCCGAGCACCGCGGCGAGCTCCGCTTCGGAGCCCAGGTAGGCCATCAGCCCGCGGTGGATATAGATGTAGCCGCCGGGCAAGGCGAAGGCGTTGATGTCCGGAGTGTCGATGACCGTGAAGTGATATTGCAGGTTGGGCCGGTCGCTGGCGCGGGCGACGCGCTCGCCGACCTGCTGCACATAGGCCTGCAGCTTGCCGTCTTCGTAGCGCGGATACTGCTGGGCGATCTGCTGGCTGTACTTCTGCCCCATTTCCAGCTCGCTCTGCTCGCTCATCATCACGAAGTCGGACTTGCCGGTGGCCGGGTTGGTGGCGCAGCCGCCGAGGACGCTCAGCAGCGCCAGCAGGGCCAGGATTCCGAACGAGCGCATGCTCATGGCAATACCTCCATCATCGCCGGATCGGTCACAGGCAGCATCCAGCGCGCCTGTCCGGGTTTCACGCCACCACGCTCGGCGCGGTCGATGACCCAGCCGCGCGCCTCCACCTGTCGACCCTTGAGATCGCGCAGGGTTGCATCGTCGAAGCGCTTCACGAGTTTCGCCTCGATCCGCAGCACCAGCGGGCCGTCGAGATCGATCCACAGGCCGCCGCGATTGCGCTGTACCTGCTCGATGCGCCCGCGAACCACTGCGAATCCGCTTTCGTGAAGCTGTTCTGCCGTCTGTACCGGCGAGCGCTTCCACAAACCGAGCCCGGCGCTGCGCGCTTGCCGCTCGGCGGCCTGCTGGCAGGCGGTGAGGTCGGTATTCGGTGCGATAGCTACAAGGTAGCCCAGGCCTTCGGCGAGCAGGCGGGATTCGAGGTTGTTGCCCTGGGCGTCATAGGCATGGGCCAGGGTACGCCCGTACTTGTCCTTGCCCTGCTGGCCGGCGACCAGGCCGACCTCGCCGTCATTGGCTGCCACCAGTTCCTGCAGGCGACGCTGGGCGGCCACCGCGAAGGCTTCTTCGGAACGGCCGTGATGGGCCAGCTCCGGGGCGTTGACGCCGATCAGGCGGACGCTGCGGCCATCGGCCAGCTTGAGCGTGTCGCCGTCCACCACCCGAGCCACGCGCACCGTTTCGGGCGACGGAGGTTTCGGACAGGCAGCCGCGCTGGCCTCCAGGGAAAAAAGGACGGCCATAAAAAAGGCGCCCACAAGGGACGCCTTTTTCGAATTACCGTGAAAAACCATCGTCGGCCTTTCCCGGAAATCGATCTTACTTCTTGCCGCCGAACATGGCGAAGCGCTGGTTGAAGCGATCGATACGGCCGCCGGTGTCCAGGACTTTCTGCTTGCCGGTGTAGAACGGGTGGCATTCGGAGCAGACGTCCAGGTGGATAGCCTTGCACAGGGTCGAACGGGTCTTGATCACGTTGCCGCAGCTGCAGGTGGCTTCGATTTCTTCGTACGCGGGATGGATTTCCGGTTTCATGCTCTTTTCCTCTCGGTGGTGTGCCGCCACCCAGTCTCTGGCAGAAGCCGAGCCACGGCCATCAAGGACCGCGGGCGGGATCTTTTACCGGGCACCGCACGAAATTAAGGGCGTGGATCATATCAGAGATCGCTTTCAACGCAAGATCGGGCATGACCGACCGTCGCGTCGCCCATGCTACCATCCGACGCTCCTCGCCGCCCCGGAATCCGTCGCGTGCCGTCACCTGCCATCCTGCGTCTCGCCCTGCCCTCGCCGCTGCGCCGTCTGTTCGATTACCTGCCTCCCCGCGGGGTCGACGTGGCACGCCTGCAGCCAGGCGTACGCCTGCGCGTGCCGTTCGGCCGCCGCGAGATGGTCGGCGTGCTGGTGGACAAGGTGGAGACTTCCGACGTGCCGGCGGACAAGCTGCGCCCGGCGCTGGCCGTGCTCGACCGCGAACCGCCGATGCCGGCGCACCTGCTGGAGCTGTGCCGCTGGACGGCGCAGTACTACCAGCACAGCCTGGGCGACACCTTTTCCTGGGCGCTGCCCAACCTGCTGCGCCAGGGCGACCCGGCCGAGGCGCGCCAGCAGCGTTTCTGGCACGCCGAACCCGGCGCCCGCGAGGAAGACCCGCGCCTGGCCCGCGCGCCGCGCCAGCGCGAGACGCTGAGGATACTCAAGCAGCACCCGCACGGGGTCGCCCACGACCTGCTGAGCCAGTTGCAGATCAACAAGGACAGCCTCGACCTGCTGCAGGAAAAGGGACTGGTCACCCTGGAGGTGCGCGAACACCGTGTGTCGCCGCACCAGGGCCCGTGGCTGGCTCAGGCGGAACTGCCGCTCAACGCCGAGCAACGGGCCGCCTTCGAGGCCGTGCGCGCCGGCTTTGGCAGTTTCCACGGCTTCCTCCTGGCGGGCGTCACCGGCAGCGGCAAGACCGAGGTCTACCTGCAACTGATCCGCGAGACCCTGGAAGCCGGCAAGCAGGCGCTGGTGCTGATCCCCGAGATCAACCTGGGCCCGCAAACCCTTTCCCGCTTCGAGCGCCGTTTCAACGCACGTATCGCCCTGCTGCACTCCGCGCTGACCGACCGCGAGCGCCTCGACGCCTGGCTGGCCGCCCGCGATGGCGAGGCGGACATCGTCATCGGCACCCGCTCGGCGCTGTTCACCCCGCTGAAGAACCCGGGGCTGATCATCATCGACGAGGAGCACGATGCTTCCTATAAACAGCAGGAAGGCCTGCGCTACCACGCC
This sequence comes from Pseudomonas nitroreducens TX1, assembly GCF_000313755.1. Taxonomy (GTDB): domain Bacteria; phylum Pseudomonadota; class Gammaproteobacteria; order Pseudomonadales; family Pseudomonadaceae; genus Pseudomonas; species Pseudomonas nitroreducens_A. Next base: position 98,560 of record NZ_AMZB01000122.1, on the reverse strand, counting down.
CGCGACCTGGCCATGGTGCGCGCGCGCCTGGAAAACGTGCCGATCCTGCTGGGATCGGCCACCCCCGCGCTGGAAAGCCTGCACAACGCCCAGAACGGCCGCTATGGCCTGCTGCGCCTCACCCAGCGCGCTGGCGGCGCGCACCAGCCGACGTTCCACCGCCTGGACGTGAAGAGCCTGCCGCTGGATTCGGGTATCTCGATGCCGCTGCAGCGCTCGATCAAGGAAACCCTGGCCGCCGGCCAGCAGGTGCTGGTCTACCTGAACCGCCGCGGATTCGCGCCGACCCTGCTGTGCCACGACTGCGGCTGGATCAGCCAGTGCCCGCGCTGCGACGCGCGGATGACGGTGCACCAGGGCAGCGGCGAGCTGCGCTGCCACCACTGCGACCACCGCGAGCGGCCACCGCGCAACTGCCCGAAATGCGGCACGGTGGACCTGCGCCCGGTGGGCGCCGGCACCGAGCGCGCCGAGGAGCGCCTGCGCATCCTCTTCCCGGATTACCCGGTGCTGCGCATCGACCGCGACAGCACCTCGCGCAAGCACGCCATGCGTGACCTGTTCGCCACCATCAATAAAGGCGAGCCGTGCATCCTGGTGGGCACCCAGATGCTCGCCAAGGGGCATCACTTCCCGCGCGTCACACTGGTGGCCATTCTCGATGCCGACGGCGGGCTGTTCTCCGCCGACTTCCGCGCCAGCGAGCGCATGGCCCAGCAGATCGTCCAGGTCGCCGGCCGCGCCGGACGCGCCGAAGAGCCGGGCCGCGTGTTGATCCAGACCCACCTGGCCGACCACCCGCTGCTGGTACAACTCACCGAACAAGGCTACTTCGCCTTCGCCGACCAGGCCCTCACCGAGCGCCGCTCCGCCGGCCTGCCGCCCTTCTCGCACCTCGCCCTGCTGCGTGCCGAAGCGCACAAGCCGGGGCAGGCCGAAGGTTTCCTCGACGAAGCCTGCGCCGAGGCCGAGCGCTTGCAAGCCACGCTCGGCCACGACGTGGAACTCCTCGGCCCGGTACCGGCTCCCATGGAACGCCGCGCCGGCCGCTACCGCGCGCAGCTGCTATTGATGAGTGCCGCCCGCGCCCCCTTGCACCGCCTGCTGACACCCTGGCTGCAGACCCTCGAAGGCATGCCCAGCGGACGCCAGGTGCGTTGGTCGCTGGACGTCGACCCCATCGATCTGTTCTGACAAATCCCGCTGCGGCGACGGAACCGTCCTACATTGACTTCCATCAGCCGCGACGGATGGCACAGCGGCGAGACTGAACTTGGAGCGCTCCGCGGTTGGCAAGCCATGCCCGGCCACGGATAATGCGCGGTTCTGAGCCCGATAACCGGTCGCGCGCGCCGGATGCACGCGAGCACGGAGAAAACCATGAAAGACACGATTCGCCACCTGATCCAGCAAGCCCTTGTCCGCCTCACCGAAGACGGCACCCTGCCGGCCGGCCTGACGCCCGACATCCAGGTGGAGAACACCAAGGACCGAACCCACGGTGATTTCGCCAGCAACATCGCCATGATGCTGGCCAAGCCGGCCGGGATGAAGCCGCGCGACCTGGCGACCCATCTGGTCGCGGCGCTGCCGCAGAGCCCGGAAGTGGCCAAGGTCGAGATCGCCGGTCCTGGCTTCCTGAACTTCTTCCAGGACCAGGCCTGGCTCGCCGCCAGCCTCGACAAGGCCCTGGCCGACAGCCACATCGGCGTGCGCAAGGCCGGCCCCGCGCAGCGCGTGGTGGTGGACCTGTCGTCGCCGAACCTGGCGAAAGAGATGCACGTCGGCCACCTGCGCTCGACCATCATCGGCGACGGCGTCAGCCGCGTGCTGGAATTCCTCGGCGACACGGTGATTCGCCAGAATCACGTGGGCGACTGGGGCACCCAGTTCGGCATGCTGCTGGCCTACCTGGAAGAACAACCGGTGGACGCCCAGGCCGAGCTGCACGACCTGGAAGTCTTCTACCGCGCCGCCAAGAAGCGCTTCGACGAATCCCCCGAGTTCGCCGACCGCGCCCGCGAGCTGGTGGTCAAGCTGCAGGCCAACGATCCCAAGTGCATCGCCCTGTGGACCCGCTTCAACGACATCTCCCTGTCGCACTGCCAGAAGGTCTACGACCTGCTGGGCGTGAAGCTGACCATGGCCGACGTGAAGGGCGAGAGCGCCTACAACGACGACCTCGCACAGGTGGTGGCCGACCTCACCGCCAAGGGCCTGCTGGTCGAGAGCGACGGCGCCCTGTGCGTGTTCCTCGACGAATTCAAGAACGCCGAGGGCGAACCGCTGCCGGTCATCGTGCAGAAGGCCGGCGGCGGCTACCTCTACGCCACCACCGACCTCGCCGCCATGCGCTACCGCCACAAGGTGCTGCACGCCGACCGCGTGCTGTACTTCGTCGACCAGCGCCAGGCCCTGCACTTCCAGCAGGTGTTCGAAGTGGCCCGCCGCGCCGGTTTCGTCCCGGCCAGCATGGACCTGGAGCACATGGGCTTCGGCACCATGAACGGCGCCGACGGCAAGCCGTTCAAGACCCGCGACGGCGGCACTGTGAAGCTGATCGACCTGCTGATCGAAGCCGAGGAGCGCGCCTACACCCTGGTCAAAGGCCTCAACGAGAAGCGCATCGAGAAAGGCGAAACGCCCTTCGACGAGGAAGAACTGCGCCGCATCGGCCACGTGGTGGGCATCGACTCGGTGAAGTACGCCGACCTGTCCAAGCACCGTACCAGTGACTACAGCTTCAACTTCGAGCTGATGCTGAGCTTCGAGGGCAACACCGCCCCCTACCTGCTCTATGCCTACACCCGTGTGGCCGGCGTATTCCGCAAGCTGGGCAAGGGTTACGACGAGGTGGGCGGCAAGATCGTCCTGCAGCAGCCCCAGGAAATTGCCCTGGCCGCGCAGCTGGCGCAGTTCGCCGATGTGCTCAACAACGTCGCGGTGAAGGGTGTCCCGCACATCCTCTGCGCCTACCTGTACGAGCTGGCCGGCCTGTTCTCCAGCTTCTACGAGCACTGCCCGATCCTCACCGCCGAAGACCCGGCGCAACAGGAAAGCCGCCTGCGCCTCGCCGCGCTGACCGGCCGCACCCTCAAGCAGGGCCTGGAGCTGCTGGGCCTGGAAACCCTGGAGCGCATGTAAGCACCCATGGCGAAGAAGAAACCCGCTCCCAAGCGCGGCGCCAGCCGCTACCAGGCCCCGGCCAAGAAGAGTTCGGTCCCCGGCTGGGTCTGGCTGGTCGCCGGCCTGGCCATCGGCGGCTTCATCATGTTCCTGATGAAGCTGGAGCCGGGTCGCAACGACGTCAAACGCGAGAAGCCGGAGGCGCCCAGGACCGTGGTCGGCTCCAACAAGCCGTCCGGCACCGTGCAGCCGCAACAACCGGCCACCCCCACCGGGGTGAAGCCCAAGTACGACTTCTACACCCTGCTGCCCGGCTCGGAAGTCGCCGTGCCGCCGGAAGCCGTGCCGCCGCCAACCAAGCCGCAGCAGCCGGCGACCGTGGTCGCGACCAAGGAAGAAGCCGAGAAGATCGACACCCAGCGCGCCCTGGCGGCGCTGAGCGGGCAGAATCCGCCGCCGCCCGCGGTGGTCAAACCGGCGACACCCGCCACACCGCCTGCGACCCAGGTCGCCGGCGCGCAGAAGCAGGCGCTGCCGCAGGCTCCGGCCAGCGACACCGCGCCAGCCAAGCCAACACCGCCCCCCGCCGTGGCTGCGACCCAGTACTACCTGCAGGCCGGCTCGTTCCGCAAGCAGACCGACGCCGACCACCTGCGCGCGCAGATCATCATGATGGGCCAGAACGCCCGCGTGGAATCCGGCACCGTGCGTGACGAAACCTGGTACCGCGTGATGGTCGGCCCCTACGGCGACCGCGCCAAGGCCTCCGCCGCGCAGAAACAACTGGCCGGCAACGGTTTCAGCAACCTGCTGTTACAGCAGCGCCAGACCCGCTGAACCCCGGTCACTCCAAGGCTTGCGCCGACGGGCGGCGCGCGAAATGCGCGCTACTCGTCCGGCGCAGGACTTGAACCCCGCCGACCGAGTCCCCATCTGACTCTGCATTCGGGCACATCGCCCCGCTAGTGTGGAGTAAGACCCTTGACCACCATCGTATCTGTCCGCCGTAACGGCAAAGTCGTCATGGGCGGCGACGGCCAGGTTTCCCTGGGCAACACCGTGATGAAAGGCAACGCGAAGAAAGTCCGTCGCCTGTACCACGGTGAAGTGCTGGCCGGCTTCGCCGGCGCCACCGCCGATGCCTTCACCCTCTTCGAACGCTTCGAACAGCAGCTGGAAAAACACCAGGGCCACCTGGTGCGCGCCGCGGTCGAACTGGCCAAGGACTGGCGTACCGACCGCTCCCTGAGCCGCCTGGAAGCCATGCTGGCCGTAGCCAACAAGGACGCCTCGCTGATCATCACCGGCAACGGTGACGTGGTCGAACCCGAGCACGGCCTGATCGCCATGGGCTCGGGCGGCGGCTTCGCCCAGGCAGCAGCCCTGGCCCTGCTGCAGAAAGGCAGCGACGACATGAGCGCCCGCGAGATCGCCGAGACCGCGCTGAACATTGCCGGCTCCATCTGCGTGTTCACCAACCAGAACTTGACCCTTGAGGAGCTCGACAGCGCCGTCTGAGCGCTGTCGTTCCGGAGTAGCCCGTCCAATGTCCATGACTCCCCGCGAGATCGTCCACGAACTCAACCGCCACATCATCGGCCAGGACGACGCCAAGCGCGCCGTCGCCATCGCCCTGCGCAACCGCTGGCGGCGCATGCAACTGCCGGCAGAGCTGCGCGCCGAGGTAACGCCGAAGAACATTCTGATGATCGGCCCGACCGGCGTCGGCAAGACCGAGATTGCCCGGCGCCTGGCCAAGCTGGCCAACGCACCGTTCATCAAGGTGGAAGCGACCAAGTTCACCGAAGTCGGCTATGTCGGCCGTGACGTCGAGTCGATCATCCGCGACCTCGCCGATGCCGCGATCAAGATGCTCCGCGAGCAGGAAGTGCAGAAGGTGAAGTACCGCGCCGAAGACGCCGCCGAAGAGCGCATCCTCGATGCACTGCTGCCGCCGGCGCGCACCACCGGCTTCGGTGACGAGCCGCCGCGCGAGGATTCCAACACCCGCCAGCTGTTCCGCAAGCGCCTTCGCGAAGGCCAGCTGGACGACAAGGAAATCGACATCGAGGTCGCCGACATCCCCTCGGGCGTGGAAATCATGGCCCCGCCCGGCATGGAAGAGATGACCAATCAGTTGCAGAACCTGTTCTCCAACATGGGCAAGGGCAAGCGCAAGAGCCGCAAGCTGAAGGTCGCCGAGGCCATGAAGCTGATCCGCGACGAGGAAGCGCAGCGCCTGGTCAACGAAGAAGACCTCAAGGCCCGCGCCCTGGAAGCGGTCGAGCAGAACGGCATCGTCTTCATCGACGAGATCGACAAGATCGCCAAGCGTGGCAACGTCGGCGGCGCCGATGTCTCCCGCGAGGGTGTGCAGCGTGACCTGCTGCCGCTGATCGAGGGCTGCACGGTGAACACCAAGCTCGGCATGGTGAAGACCGACCACATCCTGTTCATCGCCTCGGGCGCGTTCCACCTGTCCAAGCCCAGCGATCTGGTACCCGAACTGCAGGGTCGCCTGCCGATCCGCGTCGAGCTCAAGGCCCTGAGCCCGAGCGATTTCGAGCGCATCCTGAGCGAACCGCACGCCTCGCTGACCGAGCAGTACACCGCGCTGCTGAAAACCGAAGGCCTGGACATCGAGTTCGCCGCCGACGGCATCAAGCGCCTCGCGGAGATCGCCTTTCAGGTCAACGAGAAGACCGAGAACATCGGTGCCCGTCGCCTGCACACCCTGCTCGAGCGCCTGCTCGAAGAAGTGTCCTTCGACGCCGCCGACCTCGCCAGCGAGCACAGCGACAAGGCCATCGTGATCGACGCGGCCTACGTCAACGGCCACCTGGGCGAACTGGCCCAGGACGAAGACCTGTCGCGCTACATCCTCTGAGCGATCCACATCGCTGCGACGGGGCGCCTCAGGGCGCCCCGCTGTTTTTCCGCCGGCGCTACAATGCCGGAATCGCCGTTCAGGAGACGTCCATGCGCATTCCTTCCGCCATCAAGCTGCACAAGGCCTCGAAGAAGCTTTCGCTGACTTATGGAGAGCAATCCTACGAGCTGTCCGCTGAGTTCCTGCGTGTGCATTCACCATCGGCGGAAGTCCAGGGCCACGGCAACCCGGTGTTGCAAGTGGGCAAGCTGAACGTCGGCCTGAACAACCTGGAGCCGGCCGGGCAGTATGCGCTCAAGCTGACCTTCGACGACGGCCACGACAGCGGCCTGTTCACCTGGGATTACCTGTACGAACTCTGCGTGCGCCACGACGAAATGTGGGCCGACTACCTGGCGCAGCTGGAGAAGGCCGGTAAGTCGCGCGACCCGTCGGAGTCCGTGGTCAAACTCATGCTGTAAGTTCATTTCGTAGGAGCGAGCTGGCTCGCGGACCGGTCCAGCGACTGCGCCGCCGGAAAGCTCGTTCGCGAGCCAGCTCGCTCCTACAAAAGCCCCCGCACCGCTCCTACAACTCCTTCGATCTATCCCTCCAGCTCGTCCTGCGCACCAACCTTCGTCGGGCACTCGCTCCAGGGCACGCCATTTGCAACATTCCCGATGCAGACTGCTGCCTGCGTGTTCGCCGTCAGGGAACTGGCGAGATGCCCCCGCTCTAGGGCGCGTTTTCTAACTTTTCCCGACATACTCCTAGGAGAAGGCCCACGCTGCACCAGCTTGCGCGGCGAAGGAAACTCGGGTAACCAAGGCAGTGCAATGTACGGAGTTACAGTGCACCGAGCGTGGTCACCTGAAGTTCCAGTGATGCCGCCAAGTAGATGAATCGCGTGGAGCTGTCTCCACGTTCCGCAACCCCGAGCAGTACTTGGCCTTACGTCACCCAGGTGAGCCCCGCCAGTATGCGTCTCAGGACAATGGAGCGTCGCCGATGACCCAGAAGAACAACAGCGATCTACCCCAGCAAGCCGCGGAAAATACCCTCGCCCTGAACCCGGTGATCGGCATTCGCGGCAAGGACCTGCTCACCTCTGCCCGGATGGTGCTGCTGCAAGCGATCAAGCAGCCCTTCCACAGCGCCAAGCACGTGACCCACTTCGGCCTGGAGCTGAAGAATGTCCTGCTCGGCAAATCCGAATTGAAGCCCTCGGATGACGACCGCCGCTTCAACGATCCGGCCTGGAGCCAGAACCCGCTCTACCGCCGCTACCTGCAGACGTACCTGGCCTGGCGCAAGGAGTTGCACGCGTGGATCGGCGACAGCGACCTTTCCGCCCAGGACATCAGCCGCGGCCAGTTCGTCATCAACCTGATGACCGAGGCCATGGCGCCGACCAACACGCTGTCCAACCCGGCGGCGGTCAAACGCTTCTTCGAGACCGGCGGCAAGAGCCTGCTCGACGGCCTGACCCACCTGGCCAAGGACCTGGTGAACAACGGCGGCATGCCCAGCCAGGTCAACATGGATGCCTTCGAGGTCGGCAAGAACCTCGCCCTGACCGAAGGCGCGGTGGTGTTCCGCAACGATGTGCTGGAACTGATCCAGTACAAGCCGATCACCGAGAGCGTGCATGAGCGCCCCCTGCTGGTGGTGCCGCCGCAGATCAACAAGTTCTATGTCTTCGACCTGTCGCCGGAAAAGAGCCTGGCGCGCTTTTGCCTGCGCAATCAGGTGCAGACCTTCATCGTCAGCTGGCGCAACCCGACCAAGGCGCAGCGCGAGTGGGGCCTGACCACCTATATCGAGGCGCTCAAGGAAGCCATCGATGTGGTCCTGGCCATCACCGGCGCCAAGGACCTGAACATGCTCGGCGCGTGCTCCGGCGGCATCACGACCGTCACCCTGCTGGGCCACTACGCGGCCCTGGGCGAGCACAAGGTCAATGCGTTCACCCAGATGGTCAGCGTGCTGGACTTCGAACTGGATACCCAGATCGCCCTGTTCGCCGACGAGAAGACCCTGGAAGCCGCCAAGCGCCGCTCGTACCAGTCCGGCGTGCTCGAAGGCAAGGACATGGCCAAGGTGTTCGCCTGGATGCGGCCCAACGACCTGATCTGGAACTACTGGGTCAACAACTACCTGCTGGGCAACGAGCCGCCAGCCTTCGACATCCTGTTCTGGAACAACGACACCACGCGCCTGCCAGCCGCCCTGCACGGCGAGTTGGTGGAGATGTTCAAGACCAACCCGCTGGGTCGCCCCGGCGCGCTGGAAGTCGGCGGCACGCCGATCGACCTCAAGCAGGTCACCTGCGATTTCTACTGCGTGGCCGGCCTCTCCGACCACATCACGCCCTGGGAGGCCTGCTACCGCTCCGCGCGCCTGCTGGGCGGCAAGTGTGAGTTCATCCTGTCCAACAGCGGTCACATCCAGAGCATCCTCAACCCGCCAGGCAACCCCAAGGCACGTTTCATGACCGGCCCGGAACTCTCGGCCGATCCGAAGACCTGGCAGGAAAACGCCAGCAAGCACGCCGACTCCTGGTGGCTGCACTGGCAGAACTGGCTGGCCGAGCGCTCGGGCAAGACGCGCAAGGCGCCGACCGTGCTGGGCAGCAAGGCCCATCCGGCTGGTGAAGCCGCTCCCGGAACCTACGTGCACGAACGATGAAAACAGAACTCCTCCCACAAGCCGGCGCCGTGGACGACGCCAACCCTCCTGAATCGCCGCAGGCCGTGGAAGTGGCCGCGCCGACGAGCCGGCGCGCGCGCAGCAAACGCAGCGCGGAGGAGATCCTGCCGAGCAAGGCGCCGGCGGCGCAGCCCTTCGAGTTCCGCACCATCGAACTCGACGGGCAGACCATCCGCACCGCCGTGCGTCCGGGCAAGAAGCACATGACGCCGCTGCTGATCTTCAACGGCATCGGCGCCAACCTGGAACTGGTGTTCCCCTTCGTCGCCGCGCTGGACCCGGATCTGGAGGTGATTGCCTTCGACGTTCCCGGCGTCGGCGGCTCGTCCACGCCCAGCACGCCGTACCGTTTCCCCGGCCTGGCCAAGCTGGCCGCGCGGATGCTCGACTACCTGGACTACGGCCAGGTGACGGCCATCGGCGTGTCCTGGGGCGGCGCGCTGGCGCAGCAGTTCGCCCATGACTACCCCGAGCGCTGCAAGAAGCTGATCCTCGCCGCCACCGCCGCCGGCGCGGTGATGGTGCCGGGCAAGCCGAGGGTGCTCTGGCGCATGGCCAGCCCGCGGCGCTACATCCAGCCGTCCTATGGTGTGCACATCGCCCCGGACATCTACGGCGGCGCCTTCCGCCGCGACCCGAAGCTGGCCATGGCCTTCGCCAGCAAGGTCCGCTCGTCCGGCAAGATGGGCTACTACTGGCAGCTGTTCGCCGGCCTCGGCTGGACCAGCATCCACTGGCTGCACAAGATCCGTCAGCCGACGCTGATCCTGGCCGGCGACGACGATCCGATCATCCCGCTGATCAACATGCGCATGATCGCCTGGCGCATCCCCAACTCCGAGCTGCACGTAATCGACGACGGCCACCTGTTCCTGGTGACCCGCGCGGAAACCGTGGCGCCGATCATCATGAAGTTCCTCCAGGAAGAACGGCAGCGCGCGGTCATTCACCCACGGCCTTTCGCCCCGAAGGCCAGCTGAAGCATCACAGCTTCGTCACAGTCGGCGGGCATCCTGCCTTGACCGATCGCTGCGCAGGCACTTTTTTATACAGAGCCGAACAACAAACAGGCGTGTTCACGGGTATCGACACGTAGCGCCTGATTCGGGACCGCCGCGGCCACCTTCGCAGGTGACCGCAGGGCAACCCGGCTGCTGATCCACTGCCCTGTTTTCGTGCAGTAGCCCTCTCGCGTCGATACCCGTGCACACCCTCGAACCGGCGACAAGCGTCTGGACCGGGCTCCTCCCGACTCCGGTACAGCCCTTGCTTCCGCCTTTGGCAGGTCGGACCCTTTACGGAGTGCTGTTCATGCGAGAGAAAGCTGAACCGGGTAGCGTCCCCGTCCCCACCCAATACATGAATGCGCAGAGCGCGATGGTCGGCCTGCGCGGCAAGGACATGCTGTCCACCCTGCACATGCTGGCGCTGCAGGGCGTGCGCCATCCGGTCCATTCGGCCAGGCACCTGGCGGCCTTCGGCAAGCAGGTGGGCAAGGTGCTGATCGGCGATTCACCGCTGCAGCCCAACCCGCAGGATGCGCGCTTCCAGGACCCGTCCTGGCGCCTGAATCCCTTCTACCGGCGCACCGTGCAGGCCTACCTGGCCTGGCAGAAGCAGTTGCTGGCCTGGGTCGACGAGAGCGACCTGAACAACGACGACCGCGCCCGCGCGCGCTTCCTGCTGTCGATTCTCTCCGACGCCGCCTCGCCATCGAATACCCTGCTCAACCCGCTGGCGGTGAAGGAGCTGTTCAACACCGGCGGACAGAGCCTGCTCAAAGGCGCGCAGCACCTGCTCGACGACCTCATGCACAACGGCGGCATGCCCAGCCAGGTCAACCGCAGCGCCTTCGAGATCGGCCAGAACCTGGCCACCACGCCCGGCGCGGTAGTGTTCCGCAACGAGGTACTGGAACTCATCCAGTACAAGCCGATGGGCGAGCACCTGCATGCCAGGCCGCTGCTGATCGTGCCGCCGCAGATCAACAAGTTCTACATCTTCGACCTGACGGCCGAAAAGAGCTTCGTCCAGTACGCCCTGAAAAATAACCTGCAATTGTTCATGGTGAGCTGGCGCAACCCCGACGCGCGCCATCGGGAGTGGGGCCTGTCGACTTATGTCACCGCGCTGGACGAGGCCATCGACGTGTGCCGCTCCATCAGCGGCAGCCGCAGCGTCAACCTGCTGGGCGCCTGCTCCGGCGGCCTGACCATTGCCGCGCTGCAAGGCCACCTGCAAGCGCGCCGGCAGTTGCGCAAGATTGCCAGCGCCACCTACCTGGTAAGCCTGCTGGATAGCCAGGTGGAAACTCCCGCCGCGCTGTTCGCCGACGAGCAGACACTGGAAACCAGCAAGCGCCGCTCCTACCAGCACGGCGTGCTGGATGGACGCGACATGGCAAAGATATTCGCCTGGATGCGCCCCAACGACCTGATCTGGAACTACTGGGTGAACAACTACCTGCTGGGCAGGCAACCCCCGGCCTTCGACATCCTCTACTGGAACAACGACAACACCCGCCTGCCCGCCGCGCTGCACGGCGACTTCCTCGACTTCTTCAAGCACAACCCGCTGGCCCGCCCCGGCGCGATGGAAGTCAACGGCACGGCCATCGACCTGAAGAAGGTGGCAGTGGACAACTTCCACGTGGCCGGCATCACTGACCACATCACGCCTTGGGACGCGGTGTACCGCTCGGCCCAACTGCTGGGCGGCGATACCCGCTTCGTGCTGTCCAACAGCGGCCACATCCAGAGCATCCTCAACCCGCCAGGCAACCCCAAGGCGTGCTACTTCGAGAACGGCAAGATCAGCTCCGACCCACGCGCCTGGTACTACGACACCAAGCGCCAGGAGGGCAGCTGGTGGCCGCTGTGGCTGGAATGGATCCAGGAACGATCGGGCGAACGCCGCCCGGTGAGTTTCGAGCTGGGCAACGCCGAATACCCGCCGAAAGAAGCCGCGCCAGGGACTTACGTGCACGTGCGTTGAGCCGTGATATCGGAGCTTTTGTAGGAGCGAGCAAGCTCGCTCCTACAGGCACGCCATGCGGAAGTTTGCCGCGAAACCATTGGCAGCCAACTCCCCCTGCGGCTATCGTCGGCCCACTGCGGCTGGAACAAGAGCACGGATGAAAACGCGCGACCGGATTCTCGAATGCGCCCTGCAGTTGTTCAACGAGCAGGGCGAGCCCAACGTTTCAACGCTGGAGATCGCCACCGAACTGGGCATCAGCCCCGGCAATCTCTACTACCACTTCCATGGCAAGGAGCCTCTGGTACTCGCGCTGTTCGAGCGCTTCCAGGACGAGCTGGCGCCGCTGCTCGACCCACCGGAAGACGTTCGCCTGGACGCCGAGGATTATTGGCTGTTCCTGCACCTGATCGTCGAGCGCCTGGCGCACTACCGCTTTCTCTTCCAGGACCTCTCCAACCTTGCCGGGCGTCTGCCCAGGCTAGCCCGCGGCGTGCGCGCCTGGCTCAACCAGCTCAAGCGCACACTGGCCACCCTGTTGGCGCAGCTCAAGGCGCAGGGCGAATTGCTCAGCGACACCGACTCCCTCGGCCAACTGGTGGAACAGATCACCCTGACCCTGCTGTTCTCCCTCGACTACCAGCGCATCCTCGGCCACGCCGGCGACGTCCGCCAGGTGGTGTTCCAGGTGATGATGCTGGTGGCACCGCACCTGCGACCGGACTCGCAGCTGATCGCCGAACGGCTCGCCAAACGCTACCTCACGCCCTGACGCCCCCGCGAGAGCTTTTTCCCAGGGAGAATGAAAACGCCCGGCGCAAGGCCGGGCGTGGGTATTGCAGCAGACCGATCAGGCCTGGGACGGCGGCGGCGTTGCCGGAGCAGCGGCGGACGGCGTCACGGCCGGCGCGGCGGCGGGAGCCGACGGTGCCGGAGTGGCGGCCGGAGCGGCTGCCGGTTTCGCAGCGGCCGGCTTGGCAGCGGCCTTGGTTGCAGCGGGTTTCTTCACGGCAGGCTTCTTCGCCGCGGCCGGCTTGGCTGCAGGTTTCGCAGCGGCAGGCTTGGCGGCAGCAGCCGGTTTTGCAGCCGGTTTTGCAGCGGGCTTGGCGGCAGGCTTCGCAGCAGTTTTCGCAGCAGCGGGCTTGGCAGCCGCTTTCGCGGCAGGCTTGGCCGCAGCCTTGGCAACCGGCTTCGCGGCAGCCTTGGCAACCGGTTTGGCGGCGGCTTTAGCGGCAGGCTTGGCGGCCGGTTTCGCAGCGGGCTTGGCGGCGGTTCTGGCAGCCGGTTTGGACGCCGCAGTCTTCACAGCGGGTTTCGCAGCCGGTTTGGCGGCGGCTTTCGCTGCGGGCTTGGCGGCCGGTTTGGCAGCAGTCTTGACGCTGACGCCAGTGAGTTTCTCGATCTGCTTGGTGAGGCTGTCGACCTTGCTGTGCAGGTCTTTCACTTCACGGCTGCTCGGTACCCCCAGGCGCGAGATCGCGCTGTTCAGGCGCTTGTCGAAAGCTTCCTCCAGCTCGCCCCACTTGCCGATCGCGGCGCCCTTGACGGCATCGACGCGCGCCTTCGCGGAACGGGTGGAGGTTTTCACCGCACCCTCGACTTCGGTCTTGGCCAGTTTCTCGGCCTTCTCGCCGTCCTTGACCAGGGTCTCGAACACCTTGCTGCCGTCCTTGCTGACCTTCGAGTAGGCCCCCAAGCCAGCCAGCCAGATCTGCCGCGAGTATTTCTCGATCTCGCCGATCCAACTGGACTCTTTTTTATCGGTAGTTTTTTTGCCAGCCATCCTGCTCTCCTTATTGGGTTCTCGCGACACGCTCGAGCACTGCGCTCAGCTCATCCAGCTTAGCAGAGAGCGCCTCCACATCACGCCTGGAGGGAATTCCGATTCGGTTGAGGGCAGAGGCGACACGCGCATCGAACACCGCTTCGATCTTCTCGAAGTTCAGCTTGGCCTTCACGCTGTGCAGGCGACCCTTGACGCTGTCGTTGGCGGCGTCGATCTGGGTACTCACCAGGTCGCGTCCCTTCTTCTCCACGGACTCGCCGGACTTGACCAGTTCCTTGAAGTATTCGCTGCCTTCGGCGCCCACGCGGGCATAGGTTCCCAGGCCTGCCAGCCAGATCTGCCGCGCATAGTGCTTGGCATCGGAATAGAGAGAGGATTCGAGTTCTACGACTTTCTTCTTGCTGACGGCCTTGGCCATGGTGGCACCTCACAGGGTTCAGATTCGATGATGTCGAACGCTGCCCGCATCCGGCGGGACTGTGAGCCAAGGTATCGGGGAAAATTAGAAAACACATACCAGGCTTTGCAGGAAAGCCGGCGCCGCCTGAAAACGGCATGGCCCCGCGGGGAGCGGGGCCGCAGGGAATCAGGCGAGGGCCTTGTCCAGCGCGCGTTCGATCTCGCCCTTGAGCAGGCCGCCCATGGCCGAGAGCATCAGGCCCAGCTTCACGTCCACCGCGACCTTGTCCGCGCCCACCTCGATGCGCCCGTCGACGCCACTGCGCTTGAACAGCAGGGTATCGCCCTGCCACTCGCTGTTCACACCGTGCTCGCGGGTGAGCTTGTCGGCGAGCTTCTGCGCCTTGGCGCGGGCGGCTTCCAGGCCCAGCGAGTGATGACGTTCGACGTGGATACGGGACATTCTTGAACTCCGCGAGTGACTGACTTGCCAAATGATACGCGCCGCGCCGTATCGCCGCACCCCGGCGGCGCCCTGACCAAGGCGGCGTTTTCTCTGCTTCCTGTTAGAATGCCCGCCACTGACTTCCAGGGTAGAAATGCCATGAGCGAACCGCGCAAGCCCCAAGCCGGCCAGGACAGCGCCGATCCCACCACGCACTTCGGCTACAAGACCGTGCGTGAGAGCGAGAAGGCCGAGAAGGTCGCCGAGGTATTCCACTCGGTCGCCGCCAAGTACGACCTGATGAACGACCTGATGTCCGGCGGCATCCACCGTCTGTGGAAGCGCTTCACCATCGAGCTGTCCGGCGTGCGCGCCGGCAACCGGGTGCTGGACATCGCCGGCGGCACCGGCGACCTGACCCGCCAGTTCTCCCGCCTGGTCGGCCCGACCGGCGAAGTGGTGCTGGCCGACATCAACGCCTCGATGCTCAAGGTCGGTCGCGACAAGCTGCTCGACAGCGGTGTCGCCGGCAACGTCAGCTTCGTCCAGGCCGACGCCGAGAAGCTGCCGTTCCCCGACAACCACTTCGACGCGGTGACCATCGCCTTCGGCCTGCGCAACGTCACCCACAAGGACGAAGCCATCCGTTCCATGCTGCGGGTGCTCAAGCCCGGCGGCCGCCTGCTCGTGCTGGAATTCTCCAAACCCACCAGCAGCCTGCTGTCCAAGGCCTACGACGCCTACTCCTTCACCCTGCTGCCGCTGATGGGCAAGCTGGTGACCAACGATTCCGAAAGCTATCGCTACCTCGCCGAATCGATCCGCATGCACCCCGACCAGGAAACGCTGAAGTCGATGATGGTGGAGGCCGGCTTCGACCGCGTCACCTACCACAACATGACCGGCGGCGTGGTCGCCCTGCACCGCGGCATCAAGCCCTGATGACCCTGCTCCTGCAGGCCGCCCTGGCCGGCGCCGAGGCAACCGTCAATCGCGTACTGCGGCTTGACGGCGTGGCGCTGAAACGCCTGGGCCGGCTTGCCGGCAAGGTGCTGGAGGTGGACTGCCAGGCGCCCGCGCTCAGGCTGTTCATCCTGCCCGACGCCGACGGCCTGCACCTGGCCGCGCACCATGAGGCGCCGGCGGACTGCACCCTCGTCGCCCCCGCCGGCAGCCTGTTGCAACTGGCCCTGGCCAAGGACAAGACCCGCGTCCTTCACAGCCCCGAAGTGACCATGGGTGGCGACAGCGCGATGCTGCTGGAGCTGGCTGACATCCTCCAGAGCCTGGAGCTGGACTGGGAATACGAAGTCTCCCGCTGGCTCGGCCCGGTGCCTGCGCACCTGCTCGGCGCACGCCTGCGCGGCGGCATGGCCTGGGCCGGCGACAGCCTGGAAAGCCTGCGCCTGAGCCTCGCCGACTACCTCGCCGAGGAAAGCCGCAGCCTGGTCGGCCAGCAAGAAGCCGAAGCCCGCTTCGCCGAGCTGGACCAGTTGAAGATTTCCCTCGACCGCCTCGACGCGCGGATCAACCGCCTGACCCAGAAGATCAAGCCCGACGCATGAAGCTGCTCGCCATCCGCCGCCTGCTGCGCATCCAGCGCATAGCCATCCGCTACCGACTGGACGACATGGTCCTCGACCTGCCCTTCCTGCCCTGGTGGCTGCGCCTGGCCGGCGGCCTGCTGCCGTGGCGCTGGTTGCCGCGCAAGCCGCTGGCGCTCAGCCGTGGCGCACGCCTGCGCCTGGCGCTGGAGGACCTGGGACCGATCTTCATCAAGTTCGGCCAGATTCTTTCCACCCGCCGCGACCTGCTGCCCGACGACATCGCCCTGGAGCTGGCCTTCCTGCAGGACAAGGTGCCGCCCTTCCCGCCGGAACTGGCCGTCGCGCTCATCGAGCAGCAGCTGGGCGCCAAGATCGAGCAGGTGTTCGCCCGCTTCGAACGCGAACCGCTGGCCTCCGCCTCGGTGGCACAGGTGCACACCGCGCAGCTGAAGACCGGCGAGGAAGTGGTGGTGAAAGTCATCCGGCCGAACCTGGAACCGGTGATCCGCTCCGACATCGCCTGGCTGCACATCCTCGCGCGCACCGCCGAGCGTATCTCCGCCGATGCCCGCCGCCTGCACCCGGCCGAAGTCGTCAGCGACTACGAGAAGACCATCTACGACGAGCTCGACCTGCTGCGCGAAGCCGCCAACTCCTCGCAGCTGCGGCGCAACTTCGAAGGCTCGCCGCTGCTCTACGTGCCCCAGGTCTACTGGGACTGGTGCCGCCCCAAGGTACTGGTGATGGAGCGCATCTACGGCATCCCGGTCACCGACCTGGAGACCCTGCGCGACCAACGCACCGACTTCAAGGCGCTGGCCGAACGCGGCGTGGAAATCTTCTTCACCCAGGTGTTCCGCGACAGCTTCTTCCACGCCGACATGCACCCCGGCAACATCTTCGTCAGCACCCGCACGCCCTGGAGCCCGCAGTACATCGCGGTGGACTGCGGCATCGTCGGCAGCCTCACCGACGAGGACCAGGACTACCTGGCGCGTAACCTGATCGCCTTCTTCAAGCGCGACTACCGCAAGGTCGCCCAACTGCACATCGACTCGGGCTGGGTGCCGGCGGAAACCAAGGTCAACGACTTCGAAGCGGCGATCCGCACCGTTTGCGAACCGATCTTCGAGAAGCCGCTCAAGGACATCTCCTTCGGCCAGGTGCTGCTGCGCCTGTTCCAGACCGCGCGGCGCTTCAACATGGAAGTGCAGCCGCAACTGGTGCTGCTGCAGAAGACCCTGCTGAACATCGAAGGCCTGGGCCGCCAGCTCTATCCCGAACTGGATCTGTGGACCACGGCGCAGCCCTATCTCGAACGCTGGATGCGCGAGCGCGTCAGCCCGGGCACCCTGCTGCGCAATGCCCAGCAGCACCTGGAGCAGATTCCCCACCTGGCGCAGATGACCCGCGAGACGCTGGAACGCCTGTCGCGCGATCCGGACCCGGACAAGCGCCTGGTCATCGAGACCCACGACTCCGGCGCAAGCGCCTGGCCGGCGCGACTGATCGGCGCAGTGCTGGTGGCCGGCGCCGCCGAAACCGGCCTCGCCACCCACAGCCTCGCCGCCTGGCCGGCGTGGGCAATGCTGGCCGGTGGTCTGTATCTGATTCTGCGCCGATAGCCAGTCGCCGCACTGGCTGGCACACTTAACCGCTGGACCAAGTGGCTTGCAAAGTGGCTCTGGGCGCTGCGTGCGCCCGCTGTACGGAACCCGAGATGAAAGACTGGCTGGACGAAATCAACTGGAATGCCGATGGACTGGTGCCGGCGATCGCCCAGGACCATCGCACCGGCCGCGTGCTGATGATGGCCTGGATGAACCGCGAGGCCCTGACCCTCACCGCCGCCGAAAACCGCGCCATCTACTGGTCGCGCTCGCGCGGCAAGCTCTGGCGCAAGGGCGAGGAGTCCGGCCACGTGCAGAAGCTGCACGAGCTGCGCCTGGACTGCGACGCCGACGTGGTGATCCTGATGGTCGAGCAACTGGGCGGCATCGCCTGCCACACCGGCCGCGAAAGCTGCTTCTACCGGGTGTTCGAGAACGGCGCCTGGCAGACCGTCGACCCGGTGCTGAAGGACCCGGATGCCATCTACTCCCACGTAGGTACAGGAAAACCCCATGAGCACTGATACCCTCGCCCGTCTGGCGGAAGTCCTCGAAGCGCGCAAGAATGCCGCACCGGACAGTTCCTACGTGGCCAGCCTGTATCACAAGGGCCTGAACAAGATTCTGGAGAAAGTCGGCGAGGAATCGGTGGAAACCATCCTGGCCGCGAAAGACGCCGCCAGCAGCGGTGACTGCACGGACCTGATCTACGAAACGGCCGACCTCTGGTTCCATTCCCTGGTGATGCTCGCCGCTCTCGGCCAGCACCCGCAGGCGGTACTGGACGAGCTGGACCGCCGCTTCGGCCTTTCCGGGCATGACGAGAAGGCCGCGCGCCAGCCGTCAGCCTGAACCCGACAACTTTGCGAGGAATACAAGATGGGCATCTTTGACTGGAAACACTGGGTCGTCATCCTGATCGTCGTGGTACTGGTCTTCGGCACCAAGCGCCTGAAGAACCTCGGTTCGGACGTCGGCGAAGCC
This sequence comes from Pseudomonas nitroreducens TX1, assembly GCF_000313755.1. GTDB lineage: Bacteria > Pseudomonadota > Gammaproteobacteria > Pseudomonadales > Pseudomonadaceae > Pseudomonas > Pseudomonas nitroreducens_A. The sequence goes on along the minus strand of NZ_AMZB01000122.1, from coordinate 80,109 downwards.
ATCAAGGGCTTCAAGAAGGCAATGAACACCGAGGAAGACGAGAAGAAAGACCCGAATGCCGCTGCCGGCAACCCGCCGCTGAACCAGCCGCACACCATCGACGCCCAGGCGCAGAAGGTCGAAGAGCCGGCGCGCAAGGACTGATTCATGTTCGGTATCAGCTTCAGCGAACTGCTGCTGGTGGGTCTCGTCGCCCTGCTGGTGCTCGGCCCCGACCGCCTGCCGGGTGCCGCGCGCACCGCCGGGCTGTGGATCGGCCGGCTCAAGCGCAGCTTCAACGCCATCAAGACGGAAGTGGAGCGCGAGCTCGGCGCGGATGAAATCCGTCGCCAGCTGCACAACGAACACATCCTGCAGATGGAACAGGAAGCCAAGAAGCTGATGGCGCCGCTGACCGACCTGCAAGACCAGGCTCGGGAAGCCTTCAATCCGCTGCAGCCTCCGGCCCAGCCGGAAGGCCAGGCCACTTCCACCGAGCCGCCCGCAGCGCCGGTCATCGCACCCAATAGCCGGCTGAACAGCCTGCCGGGTGCGGGCCTCGCGCCTGCCACTGCGGAGGCTCCTGCCGCTGCACCGCAGGCGCCGGAAGCCGGCCAGCCAAGCCCAACGACCGCCGCGAGCCAGCCGCCCGCTTCGTCCGAGACGCCGCGTACCCCATGAGCGCCGAAAAGCCCGACCAGCCCGAACATGACCAGGAAATGCCCCTGGTCTCGCACCTGACCGAACTGCGCAACCGCCTGCTGCGCTGCGTGATCGCGATCTTCGTGATCTTCATCGGCCTGCTGTACTTCTCGCAGAAGATCTACGCGCTGGCTTCCGAGCCGCTGCGCCGCTTCCTGCCCGAAGGCGCGACCATGATCGCCATCGACCCGGCTTCGGCCTTCCTCGCGCCGCTGAAGCTGACCATGATCGTCGCCGTGCTGTTCGCCATGCCGGTGATCCTCAGCCAGGTCTGGGGCTTCATCGCGCCGGGGCTGTACAAGCACGAGAAACGCGTCGCCCTGCCGCTGCTGGCCTCCAGCATCGTACTGTTCTACGCCGGCATGGCCTTCGCCTACTTCATGGTGTTCCCGTTGATGTTCCACTTCTTCCTCGGCTCGGCCCCGGAAGGCGTGACACCGATGACCGACATCAACAGCTACCTGGACTTCCTTACCCTGCTGTTCGCCTTCGGCGTGGCCTTCGAGATTCCCGTCGCCACCGTGCTGCTGGTCTGGATCGGGGTAGTCGACGTGGCTTACCTGAAGAAGATCCGTCCCTATGTGATCATCGGCTGCTTCGTCGTCGGCATGATCCTCACACCGCCGGACCCGCTGTCGCAGACCCTGCTTGCCGTGCCGATGTGGTTGCTGTTCGAGGCCGGCGTGCTGTTCAGCCACCTGATCCGCAAGCGCGGCACGGAAGAAGAAGAGTCCAAGGGCGACCAGCCGCCGGCCACCCGCCCGTGAACCTTCTGCTGCTCGACGACGCCGACTTCGTGGCGGCGGACCGCGTGATCCTGCGTGACCGCCGCCTGACCCACATGCAGGAAGTCCACCGCGCCGAAAGCGGCGACCGGATGCGCGTCGGCCGCCTCGGCGGACAGATGGGCGAAGGCCGCCTGCTGCGCCTGGAAGCCAACGAAGCCGAGCTGCAGGTCAGCTTCGAGCAGGCCCCGCCGGCCAAGCTGCCGCTCACCCTGCTGCTCGCCCTGCCCCGCCCGAAGATGCTCCGCCGTGTGCTGCAGACCGTCGCCGCCATGGGCGTGCCGCGCCTGGTGCTGCTCAACAGCTACCGGGTGGAGAAGAGCTTCTGGCAGACCCCCTTCCTCGATCCCGAAGCCATTCGCGAGCAACTGATCCTGGGCCTGGAACAGGCCCGCGATACCGTGCTGCCCGAGGTGATCATCGAGAAGCGCTTCAAGCCCTTCGTCGAAGACCGCCTGCCCGCGCTGGCCGCCGGCAGTCTCGGCCTGATCGGCCATCCCGGCCCCTGGCCCGAGTGCCCGCGCGCACTGAGCGAGCCGGTGACCCTGGCCATCGGCCCCGAGGGCGGCTGGATTCCCTATGAGGTCGACAAGCTGCGCGAAGCCGGACTGACCCCCGTGCAACTGGGCGATCGCATCCTACGCGTCGAGACCGCCGTGACCGCGCTTTTGGCACGCCTGTACTAACGAAAATGGCTAGAGGCCAGTAAACACGGGGCCTCCAGCGTGAACCACCAGTCAGAAAAATAACCCGAGACGCTTCAGTTCCCGCCAGCGAAGCCGATATCTGGGCTACCGGTCGTCCCCACTCTGCGCACTTCCTGCTCAGCCCTGCGTACCGGCCCTGTTCAACGCTGGAGCGCCCTCATGTTTCGCTGGTTCAACAACCTGACTGTCAAACTCAAACTCGCCTCGGGCTTCGGCCTGGTGTTGCTGCTTACTCTGCTGATCGCCCTCACCGGCTGGATCAACCTGAGCAACGTCATCAGCCGTGGCGACAAGCTCGGCGAGATTTCCGAGCTGATCGCGATTGCCAAGGACCTGCGCATCGCCCGCCTGAAGTTCCAGTCCACGCGCGCGCCGGAAGACGCCAAGCTGGTGCTGGATACCCTGGACAAGCTGGACCAGCGCCACCGCGCACTGAATGAACGGTTCACCGAAGCCGAGGACCGCCGCGTCATCAATCAACAGCATGAGCTGAGCGTCGAGTACCGCAAGCTGTATAGCCAGCTGCTGAAGTCCTTCGAAGAGCGCGACGCCGCCAAGCAGGTGTTGATCCAGGCTGCCAGCGCTGTCAGCGAAGGCATGCAGAAGGCCGAACAGAAGCTGGTGGACAGCGCCAGCACGGAAAGCCTGCAGCACCTGCAGGACCTCGCCGGCCTCGGCCGCTCCGTCATGCAGGCGCGCCTGCAGGTCATGGCCTACACCAGTACCGACGCGCAGAACCTCGAGCAGCCCGCCTTCGCCGGCCTGCAGAAGCTGATCGACGGCGTGAAGAGCGACATGAGCACCTCGCCGGCGGAGCTCGCCGGCGAATTCCGCGCCACCCTCGATGCGCTGGAGACCTACCGCAACGCGCTGACCAACTACCGCAACGAGGTCAACGACAGCCAGGCCGCCCGCGACCGCATGCGCGACGCCGGCCAGCAGATCGAGAAGCTCAGCGCCGAGCTGACCACCACCCAGACCGCCAAGCGTGACGCCGGTGTCGCCCAGGCCAAGACCCTGCTGGGCCTGGCCGCGGCGATCGCCCTGGTGCTGGGCAGCATCGCCGCCTGGATCATCACCGGGCAGATCGTCAATCCGCTGCGCGAGGTGCTGGGCCATGCCGAGCGTATCGCCGACGGCGACCTCAGCCGTGACATCCCCACCAACCGGCACGACGAACTGGGCCAACTGCAGAAGAGCATGCAGCGCATGAACCTGTCGCTGCGCGAACTGATCGGCCGTATCCACGACGGCGTGACGCAGATTGCCAGTGCCGCCGAAGAGCTGTCCGCGGTAACCGAGCAGACCAGCGCCGGGGTGAACAACCAGAAGACCGAGACCGACCAGGTCGCCACCGCCATGAACGAAATGGCCGCCACCGTACAGGAAGTCGCACGTAACGCCGAGGAAGCCTCCGAGGCCGCCTCCGCCGCCGACCGTCAGGCCCGCGATGGTGAAGGTGCGGTGAACGAGGCCGTGACCCAAATGGACCGCCTGGCCGGCGAAGTCGGCCGCACCAACGAGTCGGTGCTCAAGCTCAAGCGCGAAAGCGAGAAGATCGGCAGCGTGCTGGACGTGATCAAGGCCGTGGCCGAGCAGACCAACCTGTTGGCGCTCAACGCCGCTATCGAGGCCGCCCGAGCCGGCGATGCGGGCCGGGGCTTCGCCGTGGTGGCCGACGAGGTGCGCGGCCTGGCGCAGCGCACCCAGTCCTCCACCGAGGAGATCGAAGAGCTGATCGCAGGCCTGCAGAGCGGCACCCAGCAGGCCGTGCAGATGATGGAAACCAGCCGCGACCTGACCGTCAGCACCGTCGACCTGACCCGCCGTGCCGGCGAGCGCCTGGGCGCGATCACCCGCACCGTGTCGACCATCCAGTCGATGAACCAGCAGATCGCCGCCGCTTCCGAGCAACAGAGCGCCGTGGCCGAGGAGATCAACCGCAGCGTGATGAACGTGCGCGACATCTCCGAGCAGACCGCCGCCGCCAGCGAGGAAACCGCTGCGTCCAGCGTGGAGCTGGCGCGCCTGGGCAACGAGCTGCAGGTACTGGTCAGCCGCTTCCGCGTCTGACCCGGCCCCGCCACGAAGAAGGCCCGCGCACAGCGGGCCTTCTTCATACATTGCCAGCGCGCCGAAGGCGTGGGCTTTTCGTAGGAGCGAGCTTGCTCGCGAAGAAGACACGCTGCGAAATCGGTTCGCGAGCAAGCGCGCTCCTACACGAGCCACGGCTGCTGCGGATCGATGGGTATCGCTTCGCTCCACGCCACCCTACGAAGTGCGGCATGGCACTTCACCGCACCGCAAACGCTCGACCAATCCCACCTTCAGTTTCTCGATTTCCCGCCGATAGCCTCTGACGCACGAAGATGCGTCCCGACAATTCCACCTCGCCTCTGCACCTTTCGCTCTTGCCAGCCACGGGCCGTCGATCCCGCGGCGACGCCTGCCTGGAGTTTGCGACATGTACGATTGGCTAGTAGTACAGCTGGGACGCCTGAACGTCAGCCTGAAGCTGGTAGTGGGCTTCGGCATCCTTCTCTTCCTCACCCTGCTGGTGCTGCTAGGCGGCCTGCACAGCCTGGACAACCAGGCCGAACGCGGCAAGCAGATGGCGACCATCACCGAGCTCAACGACCTCAGCCAGCAGGCCAACCTCGCGCGCCTGCAATTCGAGCTGGGCGGTGATCGCAGCCAGGCTGAGCGCGTCGAACAGCACAGCACGAAGATGCTGGAGCTGATCGAACAGCGCCTGAAGGGAAGCGACATCGACGCCCGCCAGCTGGAAGCCGCGCGCCAGGCCGTCAGCCAGTACCGCGAAGCCTTCTCCGCGCTGACCCGCGCCGTGGACCAGCGCACCCAGGCCCGTGGCACCCTGGTCGGCAGCGCGCAGAGCGCCCTGCAGGCTTTCGAGGCGCTGGACAAGCAGCTCTTTGAGCTGCTCGCCGAGCAGCCCGGCGATGCACAACTCCTGCAAGGCGCCCAGGCTGTCGGCCAGCTGCACCAGCAGTTGCTGGTGGTGCGCTACCAGGTGCGCGGCTACGTCTTCGAGCAATCGGCCAGCGCCGAACAGGCCGCCTTCGCCGCCTTCGACAAGCTGCGCGACACTGGCACCGCCCTGCAGAGCCAACTGCCAGGCATCGCCGCGGAGGGCCTGAGCACGGCGCTGAAAGACCTGCAGAACTACCGCAGCGGCATTGAGCATTTCCGCGATGGCGTGAATGCTACCCAGCAGGCGCGCAAGGGCCTGAACGGCGCCAGCCAGGCACTGCTTTCGGCGAGCAATCGCCTGTACGACGACACCCTGAAACGCAACGATGCCGAGACCGCCGCCGCCAAGAACCGGCAGATCCTCATCGCGATCCTCGCGCTGGCGTTCGGCATGCTGTCCGGCTGGGCGATCAACCGGCAGATCGTCCGTCCGTTGCACGAGGCCCTGGAGCTGGCCGAGCGTATCGCCCAGGGCGACCTGTCCCAGGGCCTTTCCCGCGATCTCAACCTGCAACGCAGCGACGAGTTGGGCCAGCTGCAGCGGGTAATGCTGCGCATGCGCGAGAGTCTCTCCCAACTGCTGGGGCACATCGGCGGCAGTGTCAGCCAACTGGCCACGGCTGCCGAAGAGCTCTCCGCCGTCACTGAGCAGACCCGCGCCGGGGTGAACAGCCAGCGCGTGGAAACCGAGCAAGTTGCCAGCGCGATCCATGAAATGGCCGCTACCGTGCAGGAGGTCGCGCGCAACGCCGAGCAGGCTTCCGCCGCCGCCCAGCAGGCCGACCAACAGGCCCGCCAGGGCGACCAGGTGGTGAAGGATGCGGTGAACCAGATCGACCGCCTGGCCATCGAGGTGGATCGCTCCGCCGAGGCCATGGAACTGCTGCGCAAGGAAAGCGAGAAGATCGGCAGCGTGCTGGACGTGATCAAGTCGGTGGCCGAGCAGACCAACCTGCTGGCGCTCAACGCCGCCATCGAGGCCGCCCGCGCCGGCGAGGCCGGGCGTGGATTCGCGGTGGTCGCCGACGAGGTGCGCGGCCTGGCCCAGCGCACGCAGTCCTCCACCGCCGAAATCGAGGGCCTGATCGCTGGCCTGCAGCGCGGCGCCCAGGAAGCGGTGACGCGCATGGACGACAGCCGCCGCCTGACCGGCAGTTCGGTGGAACTGACCCGCCGCGCTGGCGAGGCGCTGGGCGGGATCGCCCGCACCGTGGCCGACATCCAGGGCATGAACCTGCAGATCGCCTCGGCGGCCGAGGAGCAGAGCAGCGTTGCCGAGGAGATCAACCGCAGCGTGGTGCAGGTCCGCGAGATCGCCGACCAGTCCGCCGCCGCCAGCGAGCAGACCGCCAGCTCCAGCACCGAACTGGCGCGCCTGGGCAACGAACTGCAACGGCAGGTGGGACGTTTCCGCCTGTGACGCGCCTGGCGATCGATACGCCCGCTCCGGCCGATAACGGCAGGACAGGTGTCATGCGCATGGCGTAGGATCGGACACTCGCCATGAAGGGAGAGTGACCATGCGCCCGCTGACCATCGATATCGACGAACTGGCCTTCGCGCTTGATACCCAGGGTATCGATCACTACCTCGACCTGTTCAGTGGCCAGGTGCTGCTGATACCAGAGGACGATCCCGACCCGGAGCTCGCCGAACTGCTGCACCGCGAGCCGGAGCGCCTGCTGCCCATCGAGCCGCTGAGCAGCGCTCAGTCGCTGGAGTTGATGCGCGACTTCCTGCGCGAAGTACCCGAACCCCACGCCTATTCCGCCCTGGCCAACGCCATCGAGGGACGCAAGCCGTTCAAGGCGTTCCGCCACGTGCTGATGGGTTATCCGGAGCTGCTGCAGGCCTGGTACGTCTACCAGGGCGAACGGCTGCGCGAGTGCGCGCTGGACTGGCTGGCGGACAACCATATCCAACCGGCGACACGCAGCGCGATGCTCTGATCCGCAGGTTCGCGAGCAAGCTCGCTCCTACAAGACCCCCCCCCTGTAGCATTGAGCTTGCTCGCGAACCGCCCCATGCTCCAGCGTAACGATGTGTGGCGCTTAACCTGTTCCGAGTTATGCGCCCTACGCTGCTGACGGGGGAGCGAGCTATCAGTGCCGGCTGGCGCACTGGGCTCGTCCGACACAGACCCAGTCCCTCTCCCAGCAGGGAAAGGGCTAGGGAGAGGGAGAGGTAGAGGTAGAGGTAGAGGTAGAGGTAGAGGTAGAGGTAGAGGGAAATCCTGGGCGAAGGGATCCAGAAGAAGACAGCTGCTTTGGCTCCCTATCCCAAACAAAAACGCCGCCCCGAGGGCGGCGTTTTTGTTTCCGATCAGAACAACCGGCCTTCGGGGGCCTCGCTGGAGATCGGCTTGGCTTGCGCCGCCGTGGCCTGCCATCCGCCGCCGAGGGCCTTGTACAGGTTGACCTCGCTGGTCAGCTGGTTGAGGCGGTCGGTGATCAGCTGCTGCTGGGCACTGAACAGCGAGCGCTGCGCGTCGAGCAGGGTGAGGTAGTTATCCACACCGGTGCGGTAGCGCTTGTCGGCCAGGCGGTAGTACTCGCTGCTGGCGTCCACCAGCGAGCGCTGCGCCTGCAGTTGCTCGTTGAAGGTGCCGCGCGCGGCGAGGCCGTCGGCGACTTCGGAGAAGGCCGTCTGGATGGCCTTCTCGTACTGCGCGATGTTGATGTCCTTCTGCACCCGGGCCAGGTCCAGGCTCGCCCGCAGGCTGCCGGCGTTGAAGATCGGCAAGGTGATCGAAGGCTGGAACAGCCAGGTGCCGGAGCCGCCGTCGAACAGGCCGGACAGGTCCGGGCTGAGGCTGCCGGCGTTGGCGGTCAGGCTGATGTTCGGGAAGAACGCCGCACGCGCCGCGCCGATGTTGGCGTTGGCCGCCTTGAGCTGGTGCTCCGCCTGGAGGATGTCCGGGCGGCGCTGCAGCAGGTCGGAGGGCAGGCCCGCCGGCACGGTGGCCAGCAGCTCGTCGGACAGCTGGCGGCCCTGGGGCAGGTCCGCTGGCAGACCGGAGCCAAGCAGCAACACCAGGGCGTTCTGGTCCTGCGCCACCAGGCGGGTGTATTGCGCCAGGGTGGCCCGCGCGCTTTCCACCTGGGTCTGCGACTGACGCAGGTCCAGCGCCGAGGCGACACCGACCTCGTAGCTGCGCTTGGTCAGGTCGTAGCTCTTCTGGTAGGTGCCCAGGGTATTGCGGGTCAGCTCCAGCTGGGCCTGGTCGGCGCGCAGCGTCAGGTAAGCGTTGGCGACGTTGGCCACCAGGCTGGTCTGGGTGCTGCGACGGGCCTCTTCGCTGGCGAAGTAGGTTTCCAGCGCCTGGTCACGCAGGGCGCGCAGACGGCCGAACAGGTCGAGCTCCCAGGCGGTCACGCCCAGGGTCGCGCCGTACTGGCTGCTGATCATCGAGCTGCCGGTCTGCGACAGGTCGGCTGGCAGGCGCTGGCGCGAGCCGGAGACGCTGGCATCCACCGCCGGGAACAGGTCGGCCCGCTGGATGCGGTACTGCGCCCGGTAGGCTTCGATGTTCAGCGCGGCAACGCGCAGGTCGCGGTTGTTCTCCAGCGACACTTCGATCAGCCGCTGCAGCTGCGGGTCCTTGAAGAACTCGCGCCAGCCGATATCGGCAGAGGCGTTGGCCGGCTGCGCCGCACCGTAGGCATCGCCCTGGGGATAGGCCGCGGCCACGGGCGCCTCGGGGCGCTCGTAGTCGGGGATCAGGGAACAGCCGGACAATACGACGGCGGCAACGGCCCACGACAAGGAGGGCAACAAAAAGGACTTTCTCATATCAATGCCCCTTCTCGGCGGCTTGCTGTTGCTTGGACGCCGGGTCCTTGAACAGCGTACTGACCACCACATAGAACAACGGCACCCAGAAGATCGCGAGGATGGTCGCAGTGACCATGCCGCCGATCACGCCGGTACCGATCGCATGCTGGCTGCCCGAGCCCGCGCCGGTGGAGATCGCCAGCGGCAGCACACCGAGGACGAAGGCCAGGGAGGTCATGACGATCGGGCGCAGACGCATCCGGCACGCCTCGATGGCCGCTTCGACTATGCCCTTGCCCTGCTCGTGCAGTTCCTTGGCGAACTCGACGATGAGGATCGCGTTCTTCGCCGACAGGCCGATGGTCGTCAACAGGCCCACCTGGAAGAACACGTCGTTGGACAACCCGCGCATGGACGTCGCCAGCAGCGCACCAATGACGCCCAGCGGCACCACCAGCATCACCGAGAACGGGATCGACCAGCTCTCGTACAGCGCCGCCAGGCAGAGGAACACCACGATCAGCGACAGGGCGTAGAGCGCGGGGGCCTGCGAACCGGACAGGCGTTCCTCGTAGGAAAGGCCGGTCCAGGCATAGCCGACACCCTTGGGCAACTGCTTGACGATGTCTTCCACTGCCGCCATTGCCTCACCGGTAGAACGGCCCGGGGCCGGTTCACCGAGGACTTCCATGGCCGGTACGCCGTTGTAGCGCGCCAGCTTCGGCGAGCCATAGCTCCACTCGCCGGTGGCGAAGGCACTGAATGGCACCATCTCGCCGGCGCTGTTGCGCACGTACCACTTGTCCAGGTCTTCCGGGCTCATCCGCGCGTTCGGGCGGCCTTGCAGGTAGACCTTCTTCACCCGACCACGGTCGATGAAGTCGTTGACGTAGTTCGAGCCCCAGGCGATGGACAGGGTGCTGTTGATATCCGCCAGCGAGATGCCCAGCGCACTGGCCTTCTCGTCGTCGATCAGCAGCTTGTACTGCGGTTCGTCGTTCAGGCCGTTGGGACGCACGCGTTGCAGCATCGGGTTCTGCGCGGCGAGGCCGAGGAACTGGTTGCGCGCCTGCATCAGCACTTCGTGGCCGACGCCCGCCTGGTCCTGGAGGAAGATGTCGAAGCCCACGGCGTTACCCAGTTCGAGTACCGCCGGCGGGGCGAAGGCGAACACCATCGCATCCTTGAAGCTGAAGAAGTGCTGCTGCGCACGCTGGGCCAGGGCGAACACGCTGTTCTCCGCGCCCGGACGCTCTTCCCAGGGCTTGAGCATGATGAACGCCATGCCCGAACTCTGGCCGCGGCCGGCGAAGTTGAAGCCGGTCACGGTGAACACCGAGGCCACCGAGCTGCTTTCCTTCTCCAGCAGGTACTCGCGCATGGAGTCCACCACCACCTGGGTGCGCTCGGCGGAGGAACCGGCCGGGGTCTGCACCTGGGCGAACAGCACGCCCTGGTCCTCGTCGGGGAGGAACGCTGTGGGGATGCGGGTGAACAGGTAGACCATGCCGGCCAGGATGATCACGTACATCAACAGGTACGGCGTGCGGTGCTTGAGGATCGAGGTGACGCCGCGCTCGTAGCCATGGGTGGTGGCGAGGAACTTACGGTTGAACCAGCCGAAGAAGCCGCGCTTGTGCTCGCCATGGTCGCCCTTCTCGATGGGCTTGAGCATGGTGGCGCAGAGCGCCGGGGTCAGCACCAGGGCCACCAGCACCGACAGGGCCATGGCCGAGACGATGGTGATGGAGAACTGGCGGTAGATCACCCCGGTCGAGCCGCCGAAGAATGCCATCGGCAGGAACACCGCCGAGAGCACCAGGGCGATACCGACCAGCGCGCCCTGGATCTGGTCCATCGACTTGCGCGCCGCCTCGCGGGGTGACAAGCCATCCTCGGCCATCACCCGCTCGACGTTCTCCACCACCACGATGGCGTCGTCCACCAACAGGCCGATCGCCAGCACCATGCCGAACATGGTCAGGGTGTTGATCGAGAAGCCGAAGGCGGCGAGCACGCCGAAGGTGCCCAGCAGGACCACCGGCACGGCGATCGTCGGGATCAGCGTGGCGCGGAAATTCTGCAGGAACAGATACATCACCAGGAACACCAGCAGGATCGCCTCGCCCAGGGTCTTCACCACCTCATGGATGGAGGCGGAGACCACCGGGGTGGTGTCGTACGGGTAGACGATCTTCATGCCCTGCGGGAAAAACGGCTCCAGGGTGCTCAGGGTTGCGCGGATCGACTTGGCGGTGTCCAGTGCGTTGGCGCCGGTAGCCAGCTTGATCGCGATACCCGAGGCCGGTTTGCCGTTGAACTGGGCGTTGATGCTGTAGTCCTGGCCACCCAGGGCGACGTCGGCGACGTCCTTGAGGCGAACCTGGGAACCATCGGCGTTGACCCTGAGCAGGATGTTCTTGAACTGCTCGGCGCTCTGCAGGCGGGTCTTGCCGATGATGGTGGCGTTGAGCTGCTGGCCCTTGACCGCGGGCAGGCCGCCCAGCTGGCCGGAGGAGATCTGCACGTTCTGCGCCTGGATCGCCGTCTTCACGTCGCCCGGAGTCATCTGGAAGCTGTTGAGCTTGGCCGGGTCGAGCCAGATGCGCATGGCGTACTGCGAACCGAACACCTGGAAGTCACCCACACCGGCGGTCCGCGACAGCGGGTCCTGGATGTTGGAGACAATGTAGTTCGACAGGTCTTCCTTGGTCATGCTGCCGTCGGTGGAGACGACGCCGACCACCATCAGGAAGTTCTTCACCGCCTTGGTCACGCGGATGCCCTGCTGTTGCACTTCCTGCGGCAGGAGCGGCGTGGCCAGCTGCAGCTTGTTCTGCACCTGCACCTGGGCGATGTCAGGGCTGGTGCCCTGGTCGAAGGTCACGGTGATGGTCATGCTGCCGTCGGAGTTGGACTCCGAGGAGATGTAGCGCAGATGGTCGAGACCGTTCATCTGCTGCTCGATGACCTGCACCACGGTGTCCTGCACCGTCTCGGCGGAGGCACCCGGGTAGCTCACCTGGATGGCGATGGCCGGCGGCGCAATGGCCGGGTACTGGTTCACCGGCAACTTGAGGATCGACAGACCGCCCGCCAGCATGATCACCAGGGCGATCACCCAGGCAAAGATGGGCCGGTCAATGAAAAACTTCGACATGACGAATCCCCTTGATTAACCCTGCTTGGCCGGCTCGGCGGCGGCGGGCTTGTCGGCGGCACCGGCGGTGGGCGCCACGTTCTTCGCGGGTACGGCCCTGGCCTGGGCGCCCGGCTGGACGTACTGCAGGCCTTCGGTGATCAGGCGGTCGCCCGGCTTGAGGCCATCGCTGACCAGCCAGTAGGCGCCGACGGTACGGTCGGCCTTGAGGGTGCGCAGCTCGACCTTGTCCTCGGCGTTGAGCACCAGCGCGGTCGCCATGCCACGGAAGTCACGGGTCACGCCCTGTTGCGGCGCCAGGATGGCCTGCTTCTTGATGCCTTCCTGCAGCTGCGCATGGACGAACATGCCCGGCAGCAATTCCTTGTTCGGGTTGGGGAAGATGGCGCGCACGGTCACCGAGCCGGTGCCCTGGTCAACCGAGACCTCGGAGAACTCCAGCTTGCCCTCGACCGGGTATTCGGAGCCGTCTTCCAGGTACAGCTTGACCTTGGCAGCGTTGTCGCCGGCCTTCTCCAGCTGCCCGGCGGCCAGCTCGCGGCGCAGGCGGATCAGCGAAGTGGAGGACTGGGTGACGTCGACGTAGATCGGGTCCAGCTGCTGCACGGTGGCCAGCGCGGTGCTCTGGCCGTTCTGCACCAGGGCGCCCTCGGTCACGCTGGAGCGGCCGATGCGGCCGGAGATGGGCGAATAGACCTTGGTGTAGCGCACGTTGATCCTGGCGTTGTCCACCGTGGCCTTGGCCTGCAGGTAGGCCGCCTGGGCGTCGGCGTATTGCTGCTTGCTCACCGCCTCGTCCTTGACCAGTTCCTTGTAGCGCTCGGCCTGCTGCTGGGTGGAGACCAGGTTGGCCTGGGCGCTCTGCAGCGTCGCTTCATAGGTAGCCGGGTCGATCTGGTACAGCTGCTGGCCTTCCTTGACGTCGCTGCCTTCCTTGAACAGGCGCTTGAGGATGATGCCGTTCACCTGCGGGCGAACCTCGGCGATGCGATACGCGGTGGTGCGACCCGGCAGCTCGGTGCTCAGGGTCACTTCCTGCGGTTGCAGGGTCACCACACCGACCTCGGGGATCTGCTTCTGCTGCGGGGCCTCGGTCTTGTCGCAGCCGGCAAGAGTGGCCATGGCGACGAGCAGGGCCGGAACCAGGGCGCGCATGGCTGGCTTTCGTTGCATATCGTTGTCCTCGTGAGCAAAGCATCCGGTTTGGCTGTGGGCTTGCCGGTCCGGAAAAGCTGGCAAAAATACTTACATTCAGCTGTGTTTGTAAACGTCCGAAAGCCCTGAGGGAAAACTACTGAAACGTTTTAGCCAATGGCCGATATCACAGTAGGTTTCCCACAAGGCAGTCGCGGCGGCGAACAAAGTTGATAACATCAACTAAAATACGAAAAAATGGTTGAGCCGATCAACCTGATTTACACAAGGTTTACCGTGACCGAGCCGATGACCCACAACGTGAATCCCGACTTGCCGCAGACCCTGATGAAGGTCCTCGACCACTTGCGCGAGAGCCTCCAGGACGAACTGTGCGCGCAGGGCATCGACCTCACGCCACCGGACATCCGCCTCCTCGAGCTGATCGGCGCCGATGCCGGCCAGAGCCTGCAGAGCCTGGGTCGCAAGATGTGCCGCGACAAGGCACTGGTGACCCGCAAGATCCGCGAGATGGAAACCCTCGGCCTGGTTCGCCGTGAACGCAACCCGATCGATCAGCGCAGCTTCCAGCTGTTCCTCACCGAGGCCGGGAGCCGCATCGACCAGCGCACCCAGGCCATCCTCGCACGGACCCATGACAGTCTGTTCGCGCCGCTGAACGACGAGGAGCAACGCACCCTTACCCAGCTCCTGCGGCAGTGCCTGCAAGGCCGCGCGGACTGACCGCACAAACGAAAACGCCGGCATTCGCCGGCGTTTTCGCTTCCTTGCGTCTTACTGACGCACCCCTTCTACAGACAGGGTCAGCTCGACTTCCTGGGAAGCCGGGCCGAGGTCGCGCTGAATGTTGAAGTCCTTCAGCTTGAGGGTGGTGGTGCCGAGGAAGCCGGCACGGTAGCCGCCCCACGGGTCATCGCCCTGGCCGATCAGTTCAGCCTTGATGGTGACCGGCTTGGTCACGCCGTTCAGGGTCAGGTTGCCGGTGATCTCGGCATTCTTGCCGTCGGCTTTCACGGCGGTCGACTCGAAGGTCGCGGTCGGATTCTTCGAGACATTCAGGAAGTCCGGGCTGCGCAGGTGCTTGTCACGCTCGGCGTGGTTGGAGTTCACGCTGTTGGTGTTGATGGTCACCTTGACCTTGTCGGCGGACGGGTTCTTCTCGTCGAAGGTGAAGGCACCGTCGAAGTCGTCGAAGCGGCCGTACAGCCAGCTGTAACCCAGGTGCTTGATGCGGAACTCGATGAAGGCGTGCTGGCCTTCCTTGTCGATCTTGTAGTCGGCGGCCATGGCCTGGCCAGCGGAGAACAGGGCGGTACCCAGCGCCAGAGCGGCGAACGTCTTCTTCAGCATTGAAGCAATCTCCCTTTGAGGTGAGGTGTTATTTCGCGGCACGACCGAGCATGCGCACGAGCGTCGCGTCTCGATCGAAGAAATGGTGTTTGAACGCCGCCAGGGCATGCAGCACGGCCAGCACCACCAGGGTCCAGGCCAGGTACAGGTGGATCGCGCCGGCAATGTCGGCCTGGTCGGTGAGGCCGCTCAGGGTGGCGGGCACGTCGAACCAGCCGAACACGCTGATGGGTTTGCCTTCGGCGGTGGAAATCAGGTAGCCGGCGATGATCACGGCGAACAGCAACGCGTAGAGCGCCAGGTGGCCAAGTTTGGAGGCCAGGCGGGTCATCTGGCCGTGGTTGGCCGGTGCCGGCGGTGCCGGGCTGATGAAGCGCCAGAGCACGCGCACGATCAGGGCGATGGCCAGCAGGATGCCGATGCTTTTGTGGATTTCCGGGGCACGGTGGTACCAGGTGTCGTAGTAGTCGAGCTCGCGCATCCACAGGCCCAGGCCGAACAGGCCGAACACCACCAGCGCACTGCCCCAGTGCAGGAACAGGCTGACCAGTCCGTAGCGAGCGGGGGAATTACGCCATTGCATCGATCGACATCCTTGAAAACGGGGAATTCAAGCCTAGCGGCAAATGCATCGAATAAAAGCAGAAAATCCTGCTTTGAAACATCGACTGACAAGATAAGTCCGCTCCGAAACGCCCGTCCCAGAGCCAGAAACGACAATGCCGGCTTTCGCCGGCATTGTGGATAGAACGGGTTCGATCAGAACGGCAGCCAGGACATGATGCCCTTCTTCTCGCTCTTCTCGGCCGGCTTGTCGCTGGCAGCCGGCTTGTTGTCAGCGATCATCGCCTTGCCTTCGAGCACCGGCGTCTTGCCGGCCTGCAGTTCGCGCACCTGGCTGGCAGCGCGCTTGCCGCTGCGCAGGGCGCCCTCGATGGTGCCCGGATAGAGCGCGTCGGTGTGCTCGCCGGCGAAGGCCACGCGGGACACCGGAGTCTCCCACACGCGCCAGAAGCGGCTGATCTGCCCCGGACCGTAGGCCAGGTAGGAACCGCCGGTGCCGACATCGGTGCTGTAGCGACGCATTTCATAGCCGTCATAGGCGCCGCGCATCTTCGGGTAGTACTTGTTCATGCGGATCAGCACCTGCTCGGAGAGCTGGCGGTCACCAAAGGCCTGCATGACGCGGGCGTTGTCGCCGGACAGGTTGATCAGCACGTTGGCGCCGCCCTTGGTCGCAGGCTCGACCCAGATCATGCCCAAACCCTGGTCGCTGTAGATCTCGCCGGACAGGCGCGACTTGTCGTCCCACACCGGGCGCTTGAACTTCATCAGGATCTGGTCGCGCCAGCCGTAGTTGGTGCCCTTGAGCGCCGCCAGCTGCTTCTCGTTCAGGCCCGGGGTCAGGGTGATGTTGCCCAGGGCGCGCAGCGGTACGGCCAGCACCAGGTAATCGGCGGTGTAGCCGGTGGGGCCGACCTTGACGGTCACGCCGTCCTTGTCCTGGTTGATCGCGGTGACCTTGGCGTTGGTCTTGATGGTCTTGATCTGCTTGACGAAGGCCTGGGCCAGCACCTGGCTGCCGCCGGGCAGGCGCGCGGCGCGCAGGTCGCGGTCATCGACGCCACGGTACACACGGCCCTGCTGGGCGAGGTAGAGCAGCGACAGGCGCGACGGTTCGTCGTAGTGCGAGCGGATGCGCTGGTTGACCAGCAGGCGCGCGGTGGGCGAAAGGTTCAGCTTGTCCAGCCAGCGTGCGGCGGTGAGCTGGTCGAGGGCGAACAGGGTCTTGTTCGCCAGCGGGTTGAGCGGGTCGTCGATGGACGCGGACAGCTCGTTCAGGGACTTCTCGAAGCGCTCCAGGTCCGCGGCGACGGCGGGCATTTTCGCCTTCAGGTCGGCGCTGGTGTAGTAGACGCCGTCGATCAGGTAGCTCGGGGTGCGGACGAACTCCGGCGCCGGCACCGAATTCACCTTCAGGGTGCTCAGGTAGCCGTTGAGGGTCGGCTGGACCTTGTTGTTGCCGATCCACTCGCTGGTGGCCAGGCCCGAACGGCCGCCCACCTGCGGCTTGGCTTCGAGCACGGTGACCTGCCAGCCCGCCTGCTGCAGCTCGTAGGCTGCGGAAAGACCGGCGAGGCCGCCGCCGACCACGATGGCGGTCGGTTGTTTGTCCTTGCCCAGCGCCACCGCGCTGAACACCCCCAGAGCAAGCAGCGCGGCAGCGCGCAGCCATCCCATTTTCATCGCCGGAATTCCCCGAATTGGTGCAAAGGCGCGAAGCATACGTGAGCGCCTGAAAGCCGAACAGCCGTCTTGGTCGGCTACCTGCGGCATGTGTCGTAGGACGTGTCCTTGTTCATCTCAGGTGCATTGAATAGGCTTGCCGACCAGAGCGAGCCGACAGTGACGAAGAGGAGTACCGCCATGGGCCTGAACGCCGAGTGGATGCAGCGCGATCTCGAGGTGCTGTGGCACCCCTGCACCCAGATGAAAGACCACGAGCGCCTGCCGGTGATCCCGATCCGCCGCGGCGAAGGCATCTGGCTGGAGGACTTCGAAGGCAAGCGCTACATGGACGCCGTCAGCTCCTGGTGGGTCAACGTCTTCGGCCACGCCAACCCGCGTATCAACCAGCGCATCAAGGACCAGGTGGACCAGCTGGAGCACGTGATCCTCGCCGGTTTCAGCCACCAGCCGGTGATCGAGCTCTCCGAACGCCTGCTGCGCCTGGCGCCAGCGGGATTCTCCCGGGTGTTCTACGCCGACAGCGGCTCGGCCGGCATCGAAGTCGCGCTGAAGATGAGCTACCACTACTGGCACAACCTCGGCCAGCCGGAGAAGAAGCGCTTCATCACCCTGACCAACAGCTACCACGGCGAGACGGTCGCGGCGATGTCGGTGGGCGACGTGGCACTGTTCACCGAAACCTACAAGTCGCTGCTGATGGACACCATCAAGGTGCCGACCCCCGACTGCTACCTGCGCCCCGAGGGCGTGAGCTGGGAGGAACATTCGCGGACGATGTTCGCCGCCATGGAGCAGGCGCTGGAGCAGCACCATAAAGAGGTCGCGGCGGTCATCGTCGAACCGCTGGTGCAAGGCGCCGGCGGCATGCGCATGTACCACCCGGTGTACCTCAAGCTGCTGCGCGAGGCCTGCGACCGCTACGGCGTACACCTGATCCACGACGAGATCGCCGTGGGCTTCGGCCGCACCGGCACGATGTTCGCCTGCGAGCAGGCCGGCATCACCCCGGACTTCCTGGTGCTGTCCAAGGCGCTGACCGGCGGCTACCTGGCGATGAGCGCAGTGCTCACCACCGACAAGGTCTACCAGGCCTTCTACGACGACTACGCCACCCTGCGCGCCTTTCTCCATTCGCACACCTACACCGGCAACCCGCTGGCCTGCGCCGCCGCCCTGGCGACCCTGGATATCTTCGAGCAGGACAACGTGATCGAGGCCAACAAGGCCCTGGCGGCCAGGATGGCCAGCGCCACCACGCACCTGGCCGACCACCCGCACGTCTCGGAAATTCGCCAGACCGGCATGATCCTCGCCATCGAGATGGTCCAGGACAAGGCCAGCAAAACCGCCTACCCCTGGCAGGAGCGCCGCGGCCTGAAGGTCTTCCAGCATGGCCTTACGCGCGGCGCGCTGCTGCGTCCGCTGGGCAGCGTGGTGTACTTCCTGCCGCCGTACATCATCACCCCGGAGCAGATCGACTTCCTCGCCGAGGTCGCCAGCGAAGGCATCGACATCGCCACCCGTGACAGCGTGAGCGTAGCGGTCAGCGAGCGCTTCCCCGAGCATCGCGATCCGGGCTGATCGGCTACAAGCGGCAGGCCGAAAGCTTTAAGCTTGCCGCTTCCCCCCATCAGTTCGACATCGCCATGCGCCTCTCCCGCTTCTTCATCGACGCCCCGCTCTCCCTCGGCCAGCACGAGCTGCCCGAAGCCCAGGCCCACTACATCGGCCGCGTACTGCGCCATAGCGCGGGTGACGCGGTGCAGCTGTTCGACGGCTCGGGCCGCGAATTCCTGGGCGAACTGATCGAGGTGGGCAAGAAGAACGTCCGCGTGGACCTGCGCGAAGCCTTCGACGGCCAGGCCGAATCACCGCTGCGCGTGCACCTTGGGCAGGGCCTGTCCCGTGGCGAGCGCATGGACTGGGCGATCCAGAAGGCCACGGAACTGGGCGCCAGCGAGATCACCCCGATCGTCAGCGAGCGCTGCGAAGTACGCCTGAAGGACGAACGCGCCGACAAGCGCATGGCCCATTGGCGCCAGGTAGCGATCAGCGCCTGCGAGCAATGCGGCCGCTCGGTACTGCCGCTGTTCAATGCGCCGGTTACCCTCGCCGAATGGCTGCAAAGCTGCGAGGCACAGCTCAAGCTGGTGCTGCACCCGGTGGCCGAGCCGCTGACCAGCCATGACAAGCCGGCAAGCCTGGCCTTCCTGATCGGCCCGGAAGGCGGTTTGAGTGATGCGGAAGTGGCGCAGGCCCAGTCGGCTGGATTCCATGCCGCGCGACTTGGGCCGCGCGTGTTGCGCACCGAGACTGCGCCGGTGGTGGCGTTGAGTGTGGCGCAGCAGCTGTGGGGGGATTTCTAACCGGTTCGGCGTGGGGCGGGTTCGCGAGCAAGCTCGCTCCTACAGGTGCCGGTGAGTAGGATGTGCTCTTCGTAGGAGCGAGCTTGCTCGCGAACAGCCCAGGCGCCCAGCCACTCAGATTCCCCGCAGCGCCAACCCCGCCAGCACCAGCAACACCACCCCACACGACGCATGGCTCACCCGATGCCAGCGCGGCGAGGCGTTGCGCCGCAGCCAGTCCACCAGCGCGGCGCAGAGGAAGCAGCAGAGCACCGAGGCGGTCATGAAGCCGGCGAAGAACACCAGTGAATCCGCCAGCGACGGCACGCCGTCCACCAGCCCGGCCATGGCGCCGCCCAGCGCGCCCCAGTAGACGATGTTCTTCGGATTCGACAGCGACAGCAGGGCCCCGGAAGCGAAGGCGCTGGCGTGGTGTTTCGCGCTGTCGCCCTCCTCTACCCCGCCAACCTGGCGCGCATCGCGCAGGCTCTGCACGCCCAGCCAGGCCAGGTAGGCGGCGCTGGCCAGGGTCAGCGGCAGGCGCAACGTCTCGTGGCCCAGCAGCAGCGCCAGCCCTGTCAGGCCGATCAGCGCCCACACCGCGTCACCGATCAGCGAGCCGAACTGCACCAGCAGCGCCGGGCGGAAGCCGCCCTTCAGGCCGCGGCGCAGGGTTTCGGCGAGGACCGCGCCGGGCGACAGGCAGAAGACGATGCCGAACAGCAGCGCGGCGAAAAACAGGGTCATGGGGCGGCTCCGGGCAGATGACGATGGGGCGATTCTGCCCGGGCGGCGACCGCCGGACTTGAACCGGATTGCTCAACGCAGGGCGCGCTGGAAGCTCCCCGGCGACACGCCGTAGGCCGCGCGGAAGTGCCGGTTCAGGTGGCTCTGGTCGGCAAAGCCGAGCGCATGAGCCACTTCCGTGGCTGGCAGGCCGGCGCGCAGCAGCGCCTGGGCGCGGCGGGTGCGCAGTTGCATCGCCCACTGCCGGGGGCTCAGGCCCACCTGTTTCTGGAAGCTGCGCAGCAAGTGGAAGCGCGACAGTCCGAGGTAGGCCGCCATCTCGTCGAGGCTGGGCTGGCGCGCCAGGTCGGCGGCCAGCCAGTCCTGCAGGTCGGCGATCCGCCCGCCCTGCGCGACCACCTCCTGCGGCAGGCGCACGCCCATGGCGCGGGCGATATCGGCCAGCAGCAGGGTCAGTCGCTCTTCGCCACGCTGACGAACGAAGCTGTCCTCGCCCAGCACACGCTCCACGGCGTCCGCCAGGGCAGCAGCCAGGGTCGGCAGGCGGCGGCTGGGGCGTTCGAATTCCAGGCGCTGAAGGCCGAGCATCGCCGCCAGCGGATCGGGCGCGACGTAGAGGCTGACGAATTGCCAGGGCTGGCCTTCGGCAACGCCGCCGCCCTGGATCTGCCCCGGGTTGTATGCGGTGATCGCGCCGGGGCCCGCATCGAAGGTTCGGCCGTCCAGCCAGACGCTTTCCTCGCCGCGCAGGTTGGCGCTGATGACGAACTCATCGTGGCTGTGGCGTTCGAAACGGTGGCCGCCGAGGGTGGCGCCGGCGACCTCGAAGCCGGGTGGGTCCCCCAGCTGGGCAAGGCGCAGGCCAGCACTCATGGCTGGCTCAGATCAGGCCGGAGTCGGCCAGTTTCTGCTCCAGCGCGGCCAGGTCGGGGATGCGCGCGTGGGCGTCACCCAGGTCCACCGCGTCCAGCTCCAGGGGCGCCAGCGGCACGTCCAGGCGCTTGAGGTCGTCGCCGACCTTCAGCGAGCGCGGGATACCCTGCACCAGCAGGGCGAAGAACTTCACGTTGGGCCTTCCCCCCAGGGCATTGACCACGATCACCCGCGCGCCGGGGCTGACTTCGGCCCGGCCGTTGGAAGCGGCCTCGAAGGACAGCAGCGGCAGGCGCAGGTCGCGCCAGGCCACCTGGCCCAGGTACCAGGACGGCAGGCCGTCCACCGGGTGCGGGGCACGGTAGGTGATCAGCTCGGCCACCGCCACGTTGGGCAGCAGCAGGTTGCGGTCGGCCAGCGGCACCAGCAGGCCGGTCAGGCTGCCGGGGGCGGCGTTGGCCACGGCGGTGTTGGCGGCGCTGGCATTGGCGACGGGGAGATCACTCATCGGGCCTTATCTCACTGCGTGACGACGCCGATACATTGCTCGGCGAGGTGATTGACCAGCGCCGCCGCGAGTTCTCGCGGGTCGCCGGAAAGGGTGCTGTAGCCGCCTTCGCGCAGGCTGTCGGGCATGCTGGAGCAGGCGCAGCTGTCGGCGCGCTGGGTCCAGATCGGCGCGCCCTGGCGGCGCACGTAGGCCGCGGCGGCGCTGCCGTCGCTGCACATGCCGCTGAACACGATCACGCCGCAGCGATCACCGTACTGCTGGGCGAGGTTGAGCATCATCTGGTCGATGGACGGGCTGTAGGGCTCCGGCCAGCTGCGTTCTTCCACGCGCATCCGCGCCGAATCGTCGAAGCCCAGTTCGCGGGCGATCGGCACGACCACGACTTCGCCGCAGCGCACCGGGTCGCCGTCGCGCACGGTGTTGACGTGCCACTGGCTATGCCGGCCCACCGCTTGCGGCAGATTGGCCTCGAAGGAAGCGTCGATGTGCTGGGCGTACAGGAAGCCCACCGGCAGGCCGCCGGGCAGCGCATCGAGGAAAGTCTTCACCGCCGCCGGGCCACCCAGCGAGGCGGCCAGCAGCCAGACCTGCGCCGCCGGTTCGCCGGCCTTGAGCGGGGATGCCGCGAGGTCATCGGGCAGCGCCACGCGTGTCGGGCGCTGGGCTTCGTCGAGCAGCGCCGCCAGGCTGCTGCCGACGCCGGCGCTGGGGTCGCCCACCAGCTTGCGCAGCTTGGACACCAGCCGCCGCTCCCAGCGCGGGTAATGTTCGGAATGCCGCTCCGGCGCATGACCTTCGCCGAACAGCACGGGCACCCGCGATTGTTCCAGCAGGTTGTCCACCAGCGGCGAATCCTCCTGCTGCGCCAGGTCCACCAGCCACAGGTCGGTCTCGCAGGCGTCCAGTTGCTCGCTCTCAAGGCGCGCAGGGTCGGCGTTGAGCACCACCTGGTAGCCGTGGCCCGCCAGGGCCTGGGCCAGTACGTGGCGCTGCAGCGAGGTGTCGGCGATCACCGCAATGCGCGGGGTGCTCTGTTCAGACATGGGTCTTCACCAGCTTGTGGATGTTCTCCAGCAGCTCGGATTCCTGGTACGGCTTGCCCAGGTACTGGTTGACACCGATGGCCAGGGCACGGTCGCGGTGCTTCTCGCCGGTACGGGAGGTAATCATGATGATCGGCAGGTCCTTCAGCTGTTCATCGTGGCGCACCAGGGTGGCCACCTCGAAGCCGTCCATGCGCGGCATCTCGATGTCCAGCAGCATGATATCGGGCTTGTGTTCCTGCAGTTGGGCAATGGCGTCCACCCCGTCCTTGGCGGTGAGTACGTTCATGCCGTTGCGTTCCAGCAGGCGGCTGGTGACCTTGCGCACGGTGACCGAGTCGTCCACCACCATGACCAGGGTCGGGCGCTGGTGCTCGATTTCCGCGGCAGCCGGGCCGGCCAACTGGCGGCGCGGCGCGTGCTGGACGTGCTGCGCATGGAGTACGCGGATGGTCGCCAGCAGGTCGAGAATCACCACCACGCGGCCGTCACCGAGGATGGTCGCGCCGGAAATGCCGCTGACGCCGGCGAACTGCGCACCGAGGCTCTTCACCACGATCTCGCGCGAGCCTGCCAGAGCATCCACCTGCACCGCCACGGCGTGGTCCGCCGAGCGCACGAGGATCACCGGCAACGGCAGCGACTGCCCGACCAGCTTGGGATGCTGGCCGTTGTTGAGCAGGTCACCGAGGTATTTCAGTTCATAGTTCTGGCCGGCGTACTCGAAACTCGGCGCAGCGCCGGCCTCATCGGCGGCAGCCTGCTCGTAGAGGGCTTCCAGTTCATACGGGGAGACCCGCACGATGCCTTCGATGGTGTTCAGCGGCAGGGCGTAGAGGTCTTCGCCGGAAAGCACCATGAGCGCGCGGTTCACCGACACGGTGAACGGCAGGCGGATGTCGAAGCGGGTGCCTTCGCCAAGACTGGAATGGATGCTCATGGAGCCGCCGAGCTGTTTCACCTCGGAGTTCACCACGTCCATGCCCACGCCACGGCCGGAAATCTGCGTGACTTTCTCGGCAGTACTGAAGCCGGCCTCGAGGATGAACTGCAGCACCTCGTGATCGTTCAGCTCGCTGTCGTCGGTCATCAGGCCGCGTTCGATGGCCTTGCGGCGCACCGCGTCCAGGCGAATGCCAGCGCCATCGTCGGCCAGACTCAGGAGGATATCGCCGCCCTCGCGGCCCAGGGTCAGGCGAATGGTGCCCTGCTCCGGCTTGCCGGCGATGCGGCGCGCCTCGCCGGACTCGATGCCGTGGTCGACCGCGTTGCGCAGCATGTGCTCCAGCGGCGCGACGATACGTTCGAGCACGGTGCGGTCCATCTCGCCTTCGGCGTTGCTGACTACGAACTCGACCTGCTTGCCCAGCTCGCTCGCCACCTGGCGGACGATCCGGCGCAGGCGCGGCACCAGGCGGTCGAAAGGCACCATGCGCGTGCGCATCAGGCCTTCCTGCAGTTCGGTGTTGACCCGCGCCTGTTGCAGCAGCAGGGTTTCGGCGTCGCGGTTCTTGGCGGCAAGGGTTTCCTTGAGGTCGAACAGGTCGGACGCGGACTCGAACAGCGCGCGCGAGAGCTGCTGCAGCTGCGAGTAACGGTCCATTTCCAGCGGGTCGAAGTCCTCGTAGCCGGCGCGCTCGGCGTCAGCCTGGTGGCGCGAGAGGATCTGCGCCTGGGTCTCGGTATCGAGGCGGCGCAGCTGATCGCGAACCCGCTCGATGGTGGCGTCCATTTCGCCCAGGGTCGAACCGACGTCGCTCACCTGCTGCTCGACGCGGCCACGGAAGATCGAGGTCTCACCGGCAAGGTTGACCAGGCCTTCGAGCAGTTGCGCGGGCACCTTCACCAGTTCCTGCGGCGCGCGGCGCGCGGCGGCTTCCTGGGCGGCTTCCTGGGCACGGCGAACGAAAGGCAGCACCACCGGCGCGTCGACGCGTTGCGGCACGGCCGCGGCCATGATGGCTTCGGGCAATGCCGGCAGGCTCACCGGGGCCGCCTGTTCGGCGATCGGCTCCTCGGCGAGGTCTTCGTGCTGGCTATCGGCAGTCCCTACTTCACCCAGGTGCAGGCGCAGCTGGTCGACTTCGGCCTGCAGGCCTTCGAAGCCGGACTGCGCGTCCATCAGCAGGCTTTCCGGCCAGGGCGCGCCCTGCTGCTGGGCTTCGCTCAGGTGCTGTTCGAGGTCATGGGCCAGGTCGCCCAGGCTGGTCTGGCCAGCCAGGCGCGCACCGCCCTTGAGGGTATGGAGAATGCGCAGCAGCTCGTCGAGCGCACCGTTCTCACGCTCGGCGTCCCAGCGGCCCAGGGCCTGTTCCATGCTTTCAAGCAGGTCGTCCGCCTCTTCCAGGAAGATATCCAGGATGTCGGCTTCCGGGCCTTCCGGCGCGGCAGCGGTGGGGCTGATCGCATGCAGGCTGACGCTGCTGGGGATGCTCAGTTGTTCTTCGGGGTTGGCACGAAATCGGTGGATCGCGTCAATCAGCGATTCACCTCCCGGAATCGGGCGATGCTGCTGGACCGCTTCGAGCATCTCGGCGAGACGGTCATGGCAGCGCTGCAGCAACTCGAAGAGTGTCGGGCTGGCGCGCAGGCGCCCGCCGCTGAGGCCTTCGTAGAGGAATTCCAGTTCGTGGGCAAGGTCGCCGATGGGGCGGATCTCGGCCATCCGCGCGCCGCCCTTGAGGGTGTGCAGGTCGCGTTGCAGCGCTTCCAGCTCCACGCCGTTGTCGGGGTTTTCCATCCAGCGATGCAGGGCACCGGAGGAGCTTTCCAGAATGTCGAAACCTTCCTCGAGGAAGATTTCCACCAGTTCCTGATCGCGGTCTTCGTCCAGCTCGTACTCGCTGTCCTGCACGCCCACGACTTCCGCGCCGGCGACCGGCGCAGCGGGCTCGATGACCTCCGGCCGGGCCTGCGACGACTCGCCGATTTCCGCTTCGGCCTGGTCGAGGACGGCCTGCAGGTCGAGGTCATCCGGGGCGGCTTGCTGCTGCGGCTCGACCGCGGCATCGGGAACGGCGCTCTCCAGGTCAACGCGGTCGGGTTCGAAAGCTTCCGGGATGAAAGCTTCGCCAGCTTGCGGCGTTGCCTCGGCGGGCAGCTCCAGCTCGATCTCGGCTTCGATGACTGGCGGCAGCTCGAGGGTTTCTTCCTGCTCAGCCACCGCTTCCTGCTGCGCCGCCAGGGCCTGCGGCAGGTTCAGGCCGGCGGCCGGGTTCTGGCGGAAGGTGCGGATGGTCTGCACCAGGTCGGCCGGGTCGGTCAGTGCCTGGCCGGCCTGCAGCTGGTCGAGCTGGGTGGCCAGGCGGTCGTGGCAGGTGCGCAGCAGGTCGCCCAGCGGCGGGCTGTGCTGGAAGCGATGATCCAGCAGGCCTTCGTAGAGCGATTCGAGCTCGTGGGACAGGTCGCCGATCTCGCGGATTTCCGCCATGCGCGCGCCGCCCTTGAGGGTGTGCAGGTCGCGTTGCAGGGTCGAGAGCGCGGCAAGGCCTTCGGGCGAGGCCAGCCATTGGTCCAGCGCCTGGCCGGCGTTGTCCAGGATGTCGACCGCCTCTTCGAGGAAGATCGCCACCATTTCCTCGTCCAGCGCCCGCGGCTGTTGCGGGGCGGGATGGGCATGCGGCGTCTCCGCGGTGATGACGTCATCCTCGTCATCGTCGGCGGCGCCGCGCGGGGCGCCATCGTTGTCATTGCGCGGCGACCAGCTCAGGCCGTCGGGCAGGTTGTCGTCGTCCACCGGGCGGCTGTCGAGGAGGAACTCCTCGTCTTCGGCCGGGAAGTCGTCGGCCGTCAGGCTTTCCAGGTCGACGAACTCGGTGCCCGAGGCGTCCTGCAGATCGGCCCCAGGTTCATCCAGTGCGGCGACCGGAGCGTCCAGCAGGCGGTGCAGCGCCTCGACCTGTTCGGGGCGGGCGCTGACCTGCAGGGCGGCAGCCACCTGGTCCATCATGCCGATCAGCGCCTCGTGGGCGGCCTCGGCAGCGGAGAAGAAGGCATCGCCGGTTTCCAGGCGCCCCTGGCGCACGGCGCCGTAGACGGCCAGCAGGGCGTCGGCGAGCTCCGCCATCTGCGGCAGCTCGGCCATCTGCGCGCCACGGCTCAAGGTTTCCAGCTCGTCGTACAGGGCACCCAGCTCCTGGCGCTCCTGCGGGTGCTCGCGCCAGCGGCGTAGCAGGTCCTCGGCGTCGAGCAGGATGTCCATACCCTCGGCGAGGAACATGCCGATCAGGTGCGGATCATTGCCACTGCCCTCGCCACTTTCACCACGACGCTTGGCCTCGGCGGCCTCCAGGCGCTCCTGGTGGATCTGCGCGATGCGCGCCAGCAATTCCTCGCTGCCCTCGATGGGCGCCAGTGGGCGGCCTTCGACGAGCTGGTCGAGACCGATGCGGAACAGGCCTTCGGCGGCGTGCAGCAGCTCGGCCTCGCGCAGGTCGACCTGCAACAGGTTGGTCTTGAATTCCTTCACCAGCCGCTCCAGCGGCGTGGCGATCTCGGCGATCGGCAGGATGCCGGCCATGTGCGCGCTGCCCTTGAGCGTGTGCAGGGCGCGCTGCAAGTCGTCGGTCACCGGCTGCGGCAGCTGCTGCGCGCAATCGGCGAGGAAGCCGACCAGGGTTTCCAGATGGGCTTCGGCCTCGTTGCGGAAGATCTCCAGCAGCTGCGGATCGAGGCTCTCGTCGAGACCTTCGTTGGCGGCCTGCGCGGCGATTTCCTCGACATCGGCCAGCTCGGGCGTGATGTCCTCGACCGGCGGCGCCGACTCAGGCAGACCACCATCGGGCGGAGGCACCGGCTGCCCCTTGGCCAAGGCGTGGGCGGTGGCGGCCAGGCGGTCGACATCGTCACGCTGGCGCTGGGCGCTGGCGGCATACTCGTCGACCAGCTCGGGCATCAGCCCGACCACGTCCTGGACCACCTGCAACACGGCAGGCGAGGCGGCGATGCTGCGGTCGAGCACGCGGTTGAGCAGGTTCTCGATGGACCAGGCCAGCTCGCCGATGACCAGCGCGCGGACCATCCGGCCACTGCCTTTGAGGGTGTGGAAGGCACGGCGGATCTCGGTCAGCGAATCCCGGTCATCGGTATTGGCCAGCCAGGTCGGCAGGTGCTCGCCGATGGTTTCCAGCACTTCGCCGGCTTCTTCGATGAAGACTTCACGCAGCTCCTCGTCGATCGGTTCTTCGTCGGCGGGCGGTGGCAGCAGGCTGGGCGGCACATCCTGGGCAGGCGGGTTGATCGCCTGGACCGGTGCAGCCATGACTTCGGCCAGGGACAGCGGCTTGGCCGGTGCCTCGGCGACCGGCTCGGGCTCGGCCGGCGGGCTGGGCAGCTCGACTTCCGGCAGTTCCAGGTCGGCGATGTTCTCGTCGCTCCAGGCTTCGGCCTGGAAAGCGGGGGTTTCGGCTTCGGCCAGCGGCTCCAGCTGCAGCGGCGCGTCGAGGCTGAAGTCGACGCCTGCATCCAGCGCGTGCGGTTCGCTCAGTTCGCCCAGGGTCCAGTTGTCGTCGCTGACCAGCGAGGCTTCCGGCTCGGGCTGCTCGACGGTCACTGCAGGGGCGTCGAAGCTCAGGTCGTCCAAAGACTCCAGAGTCACCAGCGGGGCGGGTTCGAGGGTTTCCAGGCTGGCGAAGTTTTCGTCCAGTTCCAGGGTCGGCGCGGGCGATTCGGCGGCCGGCTGGCTCAGGTCGACGCTGAACCAGTCTTCCTCGGCAGGCTTCTCGCCGGCCGGGGTGAGCGATTCCATGTCCCAGCTCAGCTCGTCCACCGAAGCCGGGGCGGCCTCCAGAGACGGCAGGCTGGCGAAGTCTTCGGGCAGTTCCGCGGTTGCCGGGGCTTCGCTCGGCGCGACGGTCAGGTCCAGGGCTTCCCAGGACTGCTCGGCAACGGCGGTCTGCGCCTGAGCCGGTTCCTCGAAGCGCGGTGCCTCGGCCAGCGGGGCAGCGTCGTCCAGGCTCCAGCTCAGTCCATCGGCCAGCGGTTGCGCGGGGGCTTCTTCCAGCGTTTCGAGGCTGAACTCGATGCTGTCGGCCTTATGGCTGTCGTCCAGCGACCAGCCCTCGTCGGCCAGGGTGGTATCGGTGATCGGTGCAGCCGGTTCCAGTTCGATATCCCAGCTGAGGCTGTCCGGCTCCAGGGTGGCAGTCGGCGCGCTCGATTCGGCAGAGGCGGCCAGCGGCTCGACCTCGTCCAGGGTCCAGGCACCCAGTTCGGCGGTGGGCTCGGCGGCAGGCAGGCCGGAGTCCAGCTGCAGCGGCTCGAAGGTAAAGCTCGCTTCGGCTTCGCCGGCGGGCTGGGCCTCGGATTCGGCGGGAAGCTCGAAGTCGGCCAGGTCCAGGAGCGGTTCATCGACCAGTTGCGGCTCTTCGACGGGAGCCGGCTCTTCCAGAGGAGCCGGTTGGGAAGGCTGCTCGACCGACGGCTCGACGCTGTCGGCGACTTCTACCGGCGCGCCCGGTTCCGTGACTTCGTCCACTGGCGCTGCTTCGGTCGGCTCGTCCAGCGGCTGGGCGGCCAGCACGTCGATTTCGTCGAGCGGATTATCCAGAGGTGCGGGCAGAGGCGCCGGCGCATGGGTTTCCGGCGCGGCGTCGAGGATCGACGGACGTGGCTTGAGCGAGTAGCCCAGGCTGTCCAGGCTCTCCTCGGCCACATCGAGGATCAGGTCGCCCTGGGTGTTGTGGTCTTCCGACAGGCGCTCGAGGTAATACTCCACGCTGGTGATGGCGTCGGCGAGGGTGTCCAGGCTGTGCCAGTCCGGCACGGCCTGGCGCACCAGCAGTTGTTCCTGGATGTAGCGATTGCAGTTTTCCAGCAGTTTCGCCGCACGTTCCTGGGAGATCATCGCCAGGCCGCCGCGAACCTGCGTCAGCAGTTCCGGCACGCGGGCCAGGTGCTCGTGGTTCCACTGCGAGGCGATGAACTCGATGATCGCGTCCTTGGCCAGTTCCAGGCCGTTGCGCGCTTCCTTGATCACCACCTGGTGGATCTGCTCGACGTCGGTGGTCGGCAGCACGTTCTCTTCGCGGCCCGGCTCCTCGCTCGGGCCGACCATGCCGGCCAACGTGGCTTCGACATACAGCAGGGCACCGGCGACATCCATCAGGGTCGCGTCGTTGGGCTGGCGCTGGCCGTGGGCGAGCCCGCTGACCACCTCGATCTGGTCGAGGATGACCTTGCGCGGCTGGCCGAAACCCAGCACGGCGAGGGTGTCGGCGATCTGCTTGAGCGGCGCCAGCAGGCTGCCCAGTTCGTTGACGCCGCTGCGGTCGCTGCGCACGAAGAGGTCGAGGCTGTCCTTGACCCTAACCAGCTCCTCGCACAGCGCGCCGACGACCGAGCGCATGGCGTCGCGGTCGGGGCCGGCAAGGCGGGCGCGTTCCTCGTCCACCAGGGCCGCGCCCGGCAGGGCGTCGTCCAGACGGTACTCGTCCTTCACCGCGCGCACGCGCGGCGACTGGTCGGAGGCCTTGGCCACGTAGAACAGCAGGTTCTTGATCAGTTCGTCGGGCGCCGGCTGGTTCATGGCGTCGGCGCCCTGGTCGACCAGGCGCTTGAACTCACGGTCGACCTGGCGCAGCAGGTTACGCACCGAGGTGCCGTTGGCGATGCTGCCGTTGGCCAGGCCTTCGATCATCGCCGAGGCGATCACCCACAGGCGGCCCAGCGGGGCGTCCTTGCACAGGGACTCGAGACGGGCGAAGACGCGCGCCAGATAGCCCAGGTTGGTCGGCAGGTCCTGGTTGCGGATGACGCCGACCAGAGCAACCTGCAGCATCTGCCGCAGCTTGCGCAGCAGTGCCGGCAGTTCGGCGGTACGCAGGCGCGCCAGGGCGTCCACCGGCAGCACCGGCGATTCCTGGGACAGGTCGGGGGCGAACAGGCTGGTTTCCGACAGCAGCTTCTCGCCACGGGCGGTGCGCAGGTCGTTGAGTAGCGGCAGCACGACCAGCGGCAGGTCGCGCCGGGCGCTCTGGATCCGTTCGAGGTACGCCGGCAGTTGCAGGATGGCCTGCATCAGCACTTCCAGCGCCTCGCTCTGGCTGGAGGCCTTGCCGTCGATCAGGGCCTGGGTCAGGTACTCCATTTCCTCGGCGAGCAGGGCCGCGCCGTAGAACTCCACCATCTGCAGCGTGCCGCGCACCTGGTGGATATAGGCCAGGCAAAAGCCCATCCGCGTCGGGTCCTGGGGATTTTCGACGTAGGATTCGAGGGCTTGCCGCGCCTGCTTGAGCGTTTCGGCAATCTCGCCTTTTACCCATTCCAGGGCGACATAATCGTGCCGATCACCCATAGCCACTCCACTCATGTGTCTGTGTCATCCCTTCCGGGTAAAGGCCAGAACGCGCTCATCGGCGACCGGTTCGAGCAGCGGGTGGTGCCAATCGGCGACCTCGCCCACTCCGATCACCAGCAATCCCCCGGGCGCCAGGCGCTCGGCCAGGCGATTGAGGATTTCCCGCCGCCGCCAGCGGCGGAAATAGATCAGCAGGTTCTGGCAAAAAATCACGTCCATGCCGGACATTGGCGCCTTGGCCAGTTCCAGCACATTCAGCCGCGCGCAACAGACGCGCCCGGCGAGATCGGGTATCACACGGTATCGACCGTCATCCTGCGCGCTGAAATAGCGCGTGGCCAGTTCCGGGTCGATATCCTCCAGCTTGCGTGCCGCATAGATCGCCTCGCGCGCCCGGTTCAGCGCATTGAGGCTGATGTCGGTGCCGGTCACGCCGAACAGCGGCGCCAGACCTGCGTCTTCGAGAACCTTGGCGGCCACCATGGCGAGGGAGTAAGGCTCCTCGCCGCTGGAACAGCCGACGCTCCACAGCGCCAGCGGCCGGCTCGGGCCGACCTGCTCCAGACGCTGGCGCAGGTAACGCTCCAGCACCTCGAAAGAGGCCTTGTGGCGAAAGAAACGGGTTTCCTGGACGGTGAGGCGGTCCAGCAGGTTCGACCACTCGACGGCGCCGCGCGGGCCATCGGTGACCTGGCGGTAGTAGGTGCCATAGTCGGCGATGCCCAGCTCGCGCATCCGCGCGCCCAGGCTGGTCTGCAGGAAGGCGCGGCGCTGTTCGTTGACGACGACGCCGGTCCGGTCTTCCAACAGTGCCTGCCAGTCGCGGAAGTCCGCGGCCGACATGTCGGCCAACGGCTGCAACGACCAGACGCCACTTGCCTGCATGTCGCGCCCCTCGCTCAAGATTGTCGTGCGCTACCCGGTCAGGAGCCGCGCACCTCCTCTGCTCAGGCCTGTTCGGCGGTGTCCGGCAGTTTGAAGCCGGATACGGAGTGGCGCATCTCGCCGGCCATCTTGGCCAGGTTACCAATGCTGCGTGCCGTAGCGGTGGTACCGGCGGAGGTCTGCGAGGTGATCTCCTGGATCACGTTCATGGTGTTGGAAATATGGCCGGCGGAAGAGGCCTGCTGACGGGCGGCGTTGGAAATGTTCTGGATCAACGCGGCCAGGGTCTTGGATACCTTCTCGATCTCTTCCAGAGACACACCGGCGTCCTGCGCCAGGCGGGCACCGCGTACCACCTCGGAGGTGGTCTGTTCCATCGAGATCACCGCTTCGTTGGTGTCGGTCTGAATGGTCTTAACCAGCGCCTCGATCTGCTTGGTCGCTGCGGAAGAACGCTCTGCCAGACGCTGTACTTCGTCCGCTACCACGGCGAAGCCGCGGCCCGCGTCGCCCGCCATGGACGCCTGGATCGCGGCGTTCAGGGCGAGGATGTTGGTCTGGTCGGCAATGTCGTTAATGAGGCTTACGATGTCACCGATCTCCTGGGACGATTCACCCAGGCGCTTGATCCGCTTGGAGGTGTCCTGGATCTGCTCACGGATGTTGTCCATGCCGGTGATGGTGTTGTGCACCACCTCGTTGCCCTTGTTGGCGATGGCTACGGAACGTTCCGCTACCGCCGAGGATTCGGAGGCGTTCGCCGATACCTGGTCAATGGACACGGCCATTTCGTTGATCGCAGCGGAGGCGCCGGCGATTTCCTGGGCCTGGTGCTCGGAAGCCTCGGCCAGGTGCATGGCGGTGGCCTGGGTTTCCTGGGCGGCGGCGGCCACCTGCACGGCGGTCAGGTTGATGGTTTCCACCAACTCGCGGAGCTGGTCGATGGAGTAGTTGATGGAGTCCGCGATCGCACCGGTGAAGTCCTCGGTTACCGTCGCGGCCACCGTCAGGTCACCGTCGGCGAGGTCGGCGATCTCGTCGAGCAGTCGCAGAATCGCCGCCTGGTTACGCTCGTTCTTCTCGGCGGTCTCGGCCAGCCGGCGGTTGGTCTCACGCACCATCACCAGGCCGATGAGGATGATCGCGCCCAGGGCGATGATACCCAGCGCGGCGCTGGCGACCTGGTTGAACACACGGCCTTCGGCCAGGTTCTCGAAACCGTTGGCGAGGTTGGACGCCTTGTCCAGCAGGGTCTGCGAACCGCCGAAGATGGTGTTGGCGGCCTCACGGACCTGGAACAGCTCCGGGGAGGTCTCGAGGATCTCGTCCACCGAGCCGGAAACGAATTCGAACAGCTCGGCGATCTCGTTGAGGCGATCCACCGCTTCGGCGTTGGTCACCTTGGAGATGCTCATCGCCGCGTTGCCTTCCTTCATGCCCTTGAGTACGCGGCCGAACAGGCTGGCGTCACGGCCGAAGCTGTCCGCGGCCTGCACCGAGTTCTCGTCACCGGCCAGCACCTTGTTCACCGAGCCGAGGATACGTTCGGCCAGCAGCGACTGGCGCTGGGCTACCGCGACCTGGTCGGCCGGGGCGCCGTTTTCCAGCAGGATGTCGACGACCTCTTCGTACTCCACCTGCAGCTGCGGGATGGTTTCGGCGAGGGTCGCGGCCACCTGGTGCAGGGACAGTACGGTCTGTTCGCTGGCGAGGATGGAGTCGGCGTTCTTGCGCAGGGTGTCCCAGTCCTTCTGTACATCCGCCATCTGCGGTTGCACGGCATCCGGGCTCGGCGGCAGGCCGGTGCTTTCGTCACCCTTGGTCAGGATGTTCCAGCGCTTCTCGAAGTCGTTGCGCGCTTCTTTGAGCAGCTTGAACGCCTCCGCCTTGCCCGCCGCGGCTTCCGTGGCGTTCTTGGCGATACGCTGGGACAGCACGCGCAGCTCGCCGGCATGGCCGATGTACTGCTTGTCGTGGTTCGCCTGGGTGTTGAGGTAAGCGAAGTTGGCGAACAGCAAGACGATCGCCACGATCAGGACCACGAAGAGTCCGAGGATCAGCGAACTGCTGCGCGCACCCGAAAAAAGACTGCCTGCCTTTATATTTTTCATATTCGGCCCCCGCCTGGACCCACCACGATTACGAATTCCATGTCACAACAAGGGCCGGCAACGCCGGCCCAACCGGTCAAACGCTAGCTGGCGACATCCAGGAACCCCGGGTGCTGAGCCAGCGCATGCGGGCTGAACACGAGCCAGGGTTGCTCCCGATGGAAGACGCCATGGATAAAGGGCTGCAGGACCGCTTCCAGCGGTGGCAACTGCTCGGAGAAGGTGTCCACCGGGAAGTGCTGCATGCCGAACACCTCATCGACGATGAGGCCGGCGAAGACTTCCTGGTGCTCCACGACGAGCACGCGCCGCTGTTTGCGCAGAGGCGAAAGCTCCGCGCCGAGGAAGCCGCACAGGTCCATGATCGGCAACAGGCGGCCGCGCACGTTGGCGACCCCCTTCACCCAGTCACGGACACCGGGCAGCAGTGTGTAGCGCGGTTCGTGAAGAACCTCGCCGACCTCCCCCATGGGCGCCACGAACAGGCGCCCAGCCATGCGAAAGCCGATGCCGTTCCAGCTCTGCACCACTTCGCGCTGGGCGGGCAGACCCGCGGCCAGCTGACGACAGCGCTGATCGATCTGGACGAGAACCTCGAAAGGACTCTGGACTTCCGCCATGCCGGCCCTGGCCTTCTCTAATAATTATGTTCGGGTGTGCAGCAACGGCTGGATCAGCCGGCCAGCACCGAATTGATGGTCTTGAGCAGTGTTTCCTCGTCCACCGGCTTGGTCAGGTAGTCACGCGCGCCCTGGCGCTTGCCCCAGACCTTGTCGGTCTCCTGGTCCTTGGTGGTGACGATGATCACCGGAATCGCGCTGGTTTCCGGGTCCTTGGACAGCTGACGGGTCGCCTGGAAGCCGTTCAGGCCGGGCATGACGATATCCATCAGGACGACGTCGGGCTTTTCCTGGCGAGCCAGGGCCACGCCATCGGCGCCATTTTCGGCCTTGAGTACCTGGTGCGAGTGCTTTTCCAGCATCGCGGTCAGCTTGTACATCTCGGTCGGCGAGTCATCAACAATCAGAATTCGAGCCATTGTGGTCCCCATACGGAATAGGCGTCACCGGCGCTCGCGCCGGACTTCAGGAAGCGTGCTCCACCGGGGTGAAGTCGGGCACATGGGTCTTGATCGCGCCGAGCAGTTCTTCCTTGCTGAAGGGCTTGGTGAGGTACTGATCGGAACCGACGATGCGACCCTTGGCCTTGTCGAACAGGCCGTCCTTGGAGGACAGCATGATCACCGGCGTGGATTTGAATGCACTGTTGTTCTTGATCAGGGCGCAGGTCTGATAGCCATCCAGGCGCGGCATCATGATGTCGACGAAGATGATGCTGGGATGGGTATCGGCGATCTTGGCCAGCGCGTCGAAGCCGTCGATGGCCGTAATGACATCGCAGCCGACTTTCTTCAGCAGGGTTTCAGCCGTGCGACGAATCGTCTTGGAATCGTCGATCACCATTACTTTCAAACCGTCGGAATGCTGTTCCATGTTCGCCCTTACCATCTCGGTGAGTCGTTTTTCCGCTTTTTATTTCAGTGCGCACGCGCCCTGCCACCGTCGGGCTGCGACCCAATCGTGGGAACCTTTTACCACAATCGTCAGAATCTTTACCACGCCCAGCAAATTCAGGCCATAAGACCCGGAACACGCAGGCTTTTTCCTTGACCGAGCGCACATCCAGCGCCACCCTGAGCGTCCATTTTCAGCCTTTGCGGCGCGGCCTGATGCCGCAGCCCCCCGCCGACGAATTTCCCCCAGGAGGACATCCCATGAGCGTACGCCTCGGGATCGTGATGGACCCCATCGCGCAGATCAGCTTCAAGAAGGACAGCTCGCTGGCCATGTTGCTCGCCGCCCAGGCCCGCGGCTGGCAGCTCTTCTATATGGAACAGCAGGACCTCTACCAGAAAGAGAACGTCGCCCGCGGTCGCATGCGCCCGCTCAAGGTGTTCTACGACCCGGCCCACTGGTTCGAGCTGGAGGAGGAAGTCGACCAGCCGCTGTCGGACCTGGACGTGATCCTGATGCGCAAGGACCCGCCCTTCGACAACGAATTCGTCTACTCCACCTACCTGCTGGAACAGGCTGAAACCGCCGGTACGCTCATCGTCAACAAGCCGCAGAGCCTGCGCGACTGCAACGAGAAGTACTTCGCCACGCTGTTCCCGCAATGCGCGCCGCCGACGGTGGTGAGCCGCCGGTCCGACATTCTCCGCGAATTCGCCGCGGAGCATCGTGACATCATTCTCAAACCCCTGGATGGCATGGGCGGCTCGATGATCTTCCGCCACCGCGAAGGCGACCCGAACCTCTCGGTGATCCTCGAGACCCTGACCCGCCACGGCCAGGAACAGGTCATGGCGCAACGCTACCTGCCGGCCATCAAGGACGGCGACAAGCGCATCCTGATGATCGACGGCGAACCGGTGGAATACTGCCTGGCGCGCATCCCCGCCCAGGGCGAGACCCGCGGCAACCTCGCCGCCGGCGGCCGGGGCGTGGCCCAGCCGCTGACCGAGCGCGACCGCTGGATCGCCGCGCAGGTCGGCCCGGAACTGCGCAAGCGCGGCCTGCTGTTCGTCGGCCTGGACGTGATCGGCGAGAACCTCACCGAGATCAACGTCACCAGCCCGACCTGCATCCGCGAGATCGATGCGGCCTACGACACGCGCATCGGTGAGAGACTGATGGCAGTCATCGACGAAAAGCTCAAGGCGCGTAGTGCGTCATAGACTTTTATAAGCCTCGTCGGCAGACTTCCGCCCCACCCTGGCCCGTGCGATCCGCAATGAACGCTGCAACCCACCAAGACTTCCCCATGTCCTCCGGCGTACGTCCGGCGGACCGTCTGGGTTTCACCCTGTTCGTTGCGGCCATCCTGCACGTGGCCGTGCTGCTGGGGGTGGGCTTCACCATGCCCAGCCCCAGCCAGCTGAGCAAGACGCTGGAAATCACCCTCGCCAGCTTCAAGAGCGACAAGGCGCCGGAGAAGGCGGACTACCTTGCGCAGATGAACCAGCAGGGCAGCGGCACGCTGGAACACAAGGCGATCCCCAAGACCACCGAGCAGGCGCCGTTCCAGGACACCGAGGTCAAGAAGGTCTCCCCGCCGGCCACGCCGCGCCAGGCCAAGAGCCCGGAAGCGCCCAAGGCCGCCGTCGCCACCCGCACCCCGCGCCCGGACAAGGTGCAGACCAAGCAGCAGACGCCCAAGGCCGAAACCGTCGCCAAGCCAGCGCCGCAGTTCGATTCAAGCCAGCTTTCGGCGGAAATCTCCAGCCTGGAGGCCGACCTCGCCCGCGAACAGCAGGCCTACGCCAAGCGCCCGCGCATTCACCGCCTGAGCGCCGCCTCGACCATGCGCGACAAGGGCGCCTGGTATAAAGAGGAATGGCGCAAGAAGATCGAGCGCATCGGCAACCTCAACTACCCCGACGAGGCCCGCCGCCAGCGCATCTACGGCAGCCTGCGACTGCTGGTGTCGATCAACCGCGACGGTTCGCTCTACGAAGTGCAGGTGCTGGAATCCTCCGGCCAACCCCTGCTCGACCAGGCCGCCCAACGCATCGTGCGACTGGCCGCCCCCTTCGCGCCCTTCTCGGGCGACCTGAACGACATCGACCGTCTGGAAATCATCCGCACCTGGCGCTTCGAGCGCGGCGACCGCCTGTCCAGCAACTGACCCGACTCGCCCGACGGCGCCCGTGGTGCGCCGGTGCGCTTTCAAGTCTTGTCCCTTTGACCCGCAGGCCTGAAACTAGCCGGCATGAAAAGCACAGCCGCCAGCTACCTCAAGCACCATTTCCTCATCGCCATGCCGCACATGGCGGATGCCAACTTTGCCCAGACCGTCACCTACATCGTCGAACACAACGAGCAGGGTGCCATGGGCCTGATCATCAACCGCCCCAGCGGCCTGAGCCTGGCCGACGTGCTCGAACAGTTGCGCCCGGACGAACTTCCGCCGGTGCGCTGCCAGGGCATGACCATCTACAGCGGCGGCCCGGTGCAGACCGACCGCGGCTTCGTCCTGCACCCTGCCGGGCGCAGCTACCAGGCCACCCTGGAAATGGGCGAGCTGTCGCTGTCCACTTCCCAGGACGTGCTGTTCGCCATCGCCGACGGCAGCGGCCCGGCACAGCACCTGATCACCCTCGGCTACGCGGGCTGGGAAGCCGGCCAACTGGAAGCGGAACTGACCGACAACGCCTGGCTGACCTGCCCCGCCGACCCGGCGGTGCTCTTCGAGGTACCGGCCGAGCAGCGCCTGTCGGCGGCCGCCGAGCGCCTGGGGGTCAACCTCAGCCTGCTCACCGCCCAGGCCGGGCACGCCTGATGAGCAGCAAACCGCTGCGCCTGCTCCTGGGGTTCGACTACGGCACCAAGCAGATCGGCGTCGCCGTCGGCCAGGCCATCACCGGCCAGGCCCGAGAGCTCTGCGTGCTCAAGGCACAGAACGGCGTCCCGGACTGGAGCCGCGTCGAAGCCCTGATCAAGGAGTGGCAGCCCGACGCCATCGTCGTCGGCCTGCCGCTGAACATGGACGGCACCCCCAGCGACATGAGCGAGCGCGCCGAGAAATTCGCCCGCCGCCTGCATGGCCGCTACAACCTGCCGGTACACACCCACGACGAACGCCTGACCACCTACGCCGCCAAGGGCGAGCGCCTGGCCCAGGGCCAGCGCGACGGCTACCGCGAGCGCCCGGTGGATGCCCTGGCCGCCGCCCTGCTGCTGGAGGGTTGGCTGGCGGAAAACGCCCCTGCCTGATCCCAGGCCCCTGCCTGCCATGGCCGCAGTGTCCTTGACCTGAGGCAGCGCCAGCGCAGCGAAAGCCACTAAGCTTGCCGGACCACTCCTTCCCGGAACGGTCCGCCCCGATGGCCGCCCGCGCCGGGTGGCCTCGCCAACCGAACCGGAGACGTCATGACCCTGCCCAGCCCCGCCGAACTCATCACCCGCATGGCCACCGATCTGCGCAACTACCTGGCGCAGCGCGGCATCGACTCGCCGCGCTTCGTCGGCATCCACACCGGCGGCATCTGGGTCGCCCAGGAACTGCTCAAGGAACTGGGCAGCGACGAGATCCTCGGCATCCTCGACGTCTCCTTCTACCGCGACGATTTCAGCCGCAGCGGCCTGCACCCGCAGGTCCGTCCGTCGGAACTGCCCTTCGAGATCGACGGCCAGCACCTGGTGCTGGTAGACGACGTGCTGATGAGCGGCCGGACCATTCGCGCCGCGCTCAACGAGCTGTTCGACTACGGTCGGCCGGCCAGCGTGACCCTGGTCAGCCTGGTGGACCTGAACAAGCGCGAGCTGCCAATTCGCCCGGATATCGTCGGCGAAACCCTGTCCCTGGCACCCAACGAGCGGGTAAAATTGCGCGGTCCCGCACCACTTGTCCTCGAGCGCACGCTTCTCAGCACCGCGCTGTGACCCCGCGCGCCCGGACCTCCACTCCCAACTTTCAGGGCCTGCCACATGCCGACCGACGCCAAGCGCCCGCTGCAGCTCAACGACCTGGGCCAGCTGCGCCACTTCCTCTCGCTCGACGGGTTGTCCCGCGAACTGCTGACTGAAATCCTCGACACTGCCGACTCCTTCCTCGAAGTCGGCGCCCGCGCGGTGAAGAAAGTCCCGCTGCTGCGCGGCAAGACCGTGTGCAACGTGTTCTTCGAAAACTCCACGCGCACCCGCACCACCTTCGAGCTGGCGGCCCAGCGCCTGTCCGCCGACGTCATCTCGCTGAACGTGTCGACCTCCTCGACCAGCAAGGGCGAAACGCTCACCGACACCCTGCGCAACCTGGAGGCCATGGCCGCCGACATGTTCGTCGTGCGTCACAGCGACTCGGGCGCCGCGCACTTCATCGCCGAGCACGTCAGCCCCAATGTCGCCGTGATCAACGGCGGCGACGGCCGCCACGGCCACCCGACCCAGGGCATGCTCGACATGCTCACCATCCGCCGCCACAAGGGCAGCTTCGAGAACCTCTCGGTGGCCATCGTCGGCGATATCCTGCACTCGCGCGTAGCCCGCTCGGACATGCTGGCGCTCAAGAACCTGGGCTGCCCGGACATCCGCGTCATCGCCCCGCGCACCCTGCTGCCGGTGGGCCTGGAAGAACAGTACGGGGTGAAGGTGTTCACCGACGCCAACGAAGGCCTGAAGGACGTCGACGTGGTGATCATGCTGCGCCTGCAGCGCGAGCGCATGGCCGGCGGCCTGCTGCCCAGCGAAGGCGAGTTCTTCAAGCTCTACGGCCTGACCCAGAAACGCCTGAAGCTGGCCAAGCCCGACGCCATCGTCATGCACCCCGGCCCGATCAACCGCGGCGTGGAGATCGACTCCGCCGTGGCTGACGGCGAACAGTCGGTGATCCTCAACCAGGTCACCTACGGCATCGCCATCCGCATGGCCGTGCTGTCCATGGCCATGAGCGGCCAGAACGCCCAACGCCAGCTGGAACAGGAGGACGCGCAATGACCGTCAGTATTCGTGGCGCCCACCTGATCGACCCGGCCAGCGGCCTGGACAAGGTCTGCGACCTGCATATCGAGGCCGGCCGCATTGTCGCCATCGGCGACGCTCCCGCAGACTTCCACGCCGCCCAGGAAATCGACGCCGCCGGCCTGATCGCCGCGCCCGGCCTGGTGGACCTGAGCGTCGCCCTGCGCGAGCCGGGCTACAGCCGCAAGGGCAGCATCGAAAGCGAAACCCGCGCCGCCGCAGCCGGCGGCGTCACCAGCCTGTGCTTCCCGCCGCAGACCAAGCCGGTGCTGGACACCTCGGCGGTCGCCGAGCTGATCCTCGACCGCGCCCGCGAGGCCGGCAACGCCAAGGTCTTCCCCATCGGCGCGCTGACCAAGGGCCTGGCCGGCGAGCAGCTGTCCGAGCTGGTCGCCCTGCGCGACGCCGGCTGCGTGGCCTTCACCAACGGCCTG
Source organism: Pseudomonas nitroreducens TX1 (assembly GCF_000313755.1). Lineage (GTDB taxonomy): Bacteria > Pseudomonadota > Gammaproteobacteria > Pseudomonadales > Pseudomonadaceae > Pseudomonas > Pseudomonas nitroreducens_A. The sequence continues at coordinate 39,493 of NZ_AMZB01000122.1, read as the reverse complement.
GCGCCGATGGCGAGCAACCGGGTACTGCTGCGCTCGCTGGAATACGCGGCGACCTTCGACCTCACCGTGATCTTTACCTCCCAGGACGCCGAGCTGGCCGAAGGCGGCCTCGCCCACGAAGGCCCGACCGCCAGCTTCCGCGGGCTCGCCGGCATCCCGGAAACCGCAGAGACCGTAGCACTGGCGCGCAACCTGCTGCTGGTGGAGCAGTCCGGCGTGCGCGCGCACTTCAGCCAGCTGACCAGCGCCCGTGGCGTCGAGCTGATTGCCCAGGCCCAGGCCCGTGGTCTGCCGGTCACCGCCGACGTGGCGCTGTACCAGCTGATCCTCACCGACGAGGCGCTGGCGGACTTCTCCAGCCTGTACCACGTGCAGCCGCCGCTGCGCTCGCACAAGGACCGCGACGCCCTGCGTGACGCGGTGAAGAGCGGCGTGATCCAGGCCATCGCCAGCCACCACCAGCCCCACGAGCAGGACGCGAAGAACGCCCCGTTCGCCGCGACCGACCCGGGCATCAGCAGCGTCGAGTTGCTGCTGCCGCTGGCCATGACCCTGGTACAGGACGGCCTGCTCGACCTGCCGACCCTGCTCGCACGCCTCTCCAGTGGCCCGGCCGCCGCCCTGCGCCTGCCGGCCGGCAAGCTGGCGGTGGGCGCCGCGGCGGACGTGGTGCTGTTCGAAGCCGACGGCCAGACCCTGGCGGGCGAGACCTGGCACTCCCGTGGCCAGAACTGCCCGTTCCTCGGCCACTGCCTGCCGGGCGTGGTGCGCTGCACCCTGGTGGACGGGCATATCGTCCACGCGGTGTAACGCCCTACCCGCCCATGAAGAAGCCCGCCGATTGGCGGGCTTTTTCCTGATGCCGCAACAGTCCGCCATGAGCAAAGGAGCAGCTCCCTCTCCCTTCAGGGAGAGGGTTGGGGAGAGGGTGGAACCTACCATACAGCTCCATCGCTGACCTGGGCCACGCTCCCCCTCCCTAGCCCTCCCCCTGAAGGGAGAGGGAACAGTTCGGCGGGATAGCGGATTCACAGGCAGCCGGATATTTCAGAAAGGATCAGATCATCGCCAGCGCCTTCGCCAGATCAGCGCGCAGGTCCTCCACGTCTTCCACACCCACCGACAGGCGTATCAGCGAGTCACCGATGCCCAGCGCCGCGCGGTTCTCCGGCGGGATGCTGGCATGGGTCATGATCGCCGGGTGCTCGATCAGGCTTTCCACGCCGCCCAGGCTCTCCGCCAGGGCGAATAGCTGGACGTTTTCCAGGAAGCGCCGCGAACCGGCGAGGTCGGTGTCCAGGTCCAGCGAGATCATCCCGCCGAAGCCCTTCATCTGCGTGCGTGCCAGCGCATGCTGCGGGTGGGAAGGCAAACCGGGGTAATAGACGCGCTTCACCTGCGGCTGCTGCTCCAGCCACTTCGCCAGTTCCAGCGCATTGGCGCAGTGCCGCTCCATGCGCAGCGCCAGGGTCTTCACCCCACGCAGGGTGAGGAAAGCGTCGAACGGGCCGGCGATGGCGCCCACCGAGTTCTGCAGGAAGCCCAGGCGCTCGGCGAGGTCGGGGTTGTCGCCGACGATGGCGATGCCGCCGATGACGTCGGAGTGGCCATTCAGGTACTTGGTAGTGGAGTGCACGACGATGTCGAAGCCCAGGTCCAGCGGGCGCTGCACATAAGGGCTGGCGAAGGTGTTATCGGCCACGCAGAGGATGCCGCGCGCGCGGCAGGTGCGGGCGATGGCGGCGAGGTCGGTCAGGCGCAGCAGCGGGTTGCTCGGGGTTTCCACCCAGACCATGCGGGTCTTGTCGGTCAGCGCTGCTTCCAGCGCGCCGGGCTGGGCCAGGTCGGCGAAGTGGAAGTCATGGCCGGCGCTGCGCCGACGCACTCGTTCGAACAGGCGGAAGGTGCCGCCGTAGAGGTCGTTGCCGGAAACGATGTGCGAGCCGGCGTCGAGCAGCTCCAGCACCGCCGAAATCGCCGCCAGCCCCGAGGCGAAGGCGAACGCCTTGCTGCCGCCCTCCAGGTCCGCCACGCAGCGCTCCAGCGCCCAGCGCGTGGGGTTGTGCGAGCGGCCGTAGTCCAGGCCCTTGTGCACGCCGGGGCTGTCCTGGCGGTAGGTGGAGTTGGCGTAGATCGGCGGCATGATCGCCCCGGTGGAGGGGTCCGGCGCCTGCCCGGCGTGGATCACGCGGGTGGCGAAACCGAGGCGGTCGTGGTGCTTGCTCATGCGAGGGTCCTCCGTAGATGGTTGAGCAGGTCGAAACGGGTGATCAGGCCGTGGAAGCCCGAGGCGTCGGCGATGATGGCCACCAGTCCGCGCGCCAGCACGGCTTCCAGCTCGCCCAGGCTGGCGCCGGGGGCAAGGGTTTCCGGGGCGTCGCTCATGGCGCTGGCGACATCGCGGCGGTAGTGTGCGGGGTCGTCATGCACGCCCATGAGGATGTCGGATTCGTCGATCACGCCGACCAGCCGCGGGCCATCCAGCACGGGCAGTTGCGAGACATCCGCCAGGCGCATGCGCTGGAAGGCGGTCAGCAGGGTGTCGCCGGGGCCGACGCTGACCACGCGCCCTTCCTCGAAACGCCGCGCGATGATGTCGCGCAGGTCGCCGTAGCGCTTGCGTTGCAGCAGGCCCTGGTCGGTCATCCACTGGTCGTTGTAGATCTTCGACAGGTAGCGCGTGCCGGTGTCGCAGACCAGGCTGACCACGCGCTTGGGTGCTGTCTGCTCGCGGCAGAAGCGCAGCGCGGCGGCCAGCAGCGTGCCGGTGGACGAACCGGCAGCGATGCCTTCGTTGCGCAGCAGTTCGCGGGCCGTGGCGAAGCTCTCCTCGTCACTGATCGAGTAGGCATGGCGCACGCTGGAGAGGTCGGCAATCGACGGCACGAAGTCTTCGCCGATGCCCTCCACCGCCCAGGAACCGGGCGTGCCGATGGCGCCGGAGCGCGAGTATTCGGCCATGATCGAGCCCACCGGGTCGGCCAGGACCATTTCCAGCCTGGGCTGGACCTTCTGGAAGAAGCGCGTGAGGCCGGTGAGCGTGCCGGCGGAACCGACGCCGACCACCACGGCATCGAGGTCATGGCCGGTCTGTGCCCAGATTTCCGGGCCGGTGCCGGTCTCGTGGGCCAGCGGGTTGGCGGGGTTGTTGAACTGGTCGGCGAAGAAGGCGTTCGGCAGGTCTTTCGCCAGCCGCGCGGCGACGTCCTGGTAGTACTCCGGGTGCCCCTTGCCGACATCGGAGCGAGTGATGTGCACCTCGGCGCCCATGGCGCGCAGGTGCAGGACCTTCTCGGTGGACATCTTGTCCGGCACCACCAGCACCACCCGGTAACCCTTGGCGCGCCCCACCAGCGCCAGGCCCAGGCCGGTGTTGCCGGCAGTGGCTTCGACGATGACACCACCGGGCTTGAGTCGGCCGTCCCGCTCGGCCGCCTCGATCATGGCGACGCCGATGCGGTCCTTGATGGAGCCGCCGGGGTTCTGCGATTCGAGCTTGAGGAACAGGGTGCAGGGTCCGGTATAGAAGCGCGTGACGCGGACCATGGGGGTATTGCCGATCAGGTCGAGTACGGCAGGGCGGGATTCGTTGCTCATGGCAGCCACTCCTTCTGGGCGAGCCGGGGATCGCCCGGCGGCGCCTGCTACTGTCCTCCTGACCTTAGGCGCGGGGCACAGCTCGCGCCAGGCGGCGCGACGAAAGACGGCAGAGCAGGAGGTACGTCAGAGCGTGCGGCATCGCCTGCAGGAGCGATCTTGCTCGCGAACCGCATGGCACGGCGCCTGTTCCCGAGCCACAGGGAAGGATCGGCGCGAGAGCCTGCCCTCTCCCCAGCCCTCTCCCTGAAGGGAGAGGGAGCCGTTCGGTGTGCTCGGCCAGTTCCATGCTCGCCGGTATCGCAGAAGGGCACGCCTGGCACGGATATCCCCTCTCCCTTCGGAGCGGGGCGCGCAGCCAGGGTTAGGGAGAGGGAAATCCAAAGCACGGGCCATCAAGGAATGACAACAGCCCGGCAGAGAGTGACATCCCGTCAGATCCGCTGCGGCCCGTTGCGCTCGGATATCTGGCTGTTCAGCGTCCAGAAGTCATAGAGCACGCCGATGAAGAACAGCCCACCGGTGAACAGGTAGAGGATGCCGGTGAGCCACTTGCCCATGTACATGCGGTGTACGCCGAACACGCCCAGGAAGGTCAGCAGGATCCAGGCGACGTTGTAGTCCACGCCGCCGGAGCGGTAACGCTGGTCCGCCGCGTCGTCCATCGAGGGGATGAGGAACAGGTCGATGATCCAGCCGATGAAGAACAGCCCGAGGGTGAAGAACCAGATGGTGCCGGTAATCGGCCGGCCGTAGTAGAAGCGGTGCGAGCCGGTGAAGCCGAAGATCCACAGCAGGTAGCCGATGACCTTGCTGTGGGTATCAGGGTTGGCGGACATGCCTTTCTCCCGTTGCGTGACAAGGCCCTGAGCATAAACGAAAAGCCCGCATGGAGCGGGCTTCTCGAGAGCTGTCCGTTCGCAGGACGGGCTTAGCGGAAACGCCGATTGGGATCGTCGTCGCTCATCTCCAGGGTCAGGCCCTGGGTCATGGTACTCAGGTGATCGGCATCGGTCTCCGAGCCCAGCTTGATCATCAGGCGCAGGTCGTTCGCCGAGTCGGCGTAGGCCAGTGCATCCTCGTAGGTGATTTCGCCCTGGGTGTAGAGCTGGTACAGCGCCTGGTCGAAGGTCTGCATGCCCTGCTCGGTGGAGCGCTTCATCAATGGCTTGAGCTCGTGGACCTCGCCCTTGCGGATCAGGTCGGCGGCCAGCGGGGTGTTCAGCAGCACCTCGATCACCGCGCGGCGGCCCTTGCCGTCCGGGGTCGGCACCAGTTGCTGGGCAACGATGGCCTTGAGGTTCAGCGAAAGGTCCATCCACACCTGCCCATGCCGGTCGGCCGGGAAGAAGTGGATGATCCGCTCCAGCGCCTGGTTGGCGTTGTTGGCGTGCAGGGTCGCCAGGCACAGGTGGCCGGTTTCGGCGAAGGCCACGGCATGGTCCATGGTCTCGCGCGAGCGCACCTCGCCGATCATGATCACGTCCGGCGCCTGGCGCAGGGTGTTCTTCAGGGCCACCTCGAAGGTATCGGTATCCAGGCCCACCTCGCGCTGGGTGACGATGCAGCCCTGGTGCTGGTGGATGTACTCGATGGGGTCTTCGATGGAGATGATGTGGCCGGTGGAGTTCTTGTTGCGGTAGCCGATCATCGCCGCCAGGGAGGTGGACTTACCGGTACCGGTGGCACCGACGAAGATCACCAGGCCGCGCTTGGTCATCGCCAGCTTCTTGAGGATTTCCGGCAGCTTCAGGTCATCGATGGTCGGGATGTTGGTCTCGATGCGGCGCAGCACCATGCCCACCAGGTTGCGCTGGTAGAAGGCGCTGACACGGAAGCGACCGACGCCACGGGCGCTGATGGCGAAGTTGCACTCGTGGTTCTCGGCAAAGTCGCGGCGCTGCTGCTCGTTCATCACCGACAGCACGGTCTCGCGGGTCTGCTCCGGCGACAGCGCGGTCTTGGTCACCGGCAGTACCTTGCCGTTGACCTTCATCGAAGGCGGCACGCCTGCCGTGATGAACAGGTCGGAGGCACCCTTTTCCACCATCAGGCGCAACAGCTTCTCGAATTCCATGATCTTTCTCGCGCAGGTTCACGCTGACTACGACGGGGCTGTCGGATCACGAAGCGAGTGCGTGTGGCGCGCTCCGTGCGCCGGGCCACGAGGGCCCGGTGGGGTTAGAAGTTTTCCGGGATCTTGGCTTTTTCTTTCGCCGCGTCGCGGGTGACCAGTCCCTTGGCGACCAGGCCCTTGAGGCACATGTCGAGGGTCTGCATGCCGATCGCGCCGCCGGTCTGGATGGCGGAGTACATCTGCGCCACCTTGTCCTCGCGGATCAGGTTACGGATTGCCGGGGTGCCGATCATGATCTCGTGGGCCGCGACCCGGCCGCCGCCGATCTTCTTCAGCAGGGTCTGGGATATCACCGCCTGCAGGGATTCGGAGAGCATGGAACGAACCATGGATTTCTCTTCGGCGGGGAACACGTCGACGATACGGTCGATGGTCTTGGCCGCGGAGGTGGTGTGCAGGGTGCCGAAGACCAGGTGGCCGGTTTCCGCGGCGGTCAGCGCCAGGCGGATGGTTTCCAGGTCGCGCATCTCACCCACCAGGATGATGTCCGGGTCTTCACGCAGGGCCGAGCGCAGGGCCTCGTTGAAGCCGAGGGTGTCGCGGTGCACCTCGCGCTGGTTGACCAGGCACTTCTTCGACTCGTGGACGAACTCGATCGGGTCTTCGACGGTGAGGATGTGGCTGTACTTGGTGTTGTTCAGGTAGTCGAGCATCGCCGCCAGCGAGGTGGACTTGCCCGAGCCGGTCGGGCCGGTCACCAGCACCAGGCCGCGCGGCACGTCGGAGACGCGCTTGAACACCTCGCCCATCCCCAGGTCCTCCATGGTCAGGACCTTGGAGGGAATGGTCCGGAATACAGCGCCAGCGCCGCGGTTCTGGTTGAAGGCGTTGACCCGGAAGCGGGCGACGCCCGGCACTTCGAAGGAGAAGTCGGTTTCCAGGAACTCTTCGTAATCCTTGCGCTGCTTGTCGTTCATGATGTCGTAGATCAGCGCGTGAACCTGCTTGTGCTCCAGCGGCGGCAGGTTGATGCGGCGAACGTCGCCGTCAACGCGGATCATAGGCGGCAGGCCAGCCGAGAGGTGCAGGTCCGAAGCGCCCTGCTTGGCGCTGAAGGCGAGCAGCTCGGTAATATCCATGGGACTCCCCAATCAAGAGCAAGCAGGTAGAATGCCGCAGAACACGCAGCAGCCGGGCGGAAAAGCGACGGTAATGTCCACGATAGCAGAGAATATTGCAAAGGTTCGCGTACGAATCCGTGAGGCGGAACAAGCGAAAAATCGCACGCCTGGCTCGGTGCAGTTGCTGGCCGTGAGCAAGACCAAACCCGCCGCCGACATCCGCGAGGCGTTCGCCTGCGGCCTGGCCGATTTCGGTGAGAACTACCTGCAGGAAGCCCTGGCCAAGCAGGCCGAGCTGGCCGACCTGCCGCTGACCTGGCATTTCATCGGCCCCATCCAGTCGAACAAGACCCGGCCCATCGCCGAGCACTTCGACTGGGTGCACTCGGTGGACCGCCTGAAGGTCGCCCAGCGCCTCTGCGAACAGCGCCCGGCGAACCTGCCGCCGCTGAACGTGCTGCTGCAGGTGAACGTCAGCGGCGAGGACAGCAAGTCCGGCTGCTCCCCGGCCGAACTGCCCGCCCTTGCCCAGGCGGTGGCGCAACTGCCACAGCTGAAACTGCGCGGCCTGATGGCCATTCCCGAGCCCACCGAAGACGTTGCGGCGCAGCACGCTGCATTCGCCCGCCTGCGCGAACTGATGCAAGCCCTCAATCTCGGCCTGGACACCCTGTCCATGGGCATGAGCCACGACCTCGAAGCCGCCATCGGCGAAGGCGCCACCTGGGTGCGGATCGGTACCGCCCTGTTCGGCGCCCGCGACTACGGCGCTTCGCATTAATAAAGGAAGAGACTCCATGAGCAGCACCCGCATTGCCTTCATCGGCGCCGGCAATATGGCCGCCAGTCTCATCGGCGGCCTGCGCGCCAAGGGCGTTGCCGCCGGCGACATCCGCGCCAGCGATCCGGGTGCCGAGCAGCGCGCGAAAATCGCCGCCGAGCACGGCATCGAAGTGGTCGGTGACAACGCCAGCGCCGTGGCCAATGCCGACGTGGTGGTGCTGGCCGTCAAGCCGCAGGTCATGAAGGACGTCTGCCTGGCGCTGGCGCCGGCGCTGACCGAGAACGCGCTGATCGTTTCCATCGCCGCCGGCATCCCTTGCGCCAGCCTCGAGCGCTGGCTGGGCAAGGTGAACGGCCAGCCGCGCGCCATCGTCCGCTGCATGCCCAACACCCCGGCGCTGGTCGGCCTGGGCGCCAGCGGCCTGTACCCCAACGCCAGCGTCAGCGCCGCCCAGCGCGGGCAGGCGCAGCAACTGCTGAGCGCCGTGGGCATTGCCCTGTGGCTGGACGACGAGCGCCAGATCGACGCGGTTACCGCCGTCTCCGGCAGCGGCCCGGCCTACTTCTTCCTGCTGATGGAAGCCATGACCGCCGCTGGCGAGAAGCTCGGCCTGTCCCGCGAAGTCGCCGGCCAACTGGCCCGCCAGACCGCCCTGGGCGCCGCGCAGATGGCGACCACCAGCGATGTCGACCCGGCCGAGCTGCGCCGCCGCGTGACCTCGCCCAAGGGCACCACCGAAGCGGCTATCACCACCTTCCAGGCCAACGGCTTCGAGGCGCTGGTGGAGAAGGCGGTCAACGCTGCCGATCATCGTTCCGCCGAACTGGCCGAGCAGCTGGGCCGCTGATTGCGATGACCCACGCCGCCCGGCGACCACGGAAGGTCGCACCGCCCCTCGCCGCCTGCCTCCTGCTGGCCAGCGCCGTCGCCCAGGCGGCGCAATGCCCGGTTGCCCCGCCCATCGACGAGGCGGCGCTGACGGCCTATCAGGTCATGCAGCAGGCGATGGCCAGCGGTTTCAACGACGACGCGGACAACACCGTCACACCCGCGCTCAGCCAAGCCATCGAGCACTATAAGAAGACGCTGGCCGACGCCTTCGACGCCCATCTCGCCTGCGCCCAGGCCAGGCCGGACCTCGATGCCCTGCAGGCCGAGCTGCGCCAGCGCCTGCTGCCCGCACCAAAGCCTGTCAGCGACAGCGAAGTTTCCTTGCCCGACCAGAACGAAATCCTCGTCAGCCTGAGCGACAGCCCCACCGCGCTGCTGCTGGTCAGCGGCGGCTTCGCCATTCCCTGCGGCACCGACAACGTCTTGCGCGGTTACCGCCGCGAAGGCAACGCCTGGGTGCGCGCGCTGGACTGGCAGAGCGGCCCTTACACGGACATCTCCGGCGCCTACGGCGACCTGTTCATGCTCAGCCGCCTCGCCAGCGGTGACGTGGCGCTGATGCACGGCACGCCCTGGTGCACCTCGCGCTGGAGCCACCTGGCACTGGAAGTGGTACGCCCGGCCACGGCGGACCAGGCCCAGCGAACCCTGCTGCATACCGAGCACGATTATGTTCGCGATGAACAGGAGGTCCAGCTCAAGGCCCGCCCCGACGGTTTCGAGTGGCGCGCCGAGGTCGGCAGCCTGGACGGTGACCTGCTGACCCGCCCGGGTATCTTCCGCTACCGCCAGGACGGTGAAGCCTTCCAGCGCATCCAGCCGGCCGCGTCCAATGGCCGCGGCTTCGTCGATGAATGGTTGCGAATAGACGCCGGCCTCGCCCGCGCCTGGGCGGAACCGGCTGGCGCCGACGCTGCTCTGATGGCACGCGATGAACTCATCGGTCTGAACAAGCGCGCCGGCGTCACTTTGACCTACACCGCCGTGCGCGCCTGCAAACAAGACCCCGCGCGCTTCCAGGTGGACATCGAGCTGGACAGCCCGCAGCCCCTGGCCGAGGGCAACCAGCGCTATGTCAGCATCCGCCAGGAATCCAACGGCTTCACCCTGCTGGGCCTGGACCGGAGCGCCGACCCGGCCTGCAACAGCCCGGATCTGATGGCCAAGCGGGGTTGAATTTGCACGTGACGAAACACACTTACACGCGACCGGCGACGATGAATTCCCTACAGTATGGCGTGACAGCGCCGTCGTTGACCGACCGCCCGATTCGCCCGGCCCCCTGCGCCGGCGCCCAACGTTCACCAAGGACCGCCCCATGACCGGACTTTCCACAGCCGCCATCTATGTGATCCAGACACTTGGCAGCCTGTACCTGCTGATCGTGCTGCTGCGCTTCATCCTGCAACTGGTCCGCGCCGACTTCTACAACCCGCTCAGCCAGTTCATCGTGCGCGCCACCAAGCCGCTGCTGAACCCACTGCGCCGCGTCATCCCCGGTTTCGGCGGCATCGACTTCGCCTCGCTGGTGCTGGCCATCCTGATCCAGCTGGTGCTGATGATCATCACCCTGACCCTGATGGGCTACGGCGTCGGCGGCTACATCCTGCAGCTGCTGGTGTGGTCGATCATCGCGGTGACCTCGCTGTTCCTGAAGATCTTCTTCTTCGCCCTGATCATCAGCGTGATCCTCTCCTGGGTGGCTCCGGGCAGCTACAACCCCGGCGCCCAGCTGGTGAACCAGATCTGCGAGCCTTTCCTGGCGCCTTTCCGCAAGCTGCTGCCAAACCTGGGCGGGCTGGACATCTCGCCGATCTTCGCGTTCATCGCGCTGAAGCTGATCGACATGCTGGTGATCGGCAATCTGGCGGCCATGACCGGAATGCCGCAAATCCTCTCGCCCTTCATGTAATCCGGCATGCCGTTCTATCACTGGGACGGCGAGGACCTGATCCTCGACTGCCACCTGCAGCCCAAGGCGAGCCGCGACGAGTTCGCCGGGCTGCACGGTGAGCGCCTGAAGATCCGCCTCACCGCGCCACCGGTGGAAGGCAAGGCCAACGCCCACCTGCTGGCCTTTCTCGGCAAGGCCTTCGGCGTGCCGAAAAGCGCGGTGAAACTGGAAAGCGGCGAGCTCAACCGCCAGAAACGCGTGCGCATTCCCCGGCCGGCGAAACTTCCGGCAGAACTTGGGATAGCCGCTCGGTAGCCTTGGCCGACCTTACGTGTAGGAATGTGCTGTAGGCCAATTGCTATTCCTACACTCGGCCGCATAATCCACGCCATCCATTTCCCGCGCAGGACGCGCCAGCCCAAGGACCGCCCGGATGAGCATGGAACGTCTCAGTCAGCAGATCGATGCCTACGTCACCTGGAAGCGCGAGCTGGTCCGCGAGATCACCCGCTATCGCAGTTGGCTGGTGCGCGCGCGGCTGAATACCCCGGAAATCGAGAGCCGTCTTGAGCGCACCCTGCGCCTGTTGCGCGTCGACCACATCACCCTGGCCTTCGTCGGCGAGTACTCGCGCGGCAAGACCGAGCTGATCAACAGCCTGTTCTTTTCCGGCTACGGCCGGCGCATGCTGCCGTCCCAGGCCGGGCGCACCACCATGTGTCCCACCGAGCTGTTCTTCGACCCGCGCTCCGAGCGCCCCTATATCCGCCTGCTGCCCATCGAGACCCGCGTCGCCGATGCCAGCGTGGCGCAGTTCAAGCGCATCCCGCGGCACTGGGTGAACATCCCGCTGGATACCTCTGATCCGGCGAACATGGCCGAGGCCTTCGCCCAGGTTGCCAAGACCAAGCCGCTGCCGGTGGAACAGGCGATCCAGCTGGGCTTCCACCCGGACATGCTCGAAGCCACCGACAAGCCCGGTCTCGTGCTGGTGCCGGCGTGGCGTCACGCACTGGTCAACTTCGACCATCCGCTGCTGCGCCAGGGCCTGCGCATCCTCGATACTCCCGGCCTGAATGCCCTGGGCAGCGAGCCGGAACTGACCCTGTCGATGCTGCCCAGTGCGCAGTCGATCCTCTTCCTGCTGGCCGCCGACACCGGCGTCACCGCCTCCGACATGGCGATCTGGCAGGACCACGTGCGCCAGCTCGGCGAAGACGGCCACACCACCCTCTACGCGATACTGAACAAGATCGATGTGCTCTGGGACGACCTGGCCGGCGAAGCCTTCGTGCAGAACGCCATCCGCCACATCCAGGACACCACCGCGCGCCATTTGGGCATTGCCCGCGAGGACGTGCTGCCGCTGTCGGCCAAGCAGGCGCTGCTGGCCAAGGTGCGCGGCGATCGCGAACTGCTCGCGCGCAGCCAGATGGAGTCCCTCGAAGAGCTGCTCTGCGAGCGCATCGTCGCGCAGAAGGAACGTCTGCTGGAGACGGCCGTGGTCGGCCAGGTGCTGGCACTGGTCAACAACAGCCAGCACAGTCTGCGCGTACGCCTGGACAAGGTGAAGGAGCAGCAGGCGCTGCTCAACGACCAGCAACAGGACAGCGGCCAGTTGCTGTTCGAGCTGACCGCGCGGACCAAGGATGACCACACCCTGCACCACAAGCGCCTGCTCAGCCTGAAGACCAACCAGCGCCTGCTGCGCCATCAGGGCGAGCAGTTGCGCGAGGCGGTGCGCGCCGAGCGCCTGGAACAGCACCTGAAGAAGGTACACGACAAGCTGCGCGGCAGTTGGACCACCGTTGGCATCAATCAGGCCATCCTGCAGTTCTTCCGCACCGTGGAAGGCGACCTGGTCGCCATGGAACATGAAGCGGAAACCGCCAACCGCATGGTCGCGGCCATCTACCAGCGGCACAACGAAGAGAATCCGCTCAACGCCCTGGATGCTCCGCAGTTCCGCGTGCAGCGCTACCTGCGCGACCTCGCCAAGCTGCAGGAGAAGGCCGATCGCTTTCGCCTGCACCTGAAGACCTTGCTCACCGAGCAACGCCTGCTGACGCGGCGCTTCTTCGCCACCGTCGCCCAGGAAGTCATCGGCCTGCACCAGCGCCTGCGCGAGGAAGCCGAGCAATGGGCCGCCGACGCCCTGATGCCGCTGATGCAGTACAGCCTGGAGCACAAGCAGATGCTGGAAACCCACATGCTGCGCCTCAAGGCCCTGGCCCAGGAAACCCAGCAGGCACGGCAGCGCTCGCTGCTGCTGGGGCGCTATACCGCGGAGCTGGAACAGCAGCTCACCGAGGCCACCGACATCCTCCGCCAGCTACGCCGCCCGGCGCCGCTGCAGCGCCAGGCCAAGGTCGTCACCCTGCCCACCTCCCAGCGCGCCTGAAAGCCGCGCCACGCCCGCCCCGCCGCTTCCAAGTACGCTTGCCGCAGGGGGCGGCGCTCTTTAGACTGGCCGTCCTTTTTTATTCATGAGCTGGGTCGATGCCAACAGTCTTCCCCGAAGATTCCGTCGGTCTGGTCACCCCCCAGACGCTGCAGTTCAACGAACCGCTGCCCCTGGCCTGCGGCAAGACGCTGCCCGAATACCAGCTGGTGATCGAGACCTACGGCGAGCTGAACGCCACGGCGAGCAATGCCGTACTGATCTGCCATGCCCTCTCCGGCCATCACCATGCCGCCGGTTACCACAGCGAAGATGAACGCAAGCCGGGCTGGTGGGACAGCTGCATCGGTCCGGGCAAGCCCATCGACACCCGCAAGTTCTTCGTCGTTGCGCTGAACAACCTGGGCGGCTGCAACGGCTCGACCGGGCCGACCAGCCCCAACCCCGCCACCGGCAAGGCCTACGGGGCGGACTTCCCCGTCGTCACCGTGGAAGACTGGGTGCACAGCCAGGCGCGCCTGGCCGACCGCCTCGGTATCCAGAGCTGGGCCGCCATCGTCGGCGGCAGCCTGGGGGGCATGCAGGCGCTGCAGTGGACGATCAGCTACCCGGAGCGCGTGCGCCACTGCCTGTGCATTGCCAGCGCACCCAAGCTGTCGGCGCAGAACATCGCCTTCAACGAAGTGGCGCGCCAGGCGATCCTTTCGGACCCGGAGTTCTGCGGCGGCCATTTCCAGGAACACGACGTGATCCCTCGACGCGGCCTGCGCCTGGCGCGGATGGTCGGGCACATCACCTACCTCTCCGATGACGCCATGGGCGCCAAGTTCGGCCGCGACATGAAGTCGGAGAAACTCAACTACGACCTGCACAGCGTCGAGTTCCAGGTGGAAAGCTACCTGCGCTACCAGGGCGAAGAGTTCTCAACCCGTTTCGACGCCAACACCTACCTGCTGATGACCAAGGCGCTGGACTACTTCGACCCGGCCGCCGCCCACGGCGACGACCTGGCGCGCACCCTGTCCGGGGTGAAGGCGGACTTCTGCGTGATGTCCTTCACCACCGACTGGCGCTTCTCCCCGGCGCGCTCGCGGGAGATCGTCGACGCGCTGCTGGCGGCGAAGAAGAACGTCAGCTACCTCGAAATCGACGCACCACAGGGCCACGACGCCTTCCTGATGCCGATTCCGCGCTACCTGCAAGCCTTTGGCGGTTACATGAACCGCATCATCGTATAAGGATCACCATGCGCGCCGACCTGGAAATCATCCAAGACTGGATCCCCGCCGGCAGCCGCGTGCTCGACCTGGGCTGCGGCGACGGCGAACTGCTCGCCTGGCTGCGCGACCACAAGCAGGTCGGCGGCTACGGCCTGGAGATCGATGCGGACAAGATCGCCAAATGCATCGAACGTGGCGTCAACGTGATCGAACAGGACCTGGACAAGGGCCTGGGCAACTTCGCCGGCAACAGCTTCGACGTGGTGGTGATGACCCAGTCGCTGCAGGCCCTGCGCTACCCGGACAAGGTGCTGGCGGAGATGCTGCGCGTCGGCAAGACCTGCATCATCACCTTCCCCAACTTCGGCCACTGGCGCTGCCGCTGGTACCTCGCGCGCAATGGCCGCATGCCGGTCTCGGATTTCCTTCCGTACACTTGGTACAACACGCCGAACATTCACTTCTGCACCTTCCGCGACTTCGAGGCGCTCTGCCACGAGCAGCACGCGAAGGTGCTGGACCGCCTGGCGGTAGACCACGAGCACCAGCATGGCTGGGCCTCGCGAATCTGGCCTAATCTGTTGGGTGAGATCGGCATCTACCGGATCAGCGGCGCTGGCGTGCAAGACCACCGCATCGCCGTCTGATCGCGGCTATCTGATAGAGCCCGGGAGAAACATCATGCGCCGCCTGCTTACCTTCTTCGCCTGCCTGGTCCTCGCCCTGCCCGCCTTCGCCGAACAGGTGAAGCGCCTGGGTGACCTGCAGGTTCACTACAGCGTGTTCAACTCCAGCTTCCTCCAGCCCAATGTCGCGCAAGCGGTGGGCGTGGTGCGCAGCAAGGCCCAGGGCGTGGTCAACATCGTGCCGCTGGACGCCAGCGGCAAGCCGGCCAACGCCACCGTCGCCGGCTCCGCCAAGAACCTGATGGGCCAGACCATTCCTTTGACCTTCAAGCGCGTGGTCGAGGAAGGCGCCGTCTACAACCTGGCGCAATTCCCCATCGAAGGCCGCGAAACCCTGACCTTCTCCATCCAGGTCCAGTCCGGAAGCGAAGCCCCGCAAAGCTTCGACTTCATGCAGGAAATCTTCCCAGACGAATGATCAAGCTCGAACAACTGGTGCTGGCCAGTCACAACGCCGGCAAGCTCAAGGAACTCCAGGCCATGCTCGGCGCCCACGTCAAGGTGCGCTCCATCGGCGAGTTCAGCGATGTGGAACCGGAAGAGACCGGCCTGTCCTTCGTCGAGAACGCCATCCTCAAGGCCCGCAACGCCGCGCGCATCTCCGGCCTGCCGGCGCTGGCCGACGACTCCGGCCTGGCAGTGGACTTCCTCGGCGGCGCGCCGGGCATCTATTCCGCGCGCTACGCTGACGGCAAGGGCGACGCGGCAAACAACGCCAAGCTGCTGGACGCCCTCAAGGACGTGCCGGACGAGGCGCGCGGCGCCCAGTTCGTCAGCGTGCTGGCCCTGGTCCGCCACGCCGACGACCCACTGCCGATCCTCTGCGAAGGCCTCTGGCACGGCAGCATCCTGCGCGAAGCCCGCGGCGAACACGGCTTCGGTTACGACCCCCTGTTCTGGGTGCCGGAAGCCGAGTGCTCCAGCGCCGAACTGGCGCCCGAGCGCAAGAACCAGATCAGCCACCGCGCCCGCGCGATGGCCCTGCTGAAGCAGCGGCTGGGTCTATGAGCCAGGCAGGACGCCACGGGCTCGACGCCGGGCCGGTGGTTTCCGGCTTCCGCCTGCCACCGCTGTCGGCGTACGTGCACATCCCCTGGTGCGTACGCAAATGCCCCTATTGCGACTTCAACTCCCACGCGGCCGGCCCGGAGCTGCCCGAGGACGCCTATGTCGAGGCGCTGCTGGCGGACCTGGCGGCAGATCGCGGCTACGTGCACGGCCGCAAGCTGACCTCGATCTTCTTCGGCGGGGGCACGCCCAGTCTGTTCTCGGCCAACGCCCTGGCCCGCATCCTGGATGGCCTGGAGCGGCAAGTCGGGTTCCAGAGCGATATCGAGATCACCCTGGAAGCCAACCCGGGCACCTTCGAGCAGGCCAAGTTCGCCGACTATCGAAAGCTCGGCATCAACCGGCTGTCCATCGGCATCCAGAGCTTCCAGGCCGAGAAGCTCAAGGCGCTGGGTCGCATCCACGATGGCGACGAAGCGGTACGCGCCGCCGAAATGGCCCGCCGCGCCGGCTTCGACAACTTCAACCTGGACCTGATGCACGGCCTGCCGGAGCAGAGCGTCGCCGACGCCCTGGCTGACCTGCGGCAGGCCATCGCCCTGGCGCCGACGCACCTGTCCTGGTACCAACTGACCATGGAGCCGAACACGGTGTTCTGGAGCCAACCGCCGGAGCTGCCCGAGGACGACCAGCTGTGGGAAATCCAGGAAGCCGGCCAGGCGCTGCTCGCCGAGGCGGGCTACGTCCAGTACGAAACCTCCGCCTATGCCCGCGACGGCAAGCGCGCACGGCATAACCTGAACTACTGGACCTTCGGCGACTTCCTCGGCATCGGCGCCGGCGCCCACGCCAAGCTGAGCACGCCGCAAGGCCGCATCCTGCGCACCTGGAAGACCCGCCTGCCGAAGGACTACCTGAACCCGGAGAAGCCCTTCCAGGCCGGTGAGCGTGCCCTTGAGCCGGACGACCTGCCCTTCGAGTTCATGATGAACGCCCTGCGCCTCACGGACGGCGTGCCAGCGGCGACCTTTGCCGAGCGCACCGGCCTGCCGCTGGTCGCCATCGACGAAGCCTTTCGCCTGGCCTGCAAGGACGGCCTGCTGGTCAACGATCCGCAGCGCCTGGCCCCGACCGAGCGCGGCCAGCTGTTCCTCAACGACCTGCTGCAGCGCTTCCTGCCCTGAGAACCGGCGGGCGACTCTGCCGGCGTCGCCCGTGTACACTCCCCGGCGACTCTCGATCCCAAGGAGCCCCAATGGACTTCGCGCTCGACCTGATTGCCAACGTCTCCCGCTGGTGCCGCGGCCACCTGTCCGACATCGCCCTGGCGATCATGGCCACCGTGCTGGTGCTGTTCGGCCCGGCGATCAACGCCTGGGTACAGCAGCGCATCGGCAGCCTGAACTTCGTCTTCCGCACCCTGCTGTTCGTGCTGATCTGTGCCGTGGGCTACGGCCTGGCGATGGTCTTCGTCACCCCCTGGCTGGCCAAGGGCCTGGGTTACTTCAACAACTACACCCTGGCGCCCGTCCTGCTGCTAGTGTTCTTCGTGATTGGCATGATCGCCGACCGCAGTTGAGCTGCGTTCCTCCGGCGGTTGGCCAGCCACCCGCCGGAGGACACATGAAGCCGATCAAGCATCTCTACCTGCACTTCTCCGATGGCCAGCGCCTGGCGCTGCGCTTCCCGCAACAGAGCGACGACCCCGCCGAAGTCGCCCGCGGCATCCGCAAGCAGATGGAATCGCCAGTCATCAGCATCGAGGTGGACGGCGACCTGCTGATCATCCCCCGCACCAGCATCAAGTACCTGCAGATCAGCCCGGCGCCGATGCGCATGCCGGAGACTACGGTGCTAGGGGCAGAACTGATCGAGTGATGTCCCATTGCGCTTCGTAGGAGCAACTGTCTTCTTCTGGAAGTACTGCGCCAGGCATTGCCCTCTCTCCAGCCCTCTCCCTGAAGGGAGAGGAAGCCGTCCGTGCCGGCTGACGCATCGGTTTCAGCCGGTTGCGATCCAGTCCCCTCTCCTGCTTGCGGGAGAGGGTTAGGGAGAGGGGCTCTTGATCTTGCAGGAACGGGCCAGCTCGCCCCACCCGTATCTCGAAGAGGCACAAAGGCCGCCAATCGGCGGCCTCTGCCGGACTCAGTTACCTTCGCGGCGCAACGCCTGCGGGGTGAAGTCGCGCGGACCCAGCGGGACCTTGAAGTCGTACATCGGCTCGTTGTTGTCCAGGCCGTCGACGAAGTAGCGCTTGCCCTCGAAGTCGTACAGCGCTTCCAGGGTGCTGAGCACCATGGGCACGTCGTAGTAGTTGATCGGGTGCACTTCCTGGGCGCGGATCAGCTTGCCGTCGGCGTTGTAGATGTCCGAGGCAAGGATCTGCCAGCTGTCTTCATCCAGGTAGAAGCGGCGCTTGGCGAACGGATGGCCCATGCCCTTGCGCAGGGTCGCCTCGACCACCCAGACGCGGTGCGGCTCGTAGCGCAGCAGTTCGGGATTGAGGGTCTTGGTCTTGAGGATGTCCGCGTAGGGAATACCCTTCTGGTGCACGGCATAGCTGTTGTACGGCACCAGCATCTCGCGCTTGCCCAGCAGTTGCCACTCGTAGTGGTCCGGCGCGCCGTTGTAGACGTCCACGGTGTCGGCGGTGGCCAGGCCGTTGGTGTCCGGCTGCAGCGTGTCGTAGGCCAGGCTCGGCAGGCGGCGCACCCGACGCTCACCGCTGTTGAAGCGCCAGGCCTTGCGGATCGACAGCACCTGGTCGATGGTCTCCTGCACCACCAGCGCGGAGCCGGCGAGCTTGGCCGGGGCGACGATGTTGTACTTGTAGTAGAACAGCGTGTTGTTCAGGTCCTGCGGGGTCATGCCCTCGCGGCCGTAGTTGAAGTACACGAAGCGGTCGAGCTTGAGCAGGTTGTAGCTGCCGCTGGCGAGCACGGCGGCCTGATTGGTCACCATGTGAATCTGCTCGCCACGGTAGCGCATAGTGTGGTTCCAGATGGCTTCCAGACCGTTCTTCGGCATCGGGAACGGCACGCCGGCGGCGGCGCCCTGCACGCCGTTACCATCGGCGATCAGCTCGGCATTCTCGGCGTTGAAACGGGTGGCGTCATAGATGCGCTGGGGCAGGGATGCGCTGCGGCGGCTGGGGAAGACGCGCAGGTAGTAGTCCGGGTTTTCCTGCAGCAGCGCCTGGGTGCCGGGAGTGAGCAGCGCCTGGTATTGCGCCAGGTTCTTGCTGTCGATCTTGTACTGCACGGCATCGGCGGCGTATGGATCGAGGTGGTGGGTGCCGGGCTGGTAGCCCGCCGGGACGCTGGTGATACCGCCGGTCCACGCGGGGATGGTGCCACTGGCGTTGCCGGCCATTTCCGCCCCCATCGGCGTCAGGTCGCGGCCCAGTCGAGCGGCCTCGGCGGCATCGACCTTCGCCTGCGCCGGCAGGGTCCATACGCCCGCCATCAGCAGTACAGCAAGTTTCTTCAACACAGCAGACTCCTTTGCGACGGACTCCTGTCCATCACTCTTATTTTCGTCCGCGGCGGATGCCGCTTTTTATTCAGGAGGTGAGGGTGGCCTTGGCGGCCTGCCGGGTGGTCCCGGTCTGTAGGATGTTCCTGCGTGAAAAAGGCCCGCATGGCAGGCCTTTTTCCGGTGAATCAGTCGACGCGTTCGAACTTCAGGTCCCAGACGCCATGCCCGAGCCGCTCCCCGCGACGTTCGAACTTGGTGACGGGGCGCTCTTCCGGGCGCGGCACATAGGTATTGTCCGCCGAAAGGTTGCGATAGCCGGGTGCGGCATTCATAACTTCCAGCATGTGCTCGGCATATTGCTCCCAGTCGGTGGCCATGTGCAGCACGCCGCCGACCTTCAGTTTCTGCCGCACCAGCTCGGCCCAGGCCGGCTGCACGATGCGACGTTTGTGGTGGCGTGACTTGTGCCAGGGGTCCGGGAAGAACAGCAGCAGGCGGTCGAGGCTGGCATCGGCGACGCAGTCGCGCAGCACCTCGATGGCGTCGCAGCTGTAGACACGGATGTTGGTGAGGTTCTGGGTCAGCATGCCGTTGAGCAGTGCGCCGACGCCCGGACGGTGCACTTCCACACCGATGAAGTCCTGTTCCGGCGCAGCGGCGGCCATCTCCAGGGTGGCGTGGCCCATGCCGAAGCCGATTTCGAAGGTACGCGGCGCCTGGCGCCCGAATACCTGGTCGAAGTCCCGCGCGCCGTCGGCCAGTTCCAGGCCGTACTTCGGCCAGCCCTGATCGAGGCCGCGCTGCTGGCCTTCGGTCATGCGCCCGGCGCGCATCACGAAACTCTTGATGGCGCGCATCGGCCGGTTGTCGGCGTCGGGCTGGTTCTCAGGCTGATTCTCGGGAATGTCACTCATGACTCGGACCTTGCGGGTAAATGCACACGCGGGCCGGCTGCCTTCGGCAAACCGGCCCGCGCGTCAGGATGGAAATACTTAGTTGATCAGACCGGTCATCGGCGACGACGCGCTGGCGTACAGCTTGCGCGGCATGCGACCAGCCAGGTAAGCCAGGCGGCCGGCGACGATGGCGTGCTTCATGGCCTCGGCCATCATCACCGGGTTCTGCGCGTGGGCGATGGCGGTATTCATCAGCACGGCCTCGCAGCCCAGCTCCATGGCGATGGTGGCGTCGGAGGCGGTGCCCACGCCAGCGTCCACCAGCACCGGAACGGTGGCTTCTTCGAGGATGATGCGCAGGTTGTACGGGTTGCAGATGCCCAGGCCCGAGCCGATCAGGCCAGCCAGCGGCATCACCGCGATGCAGCCGATCTCGGCCAGCTGGCGCGCGATGATCGGGTCGTCACTGGTGTACACCATGACGTCGAAGCCATCCTTGACCAGCACTTCGGCGGCCTTGAGGGTTTCGACGACGTTGGGGAAAAGGGTCTTCTGGTCGGCCAGGACTTCCAGCTTGACCAGGTTGTGGCCATCCAGCAGCTCGCGGGCCAGGCGGCAGGTGCGTACTGCCTCGACGGCGTCGTAGCAGCCAGCGGTATTCGGCAGGATGGTGTAGCGATCCGGCGGGATCACATCCAGCAGGTTCGGCTCGCCCGGGTTCTGGCCGATGTTGGTGCGGCGCACGGCAACAGTGACGATCTCGGCGCCCGAGGCCTCGATGGCGACGCGAGTCTCCTCGAGGTCCTTGTACTTGCCGGTGCCGACCAGCAGCCGCGAATTGTAGGTACGGCCAGCCAGGGTGAAGGGCTTGTCGACCGGCAGGTTGGAGTTGGGTTGGCTCATCGGATCACTCCTGAAAGGAAGGCGGGCGGGGCCTGAAAGTCTGGGAGGCGGCTGCTAGCCGCCGCCGATGGCATGCACCACTTCCACCTGGTCGCCTTCGCTCAAGGCGGTGGCGGCGTGCTGGCTGCGCGGCACGATGTCCTGGTTGAGCTCGACCGCGACACGCTTGCCGGTGAGGTCGAGACGCTCGAGCAGATTGGCGACGCTGTGGCCGTCGGGCAGCTCGAAGGGTTCGCCGTTCAACTGAATACGCATGGGCGGGACGGTCGTTGTTGGAGGGGGTCGCATTCTAGCCCGATCGCGCCGGATGACCAAGTTACCGGAGCGTCGCACTCGGGCTTTTCTGACGTCCGGGTCAACCCAGGCGGAAGGCCGCCACCAGCAGCAGCGCCCAGCCGATCAGGAAGAACAGACCGCCGATCGGGGTGATGATGCCCACGCCCAGGCCAGCCAGGGTCAGCAGGTAGAGGCTGCCGGAGAACAGCAGGATGCCGACAGTGAAGGCCCAGCCGGCCAGGCTGACCAGGGTGCCGCCGATATGCGCCGAGAGCAGCGCCACGCCGAATAGCGCCAGGGCGTGCAGCATCTGGTAGTGCACGCCAGTCTGGAACACCGCCAGGTACTCGGGTGTGAGCTTGTTCTTCAGGCCATGGGCGGCAAAGGCGCCGAGGGCGACCCCGGTGAAACCGAAGAAGGCGGCGAGCATCAGGAAAGTGCGCAGCATCGGGAAACTCCAGACAGGTGAGTGCCGCTATAATGGCCCGCTCATCCGCCCAGTCAAAGCCTCGCATGCGCAACGTCCTCCGCCGCCTGTTCAAGATCGCGCTCTGGTTCGTCGCCATCAGCGTGGCGCTGGTCGTCATCCTGCGCTGGGTGCCGCCGCCGGGCACCATGGTCATGGTCGAGCGCAAGGTCGAGTCCTGGTTCAACGGCAAGCCCATCGACCTGCAGCGCAGCTGGCGCTCCTGGGACGAACTGCCGGACAGCCTCAAGCTCGCAGTGATCGCCAGCGAGGACCAGAAGTTCGCCGAACACCACGGCTTCGATGTGCCGGCGATCCAGAAGGCCCTGGCGCACAACGAGCAGGGCGGCAAGGTTCGCGGCGGCAGCACCATCAGCCAGCAGGTGGCGAAGAACGTCTTCCTCTGGACCGGGCGCAGTTGGGTGCGCAAGGGCTTCGAGGCTTGGTTCACCCTGCTGATCGAGACCTTCTGGTCCAAGCAGCGGATTCTCGAGGTGTACCTCAACAGCGTGGAATGGGATGCCGGCGTGTTCGGTGCCCAGGCGGCCGCCCAGCACCACTTCGGCGTCGATGCCAAGCGCCTGTCGCAGCAGCAGGCCAGCCTGCTGGCCGCCGTGCTGCCCAACCCGCGCAAGTGGAGTGCCGGCAAGCCCGGCCCTTACGTGCGCCAGCGCGCCTCGTGGATCCGCCAGCAAATGTGGCAGTTGGGCAGCGAGTATTTGCAGCGGCTGTAGAGACCTCCTGGCGGTGTTGGAAGCATCACCGCCAAGCACCCTCTCCCCAGCCCTCTCCCTGAAGGGAGAGGGAGCTGCCCTCTGCAATGTCCTGCCCCGCACTTATCCTGCAGCACCAGGAAGGCTCAATACTCGAAATCAGCGCCGAACGATCCCCTCTCCCTTCAGGGAGAGGGTTAGGGAGAGGGGCGTTTTGCTCCGCCCCCGACCAATAGAATACGAACAAGCGCTAGGGCGCCTCGCCAGCCTTGAACGTACTGCGCGGCACCACCCGCACCCATTGCAGCGTGCCGTCGCGATGCAGCACGGTCATGCCCTTCTCCGGGTAGACCCAGGCCTCACCGCCATCCACCTGCAGGCGCAGGCGCGGGTCGCCCAGGCTCACCGCCAGACGCCCGACCGCCAGGTCTTCCTGCGGCGCAAGTGCCAGCTCCGAGACCGGCTTGTTGCCCAATTGGCCCATCAGCTCGGCGCTCAGCGGCTGGTCCTTGCTGCTCGGCTGCATGCCGGTGGCCTTGGCCAGGCTGGCATGCTCGGCCTCGCTCAGGGCCAACTCCGCCTCGACGTGCCAGGGCCCCTCTTCCGACACCAGCCTGCCGCGGTAATGCAGTTGCGGACCGTCCTGGCTGGCGGTCAGCCACAGCTCGCCGGGTTGCTGGTCCTGCAGGTCATTCAGCGTGAGCCTGTCGTCGGCCAGCGGCTCGAAGACCTTTTCCTTCCAGTCGCTGAACCATTGCGGTGGCTTGGGCGGTGCCGAAGTGCGGGCGACCCAGGAGCCGAGCCCGAAGGCCAGCAGGGCGATGACCAGGAAGAACATCCCGTGGACGGGACGCAGGCGCGGCATGGGGCTCTCCAGACACAGACAAACGGACAGAAAAAAACCGCACCAGGGTGCGGTTCGCGACTCGCAGGGCGCGTCGAAGCCGGTCAGGCTTCGATGCGACCCTTGAGCTTGTTCATCGCGTTCTTTTCCAGCTGACGGATCCGCTCGGCGGACACGTTGTACTTGGCCGCCAGGTCGTGCAGCGTCGCCTTCTCCTCGGCCAGCCAACGCTGGTAGAGGATGTCGCGGCTGCGCTCGTCCAGGCCTTCCAACGCCTCGTGCAGGCTGGCAGTGGAGCTGTCGCTCCAGTCCGCTTCCTCCAGCTGGCGCGCCGGGTCGTAGCGATGGTCTTCAAGATAATGCGCCGGGGACTGGTAGGCGCTCTCGTCGTCGGCATCCGCGGCCGGGTCGAAGGCCATGTCCTGTCCGGTGAGACGGCTCTCCATCTCGCGGACTTCGCGGGCCTCGACGCCGAGGGTCTCCGCGACGCGGTGCACTTCGTCATTGCTCAGCCAGGCCAGTTTCTTCTTCTGGCTGCGCAGGTTGAAGAACAGCTTGCGCTGCGCCTTGGTGGTCGCGACTTTCACGATCCGCCAGTTGCGCAGGATGAACTCATGGATCTCGGCCTTGATCCAGTGGACGGCGAACGACACCAGGCGCACACCCATTTCCGGGTTGAAACGCTTTACGGCCTTCATCAAGCCGACGTTGCCTTCCTGGATCAGATCGCCTTGTGACAGGCCATACCCGGAATAACTCCGGGCGATGTGCACGACGAAGCGCAGGTGCGCCAGAACCATTTGCCGTGCCGCTTCCAGATCTTGCTGGTAGAAGAGGCGTTCGGCCAGTTCGCGCTCCTGCTCCGGCGTCAACAGCGGAATGCTGTTCACCGAGTGCACGTAGGCTTCCAGGTTCGCACCGGGAGCCAGGGCATAGACAGGTTGCAGGGAAGTGGTCATGCGAATCCTCCGATTCACGAAACTCGCGCAGTGTAGCACTGCGAAATCTGACTGCAAGCGGGTGTAAAAGTTCCTTTACACCCACCCAACCCCTAGGAAAATCAGGGGGTTTCAGCGCGGCGCCAGCTCACGCAGGTGACGCGCCACGGCCAGCCAGGCGCCGATCCAGCCCAGCAGCACAGCGCCTACCGTGAGCGACAGGCCGTCGTCGACCGGTACGCCCGCCAGGCCGAAATCACTGCCGTACAGCCCGGCCAGGTTGACCACCGAGCTGTTCAGCCAATCCAGGCCGAAGGCCAGCAGGGCCCAGGACAGGATGCCCGCGCCCAGGCCGTAGAGCGCGCCCATATAGAGGAAGGGGCGACGCACGTAACCATCCGTCCCGCCGACCAGCTTGATGACTTCGATTTCGTTACGGCGGTTTTCGATGTGCAGGCGAATGGTGTTGCCGATCACCAGCAGGAGCGTCAGCACCAGCAGGAGGGTCAGGCCGAAGACGAAGCGGTCGCCCAGCTTGAGGATCGCCGACAGCCGCTCGACCCAGACCAGGTCCAGCTGCGCCTGTTGTACACCCGGCAGCTCCGACAGCCTTTGACGCAAGGCATCCAGCTGGGCCTTGTCGATCTGCTTGGGTGTCACCGAGATCACCGCCGGCAGCGGGTTATCCGGCAATTCCTTCAATGCTTCACCAAGTCCGGACTGCTCCTGCAGCTCTTTCAGCGCATCGTCGCGGCTGATCAGCTGCGCCTCGATCACATCGGGCATTTTCTCGATCTGTTCGCGCAGGTCCTGGCCCTGGGCCTCGCTGGCCTTCAGATCGAGGAACAGGGAAATCTGCGCGGCGCGCTGCCAGGAGCCACCGAGGCGCTCGACGTTGTTCAACAACAGCGACAGCCCCATGGGCAGGCTCAGGGTGATGCCCATCACCAGACAGGTGAAGAAGCTGCCGAAGGGGTGGCTGACCAGGCGGTGCAGGCTGTCCATCAGGCTGGCGCGGTGGTTCTCCACGTAAGCCGAGAGGGAGGCGCTGTGGTCCTGGTGTTCGTTGTCGTCCGGGCGCTCCCGCGTGTTACGCGTCGGGGTACCCTCTTCCTGGCCGCGGGGCAGGTCATTGGCACTCATCAGGCGTTCTCCTCGCGGTCGGCGATGATGCGGCCGCGCTGCAGGGTGATCATCCGGTGGCGCATGCGCGCGATCAGCGCCAGGTCGTGGCTGGCGATCAGTACGGTGGTGCCCAGGCGGTTGATGTCTTCGAATACGGACATGATTTCCGAGGCCAGGCGCGGGTCGAGGTTGCCGGTCGGTTCGTCGGCGAGCAGCAGTGCCGGACGGTGTACCACCGCACGGGCGATGCCGACGCGCTGCTGCTGGCCGGTGGAGAGGTCGGAGGGCCGGTCTTCGGCCTTCTCCTTGAGGTTCACCCGGTCCAGCGCGGCTTCCACGCGGTAGGCGATATCCGCCTTGGGCAGGCCGAGGATCTGCATCGGCAGGGCAACGTTCTCGAATACGCTGCGATCATCGAGCAACTGGTGATTCTGGAACACCACGCCGATCTGCCGGCGCAGGAAAGGAATCTGCGCGGTGGAGATGCGCGAGACGTCCTGACCGCCCAGCAACAATTTGCCGGAGGTCGGCCGCTCCATCGCCAGGATCAGGCGCAGCAGGGTGCTCTTGCCCGCGCCGGAGTGGCCGGTGACGAACATGATCTCGCCGCGCGGCACGCGGAACGAGATCTCGTGCAGGCCGACATGGCCGTTGGGGTAGCGCTTACCAACCTGCTCGAAACGGATCATGCGATTTCCCGGGTCTCGAAGAGTGCACGGACGAAGGCATCGGCCTCGAAGGTTCGAAGATCGTCGATCCCTTCGCCGACACCGATGTAGCGGATCGGCAGCCCGAACTGCTTGGCCAGGGCGAAGATCACCCCGCCCTTGGCAGTGCCGTCCAGTTTGGTCAGGGCCAGGCCGGTGAGTTCCACAGCATTGTTGAACTGCTTGGCCTGGTTGATGGCGTTCTGCCCGGTGCCGGCATCCAGCACCAGCAGGACTTCGTGGGGAGCCGTCTCGTCCAGCTTGCCGATCACGCGGCGCACCTTCTTCAGCTCTTCCATCAGGTTGTCCTTGGTGTGCAGGCGACCGGCGGTGTCGGCGATCAGCACATCCACGCCACGGGCCTTGGCGGCCTGCACGGCGTCGAAGATCACCGAGGCGGAGTCCGCGCCGGTGTGCTGGGCGATCACGGCGATGTTGTTGCGCTCGCCCCAGACCTGCAGCTGCTCGACCGCGGCGGCGCGGAAGGTGTCGCCGGCGGCCAGCATGACTTTCTTGCCATCGAGCTGCAGCTTCTTCGCCAGCTTGCCGATGGTGGTGGTCTTGCCGACGCCGTTCACGCCGACCACGAGGATCACGTAGGGCTGCTTGTCGCGGGTGATGGTCAGCGGTTGCTCGACGGGGCGCAGCAGGCTGGCGAGTTCTTCCTGCAGGGCCTTGTACAGCGCTTCGCTGTCGGCCAGTTCCTTGCGCGCCACACGCTTGGTCAGGTTCTGCACGATGGTGGTGGTCGCCTCGACGCCGACGTCGGCGGTCAGCAGGCGAGTCTCGATCTCGTCCAGCAGGTCGTCGTCGATGGCCTTCTTGCCCAGGAACAGGCTGGCCATGCCTTCGCCGAGACTGGCGCTGGTCTTCGACAGGCCCTGCTTGAGGCGCGCGAAGAAGCCGAGCTTGGCCGGTTCGCTGGCGGCAGGCCTGGCCTGCGGCTCGGGTTCCGTTGCGGGCGGCGCGGCAGGCTCGGGCTCAGGCTGGGCGACCACGACAGGCGCTTCGGCAGCCGGTTCGAGCTGCACAGGCGCGGCAACGGGGGCCTGCGCGACCGCCGGGACGACCGGCTGCGGTGCCTCGGCAATGACCGGCTGCGCAACGGGTTGCGGCTCAGGTTGTGCGGCGGGTTGCGGCTCAGGTTGAGGAACCGGCTGCGCCAACGGCTCGACCGGCACGCTGGCCGGCACCACATCGACTATCGGTTCGGGCGTGGGCTCGGCAGTCGGCTCGGCGCGCGGCGCCACCGGCCCGGCCTGGGCGGCGGGAGCCTGCTCGGAGACCGGAGCCGGTTCGGCGGCGGCAGGCTGTTCATCCTGCGGCTCGGTTTCGGCTACGGGTTGCTCCTCGGCCTGGGGCTTCTTGCGCCACCAGCCGAACAGACCCTTCTTCTCCCCCGCTGGCGGGGCCTTCTTGTCGTCGTTGGAACCAAACATGTAGGGATCGAATCTCTAGGGGACGCCACGGAAACAGGCGGCAAAAAAGCCTCGAAACAGCTTTGCGAAGCCCTGAACGTGGCCGCCCGGAAAACGGATGGGTATCCTAGCATCTCCTCGCCCGCCGGGGTTAAGAGGCTGGCCGCCAGCCTGCATAGACCCCGCGGACAGCCCGAAAGGTTCAGTCCACGATGAAAACCCTTGCACGCCGCCATGCCGGCCTGCTGCTCGGCTCCCTGTTGCTGCCGCTGATGGCGAGCGCCGCGGAACCACAGCCCACCCACGAATACACCCTGGACAACGGCCTGAAGGTCGTCGTCCGCGAGGACCACCGCGCCCCCGTGGTGGTCTCCCAGCTCTGGTACAAGGTGGGCTCCAGCTACGAGACACCCGGCCTCACCGGGCTCTCCCACGCCCTGGAGCACATGATGTTCAAGGGCAGCCGCAAGCTCGGTCCCGGCCAGGCGTCGCTGGTGCTGCGCGACCTCGGCGCGGAAGAGAACGCCTTCACCACCGACGACTACACCGCCTACTACCAGGTGCTGGCCCGCGACCGCCTGCCGGTGGCTCTGGAGCTGGAAGCCGACCGCATGGCGCACCTCGCCCTGCCAGCCGACCAGTTCAAGAGCGAAATCGAGGTGATCAAGGAAGAGCGCCGCCTGCGCACCGACGACAAGCCCAGCGCGCTGGCCTTCGAGCGCTTCAAGGCCGCCGCCTACCCCGCCAGCGGCTACCGCACGCCGACCATCGGTTGGATGGCCGACCTGCAGCGCATGACCATCGATGACCTGCGCCACTGGTACCAGGCCTGGTATGCGCCCAACAACGCCACCCTGGTAGTAGTCGGCGACGTGACTGGCGAGGAGGTGAAGGCGCTGGCGCAGAAGTACTTCGGCGAGATTCCCAGACGCGACCTGCCCGCCGCGCGCAAGCCGCTGGAACTGGCCGAGCCGGGTGAGCGCCGCCTGAAGCTGCATGTGCGCACCCAGCTGCCCAGCCTGATCATGGGCTTCAACGTGCCGACGCTGGGCAGCAGCAACGACGCCAGGTCGATCAACGCCCTGCGCCTGGTCTCGGCGATCCTCGACGGTGGCTACAGCGCGCGCCTGTCCGCTCGCCTGGAACGCGGCGAGGAAATCGTCGCCGGGGCCTCGGCCTCCTACGATGCGTTCTCCCGCGGCGACGGCCTGTTCTTCCTCTCGGCCACGCCCAACGTGCAGACCGGCAAGACCCTCGACCAGGTCGAGGCCGCCCTGTGGAAGCAACTGGAGGACCTCAAGCAGAACCCACCGAGCCAGGACGAGCTGGAGCGCGTGCGCGCCCAGGTCATCGCCGGGCTGGTCTACGAGCGAGATTCCATCGCCGGACAGGCCAGCACCATTGGCGAGCTGGAAAGCGTCGGCCTCGGCTGGCGCCTGGCGGACAAGGACCTGGAAGCCATCCAGGCGGTCACCGCCGAGGATATCCAGCAAGCCGCCCGCACCTATTTCACCCGCTCCCGCCTGACCCTCGCCCAGGTCCTGCCGGAAGTCGCCACCGACAAGGAGCCCAGCCATGAGTGAACGCAATGGCCTGCGCTACGGTCTGGTCGGGCTGATCGTCATCGCGCTGATCGCCGGACTGGTGTTGTTCGTTTCCCGTCCTGCCGCCGAGACAGCGGCAGCTGCGCCCGCACTTGCGCAACCGGCCGCCGCCGGGGCCGCCGCACCCACCGGCCTGCAATCGCTGGCCGAGGCAGCCGGCAAGACGCCCAGCCACCGCAAGCTGAACATCCAGCAATGGCAGACTGCCGAAGGTGCCCGCGTGCTCTTCGTCGAAGCCCATGAGTTGCCGATGTTCGACCTGCGCCTGACTTTCGCCGCCGGCAGCAGCCAGGACGGCGACAGCTACGGCCTGGCCATGCTGACCAACGCCATGCTCAACGAAGGCGTGCCCGGCAAGGACACCAGCGCCATCGCCGCCGGCTTCGACGACCTGGGTGCCAACTTCAGCAACGGCTCCTACCGCGACATGGCCGTAGCCGGCCTGCGCAGCCTGAGCGAGCCGAGCAAGCGCGAGACCGCGCTGGCGCTGTTCGACCAGGTGATCGGCCAGCCGACCTTCCCCGAGGACGCCCTGGCGCGTATCAAGAACCAGGTCATGGCCGGCTTCGAGTACCAGAAGCAGAACCCCGGCAAGCTGGCGGGCCTGGAGCTGTTCAAGCGGCTCTATGGCGACCATCCCTATGCCCACTCCAGCGACGGCAACGAGCAGTCCGTGCCCAGGATCAGCGTCGCCCAGCTGCGCGCCTTCCACCAGAAGGCCTACGCCGCCGGCAACGTGGTCATCGCACTGGTCGGCGACCTGACCCGCGAGCAGGCCGAAGCCATCGCCGGCAGCGTCTCCAAGTCCCTGCCCAAGGGCCCTGCTTTGCCCGCGCCGGGCGAACCGCAGACGCCCAAGGCCGGCGTCACCCACATCGAGTTCCCCTCCAAGCAGACCCAACTGATGCTGGCGCAACTGGGCATCACCCGTAACGACCCGGACTACGCCGCGCTCTACCTGGGCAACCAGATCCTCGGCGGCGGCGGCTTCGGCACCCGCCTGATGGACCAGGTGCGCGAGAAGCGCGGCCTGACCTACGGCGTCTACTCCGGCTTTACCGGCATGCAGTCGCGCGGGCCGTTCACCATCGGCCTGCAGACCCGCGCCGAAATGAGCGAAGGCACCCTCAAGCTGGTCCAGGACATCGTTCGCGACTACCTCGACAAGGGCCCGACGCAGAAGGAACTGGACGACGCCAAGCGCGAGCTCGCCGGCAGCTTCCCGCTGTCCACCGCGAGCAACGCCGACATCGTCGGCCAGCTGGGCGCCATCGGTTTCTACAACCTGCCGCTGGATTACCTGGAAACCTTCCTCAGCCAGGTCCAGGGCCTGAGCGCGGAACAGGTGAAGCAGGCCATGCGCCGCCACCTCGACCCGGACGCCTTCGTCATCGTCACCGCCGGCCCCACCGTGCCGCAGCAACCGCTGCCGCCGCCCACCGACAAACCCGCCGCGCAACCCGCCGGCGTACCGGAGCACTGATGAGCAAACGACCCGGCGGCGCCCCGCGCGCCGCACAGAAGCCCCACGGCGGCCAGGGCCAGCTGCGCATCATCGGCGGCGAATGGCGCAGCCGGCGCTTTGCCTTCCCCGATGGCCCGGGCCTGCGCCCGACGCCGGACCGGGTGCGCGAGACCCTGTTCAACTGGCTTGCCGCCTACGTCCCCGGCGCCCGCGTGCTAGACCCCTTCGCCGGCAGCGGCGCGCTGTTCCTCGAGGCATTGTCCCGTGGCGCCAGCGCCGGTCTTGCGCTGGACACCAACGGCGAAGCCGTGGCCGCCCTGCGCGGCACCCTCGATACGCTCAAGTGCGGCAACGGCCAGTTGTTGATGACCGACTCGCTGCGCTATCTCGACACTCCGGCCTCCCAGGCCTTCGACCTGGTCTTCCTCGACCCGCCCTTCCACCAGGACCTGCTGCAGAACACCTGCCGCCTGCTGGAAGAACGCGGCTGGCTGGCCAAGGACGCGTGGATCTACACCGAAAGCGAAACCGTGCCCTCCAGCCTCGGCCTGCCGGGCAACTGGCGGCTGCACCGGGAGAAAACGGCGGGCTCGGTGCATTACGCATTGTGGCAGCGGGGAAGCTGACGGATGTCGGACGCCCTGCGCGAACAACTGCTGGCGCTGGACGAACACTGTTTCGAACAGCCTGCCAGCGACTGGGCCGGCGACATCGCCCTGCCGGCAGAACTGGCACGCTTCTACCGCGAAGTCGGTCCGTGCGACTGCACCCTGGACACCGCTGGCAATCCGTTCTTCATTCCCTCGCTGGCGAAGCTGTGGAAGCAGCAGGCCGGCTATCGCTGGCACGGCCTGACCGGCGAGCGGCTGGCGGGATGGAGTGATGACTGGATAGTGGTGGCAGACCAGGGTGCCGATCCCTTCATCCTCGAATGCTCCACCGGCCGTATCCTCTTCGACCAGCACGGCGGCCCCTGGGACCCCGCGCCGATGTTCGATGATCTCTGGCAGATGACCGCCTGCCTCGCCACCTTCGCCCGGGTGTGGCGTGGGGCTGGCGAAGACATCTTCGCCGAGGACTACAGCGTCAACCCGCTCTACCGCCGCGGACTGATCGGCGAACTGACGCTGTTGCTCGGCGACGCCCGCCGCGCGGAAGACCTGGCCGACGAGTTCGGCTGGTAGCGAGCCTTACTGGCTCGCGGGTTGTGCCGCGTCTACTGCCTCTGCTGCCTCGGCCGCACCGGCTTCCACGGCTTCGGGCTCGGACGATGCACTTTCCACCGCGCGATTGGCATGACGACGATCCGCCGCCCCCGAGCAATCGGCGGTGCCGGACAGCTCGCCATCCAGCGCGGCGTGGGTCCAATTCTCCAGTCGGGTGTACCAGGCCGTTTCCCCGGCACTCTTCAGCCAGGCGATGGCTTCCGCGTCCTGTTGCTGCGCGGCCTTTTCCAGCCACAGACGCGCCTGCAACTTGTTCATGCCCGCACCGGAGCCGTTCCAGTAGGCCTCGCCGACCTTGAACTGGGCACGGGCATTGCCCTGGCTCGCCGCCTTGCAGAACCACTGAAAGGCCTTTTCGCGGCTGGCGGAGTAGCGCTCCAGCAGGGCGGCTTCTTCGTCGCTGGCGGCGTCGTACACTCCCTGCGAATCGTCCAGGTAGAACCATCCCAGGTTGGTTTCGGCGTCTTCGCTGCCGGCTTCGGCCGCGCGTTCGAACCAGGTGCCTGCCTTCACCCGGTCCTTGTCGACGCCTTCGCCGCTCCAGTAGAGGACGCCCATCTCGTTCTGCGCGCCGACGTCGCCCTGCTCCGCGGCCTTGCGGAACCACCGAGCCGCCGCGGCCTTGTCCTCGGGGCCGCCGTCACCGTCGCGATAGAGCATGGCCAGCTGGATCTGTGCACGAGCCATCCCCGCTTCGGCCGCCTTGCCCCACCATTTGCGCGCGCTCGCGTAGTTCTGCTGCTGGTAGAAGTACACGCCGAAATCGAACAGGGCCTGCGGTGCGCCCGTCTCGGCGGCCTGCTGAAGGCGGGTGAATTCGGCGAACAGTTGCTCGCCCTGCTCGGTGCCGGAGGGCGCCTCACTGAAGTCGGACGAAGCACCCTCGGCGCAGGCCAATGTGGGCAGTGCAAGAGAAAGTGCGGACAGGAAAAACCAGCGGCTGAACATTCGTGACAATCCTCATGTCGGTTGAAGCGGTCGGCCATCCCGGCGCGACCTGTTACAGCAGTTGGAGATATCAGATCGACTTGCCGACATCCACGGTGCTGGTGCGCACCAGCTCCACGTCGTCGACCACCATTTTCCATTGGTTGCCGTCCTGGTAGGGCGGTTTGGAGACCTTGAAGTGCGTGTCGAACGGGCCGAAGCCCACGGTGAAGCCGTCGGCTTCGTAGCGCTTGATCGGCGCCTCGATGGACTTCGACGTACTGCCCGACACCCGCTTATAGGCGACACGACCGTCCGCTGTGACCAGCAGGCTCATCTGCGGCGCGGTCCATAGCCCAACATAGGACTTGTGCTCCTGCGGCACCGGTTCGCCGCACGCGGCGAGCCAGAGCAGCAGGCCCAACGCCGCGATTTTCTTCCACATTCCATCCCCTCCTTTGCGTGGGTTTTCCTGACAGCGGATGCATGGGCATCCATCGTACGGCCGACTTGGCGTTACTATCACAACTCGTCAGCCCCATTCGATCCGTGATGACTATACCCTCCCCATTCAAACCCGCCTGGTGGCTACCCGGCCCGCACCTGCAGACACTGTATGGCTCGCTCGCACGCAAGGCACCCAGCCTCGAGCGCACCCGCGAACGCCTGTGGCTGGAAGATGGCGACTTCATCGACCTCGACTGGCACGGCCCGCATGAAGCGGACGCACCACTGGTGCTGGCGCTGCACGGGCTGACCGGCTCGTCCTCCTCGCACTACATCCTGGGCCTTCAGCAACAGCTGGCGGCGCAGGGCTGGGCCAGCGTGGCGTTGAACTGGCGCGGCTGCTCGGGCGAATCGAACCTGCTGCCGCGCGGTTATCACTCGGGCGTCAGCGAGGACCTCGCCTCGGTCGTCGCCCACGTCCGCGCCAAGCGGCCGATGGCCCCGCTGCATGCGGTGGGTTACTCGCTGGGTGGCAACGTGCTGCTCAAGTACCTGGGCGAATCCTCGCAGAGCTGCCCGTTGAAGGGCGCGGTGGCAGTGTCGGTGCCCTTCCGCCTGGACCAGTGCGCCGATCGCATCGGCATTGGTTTCTCCCGGGTTTACCAGGCGCATTTCATGCGCGAGCTTACTGCCTATGTGCAGACCAAGCGCCAAGCGTTCGCCGCCGGCGGCCACGCGGAAAACCTTGCCGCGCTGGAACGCCTCGGGCCGCTGGACGGCATGCGCACCTTCTGGGACTTCGACGACCGGGTGACCGCGCCGCTGCACGGTTTCGCCGATGTGCACGATTACTACCGGCGCGCCTCCAGCCGCTATTACCTGGGCGGCATCCGCGTGCCGACGCTGATCATCCAGTCCAGCGACGATCCGTTCATCCACGCCCACAGCGTGCCGCAGCTGGACGAGCTGTCCGCTTCGACGCAGATGGAGCTGTTGCCCCATGGTGGCCATGTCGGCTTCATCGGCGGCTCGCCCGGCCGCCCGGATTACTACCTGGAGCGCCGCATCCCGCAGTGGCTGCGCGAGCGGCGGGAGTCCTGACTGCGCTGGGTCAGCCGGCGGGCGCGGGAATGAGGCAGACTGGAGCTGCACCGGAAGCAAACGCCAGGAAGGAGCGCCGCCATGCACGACACGCCGCTGACGATTCTGCACAACCCACCCCTGAGCGATACCCATTGCGCGGGCATTGCCGCGCTGTATCGCGCCGTAGGCTGGGGCTCGCCCGGTACCCGGGCTGAACTGCGCGATCTCTACGAATTTTCCAGCTACTTCCTGCTGGCCGTGGACGGCGAGCAGGTGCTCGGCCTGCTGCGCGCGGAAAGCGAGACGGCGCAGACCACATGGCTGGCCGAAATTGCCGTGCTGCCGGGCTTCCAGTCACGCGGGATCGGCCTGGCGCTGATGGCACGCTTTCTCGCCGATCACCCGAACCGTACGCTCTATACCGATGCCACCGAGGGCGTGGAGGACTTCTTCCTGCGCCATGGCATCGCCCTGCGCCGGCCGCGGGTACCGGGGCCGCGCCAGGTGGATGCTTAACCTCGCCGGGCAGAGCAGTCGGCGGACAACGCTGGCGCGTTACGCGCCCTGCGTAATGGCATGGCGGATACCGTTGACGGTCCGCCTGAAGGTCAACCTTCCAGCGGCACGTACAACCGGTCGAATACCGCCGCCACCGCCTCGCGAAAGGCCGGGGCGATGTGCCCGCTCTCCAGCGCCAGCACCTGGTAGATGCCGCGCCGCATCAGCGCTTCGCTGAGGTCGCCGGCCACTTCGCGGGTGGTGCACAGGTAACGCACCCAGGAAGTGAGGATGATCCAGGCGTTGAGGGTCAGGGCTTCGAGCTGGGGCTCGTCCATCTGCAGGATGCCGGCGTCGACGAAGCCCCGGTAGATCGCCTTGGCGTTGTCCATCGCGCGACGGGCGAAGGCACGGTAGGCCGCGGCCAGCTCCGCATCCGAATCCAGCAGGTGTTCCAGGTCGCGGTGCAGGAAGCGGTAGTGCCACATCGCGGCGAGCAGGGCTTCGAGGTAGAAGGTCTTGTCCTCCACCGTCAGCGTACGGCCCTCGGGCAGATGCAGGAACTGGTCGACGTGGCTTTCATACTCGGCGAACAGCTGGGCGATGATCACCTGCTTGTTGCGGTAGTGGTAGTACAGGTTGCCCGGCGAGATGCCCAGGTGTGCGGCGATGTGGTTGGTGGTGACGCTGCGTTCCCCCTGGGCGTTGAACAGCTCCAGGCTGGCCTGGGCGATACGGTCACGGGTGTTGATGCGTGGTGCCATTGCCAAAACTCATCGAAGCGGATTGCGCGGACGCAAAGGTACACCGATTGCTACCGCCTGACACAACTGTCGGGCTCGCCCAACTTTTCGTTGGCTGGGCCCGGCGGCGCGGACACGGCATGCTGATTGACACTCTAGAGCATTTGCTCTAAAAAACCAGCGACAGCATAAAAACGCGAAGCATCCGGGCTCCTTGCGTGAATCACCGGAGAGCTTCCTCATCCGCTTCCGCCCAGGAGCCCGTCATGGTTGCCGATATCGCCTACCTGCAGCAGACCCAGCAGCAGATCAGTCAGCTGGAAACCCTTCTCGAACGCCAGCGCCAGGCGTATCGCGCCAATCCGATGCCCGATGCCGACCAGCGCATCCAGTGGCTGAAGAGCCTCGCCAACCTGCTGGTCACCGAGCAGAAGGCAATCATCGACGCGATCAACGCCGACTTCAGCAACCGCTCCGCCGACGAGACCCTGCTGGCAGAAGTACTGCCCAGCCTGCACGGCGTGCACTACGCCACCAAGCGGGTGAAGAAGTGGATGAAGCCGTCCCGGCGCAGCGTCGGCATGCAGTTCATGCCGGCCTCGGCCAAGGTCATCTACCAGCCGCTGGGCGTGGTCGGCGTGATCGTGCCGTGGAACTACCCGCTGTTCCTCGCCATCGGCCCGCTGACCGGTGCGCTGGCTGCCGGCAACCGGGTGATGATCAAGATGAGCGAATCCACCCCGGAAACCGCCCGCGTGCTGAAAGAGCTGCTGGGCAAGGTGTTCCCTGAGGACCTGGTCGCCGTGGTGCAGGGCGAAGTGGATGTCGGCGTGGCCTTCTCCAAGCTGCCCTTCGATCACCTGCTGTTCACCGGCGCGACCAGCGTCGGCAAGCACGTGATGCGCGCCGCCGCCGAGAATCTCACCCCGGTTACCCTGGAGCTGGGCGGCAAGTCGCCGGCCATCATCTCCGCCAGCGTACCGATGAAGGACGCCGCCGAGCGCATCGCCTTCGGCAAGTCGCTCAATGCCGGCCAGACCTGCGTCGCGCCGGACTATGTGCTGGTGCCGCAGAACCGTGTCGACGAGTTCGTCGAGAGCTATCGCCAGGTGGTCCAGGGCTTCTTCCCGAAACTGGAGAACAATCCCGACTACACCGCGATCATCAACGAGCGCCAGCTCGCGCGCCTGAACAGCTACCTCGCCGACGCCCAGGCGCGCGGTGCCACCGTCGTGCCGCTGTTCCCGCAGGCCCAGGGCCGCCGCCTGCCGCAGGCACTGGTGCTGAACGTGAGCGACGAGATGAAGATCATGCAGGAGGAGATCTTCGGCCCGCTGCTGCCGGTAATCCCCTACCAGAGCCTCGACCAGGCGCTCAGCTACATCAACGAGCGCGACCGCCCGCTGGCGCTGTACTACTTCGGCTACGACAAGCGCGAGCAGGACCATGTACTGGCGCAGACC
Source organism: Pseudomonas nitroreducens TX1 (assembly GCF_000313755.1). Lineage (GTDB taxonomy): Bacteria > Pseudomonadota > Gammaproteobacteria > Pseudomonadales > Pseudomonadaceae > Pseudomonas > Pseudomonas nitroreducens_A. The sequence continues at coordinate 2,595 of NZ_AMZB01000122.1, read as the reverse complement.
CATTCGGGCGGTGTGTGCCTGAACGACACCCTGCTGCACGTGGCCCAGGACGACATGCCCTTCGGTGGCGTAGGCCCGTCCGGCATGGGCCACTACCACGGCCACGAGGGCTTCCTGACCTTCTCCAAGGCCAAGGGCGTATTCAGCAAGCCGCGCTTCAACGCCGCGCGGGTGATCTACCCGCCCTACGGCAAGTCGCTGCAGAAACTCGTCTACAAGCTGTTCATCCGCTGACCGCCCCCTCAATAACAGGTGACAGAACAAGAATGACAGACACCACCCTCACCGCGCCGGGCCTCTCCCGGCGCGGCGTGCTCAAGATCGGCCTGCTGGGCGGGGCCTTCCTCGCCACCGCGGGCGTCACCGCCAGCCTGAGCGGCTGTTCGGCCAGTACTCCGGCCAACGGTTTCGCCGTGCTGCGCGACTCCGACATGCCCTTCCTGCGCGCACTGATCCCGGTAATGCTGGCCGGCGCCGTGCCCACCGAGCGCATGGCCGACGCCGTCAAGGGCACCCTCTCAAGCCTGGACAACAGCCTCGACCATCTCTCCCCGGAGATGCTCAAGCTCACCGTGCAGCTGTTCGACGTGCTCGCGCTGCCGATCACCCGCGGTCCGCTCACCGGCGTCTGGGGCAGCTGGGATAACGCCAACGCCGAAGACGTGAAGCACTTCCTCGACCGCTGGCAGAACAGTTCCCTCTCGCTGCTGAAGATGGGCCACAGCTCGCTGCTGCAACTGGTGCTGATGGCCTGGTACGGCCGCACGGAATCCTGGGGCCACTGCGGCTACCCCGGCCCGCCGAAAATCTGATTTCGCCAGAACAACAAGAACTCGCCGAAAGAGATATCCCGATGCCTGTACCCGATCTGTTCGCCGAGGGCCTGGCCCGCGGCTGGAAAGTCCACAACGGCTCGCGCCTGGACAAGGACCTGACCCTGGAGGCCGACGTGGTCATCGTCGGCACCGGCGCCGGTGGCGGCACCACTGCCGAAGCCCTGAGCGCCGCCGGCTACAAGGTACTGCTGGTGGAAGAAGGCCCGCTCAAGACCAGCACCGACTTCAAGATGCAGGAGTCCGACGCCTACCCCAGCCTTTACCAGGAAGGCATCGGCCGCATGAGCAAGGATGGCGCCATCACCATCCTCCAGGGCCGTGCCGTGGGCGGCACCACCCTGGTCAACTGGACCTCCAGCTTCCGCACCCCCGAGCCGACCCTGGAACACTGGGCCAAGGAACACGGCGTGAAGGGCCACAGCGTCGCCGAGATGGCACCCTGGTTCGAGAAGATGGAGCAACGCCTGGGCGTCGCGCCCTGGATCATGCCGCCCAACGCCAACAACGACGTGATCCGCAACGGCTGCGAGAAGCTCGGCCTGCACTGGAAGGTCATTCCACGCAATGTTCGCGGCTGCTGGAACCTCGGTTACTGCGGCATGGGCTGCCCGACCAACGCCAAGCAGTCGATGCTGGTGACCACCCTCCCGGCGACCCTGGAAAAGGGCGGCGAGCTGCTGTACCTCGCTCGCGCCGACCGCCTGCTGCATGACGGCAGCAAGGTCAGCGGCCTGGAATGCTCGGCCATGGATGAGCGCTGCGTCGCTCCCACCGGCCGCAAGATCACCATCAAGGCCCGCCATTACGTGCTCTCCGGCGGCGGCATCAACACCCCGGCGATCCTCCTGCGCTCCAAGGCCCCGGACCCGAACGGCCGCGTCGGCCAGCGCACCTTCCTGCACGTGGTGAACTTCAGCGCCGCGCTGTTCGACGAGGTGATCAACCCCTTCTACGGCGCACCGCAGTCGATCTATTCCGACCACTTCCAGTGGGACGACGGCGCCACCGGGCGCATGTCCTACAAGCTCGAAGTTCCGCCGCTGCAGCCGGCGCTCAGCGCCACCCTGCTCGGCCGCTTCGGCGAGGACAACGCGCTGCGCATGGAGCAGCTGCCGCACACCAACGTGATCCTGGCGCTGATGCGTGACGGCTTCCATCCCGACAGCGCGTCGGGTTCGGTCAGCCTGCGCGGCGACGACACCCCGGTGCTCGACTACCAGATGACCGACTACACCTGGGACGGCATCCGCCGCGCCTTCCACACCATGGCCGACATCCAGTTCGCCGCCGGCGCCAAGGCTGTGCTGCCGCTGCATGCCGATGCCGGCTACGTAAAAAGCGCCAAGGAGGCACACGAACTCATCGATGGCCTGAGCCTGGAGCTTTATCGCACCCGCCTGGGCAGTGCCCACGTGATGGGCGGCTGCGCCATGGGCGAAGACGCGAAGCAGTCGGTGTGCGACAGCCTCGGCCGCCACCACCAGCTGGAGAACCTGTCGATTCACGACGGCTCGCTGTTCCCCACCAGCATCGGCGCCAACCCGCAGCTCTCGGTCTACGGCCTCACCGCGCAACTGGCTGATGCCCTGGCCAGGCGCCTGGGCAAGACCTGAGCCCCCGTAGGGCGCATAGCACGCCAACGTTCAACGCCGCAGGTTGGCCGGCGGATAACCCGTTCCGGGTTATCCGCCCTACAAAACTGAAGCGATTCCCCGTCCATCCGCACGAGATGGCTCTTTGTAGGAGCGAGCTTGCTCGC